>JALFSI010000037.1:0-95552 GCA_022779365.1 Clostridiales bacterium
TTAAAATATTTAATCAAGAATCCCGTGTGCTACGCACACTCGCATCGTGCGAATGCACGCTGCGCCGTCTCATGCAGAATCTGACGCGCCGTTGGCGCTATAAAAAGCTCTTCAAGCTTTTTAACAGATTCTAGTATAAAATACGCCCCCGGATGTTCTCAGAACATCCAGGGGGTTGGTTTGGAGCATATTGATCTTGCCGCGCCGATAGCAAACCTGCAAACCATTCGCTCGCCAAAACAAGAACAAACAAAATGGCTTTAGTATCTGCTATCATTTTGCTATCAAACAGGAAATGAGATTTTCAAAAAGCGAGTGTTTTCAAGGCTTTGCAGCCCCTCATATTCACTTTTTTCTCATTCCCACTCTTAAAACTTAGTGTAAATCCCTGTGTTTTGCGGTCTATATACTGCATATGGAGGTGTAGACAATCTCCATATTCCATCATTTCTTTGCAGTCCACCAGTATAATTGCGTCAAAAATTGCGTCAGATTGCGTCAAGATATGTTGCTGCACATTAAACGGAAACTATACTGTCTTCCTCTTGCCAGAGGATATTTTCTATTGAAGTATAATTTAATAATAGGTTTTCTGTTGTCTAGTTTCCATCCAAAAAACTAGAGAGGTAGGCTCTAACTATAAAAACGCCTCGGAGAGATACGGGTATCTGTACGCAATACTCCTCCCCGTCAAGCAGACTTCCAGAGATTGCAGACTGCTATAACAAAGAATCTCGGTGGTAGAAATCTCATAGACACATCACCGTAAACTGATGAACAGAGATAACCTCTAATTGTAGACTGGGTGATTGCAGTATAAAAACAATCGTTGAATTGTGCTAATGCTTATGAGGACTTTGTTTGAGATTATTGAAGCAGAAAATGAATACATACACATTCCCGTTTACGATTTAGGGGGCAAACTGGGCTGCCGTGTTTGTGCTGAAAAGCGTGGGTATGATAAGCAAGCAGCATTTTTGCTACGAGCTTATACTATGCGTACTGTCTAAACTAATTTAAGATACTCCTGTTTGAAATAGCAGGCTCTAGGGGGGAGCATCGAAAAAATACCGCATTGTGCGATACGCCGAACGATTGACAGCCAGCCGATTCCCACATAAAAGATAAGCCCTGTCGGTAAGCCGTTGCTCCTAAATTAAGTAAAAGACATAGTTTTTCCTCGCCGTAGGAATAACTATGTCTTTCGTTCCTTGTAGGGTTTATATAACAGTAGCTACAAAAAAATCAAAAGTAGTTGAAACGAATACTTTGGTTAAAAAATTTCGCTTATTTTGAGCTTGCTTTCTGGCAGGCTCATTTTTTTAACGCTTTTGGCTTGCTACGCAAGCGGTATCAAATCAAACATTGATTTTGGTTATAGCGTCAGGCTTCTGCACTTCCCTATAAAACATACAAAGTAGTGCAGACCAAAATTATATACGCATTTTGTTTTCCGTAAAATATAGCATCAAACAGTGTATAAGATACGCTAAAAATCAAGTAAATACGAATGTTAAGAAGCAGAAAGGTAGGAAAACAAAATGGCAAACAAAGTCTATGAGCTTGTGACAGAGCAAATCATTCATCAGTTGGAAACAGCCATCCAACAAGGGAGTCCTGCACCGTGGTGTAAACCGTGGAACTGCAATACCGTTCCGATAAATCACATTTCTGGAAAGCAGTACAACGGAATCAACGAAAGATTTTATGGAAAGGTGTTGTCAGCATGAGTGATTACAAGAGTAGAGTTATTAAGTATGAAAGCAAAAGTGGCACAAAGTATCGTGTTGACTATGCTTACAAAGCCGCAGACGGCAAATATCACAATTCCTGCAAACGGGGCTTCTCTCTGATGAGAGAAGCTACCAGTTGGCAAAAGAATATGCTTCCGATACTTGTTGCGGATTTAGAGCAAAAAGGAACTTCTAAGAAAAACGCTGATGAGGAAATGCTTTTCAGCGAATTGGTTGATGAGTACATGAAGCGTTCCGAGCTACGCAGAAAAGAAACGACCTGCGGCACAAAGGAAAACATCATCAAGAATCGCATACTCCCGTTCTTTTCAGACAAAAAAGTATTTGATATTACGGTCAAAGACATCGAAAACTGGCAGGACAAATTGCTGCAAGGCACAACAAAAAGCGGAAAACAGTATTCTCAGACTTATATCAGAACAATACGCAGTCAGTTTACAGCCATCATGAATTATGCTGTTCGGCTGCATGGGCTTCCCTTTAATCCGCTAGATAAAGCAGAAATGGTTGGATGCAAGGAAGCTGAACCACGGGCATATTGGACACTTGACGAGTTTATACAGTTTAGAAATGTGGTTGCAGATAAACCAGAATACTATTACGCATTTGAGGTCTTGTATTGGACAGGGATGCGAATGGGCGAAATGTTGGCTTTGCGATTGGGCGATATTGATTTCGATAATCTGACTATCAAAGTGGACGAAACCTATACCCGTCTTAAAAAGAAAGACTTGATTACCTCGCCCAAGACGAAAGATAGCAAGCGCATCATTCACATTCCAAAAACTCTTGCCGATGAACTCCGTGAATATGTAGGCGGAATTTACGGTTTGGAGAAAGAAAGCCGCATTTTTAATGTCAGCAAATACGGCTTGCACCGAGAAATTGACCGAGCCGTTAAATCGTGCGGTTTACCAGATATTTGCGTGCATGGGTTAAGGCATAGTTGTGCTTCGTTTTTGCAGTCAGAAGAACTCAAAATTCCAGAAGTCGTTGTTTCTGCAATCTTAGGGCATTCAAATACGAAGTCGATGACGGGGCGTTATTCACACGCATATGAGAAAGATTTGATTGCCGTTGCAGAACGGCTCAATAAAATCATGGAGGACATAGATAATGTCAGCGAAGAATCTTGATAAAAAGAACAGATGGCGCAGTGTTACGGTTGCTTTCAGAGTTTCACCAGAAGAAGCGTACCGCCTTAACATGGTGGCAAAAACTTCTGGACTCACAAAGCAGGATTACATATTGAAGCAACTGCTCAAAGAAGAAGTCATTGTTCATCCGAATTGCAGAGTGCAAAAAATCCTCAGTCAATATCTTACAGAACTGACCGAGGAACTAAAGCGAATACAGCAAATTGAACAGGATGATGACATTTTGGAAAATATAATTTACCTTGTCGAGTTGATAGCTCACATGGGAATATCTTGATTGGAGGTCAATAAATGATGTACAGATTTGAAGATGAAAAATATTGTGTGTGGAAGTTACCACAAGATGAGCGTTACTGCTATAACTGCTCGCTTTGCAACTTTGGTTTGGACTGCCGCAACAATCCGATTCATTACTCAGACACCGAGGATGATGAAGAATAAAGGAAATGCTCTGACGATTGGTTTCGTCAGAGCATTTCTTGATTTCTCTGAAAATAAGTTGCGTCAAATTCGCGTCAAAAGGCGATTTTGATAGCATCGAAATCCGCAAAAGCCTTGATATTGCAAGGGTTTTCAGACTTCCGCAATTATTCCCACTCAAGTCTTGGGCTTTGATTTAGGGTTATAAAATGCACTCTCGATACGCATTTTGTCCAAATAATCCACGTATTTCGGGCTGTACATAGGTTTCTTACGAATTTTGTAGCCGTTTTGTAGCCAGCCATTTTATGCGTACTAACCGTTCGCAACGACTTATTTTGAATGATTTGCGACAGGTTTCGATATGATTCCCGCCAATAATCACCCGGAAATTGACCGCCTAATTCACCTCAAAAAACATCTTGGAGGTATGACCATGAGCAAACTTATATCCTGTCAATTCAACATAGACACAGCCTGCGTGGAATTGGTTTTTGATGATGGAAGCCAGATTTCCATTGACTGCACCGCCGTTGAAAACGAAGTTGCCGATAACCGCTTCCAGCGGTCAGAGCTGGATTATCTGATTTACAATGATCCACTTGCGTATGCCGATCTGGTTCTGAACGGCGATCCCGAAGCCTACCTGAACGCCGTGACAGATTACGACCCCCCTCGATAGCTGACGGGAAGAATATAGCGCAACGGGTTGCGTCTGTCAATGGTCAAGATGAACGCTTCGCGCCATTGACTGCCGCCGCCTGCCGCGCTTTTGGGGCAGACAAGGCGGGCAGGCACAGATTGTGCCTGCCCGCCAAAATCAATTTTTGCATAAATCCTGCCGTATTCTCAGTTTTCCTCTCTTGGCAATTCAACGCGGGCAGCTGATTCTACCATTTCCAGAAATCCTTTAATTTGGGCAATATCCCTTATGGTGAACGAATAGGAAACAATATTGTCTCCGCCCTCAAAATAGATATAGCTTCCAGCCCCATCATTCGTTTCCCGGTAATGAATAGTGTTCAACTCAGTGCTTTCTTTCTCATAGACATGGAACCATTCTTTTGTGGCAATTCTGATAACCATTTCATCTCCGAGTGTCTCATTATAGAAGATCGCTTTCAATACGGCGCTATCTCCAACACCATAAATTCCGGGGCTATTTTCCAGCACATACCCCTCCAGGATATTCTGGGGGAATTGAGCGCCAAATTCCTTGTCACTCATTACTTCTTCCAAAGTCAACTCTACACGCGGTTCGTTTTCAGTTACGTTATGCCAATTATTTTGCAGCGCAGGAATTGCAGCTGCCAGAACAAGGCACAGACAAGCCGCTGCAACACCCCATTTAACCCACTTGCGCTTCGGCTTCGCATTGGTGCGGACATTGTTGGTTTCCTCGATAATATCATCGTTCAGCATATTCAAAGCGTCGCTGATGTGTTCTTTCTTCATAGCTCATAGCCCTCCTTTTCCAAGTATTCTTTCAAACCTTGCCTTGTTCGGTAGAGCATACTTTTGACCTTTGGTTCACTCATGCCGTAGTAGTCTGCGATTTCCCGGATAGGATCCGCAAAGTAGTATCTGCCGACAAATGCGTTTCGTGCTTCTGCCGGGAGCGTGTAGAGATAGGTATTGATCGCTTCCGCAAGCAGTTTCAATTCTATGCTCTGCTCCGTGGTTTCGCTGCCGGAAATACAATCCTCCAGCTCGGAAAGAGAGACTGCATATTCCGAGTGCTTCCGTTTATCCCTGTTGCGTGTGCGGAACGCATCAATGGATAGTTGCCGTGTGATTTTTCCTAAATAAGTGGAGAGGACGCTTGGCTTATGCGTTGGCATGGAGTTCCACGACTTTAAGTAGGTGTCGTTGACGGTTTCCTTGCTGTCCTCCCAGTCGGAGAGGATATTGTAGGCGATCTTTGAAAGATACCGCCCATATTTCCGATCCGTTTCGCTGATGGCACTCTCATCTCTTTTCCAGTATAAGTCAACGATCATTTCATCCTGCATGGGCGAACCTCCTTTCTCGTCTGGTGTCAGGTTCCTTCACTATATATCCCGACAAAAATCGGATTTGGTTTCACGATTTTCAAAATTCCCTCAAAAAAATTATAGCAGATTTTTATGAACGCTTCTACCCATGCCGCATACGCCGTTCTTCTTCGCCGCTTCGCTTGCCGCCCTGCGGCGTTCCTCGCTATATGGGGCAGGCAGGAAAAAAGCACAACCGCTTTTCGTCGATTGCGCTTTGGTGGGTGGGAATTGTTCTATGAACTTTTTTACAAAATCACTCCTGCTGGAAATGCCGCAAGAAAACCTCATTTGCCGCTTGCAGGGATTTGTGATACTCGCGGTAAGTCGGGCTAAGCCTCTGCATTGCGGGAATAAATACATCGTTATAGCCGCTCTCACTTTGGAATTGCTTTAGATATTCTTGCAGTCGGTAGGCGGGAGATGCCTTATATTCCTCCGATTCCGCAACCGCTCGGTATTGTTCGAGCATTTCCTTGTTGTCGTGAATATACTTTTCCGGGTCTGCCATAGCTGCCGCAAGTGCGGCAGATGCGCTTTGCGTCACAGCAGCATCAGCATTTTCTCTAATCTCATCAAGATACTGCTGCACATCGCTGGGAACGGCTATTGAAATGCCGTCCAAGTATCGGATGATTGTTTCAAACGCTTCCCTCTGCTCATTCGTTGTGATTGCTTCGCTCAAAAACGGAGCGAAGTGCAAACACACGAATTTTCCATAGAAGCCCGGAAACTTATCAAGGATACGGTTCAATATGGATTGCTTGTTTTGAAGCGCCTCCACTTGTCCTTCAATATGCTCCCAATCGCCGCTTTCCGCAAGTTGTTTTATCAATGCCTGCTTTGTTTGCAGCTCGACGATTTCAAGCTCTTTCCTGTTGAGGACATCGTAAATTGCTGTACGGCTATCATTCTCAAGAATTGTGCGAATCTCTGGAACGGAAAAGCCCAGTCCGCGCAAAACTGCAATCCGCTTGAGCTTCAAAGCATCTGTCTCGGAGAACTGCCGATACCCGTTTTCTGTTATCCTTGGCTGGATTAGTCCCTGTTCTGTGTAATACTCAACTGCTTTTTTGGTCAGGTTACATTCTTTGCATACTTCATTTATGAGCATTGTACTCACCTCCACATATAGGATAAGCTATCCCCCAAGGCGACAGTCAATAGGTTTTTCAAAGAATTATAGCAGATTTTTATGAACGCTTCTACCTATATCGTTTACGCCGCACTTTTTCGCCGCTTCGCTTGCCGCCCTGCGGCGTTCCTCGCTGTATGGGGCAGGCAGTGAAAAAGCGCAACCGATTTTCGTCGATTGCGCTCTTGAGGAATAATGTTTTGTGATGGCGGTTATTCGTCCTGCTGCTTCTCCCTGATTTTTTGATTCATCTTCCTTGCCTGCGCTTTGATGTATAGAAAAATGCAAAGCCAGATGATAGCGGCAGCACCCAAGGCAATCAGGAGCTGCAGTGCTGTCCCCACAAGGTCTGATGCCATCCATCCGGCAAAATACGCCGTCAGGAGATAGACAATCGTACCGATGGTCATGTGTATCAGCGTCCTAAGCCACAGAGCGAGCTTCTCGTTCTCATAGATCAGAGACGGAATATAGAAGCCTACGGATATGAGGATGCAGCAGAGCGCGGTCAGCTGCCATTCTGCACCCGTTTTCTCCGCGAAAAAGACATTTGCACCTCCCGCGAAAATCGGAGCAATGAATAGCATTGCAACGAAGACGAAGCAGCCCATGCCGACGCCGGAACAGAGTTTTTTCAATAGTTTCTTCACCACAGACACCTCCTTATAATCCTAAATACTGTTTGAAAGCGGGCAGATACTTCCGTGAGATGCACTCCTTGCAGCCGTTTTTCAAAACAAGAAGCATCAGTCCTCCCAATGTTGACTCAACATAGTCAAGGTAGTGCAGGTTTGCAAGCGTCCCTTTGGAGATTCTCATAAATCCTTTTCCAAGGATTTCTTCAAACTCGTACAGCCGCTTGCCGCCGTCATGCCGCTTCGTCTTGGTATATACGACCGTCTTTTCGTTTTCCACCCGTACCATGTAGATTTCATCGGGGCGAAGCACGATGATGCGCTCGTTTTCCATCACAGAGACCACACCAGAGTTTTTTGTTTCGAGCAGTGCCGCTGTGCGGCGGATTTCCGGGGTTATCTCACTCGCATAGATCACGGCATACGGCTCTTTGGCTTCGGGCAGCACCTTTATTTCGACTTTCATGAGTATCACCTCGTTTCTCTTGCCCTTGCAAGCATATTATAACGGAAGTGTTCGGCTTTGTCTTGACTTCATCGGTAAGTGGTCAATTTGGGCGGGTAAGATGCAATTTACAGCGGGCAAGTTTCAATGTGTTTATATTATACCAGCCGAGTAAGAAGCGTTCAATCTGTTGTGTAGCCCGCAGCTGCAACTTTTCTATGAACGCCGCACTTTTTCGCCGCCTCGCTTGCCGCCTTGCGGCGTTCCTCGCTGTATGGGGCGGTCAGACGGAAAGAGAAACGCCCCTTGCGGATTTCAAATTCCATGCAGCCCGTGTCCGGATCTGCGTCGGTCTGGCGGCACTCGCCGGGGTGAGCTGCGGCATAGGCGGTCAGCCTGTTCTTGAGGTCGGTGTTGTGGGTGCGGATATAGATCAGCGGCTCTTTCTCGTCAAACCAAATATCGGTGGTCTTTTCCTGCTTCGTAAGCCCTGTTCTCATAAACTCTCCTTTCTGCGCCCCTGTTACGCAATATGGGCATTTTTCGGGTATTTTTCCCGGCTCTTGACTTGGGGAAAACGGCGATTTTCAAACAGGAGCGCGCCGGACGATGTCTGCCCTGTCTGACGCGCTCCCATTCGATAAAATGCGTTTTTTCCGGCTCTACACAGGAATCAGCGAGTTTCGTCCCTCGTGACCGCTTTTTCTCTGTGCGGATGGAAGAATCGCCACAGATTATTGCGCTGAATCACATCCTCATAGCTGCGGACTTTCCCGCGCAGCTCCGTATTTTCACGCTCCAATTCTGCTGCACGGAGCTTGCCGCGAACAGACTTATAATCGGAAATCTCCTGCTTCAAACCGTCAATCTCAGCCTTGAGTTTTGCAATCAGTTTGTTTGCCGCATCCAACGCCTTTTGCAGTTTGGATTCCTTTTTCTCTGCTGTAACGTACTTCTTTGCCAGAGTGGAAAGTCGGTCAAAGTCCTCACGCTCCACGGCAACTTTGGGTGAGAAGGGAATGGACGTTGCCACGATTTTTTCGATAGACCGCACATCGACCCGCTGATTCTGGATTTTTTCAATTTTGCTCCCAAGCGTTGCTGCCTGTTTTTCCTGTTGACGGTTCTGCTCTGTGAATTCTGCCAGCCGCGCCTGTTCCTGCTGCACCTTGAACTGCGTCACCGTCAGATGTTCCTCGGAGCTACCGCGTTCGCCGCGCTCCACATCGTCATACCCTGCCTTTCGCATGGCGGCGAAGAAATCATCTTGCAGAACGGAATAGGATTTTCGGAGCACGGTTTTTCCGTTTGTGTTCAGCAGTGGTTTCCCATGCTCATCCAGCGCGGGCTTGGAAGCCCACTTCTTGCTCATGCTGACCTGCTGGATTATCTCCTTGACTGTCCCAACCAGCGATTTATCCTTGCAGCGTTTCGACCACAGGATTTGCTTTTCCACGACGGGAATGTAGACCACATGAAGGTGATAGTGGTACACGTCCTGCCCCAGCGCGTCGGACATGGCGCGGTTGCGCTCGTCGGCGTGCATAACCGCCGAAAGGATATACTGCTCGCCGCCGACGATTTCTATTGCGGATTTGTAAGCATCGGTGTAAAATTGTTTTGCGAAGTCATAGCCGCCGTGATTATGAAAATAGGCGGTGTTTACGTCAAAGACCAGCTCGCCGTAGAGAAAGGCGTCCTCTTTCAGTCCGCGGGTGGAGATGATCCCGTCCTTTTTCAACTGCTCAAACATCTCCGCATATCCGGCGGCCGGTTTCTTGAAATGAACATTGAGGTGCGTTCTCTCCGGGACAATATCCTGATTGACATAGGATTCCTTTTCCCGTTCGTTGTGCTGCTGCGCGTTGCCGATTCTGGCAGCGGTCAGTCTCATATTTCTTGCGTTGGTACGATGGATACCGTCGCATCTTGCCATGGGCATTTACCTCCTGATTTCAGATTTCGCAGGACAAGGTGGCTTTCGGGGGAGCACTTCTGCGGAAGTGTAATAACCCACTATGATACTTTCATCCTGCGGCTGCAAAGTATCGTGGGCTCTCCGAGGGGGAACGGGGAATGCGGCTTCTGCGGAAGCCTCTGCCGTGGCTTGCAAGTAGTACCCACTTTGCAAAATCCACGGCGTGACCGCCAGCCTTTCAGCAATCGAATTTGCTTCAACGCTGCCGCCCACAGGCGGAGAGAATTTTGAAAATCCTCTCCGCCATCCATCTCAAAATCTGCGGGTTTTTCGATGGGGACGGGGATGCGAGGGGCTGTGTCAGCCAATGCTTTACCTTGTCTGCCAGCAACAGGAGCGTGGCACGCTCCTGTCACAGCTCCCAAGGAGGAGTAGTCCATCGGTAGCTCTGCGGCACTCCACGCCGGTCAAGATACTCCTGCCGCGCCTGCTCCCGTTCTTCTTCGTTGGGAGCGGTTTTGTACCGGGAATAGAGCTGCCGGTTCAGTATGGCGTCGAGCTTTTGCTCCAAGCCCTGCCGGATTTCTTCTTCAAGATCATCCTCGCCCCGCAGATGGTACATGGCGAGGTCGATGAACAGATCATAGGGGATTTGTACGCTTTTCATTTTCCTATCCTTTCCTATCCGCGACGGTCGCAACGATTGCGACGGTTGCTTTGATGGCATCATTTCCACCGTCGCGACCGTCGCAGCCGTCGCGCTGTCCTCAGTCGATTACTTCGTACTCAACATTGCCGATTACCATATAGGTGAGCTTCACCTGCCGTCCGGAGTGTTTTGCTCTGTTCTCATACCTCACATGGTACTCGTCCAGCAGCCTGCCGGATTTAACGTTCAGGTATTTGGTGAGGGCATTTGCCGCCATGCCTGTATTCACCGCTTCCGCAAGCTCGGTCGGACTGCCTGTCCATTCTCTGCTTTCGGAGGAAACAAGCTGGGAAACCGTATCCAATACCGGGTCGGGCGGCTCCTGATACGGCTCGTTCTCTGTCCGTTCAAGGCTCCATATCTGCGTGTCGGCATCTTTTTTCAGATATAGAATCTGATCCTGTTGATCTCGCCCCACGGCATCGACCGTGGCCTCCAATGCTGTCCGTTTCTTCTTCTGCATCAGGAGTGCTCCGTCTGCACAACCGAGAAGTCCTGTTGTGCCGGAGATCGTTTCAAAGCTGTCCCCGGCTGGCTGTTTTCTTGTGTGATGGACGGTAACGATGCAAATGCTGTGCCTGTCTGCAAAACGCTTGAGTTTGCCGATGATCTCATAGTCGCTGGCGTAGCTGTAAGCCTCACCTCCGGTTTCCCGAATCTTCTGCATGGTGTCAATGATAACCAGCTTCGTGTCGGGGTGTTCCTTTATGAAATTCTCAAGCTGCTCGTCAAGACCGTTTCCGATTTTGCTTGCTGCCGTTGCAAAATGCAGGCTGGCGGTATCCGCCACGCCGTACATCATAAACATTCGACTCTGGATTCTCTGGAAATCATCCTCCAGTGCAAGGTACAGAACCGTACCCTGATGGACTTCATAGCCCCACAGCCTTTGCCCTGTGCTGACATGGTAGGCAAGCTGCGCTACCAGAAACGATTTTCCGATTTTGGGCGCACCTGCGAGGATATATGCCCCGGAGTAGAGCAGACCGTCTATGACGGGCGGCCTGCTCTTGTATGCGGTCTGATACAGCTCTGCCATGGAAACGGTATGAAGATAATGCGGGTCGTTCATGCGCCGGATTCTCTCACGCATTTCCTCAATATTTTCCTCCGAAGGATTGCTTTCGCAGGTTTCATGTGGTATCCTCTGTTTAGTTGAATTGTGAGGCGGCTGCCCTCCATCTGCGCCAACAGATGGAATGAGGGCGGTCGTTTTCTCATTTTCCGTCATTGCGCTCACCTCCGGGAATCTGGAAGCCGTAGAACTTCTGCTTGAAATACTGGGCGGGGCATTTTCCGGCTACGGTCAGATAGCCCTGGGATTTCAGCTCTCTGTTCATTTCCCGGACAATCTGATATGCCTTGCTACGGCTGATGCCCATGATCTCCGCCACCTCTGACGCTGTGATAAACTGTGCTCTCATAGTACCTCCTGTTTCAATGTGATTTTTCTCAGTCTGCGTATCTTTTGTTCACGCTCCTTTTCCCAGTCTCTCCGAAATACGCACCCTGAGTACATATTTTATTATACGCACACAAGATGCATCTGTCAAGCCTTTAGAAAATAAAAATATGTACTTGCAATTCGCTTTATTCTGTGGTATGATATGGACGAGGTGAATCAGACATGGACAATTTCGATTATCCCGCCATTGGGCAGAGAATCAAGCAGCTCCGAAAACGCAAAGGGCTGAACCAGACCGAGCTGGCACAAATGCTGAAAAAATCTCTCCGCACCGTACAGAAGTACGAAACCGGAGAGATTGAAGTGTCGATTGCCGTTGTCAATCAGATCGCAGACCTGCTGGACACGACCTCAACCTATATTCTTGGGTATGAATCCAGCACGACGCAGATCAGGACGCTTGCCGACGTGATGGACTTCCTCTTTAAGCTGGAAACGGTAGAGGGCATCGACTTCAAGATCAATGTGCAGAAGCCGCCCCGCAGCAAGCAATGGGAGTGCTCCATTTCTTTTGATGGAAAGAGCACGGCGGAGTTCAACGCGGATATGTGCCTGTTTCTTGAACAGTGGGAGGACGAGCGCAGCGAGCTTCGCGCCTATAACTCCACGCAAGCGGCATACAAGCGGTGGAAGGAGCAGACTTTGGCATATTACGCCGCGAACGCAGTCAAATGCACAGAGCCGGAGGAGCTTGACCGCGATGAGCGAATCGCAAAGCGGACGGAGTTTCTGGAAAAGGAATACGGTAAAAGCGAGAGTAACGAGTGTATAACCTGATCAAAGCCTGATTCTTGAGGGAAGGAGGTAAAAATGTCAGTAACAAAAGACGGCGACACCGGTCGCTGGATGTCCCAGATCCGCGTGACGGACTGGACAGGCAAGACCATCCACAAGAAGAAGCGTGGCTTTGCCACCAAGAAGGAAGCCCTGCAATGGGAACGTGACTTTATCAGCCAATCCACGGGCAGCCTCGGCATGACCTTCGGTGACTTCATCTCTCTGTATGTCAAGGATATGGAGCACCGCCTCAAGCCATCCACCGTTGCCAGCAAGAAATGGCTGATCGACCTGAAGGTAACGCCTTTCTTCAAGAAAATTCCGCTGAACGAGATCAAGCCCACTCACGTGCGCCAATGGCAGAACTCCCTGACCAGCTACCGGGATGAAAACGGCAAGCCTTACGCCCAGACCTATCTCAAGTGCATCAACAACCAGCTCACGGCGATTTTCAACTACGCAGTCAAATACTATGGGCTGAAAGAAAATCCCTGCCACAAGGCGGGGAGCATGGGCAAGAAGAAAGCCGATGAAATGCTGTTCTGGACAAAGGACGAGTTCCAGACATTTATCGAGAGCATGAAAGACCGTCCCGCCAGCTACACGGTATTCATGACCATGTACTACACGGGGATTCGGGAGGGAGAGCTGCTGGCACTCACACCGTCGGACATCGACTTCGAGAAGAAGACCCTGACGGTGAACAAGAGCTATCAGCGCCTCGGCAAAGAGGATATTATCACCACTCCGAAAACACCGAAAAGCATCCGTACTATCCCTATTCCCGACGGCCTTTGCAACTGTTTGCAGGAGTATATGTCCCATTGCTACGGGCTGCAAAAGGACGACAGGCTCTTTCCCTACACCAAGAGCTTTCTGTACCACGAAATGGAGTACGGCTGCAAGGCTTCGGGCGTGAAGCGGATACGGGTGCATGACATTCGACACAGCCACGCCAGCCTGCTGGTGGAGATGGGCTTCTCTCCGCTGCTGATCGCGGAGCGGCTCGGACATGAAAAGGTACAGACAACGATGGACACGTACAGTCACCTGTACCCCAACAAGCAGGTGGAGGTAGCCAGACAGCTTGACGGCATTATGCCGTGAGCCTCTGGCTACAAAAATCGCTGCAAATGTAGCCAATTTGTAGCCGCTAAAAAAGAAAAATCCTGAAAAACGCTGTATTACCAACGCTTTTCAGGATTCATAAAAACACTAAATATTTATTCCCACTCAATGGTCGCGGGGGGTTTGCTGGTTATATCATAGACGATGCGGTTGATGCCGCGGATCTCGTTTACGATGCGGGTGGAGACGCGGTCTAACAGGTCGTAGGGGATGCGCGCCCAAT
Source organism: Clostridiales bacterium (assembly GCA_022779365.1). GTDB lineage: Bacteria > Bacillota > Clostridia > Oscillospirales > Oscillospiraceae > CAG-170. Next base: position 13,800 of record JALFSI010000037.1, read on the forward strand.
CGGCGGTCATGAAGTCCGTCGTGGTCACGCCGCGCAGCGCCAGCGTATAGTCATACGTCCGCCCGTCGCCCATCACGCCGACGGAGCGCATGGAGGTGAGCACCGCGAAATATTGGTTCATCTGCACATCATAGCCCGCCTTTGCGACCTCGTCGCGGAAGATAAAGTCCGCCTCGCGCAGCGTGTCGAGCTTGTCCTTCGTGATGTCGCCGATCACGCGGATGGCAAGCCCCGGACCGGGGAACGGCTGGCGCATGACCAGATATTCCGGCAGCCCCAGCTCACGCCCGAGCTGGCGCACCTCATCCTTAAAGAGCATCCGCAGCGGCTCGATGATCTGCTTGAAGTCCACATAGTCGGGAAGCCCGCCGACGTTGTGGTGGCTCTTGATGACGGCGGAATTGCCGAGACCCGACTCGATGACGTCCGGGTAGATCGTGCCCTGCACGAGAAAATCGACCGTGCCGATCTTCTTTGCCTCGGCTTCAAACACACGGATAAATTCCTCGCCGATGATCTTGCGCTTTGTCTCCGGGTCGGAAACACCCGCGAGCTTCCCAAGGAAGCGGTCCTCGGCGTTCACGCGGACAAAGCGGATGTCCCACTTGGAAAACGCCGCCTCGACCTCATCGCCCTCGTCCTTGCGCATGAGTCCGTGATCGACGAACACGCAGGTGAGCTGGCTGCCGATCGCCTCCGCCATGAGCGCGGCGGCGACGGAGGAATCCACACCGCCCGACAGCGCCAGCAGCGCCCGACCCGTGCCGACCGTCTCGCGGATGGAGCGGATCGCCGTCTGACGGTAGTCCGCCATCGTCCAGTCGCCGGTCGCGCCGCAGATCGCGTACAGGAAGTTGCGCAGCATTTCCGCGCCCTGCTCGGTGTGGTTGACCTCCGGGTGGAACTGCACGCCGTAGAAGCCGCGCGCCTCGTCGCAGATGCCGACGGTCGGGCAGGCGTCGGAATGCGCGCACAGCGTAAAGCCCGCGGGCACCCTTGCCATATAGTCGCCGTGGCTCATCCAGGTGACGCTCTGCTCGCGCAGCCCGGCAAAAAGACGGCAGCTCGTGTCAAAGACCGTGCGGGTCTTGCCGTATTCGCGCGCGGTGTCGTCCTGCGCGGCGGTCACCTCGCCGCCAAGCGTATGCGCCAGAAGCTGGCAGCCATAGCAGATGCCCAGCACCGGCACGCCGAGCGTAAAGAGGTCGGGATCGACCTGCGGCGAGCCTGCGGCGTACACGCTCTGCGGTCCGCCGGAGAGGATGATGCCGATGGGCGCAAACTCGCGCACCTGCTGCGCCGTGATAGAAAAGGGCTTTACCTCGCAGTAAACGTTCTGCTCACGCACGCGCCGCGCGATGAGCTGGGAATACTGCGCGCCAAAGTCCAGGATCAGAACCTTCTGCATCTTATGCGTCCTCCCGGAAGTAAATGCCGGTCTCGTCCGCGCGGTCGATGACCGCCAGCGCGTGGTAGTTGACGTTCATGGCGCGCAGCCGGTCGCCGCCGCCCTGGAAGCCCTTTTCCACCGCGATGCCCACGCCCACAAGCTCCGCGCCCGCCTGCTGCACCAGATCGCACAGCCCGCGCACCGCTTCGCCGTTTGCCATGAAGTCGTCGAGGATCAGCACGCGGCTGCCCGCCGGCAGCCACTCCTTGGACAGCAGCTGCGTGACCTTCTTTTTATAGGTATAGGAGTAAATCTCGCTCTGATAAAGACCGCCCTCGATGTTGTCGCTCTTCGCTTTTTTGGCAAAGATCATCGGCACGCCGTACTTCAGCGCGCAGATCGCAGCGAGCGCGATGCCGCTTGCCTCTGCGGTGAGCACGATGTCGATGTTCTTCACGTCGAACTGCTTGGCAAATTCATCGGCGATGCGCCCCATGAACTGGCAGTCCACGCGATGGTTGAGAAATCCGTCCACCTTGACGATGTTGCCGGGCAGGACCTTACCCTCCCGGCGGATGCGTTCTTTGAGCTCCTGCATAATTTCCTCCTCCAGATCACCTGTAAAATAACAAAAAGGCAACAGGGTATAGTACACCTGTTGCCAAATTTGACATGGACTATCCACAAAGCGGGCAGCCATTTCCAATAGTCGCAGCTTCCCGGCGCTGCGGTAGAGACATTCGGGCCATACATCCGAACCTATATTGGCAACGATATGCAGTTATGGCCGCCCGCACAGGGCGGGCGGCCCTTGTAGCATTAGTTTATCCGAAGATGTACAAAGCGTCAATAGGCATTTTCGATAAAGTTCGCGCGATTCGGCAGGTGCTTTCTGGGGATGCTTCGGTTTGTCCGGCAGGGGCGAACAGATTATTTGTAGCACTCCGGGCGCAGCACGCCGATGTAGGGCAGGTTGCGGTAGTAATTGGCGTAGTCCAGCCCGTAGCCGACCACAAATTCGTTGCCGATCTCAAAGCCGACGAGGTCTGTTTTGAGCGACGCGTCGTGGCAGCCCGCCTTGTCGAGGAACGACACCGTGGTGATGGACGCCGGTCCGCGCGCGGCGAAGAGCTGCTTGAGGTACTGCATCGTCAGCCCGGAGTCGATGATGTCCTCCACGATGATGACGTGCCGCCCGGTGATGTTGTTGTCGAGATCCTTGATGAGCCGCACCACGCCCGTGGAGCGCGCGCCCGCGCCGTAGCTGGACACGGCGATGAAGTCCATGTCGATCGGGCAGTTCATGCAGCGGCAGAGGTCGATATAGAAAAACGACGCGCCCTTGAGCACGCACACCAGCACCGGGCGCTGGGCGCCGAGCTTTTCGGTCAGCTCCGCGCCGAGCTGCTCTACGCGTGCGGCAATGGCTTTTTCGGTGTATAAAACGCGTTCAATGTCCTGTTCCGGCGTTCGGATGAGCATGGGATACCTCCTGAGATTCCAAAAGAATGCTGGACAAGCCAGCCAACGTTTAGTATAATCGGGTATAAGCAATAAGTAAAATAGATATAGCTAATCGGAAACATAAAGCAGACTAATGAGGTGATGCAGGGTGGCAGTCAAGCTGGAGCTGTACCGGGTGTTTGAAGAGGTCGCACGGATGGGGAATATCTCCGCTGCGGCGCAGAACCTGTATATTTCGCAGTCCGCGGTGAGCCAGTCCATCAAGCAGCTCGAAGAGCAGCTTCAGGTGCGGCTGTTTTCGCGCAGCACCAAGGGTGTGCGCCTGACCTCGGAGGGGCAGACGCTGCTGGAATATGTGACGCACGCGCTGGGGCTGCTGCGAAACGGCGAGGAAAAGCTCGCTCAGTCGCGCCAGCTCCTCACGGGCGAGCTCATCATCGGTGCGAGTGACACGGTGACGAAAACATACCTTCTCTCACGGCTGGAGGCGTTCCATAAAGCATACCCCGATATTCGCATCCGCATTCTCAACGGCACGAGCCGTATGGTGCTCGATTATCTGCACGGCGGGCAGGTGGACATCGCCTTTGCCAGCGAAATGCAGGACAGCAGCGTCTACGACATCCGCCACTGCGTGGATACGCATACCGTGTTCGTTGCCGCGCCGGACTATCCGTGTGATTTTGGAAAGCGCTATTCCATGGCGGAGATCGCGCAGTTCCCCCTGATCCTGCTTGAGCGCAAGGCAAGCTCGCGCGTGTATGTGGAGCAGTATTTTCTCTCGCGCGGCGTGAGCATCCACCCGGAGATCGAGCTGGGGTCGCATAATCTGCTCGTGTCGCTGGCGCGCATCGGGCTGGGCGTCGCGTGCGTGACGGAGGAATTTTCGCAGTCCGGGCTGGGTCGGGGCGTGATCCTGCCGCTCAAAACGGACTTTGAGATCCCGCCGCGCGCCGTCGTCATGTGCACCCTCCGCGGCGTCAGCCCCACCTCCGCCGCCAACCGCTTCATGGACTTCGTGTCCGAAAGCAACCGTATGGCATACGACCCAGGGCATTCCTATCACTTCCCCACGGGCTGAAAACAGGAGCGAACGCTGTATGGAAAACCGTCAAATTGAAAAAATCCCCCCGGTTTTACCGGGGGGATTTTTTACATTTCCTGTCTGCCATTCAGGGCGCGCAGGAGCGTGACCTCGTCGGCGTATTCCAGTTGGCTGCCGACGGGGATGCCGTAGGCGAGGCGCGTGACCTTGACGCCGAGTCCACGCAGCAGGCGCGAGAGGTACATCGCCGTCGCTTCGCCCTCGGTGTCGGGGTTCGTTGCCATGATGATCTCGCGCACCGTGCCGGACTGCACGCGCTCCAGCAGCTCCCGGATGCGAATATCGTCAGGACCGACGTGGCTGAGCGGCGAGATGACGCCGTGCAGCACATGGTAAACGCCGGTATACTCGCGCGCGCGCTCCATGGCGATCACGTCCTTCGGCTCGGCGACGACGCAGATGAGGCTCTGGTCGCGCTCGGGGTCGGCACAGATGGGGCACACGTCCTGATCGGTCAGGTTCTGGCAGATGGGGCACAGATGCACCGTGCGCCGCGCCTGTAAGATCGTCTCGGCAAATTCCTCCGCCTGCTCCTGCGGAAGCCCCAGCATATAAAACGCCAGCCGCTGCGCGGTCTTGCTGCCGATGCCCGGCAGACGCGCGAACTGCTCGCTCAGCCGCTCCAGCGCGGCGGGGAAGCTGCGCATCAGAACAGCCCGCCCAGATTCAGCCCGCCCGTGAGCTTGCTCATGGACGCAGACTGGTCAGCCTCCGCCTTGCGCATGGCTTCGTTGACCGCCGCCACGACCATGTCCTGGAGCATTTCCACATCGTCGGGATCGACTGCCTCGGGGTCGATGCTCACGCGCAGCAGCTCGCGGCTGCCGTTGACCACCGCGGTGATGACGCCGCCGCCGGCGGTCGCCTCATACTCCTTCTGCTGCATCTCCTCCTGCATTTTCAGCAGGTCCTGCTGCATTTTCTGCGCCTGCTTCATCATCTGCATCTGACTTTTGCCGCCCATGCCCATCGGCATACCGCCGCGGTATCCACCCTTTGCCATACTGAAAGTTCTCCTTATTTTGAATGTAAAAATCTATTAAAATCTATTATTTTATCGTAAAAAGTTCGGGATGCTCTTCGCCAAAGCGCACCAGCGCCTCCATGGGGTCGTGCCCGGCGGCGTCCGTCTGCCCCTTGCGCGCAAAACGCACCGCCACGGGGCGCTTTAAGATCGCCGAGGCTTTGCTGCGGATGATCTGCGCCACGTCCTCGCGGCGGATCATTTCCAGCACAAACTCGTTGTCCGCCACCAGATGCAGCGTGTCGCCCGCGAGCGTCACGCGCACAGGACCGTCCACGCTCAGAAAGCCGCGCTCACGCGGCGAGAGCGACTGCTGAAGCGCTGCCGCAAGCTCCGGCCAGAAGCCCGGCGGGGCATCCTGCGGCGCGGGCGGCTGCTCGGGAGCAGGCTCTGCGGGCGCATCCTGCGGTGCTTCTGCTTCCGCCGGTTTTTCCGCGTCCTGCGCGGGAGCGGGAGCGGTGGAAGCGACCTGCGGCGCGGCGATCACGCCGTTTGCAAGCTGCTCCTCCAGATGCCCGATGCGCGCCGAGAGCGCCTGCGCGTCCAGCGACAGCGACGGGCGGCAAAGCTGCAAGAGGCACAGCTCCGCGTCCACGCGGCGGTTCTGACTGCGGGAAAAGCCGGAGGCGGTCTGCTGCAAAAGTGACACCATCCGCAAAAGCTCCCCGGCGGACAGCCGGTCACGCAGCGCCAGCAGCTCCTCATCCGACGCAGCGCCGGAGAGCATCGAAAGCCCCGCCTTGGGCGCGGTCTTGAGCATGAGCAGGTCGCGCGCGACCGAGAGTAACTCGTCAAACAGCGCCGCGAGGTCCTTTCCGGCGGCGTACAGCTCCGAGAATAAACTCAGCGCCCGCGGCGCGTCCTGATCGGCGATCGCCGTGAGGATCGCGCCCGCCTGCCGCTGCCCGGCAAGCCCCAAAACGCTGCAAACCAGCGCCGCATCGACCGTGCCCGACGCGGCGCAGGCGCACTGGTCAAACAGGCTCAAGCCGTCGCGCAGCGCGCCGTCCGCCAGCCGCGCGAGCAGCCGCGCGGCGTCCGGCTCGATCGAAATATTCTCCTGATAGGCGACAAAATTGATGCGCGACGCAATATCCTCCGGCAAAAGCCGCCGGAAGGCGTAGCGCTGGCAGCGCGAGAGGATGGTCGCCGGGACCTTGTGCAGCTCCGTGGTCGCCAGAATGAACAGCAGATGCTCCGGCGGCTCTTCAATGATCTTGAGCAGGGCGTTGAACGCCGCGAGCGAGAGCATATGCACCTCGTCGATGATGTACACGCGCTTGCGCACCTCGCCGGGGGTGTAGATGGCGTCGTCGCGCAGGACGCGCACGCTGTCCACGCCGTTATTCGACGCGGCGTCGATCTCCAGCACGTCCATGCAGCGCCCCTCGTCGATGGCGCGGCAGGCGGCGCAGTGGTTGCAGGGGTTGCCGTCCTGCGGGTCAAGACAGTTGACCGCCTTTGCCAGAATTTTGGCGCAGGAGGTCTTGCCCGTGCCGCGCGTGCCGGTGAAGAGATAGGCGTGGCTGAGCTTGCCCGTCATCACCTGCGCGCGCAGCGTCTCGGTGATGCTCTTCTGCCCGACCACGTCCGAAAACGTCTGAGGTCGGTATTTGCGGTACAAAGCCTGATACATCCGCCCACCTCCTTTGGATACGTCACATTATTATACACGATTTTGCGGCAGTTGAAAAGAGAGAAAATGCGAATGGCTTCCCCTCGGGGGGAAGCTGTCGGCGAAGCCGACTGATGAGGGGAAGGGTTCTTATTTTTGAGCTGATGTGCGTTTTGACCGCACCCAAGCCTCCCCTTGGTCACCAAGGGAAGCCTTTGGATGGTGCAAACGCGCTATATCTCAAAACGTACCACCCCTCTCCTCATCCGTCAGCCTTCGGCTGCCTCCTTCTCCTCATGGGGAAGGCTTTTTAGGTGCAAAAAGGGAAGGAGCGGTCACTCCTTCCCCCTCTCTGCGCAAAGCTGGGCTTCGGCGCATGGCAAGACTGTACACCCTTCTCTGAATACGCACTACACCCGTTACCCATACAGCCAACTCGGAAACGGCTGCCTCGCGGCACACAAGGTGGGCTGCTTAGTGCTGCTTGATTCCTCACCTGACACGGTTCACAGGTCCTCGTTGCGCAAGACCGGATCTTCAACGCCGCTTATATGGGTCAGACGACACAGAACGTACCCTCGGTCGGGAATCGGCCCCCGCTGTAGCGGATTGCGGGTCACAGGGCACCGCTATCTCCCCGGTTGGTACAGCCTTGCCACGAGCCGAAGCCCATGGGGTGTCAAATTCAGTCGATCTTGCTCTCTACGAAATCGACCAGCTCGCCGATGGTGGAGACCTTTTCCTCCATCTCCAGATCGACGCCCAGCTCTTCTTCCAGATCCATGACCATTTCGACCATGTCCAGCGAGTCGATGCCGAGCCCCTCAAACGTGGTCTCGCGCGTGATTTCCTCCGCCGGAATATCGAGCTGCGCTGCCAGATAGGATTGGATCTTTTCAAACATGACTAATTTCCTCCGTCCTGACGGTAAATAATATATGTAGGTGATAACATCCTTATCATACGGATTTTTCCGCCGTTGTCAAGAGAAAAATCAGTTGAGGAAATCCCGCAGCTTTTTGCTGCGCGAGGGGTGGCGGAGCTTGCGCAGCGCCTTGGATTCGATCTGGCGGATACGCTCGCGCGTCACGTCAAATTCCTTGCCCACTTCTTCCAGCGTATGGGGCTTTCCGTCGCGCAGACCAAAGCGCATCCGCAGCACCTCTTCCTCGCGCGGCGTGAGCGTCGAGAGCACGTCCTCCAGCTGCTCGCGCAGCAGCGTGTATGACGCTTCTTCAGACGGCTGCGACGCTTCGTCGTCCTGAATGAAGTCGCCGAGGTGGCTGTCCTCCTCCTCGCCGATCGGCGTTTCGAGGGAGACCGGCTCCTGCGCGATCTTCAGAATTTCCTCGACCTTGCTCACGTCCATGTGCAGCTCCTGCGCGATCTCGTCGGTGGTCGGCTCGCGTCCGAGCTTCTGCACCATGCTGTGCGACGTGCGCAGCACGCGGTTGATCGTTTCCACCATGTGCACCGGGATGCGGATGGTGCGCGCCTGATCGGCAATGGCGCGGGTGATCGCCTGCCGGATCCACCAGGTGGCGTAGGTGGAGAATTTATAGCCCTTGGTGTAGTCGAATTTTTCGACCGCCTTCATAAGACCCAGATTGCCCTCCTGGATGAGGTCCAGCAGGTGCATCCCGCGCCCGACGTAGCGCTTGGCGATCGACACGACCAGCCGCAGATTCGCCTCCGACATCTGCCGGCGCGCGTCCTCGTCGCCCTCGCTCATGCGCTTGGCAAGGTCCATCTCCTGTTCGGGTGTGAGAAGCGGAATTTTGCCGATCTCGCGCAGATACAGGCGGATGGGGTCGTCGAGCTTTGCCTCGCCCTCGTCATAGTGCTCCAGCGCCTCCATCTCGGCGCTCGCGTCGATGCCCTCGGCTTCGATGGCTTCCATTTCGCTGAGCGTGGGATTGTTCATCTCCGCCGAGCCGATGAGATCCAGCACGTCCGACACGTCGATCTCCACGCCCGCGGCCTCCAGCACGTCGTAGAACTGTTCGGTCTGTTCTTCGGTCGCGTCCACGCTGTCGAGCGTTTCCACCAGCCGCTTGGAGGCGACCTTGTGGGTCTTTTTCGCCTCGTCCAGCAGGGCGGCGAGCTTGGCGCGGTTTTCGTCGCTCAGCTCCATTTTTTGCAGCAGTTCCAGATCCTTTGACATTCGTGCCACCTAACCTTTCGTTTCTTTCTTGCGTGCCGCCAGCGCCAGCAGCTTTTCGCTGCCGGATGCGTGCATTCGGTCGTATTCTTCCGTGATGATGGCGATGTAGTCGCGCAGCGCGTCGTCGCTGACGGGCGTGTCCGGCTTTTGAAACACCGCCGACAGGTGCGCCATCTCGCCCGATTCCAGCTCGCCCGCGAGCGGCGCGAGCGAGGGCGTCTGCCCCTGCGCCCGCTGCGCGCAGAACGCCGCCCAGACGCGCCCCAAAAGCGGCGAAGAGAACTGGTCGGGGCGCAGCGGCACGGCGCTCATCAGCGCCGGTTCGCGCAGGACGGTGCGCAGCAGCCCCTCCTCCGCCATCGCGGAGCGGAGGTTATCGTAGCGGATGCCCTTGATCTGCGGCTGGAGCGTTCGCGCGGGGGCGAGGTCGATCGCCTCCTGCTTTTTCTTCGCCTGCGCCGCGCGGCGGCGGTAGGCGCGGTCCGCCTCCAGCTTCATCGCGTCGTAGCTCACGCCCGCCGCCTCGGCAGCGCGCCGCCCGTAGACCTCGCGCTCCACAGCGGTCGAGAGCGTGGCGACCAGCTCCGCCGCCTGCTTGAGAAATTCCACGCGCTGCTCGTCCTGCGTCAGGTCGAATTTTCGCCGCAGCGACTCCAGGCGGTACTCCGCCTGATTTTCCGACTGGTCGAGCAGTAACGAAAAACGGTCCGCGCCGTATTTTTTGAGAAATTCGTCCGGGTCTTTCGCGCCCTGCATCCGTAAAACTTTGACCTGCAAGCCTGCCTTCTCCAGCATTGGGATGGCGCGCTGCGTGGCGTTCTGCCCCGCCTCGTCGCCGTCGTAGGTCAAAACGACCTGCTGCGTGTACTTTGCCAGAATGTTCGCGTGCTCCTCCGTAAGCGACGTGCCGAGCGACGCGACGGCGCAGTCAAAGCCGTACTGGTGCAGCGCGATGGCATCCATGTAGCCCTCGGTGAGGATGATGCAGGGGTGCTTCGTTTTGCGGGCGATGTTGAGCGCAAACAGATTTTTGCGCTTGTTGAAAATGATCGTTTCGGGGGAGTTCAGGTATTTCGGCGTGGAGTCGTCCATCACGCGCCCGCCGAAGCCGATGACGTTGCCGCGGATGTCGATGATGGGAAACATGAGGCGGTTTCGGAAGCGGTCGTAGATGCCGCCCTTCTGCGATTTGACCACCAGACCCGCGTCCAGCAGCTCCTGCCGGGTGTAGCCCTTCTGCGTCATGGCATCCAGCAGCGCCGACCACTCGTTGGGCGAAAAGCCGAGCCCGAAGCGCGCCACGGTCTGCTGCGAGAGCGCGCGCCTGGCGATATACGCCCGCGCCTGCTCGCCGCGCGGCGAGAACAGCTCACTCCTGAAAAACCGCGCCGCGTCCTTGCACAGCGCCCACAGGCGCTCCTGACGGCGGTAGGTGGAGCGGTAGCTCTCATCCTCCGGGACCTCCAGCCCCGCGCGCTTGGCTAAAAACCGCACGGCATCGGGGTAGTCGAGCGATTCAATTTCCATGATGAAGTTGACCACGCCCCCGCCCTTATGACAGCCGAAGCAGTAGTAGATGCCCTTATCGGGCGCGACGGAAAAGGAGCCGGTCTTTTCCGAGTGGAACGGGCACAGCCCAAACAGATTGCTGCCCTTGCGCGTGAGCGTCACATACTGCCCGACGACATCTTCAATGGGATTGCGGGCGGTGAGCTCGTCCAAAAATGCCGGAGGAAACGGCATAGAAAAGGCCCTCCTTTCTGCCGGTGTCAAATGGGGGGATCTTGTGCTGCCGCGTGCAGCGCGGCAACACAAGATCTCACCTTACTTGCCATGCGGTGGGAATGAAAATCTCAGAGAATTTATAGATCGCGTACTTGTCCGTCATGCCCGCGATATAGTCGCAGACGATGCGGTCCATGCCGTCAAAATCGAGCTGCGGCAGAAAATCCGCCGGGAGCTTGTCGGGGTGCTTGCTGTAATACTCGAAGAGCCTGCGGATAATATCCTTCGCCTTGGTTTCTTCCCCCTTGGCGACGGGGTTGGTGTAGACCCGCCGGAACATGAACGTGCGCAGCGCGTCCATCGCCTGCGCGATCTCCGGGCGCATACCGAGCACGCCCGTTTCCTGCGTGTGGTAGATCATGTCGGACACGAGCGTGCCGATGCGCTCGGAGTGCGACGTGCCGAGGATGTCGGAAATTTCGCGCGGGATGTCGTTTTCCGTCAAGAGACCTGCGCGCATGGCGTCGTCGATGTCGTGGTTGATGTACGCAATGCGGTCGGACGTGCGGACGATCTGCCCCTCCAGCGTTTCGGGGACAAAGCTGCCCGTATGCCCCAGGATCGCCATGCGCACCTCATAGGTGAGGTTCAGCCCCATGCCGTCGCGCTCCAGCTTATCCACCACGCGCAGCGACTGCTCGTTGTGGCGGAACGGCGCGCCCATCATGTCGGTCAGCGCCTTTTCACCCGCGTGACCAAACGGCGTGTGCCCCAGATCGTGCCCATAGGCAGCCGCCTCGGCAAGGTCGCAGTTGAGCTTAAGACCCCGGCAGATCGTGCGCGCGATGCGCGAGACCTCCAGCGTGTGCGTCATGCGCGTGCGGTAATGGTCGCCCTCCGGGGCGAGAAAGACCTGCGTCTTGTGCATGAGCCGCCGGAAGGATTTGGAGTGCACGATGCGGTCGGCGTCGCGCTGATAGCAGGTGCGCACGTCGTCCTCCTCGCGCGGATACAGCCGCCCCTTCGTCTCCGCCGCCTTCTGCGCCAGCGGCGATAAAACGGCGTATTCCTCCTGCTCCATCTGCTCCCGCAGCGTCATGATGCTCACTCCTTAAATATATACCACAAAAATGTGTCAAAACTATGTATCCCTACACGGGCGCGGCGCGGTAGACCTGCCCGCGCACCTTTGGCATGACCTTCCCCGCCGACAGCTCGCGGATGGCGTCGCTCACGGGAGCGGTATTTGCCTGCGGCAGCAGCGCCCGGATGACGATGTCCGCGCCGTAGGAGATGTCCTCCATGACGGCGCTCTGCGCCGCGAGCTTCAGCTTGATCTGCTCCAGAAGCGCGTAGGGGCAGTTGATCTCCACACAGTCCCACACGCGGTTTGCGGCGATGCCCGCCGCTGTGAGCGCGTCCTTTGCGCCGCGTGCATACGCCCGCGTCAGCCCGCCCGCGCCGAGCAAAATGCCGCCAAAGTAGCGCGTGACGACGCACAGCACGTCAAAAATCTTCTCCCGCTCCAAGACCGCCAGCATCGGCTGCCCCGCCGTGCCCTGCGGCTCGCCGTCATCACTGTAGCGCACCGCGCCGCTTTTGAGCCGGTAGCACCAGCAGTGATGGCGCGCGTCGTGGTATTTTTTGCGCACCAGCTCCATGCACGCCTTGACATCTTCTTCTGTTTGCACGGGGAAAATATCGCTGACAAAGCGCGACTTTTTTTCGGTAAATTCGCTCGTCGCCGCGCCGGCGATGGTCAGAAATTCTTCCATGTCAGTCCCTCTCGTATTGCCGCAGCCGCCCGTAGAGCACGCTGTCCATGACCGCCTCCACCGCAACGCCCTCCGGCGTATACTCGCACGCGAGCACGCGCGCCTGCGCGTGCAGCGTATCGACCAAGCCCGCCGCGCTGTACGGCAGCAGCAGCCTCGCGCGGTGCAGCCCCTGATCGAGCTTTTTTTCGACCAAGACGCGCAGCGCGTCCAGGCCCTCGCCGGTTTTGGCGGAGATGCAGACAATATCCTCGCCGCGCGGCGGCGTCTCCTCCGCGAGGTCGCACTTGTTGTAGCACGAGATGACCGGCACGCCCGGCTTTGCGAGCTGCCCGATCAGCTTCTCCACCACCGCGATGTGCGCCTCGCGCTCCGGGTCGGCGGCGTCGATGACGTGGATGAGCAGATCCGCGTATTGCAGCTCCTCCAGCGTCGCCTGAAACGCCTCCACCAGATTATGCGGCAGCTTTGCGATGAAGCCGACCGTGTCGGACAGCACCGCCTGACAGGTATCCGACACGGTAAACTGCCGCGTCGTGGTGTCGAGCGTGTCAAACAGGCGGTCATTCGCGGCGATGTCGGCGTCAGTCAGGGCGTTTAAAAGCGTCGATTTTCCGGCATTTGTATAGCCCACGAGCGCCACGACCGGCGTGGCGTTTTTGACCCGCCGCTCCCGCTGCACGGCGCGCACGCGCCGCACCTCGCTCAGCTCCCCGCGCAGCTTGTCGATGCGCGCGCGGATGTGGCGCTTGTCGGTCTCGAGCTGCGTTTCGCCCGGACCGCGCGTGCCGATGCCGCCGCCGAGCCTGCCCATTTCCTCATTCCAGACGGTCAGGCGCGGCAGATAGTATTGATACTGCGCCAGCTCCACCTGGAGCTTACCCTCGCGGGTCTTGGCGCGCTGGGCGAAAATATCCAGAATGAGCGCGCTGCGGTCGAGCACGCGCGCGTGCGTGATCTCCTCCAGCGCGCGGATCTGCGACGGGGAGAGGGCGTTGTCGAACACGACCATCGTCGCGCCGCTGTCCTGGAGCATCTGCCGCAGCTCCTCCGCCTTTCCCTCACCCACGAAGCTGTGCGGGTCGGGCGTGGGGCGGTTTTGCAGCAGCTTTCCGACGCACTGCCCGCCCGCCGTCTCCAAAAGCGCCTCCAGCTCGTCGAGCGAGCGGGGGGTGGCGGTCTCTTCGGGCGTAAAGCAGTCGGCATTCAGCCCCGCCAGTACCGCCTTTTCCGTTGTATGTTCAGAGAATCGTTCCATCATTCAGTGTGATTTCCTCATTTTTCGCGGGTACGAAAAAAGCCCGCACCGAGGCGGTGCGGGCCAGATCGCTTACTTCAGACCATATTTCTTGTTGAAACGGTCCACGCGTCCGCCGGTATCGACGAGCTTCTGCTTGCCGGTATAGAACGGATGGCACTTGGAGCAAATTTCAACCTTGATGTCCTTCTTGGTAGAGCCTGTTTCGATCACAGCACCACACGCGCATCTGATAGTCGTCTGTTCGTATTTGGGATGGATGCCTTCCTTCATGGGTTTCACCTCTCTCATCAGATTTCTGTAAAAAGGCTCGCGCCTTTCCCTTGGTTCAAACGCTCAGATATAGTATCACAGTTTTTTTGCCGATGCAAGAGTTTTTTCAAATTTTTCTGCGATAAACCCTGCCTTTTTGCACCAAAGCGGCGGCAGGCGCGTTTGTTCCTGTGGAAAAAAGTGTGGATAACCCGGCACAGCGCGTCTCCAGCTCCGCCTGCGCCCCCGCCGGGGCGTGCGCGCCCGCGTTCAGGCATAGGACGGACGACGTCTCCCGGATGCGCCGCAGCAGCCGCCCGCCGCGCGTACTGAGCGCCAGCACGCGCACGAACTCTGCCGGGCGCGCCAGCTCGTCCGCCGTCAAGCCCAGATAGGCGCACAGCAGCAGCCTTTGCAGGCGCGTGCGCACATAGCGCTTGGATTTTGCGGCGGTGATGACCGCCTCCACGCTGCTCTCTCGCTGCACCGCCTTGTAAACGGCGCTCCACAGCCCCTCCGAGCCGTAGGGGACGACCTCCCAGTCCCGCCTTGCCATGCCGCGCAGCCGCGCGAGCATCGCCCGCTCGCCCGCCGCCATCGTAAAGCGCTCCGCGCCCGCGTACAGCGCTGCCGCCGCCTCCGGCACGAGCGCGCGCCAGTTTCCGTCGGGGTATAATGCACGCACCGCCGTGGCGGACGGATTTTCCGCGTCCGCGTCCAGCGCGTGATAGTCCCCGCCGCGCGGCAGCACCAGCGGGCGAAGTGCGCTTTTCTGCTGCACGAGCGCCTTGCAGTATTCCGCCGCCAGAATGTCGTTCGGACGCCTCAGCAGCGCGCCGTCGCCGCCGCAGGTGATAAGCGCCCGCTCCCGCGCCGCCGGATAGCTCACGCGCGTTTGCAAAAGCTCGCGCAGCGCCGCTTCATACTCCGCGCTGCACAAAATTTTTGCCGTCCGCAAAAGTTCCGTTTCATCCGCGTGCTCTGCGCCGAAGAAGAAGCCGTCCACTGCGCCGAGCCGCGTCAGAATGTCCACACCGCCCGCGGCGAAGCCCTCCGCCGAGCGCAGGCTGTGCGTCACCGGCAGCTCCAAAACGATGTCCGCCCCGCACTCCACCGCCGCCGCCGCGCGCACAGCGGGGGAGAACACGGCGACCTCGCCGCGCTGGACGAACGCGCCGCTCATCAGGCACACGATGGCGGTGTCTGCGCCGAGACGCTCGCGGAGCTGCGCAAATTGCCGCAGATGTCCGCTGTGAAAGGGGTTATACTCGCAGATCACGCCCGCCGCCGTCATGCTTTGCACCTCATTTCTCCAAAATATCGGAAAAGCACTTGTTTCCCGCGGATAAATATTGTATTATATCCTTTGTATGAACAGTTTAGCATAAACACGCAAAAAAGCAAACGGCAACACTGCACAATTTGGCAAGCAGATTCGCCGAGAGATTTTTCGCAAAGGCAAGATTTGAAGCGCGCAGGAATACTTTGTGTATTTCGCGCGGTTCAAAGCGCGGCATTGGCGGAAAAGATCCGGCGAAGCGCGCAGACACAATTGCGCAGTGCTGCCTAACTAAAAAATAGGAGTGAAGTTAGTTATGAACATCCTCGTTATCAACGCCGGCAGCTCGAGCCTGAAGTATCAGCTTATGGACCCGGATACCGGCGTCGTCACTGCCAAGGGTCTGTGCGAGCGCATCGGTCTGGACGGAAGGCTGACCCACAAGGCACTGTCCAAGGGCACGAAGGTCGAAAAGGACATCCCCATGCCCACCCATAAGGAGGCCATCGAAGCTGTTATGGCGATCCTCGTGGACGGTGAGTACGGCGTCATTCAGTCTGTCGATGAGATCGATGCCGTCGGTCACCGCGTGCTCCACGGCGGCGATAAGTTCGTCGAGAGCTGCATCGTCACCGAGGACTGCAAGCAGGCGATCCGTGACTGCATCCCGCTCGGTCCGCTCCATAACCCCGCCAACCTCATGGGCATCGAGGCGTGTGAAAAGGCAATGCCGGGCAAGCCCCAGGTCGCCGTGTTTGACACTGCGTTCCATATGACCATGCCGCCCAAGGCATACCGCTACGCCATCCCCACCAAGTACTACACCGACGATCACCTGCGCCGCTACGGTTTCCACGGCACGTCGCACCGCTTCGTCTCCAAGCGCTGCATCGAGCTGATGGGCGGCGTGGAAAACGCGCACCGCATCATCGTCTGCCACCTCGGAAACGGCTCGTCCCTGTCCGCCGTGAAGGACGGCAAGTGCCAGGATACCTCCATGGGTCTGAGCCCTCTGGCGGGCGTCCCCATGGGTACGCGTGCCGGCGATATTGACACCTGCGTTGCGCAGTTCATCATGAACAAGTACGGAATGTCCGCCGACGAGTGCCTGACCATGCTCAACAAGAAGTCCGGCGTGCTCGCGCTGTCCGACGGCGTGTCCTCCGACTTCCGCGATCTTGACGCCGCTGCCGCACAGGGCAATGAAGCCGCGCAGCTCGCGCTCGACAAGTTCGCCTATGAGGTCAAGAAGTACATCGGCGCCTACGCCGCCGCGCTCGGCGGGGTAGACTGCATCGTCTTTACCGCCGGCGTGGGCGAGAACTCCGCGTCCATGCGCGCGTCCATCTGCGACGGGCTGGACTATCTCGGCGTGAAGCTCGACGCGGAAAAGAACAAGCTCCGCGGCGAGGAGGTCGTTATCTCCACGCCTGACTCCAAGGTCAAGGTGTGGGTCATCCCCACCAATGAGGAGCTCATGATCGCGCAGGATACAGCGGCTCTGGCAAAGTAAAAAACAATGCAGAACCGCCCGCTGCCAACCGGCAGCGGGCGGTTTTATAATTTGCACGCAGCCACCAATCAAGCCGTAGGGGC
Source organism: Clostridiales bacterium (assembly GCA_022779365.1). Lineage (GTDB taxonomy): Bacteria > Bacillota > Clostridia > Oscillospirales > Oscillospiraceae > CAG-170. The sequence continues at coordinate 30,447 of JALFSI010000037.1, forward strand.
GGGGCGCCACCCCGCCCGCGCGGTACAGTGTCACAAAATTGAATGCACCAATGCGAAACGGTATGCACCCTACGGGTGCGTGCGGGTTTGCACTGTTGTGCCGCCGCTACGACTAGCAACTTACTCTGCCGCCCTATAAAGGATGTATTCCCCCTCGCGCTCCACGAGCACGCAATCTGCGTCGGGATACGCGTAGACCGCGCAGCCGATGAGCGCGCCGTCGCTGCTGTCATCGACCGTACCGAGCTGCGCGCCGCGCGCTTCGCCGTCGCCCTCTTCGCCTGCCGGATGCGCGGAGTCGTTTGCCGGGGCGAGGATATAATACTGCCCGCCGAACACGATCCAGTCGCCCTCCGGCGCGACAGCCTGCGCCTTGGCGTCGCCGCCGCGCGCCTCTTCCGCGGCGGCATCCTCCGCGGGCGCGTCTGCCGGGGGCACTTCCATCGCGGGCGCTTCCTGCGCGGCGGCGTATTCCTCAAATTCCGCCTCCGGCGCTGCCGATTCGACAAGAATATCCTCGCTGTACGCTCTCGCGTTCTCCTCCGCAGCCGCTGCGGGCGCGGCAGTGTCGGCGCTCTTGCTGCTGCCGAGCCAGCCCGGCAGCACCAGCGCCGCGATGCCCACGAGCAGCACGCAGCACGCCGCGAGCGCCGCAAGCGGTCTCCAGCGCGATGCCTGCCGCGCCGGTGCTTTTTCAGCGCGCGCGATCAGATCGTCCCCGATCTGCCCGACGGCGCGGAACAGCTCTTCACCCTTCATACGGAGATCCCCTCCTGCTGTAAGAATCTGCGCAGCTTTTCCCGTGTGCGCAGCAAGACGGACTTGACGGTGTTCGGCTTCATCGAAAAGCGCAGCGCGATGGCGTCAATGCCGTCCACAAACCAGTACCGGCGCAGAAAAATATTGCATTCGCGCTCGGGAAGCCGGCGCAAAAACGCGTCGATCAGGCGCGCCAGCTCCCGCGCATCCACCGCCTCGTCCACGCCGCCGCGCGAGGCGATGCATTCTGCCAATTCGTCCAGCGAAGCCGCCAGACTGCCGCCGCCGCGCTTGTCCGCGTGCGCCGCCTTGAAGCGGTCAAACGACAGATTGCGCGTGATGCGCCCCAAAAACGCCGATAAAATGCCAGGGCGCTGCGGCGGCATCGCGTTCCACGCGTGCAGCCATGTGTCGCTGACACATTCGTCGCTGTCCTCGCGGCTTTTGAGGATGTTCATGGCGATGGCGCGGCAGTACGCACCGTATTTGGCATCCGTCTGCACGATGGCGTCCTCGCTGCGCGCAAAATACAGGTCGATGATCCTGGAATCGTCCAAATCATCCGCCTCCAATCTTTCTGACGAATTTTATGCGCCCGCGTTGCGCCGGGCGCCCGATTTTTTTCAGTATAGCATGGAATTTGCCTTTTGAAAATGCTATAATTTTTGCAAAAGGAGGTGCGGCGGATGGAGCTGCGCATTTTGGCGGTCGGCGATGTGGTCGGCGCGACGGGCATTTTGTGCCTGAAAAAGAATCTGCGCGCGCTGCGGCGGCGCTACAATATCGACTTTGCCGTCGTAAACGGCGAAAACGCCTCCGGCGTGGGGCTCACGCCGCAGCAGGCGGAGATGATCCTCGACGCCGGGGCGGACGTCATCACGCTCGGCAATCACACCTGGAATCGGCGCGAGATCTGCCCGTTTCTTGACGACAGCCCGTATATCCTGCGCCCGGCGAACTTTCAGCCGCACCTGCCGGGGCGCGGCTGGGGCGTTTTTGAGACAAAGGCGGGGCAGGTCGCGGTGGTGAATCTCATCGGGCGCTGCCATATGGACTTTACGCCGGACAATCCCTTCCGCGTCATTGACCGTGTGCTGGAAAAGGTCGGCGAGCTGCCGGTGCTGCTGGACTTCCACGCCGAGGCGACGAGCGAAAAGCTCGCCATGGGCTATTTTCTCGACGGGCGCGTGAGCGCCATGTGGGGCACGCACACGCACGTCGCCACCGCCGACGAGACGATCCTGCCGAACGGCACGGGCTATCAGACCGACCTCGGCATGACAGGACCGATCGTGTCGGTCATCGGCGTGCGCCCGGAGCAGTCCATCGCCAACTTCCGGGGCGAGCTGACGGCGCGCTACGAGGTCGCGCCCGGTCCGTGCCGCCTGCATGGGCTGGCGCTCACGATCGACACGAAAACGCGGCGCTGTACGCAGATCGAAAGGGTGGTGGCGGATGGTTAGACTGCTGCACGCGGCGGATCTGCATCTCGATTCGCCGTTTTCCGCGCTCAGCCCCGAGCAGGCGGCGCGCAGGCGTCAGGAGCAGCGCGCGATGCTCACGCAGCTCGCGGAGCTGGCGAATGCGCACGAATGCGACCTGATGCTCCTCGCGGGCGACCTGTTTGACAGTGACAACGCATACCCCGACAGCGTGGACGCGCTGCGCAGGGCGTTTGCGTCCTGCCGCGCCGAGATCGTCATCGCGCCGGGCAACCACGATTTCTGCGCGCCCGGAAGCGCGTACCTGACCGAAAAGTGGTCGGAAAATGTCCATATTTTCACGAAGCAGGCGCTGTCGTATTTTGAGTTCCCGCAGCTTTCCTGCCGCGTATGGGGCGCGGCGTTCACAGCGCCGGACGCGCCCGCGCTGCTGGAGGGCTTCTCCGCCAGGCGCGACGGCTGGCTGGAGCTGATGGCGCTGCACGGCGACGCGCTGAACGCAGGCAGCCCCTATAACGCCGTCACGCGCGAGCAGATCGCCGCCTCGGGGCTGTGCTACCTCGCGCTGGGGCATATCCACGAAAAAAGCGGGCTTCAGCGCGCCGGGGAGACGTTTTACGCCTGGCCGGGCTGCCCAATGGGGCGCGGCTTTGACGAGCTGGGGCAGAAGGGCGTGTACCTCGTCACGGCGCAGCCGGGCGCGTGCACAGCGGAGCTTTTGCCCATTTCCGGGCGGAAATACGAAATTCTGCGCGTGGAAGCAGGGGATGACGCGCTGGAAGCCATCCGACAGGCGCTGCCAGCGAGCACGCAGGACGATATTTACCGCATCATCCTGACGGGCGACGCGCCGCAGCCGGACCTTGCAGCGCTGCACCGCGCGCTGGACGGGCGGTTTTTCAGCCTCACGCTGCGCGACGAGACCACGCCCCGCCGCGAGCTGTGGGACGGCTGCGGCGAGGATACGCTGCGGGGGCTGTTTTTGCAGACGCTGCGCGCACAGTATGACGCGGCGCAGTCGCAGGAGGAAAAGGCGCAGATCGCGGACGCCGTGCGGCTCGGTCTTGCGGCAATGGACGGAAGGGAGGCGCCGGCGCTTTGAAGATCCTTTCGATGCAGGCGAGCTTCGGCAGGCTGCAAAACGAGCGGCTGGAGCTGCATGGTGGGCTGAATGTCGTCACCGCGCCGAACGAGTCCGGCAAATCGACCTGGGCGGCGTTTTTACTGGCGATGCTCTACGGCGTGGACACCAGCCAGCGCGCGAGCGCCGGGACGCTCCCCGCGAAAACGAAGTATAAGCCATGGAGCGGCGCGCCGATGGAGGGGCGCATGGAGCTGCTGTGGCAGGGCAAAAAGATCACCATCGAGCGCACTGGCAAGGGGCGCACGCCGATGGGCGAGTTCCGCGCGTATGAGACGGACAGCGGGCAGGCAGTCGCCGGGATGACGGGCGAGAGCTGCGGCGAGATGCTCCTTGGCGTGGGGCGGAGCGTGTTTGAGCGCAGCGCGTTCGTCGGGCAGAACGCGGCGGGCGTCACGTCCGACGCGGCGCTGGAAAAGCGGCTTTCGTCCCTCGTCACCACGGGCGACGAGACCGTGAGCGCGTCCGACACGGCGGCGCGCCTGCGCGACTGGCGCAACCGCTGCCGCCACAACCGCACGGGGCTGCTGCCGCAGGCGGAGCAGCAGCGCGCGCAGGTGGAGGACCGGCTGGCGCAAATTCATGAGCTGCATAAAAACGACCTGACGCTGCGCGCGCAGGAGGCGGCGCTTTCCGTGCGGCAGGCGGAGTTGGAAAAAATCACACGGGCGCTGCGCGCGCAGGAGGCGGCGCGGGCGATGCAGCAGCGGGGCGCGGCGGCACAGGCGCTGCAAGATGCACAGGCGGAAGCCGAAGCCGCGCGTGAGCGGACGGTGCACATCCCGCCGCGCGAGGTCCTCACGGAGCTTTCGCAGCAGCTTGCTTTCCTCCAAACACAGGCGGCGCAGCCGCTCCCGCAGCCGGGGGACGAGCCGCACGCGCCTGCGTGTCCGGCGGCGTTTTTGGGGCTTTCGGAGGCGGAAATTCCCGAACGTGCGCAGGCGGATGCGCAGCAGGTGCAGTCGCTCACCGGCGGCAAGCCGCGCCCGGTCGCGCTCCCGCTGGTCATGGGCGCGCTGGCGACGGCGGCGCTGCTGGCGTGCGCGCTGATCCTGAAGGACACCATTCCCGGCGTGCTCGCGGCGCTCTGCATCCTCACGCTTGCCGTCTGGCTGCCGCTGACGCTGCGCCATAACCGCGTGGCTGCCGAAAACGCGGCAAAGGCGCAGACCATCGCCGCCCGCTACGAGGGCAGAGCGCGCGAGACGTGGGCGGCGTTCGCGGCGGAATATTGCGGAAGACTCCAGCTCTACGCGCAGCAGAAGCGGCAGTATGACGCGCTTTGCGCCGAACGGCAGGCGCGGGAGCAGGCGCTTTTGCAGACGCGTGCGCGGCTGCTGGGGCAGGTGTCGATGTTCGCGCCCGGCGCGAAAACGGCGGAGCAGGGCGCACAGGCGGTGCAGGACGCGCTGAACTTGCACGACGAAGCGGATGCCGCGCGCCGCGCGGCGGACGTGGCGCAAGGCCGCTATGACGCAGTGTGCGCCGCGCTCGGCGAGCAGAAGCTCGTCCCTGTCCCGGCGGAGGTCGATACAGCAGACTGGACGCTTGCCGCGGCGCAGCAAGCGCTTTTGCAGGTGCAGTCGCAGCGCGCGGCGCTGCGCTCCCGCCTTGACCAGAGTCAGGGACGCGCGGCGGCGCTGGGCGACCCGGCGGCGCTGGAGGCGGAGCGCGAGCAGCTCACGGCGCGCATCGCGCAGCTCACAGCGCGCTACGCGGCGCTGGAGCGGGCGGAGGCGGCGCTCAGTCAGGCGGACGGCGCACTTCAGACACGCTTTTCACCGCAAATTGGAAAACTCGCCGGCGAGCTGCTGGGCGCGATGACGGACGGGCGGTACGACACCGTGCTGCTCGACCGCAAGCTCCGCGCCGAGGCGCGGCAGACGGGCGAGAGCATCACGCGGGAGCTGCTGTACCTCAGCGGGGGCACGGCGGATCAGGTCTATCTCGCCGTGCGCCTTGCGATCTGCCGTCTGGCGCTTGGCGAGGATACGCCGCTCATCCTCGACGACGCGCTGGTGCGCTTTGACGACCGGCGTATGAAAAGCGCCCTCGCCCTTTTACGCGAGGAGGCAAAAACAAGGCAGATCATCCTCTTCACCTGCCAGACAAGAGAGCAGGCTGCGCTAAATAATATGGAAGTATGAAACGTTCGCCGTAACGTAGGGGCGGGGCTTGCCCCGCCCCTACGTTACGACGAATTACGAAAAAAGCCTTTCCCATTTCCGGGAAAGGCTTTTTCTTATGCTTTCGGTATTGTCACGGTGATGCTCGTGCCGTGACCAGGGGTGCTTTGGAGGGCGATCTTACCGTTGTGGTACTGCACGGCGTGCTTGACGATGGACAGCCCCAGTCCCGTGCCGCCGGAGGCCTTGGAGTGGCTTTTATCCACGCGGTAGAAGCGCTCGAACACGCGCGCCTGCGCGTCCTGGGGGATGCCGATGCCGGTATCCGCCACGGTGATGCGCGCCTCCTGCCCGGCTTTTTCCGTGCGCAGGGTGACGCTGCCGCCGTCTACATTATACTGGATGGCGTTATCGCAGAGGTTATACACCGTTTCATACAGCAGCCGCCGCACGCCCGCGACGCGCACCTCGTCGCCCTCGACGCGGAGGGCGACATTTTTCTGCTTCGCGGCGCCGTCTAAATCGCGCGCGACCTCCTGCGCGAGCGCACGCAGATCGACCGGCTCGCGCGGCAGCTCCACGCCCTCGTCGAGCTGCGACAGGCGGATGATGTCCCCAATGAGCGTGACGAGCCGCTGCGCCTCCTTGCGGATGTGCCCCACAAAGCGCGGCAGGTCCTCCGGCTTTACCATGCCGTTTTCGATCAGCTCGGCGCTGCCGATGATGCCCTGCAGCGGCGTTTTCAGCTCGTGGGAGACGTTGGCGGTAAACTCGCGGCGGCTGAGCTCCGCGCGCTCCTGCTCGGTGATGTCAAAGGCGAGGATGACTGTGCCTGCCTCCGCGCCCGCCTCGCCGGTGCGGCTGAGGTCAAACTGCCAGAGCTGCGTGCCGCGCTGGGCGCGGATCTCGCTGTGACCGTCGCGCAGCGCCGCCTCGATCGCGCCGGTCAGCTCCACGCCGCGGTCCACGGTCAAAAAGTCCTTGCCGACGCAAGCCCCGTCCGCACCGAACAGGCGCAGGGCGGCGGGGTTGATGCTGAGCACGCAGCCATGGTGGTCGAGGAGCACCAGCCCCTCGCGCATACTGTTCGTGATCTGCGTAAATTCCTGCGTTTCGCGCCGGAGCTGCTCCATCTGCCGCTCGATCAGCTCATGCTGGCGGCTGATGCGCCCCAGAAGCGGCGCAAGCTCCTCATACGCGTCGTTATCCAGCGGATGCTCCAGGTCGAGATTGTTGAGAGGGTCGACGATGCGCGCCGAGAGCCGGTGCGCGAGAAGATTCGACAGGATCAGCGCCGCGACAGCGACGATGATGACCGGCTGCAAGATGCCAAGCACCAGCACGCCCACTGTGCCGCGGCTGATGGCGATGCGCAGCACCGTGCCGTCGTCCAGCCGCTTCGCGTAATACATCGTTTTTTCCAGCAGCGTGCTGGAATAGCGCGTGCTGCTGCCAGAGCCTGACTGCATCGCCTGCGCGATCTCGGTGCGCCCAGCGTGATTTTCAAGACCTGCGGCGTCCGCCTGCGTGTCGTAGAGCACCGTGCCGTCCGCCGCGACCCACGTCAGGCGGAAGCGGTCGGTGTCCACGGCTTTGAGGTAGTCCGCACCGTCCGTTTCCACGCCCGCGACTGCCAGCGTCAGCTCATCCTCCATCTGCCGCTCCTGCACGCCGCCGAAGTAGCCGTACAGAACGCCCATGATGAGCACGATGCTCGCCAGCAGCACCGCGCCCGCCACCAGCAGGATGGAGCGGAAAATTCGTTTTGTCATTCCTTCGCCTCCAATCGGTAGCCGACGCCGCGTACCGTTTCGATCATCTCGCCGCACGCGCCGAGCTTTTGCCGCAGCGTGCGGACGTGCATATCCACCGTGCGCGTCTCGCCGAGGTAGTCCGTGCCCCAGACGCGCTCCATGAGCTTTTCGCGCGTGAACGCCACGCCCGGATGCAGCAGCAGCAGACGCAGCAGCTCAAACTCCTTGAGCGTCAGCTCCACGCGCGCGCCGTCCGCCATGACGATATGGCGCTCCGGGTCAAGCGTGAGCGCCCCGGCGATGAGGAGCTGCGGCGTTTTTTGCGGCGCACAGCGGCGCAGCACCGCCTTGACGCAGGAGACGAGCTCCATCACGCCGAAGGGCTTGGTGAGATAGTAGTCCGCGCCGAGGTCGAGCCCCTGAATTTTGTCGTATTCCGCGCCCTTTGCCGTCGCCATGACGACGGGGATCTGCGAAAATGTGTCCGACGCGCGCATCCGGCGCAAAAGCTCGATGCCGTCCAGCCCCGGCAGCATCACGTCCAGCACCACCAGCTCCGGCGTTTCGGCTTGCAGCGCCTGCCAGAAGCTCGTGCCGTCCTCAAAGCCCGTCGCCTCAAAGCCGGTCGAGCGCAGGGCGTAGACCTCAATATCGCGGATGCTCGCGTCGTCCTCCACACACCAGATCATGCTGTTCCTCCATGCGCGCCCGTCACGCTGAACAGCGCCCATTCGGCGATGTTCACGGCGTGGTCGCCGATGCGCTCAAAATATTTGGCGATCATCAGAAGATCGAGCGCCGCCTCGCCGTGCTCCGGCGCCTCGGCAATGTGGGCGATGAGCGTGCGCTTGACGCCGTCAAACTGTGCATCGACGATGTCGTCGTCCGCAACGACCTTCTTTGCCAGCATTATATCACATTTTACATAGGCATCAATGCTTTCCGTGACCATTTTAATGACTGCCTGCGCCATTTCGCGCAGAATATCCAGATCGGCTGCGCCCGTCCCGGTCAAAAACGGGACGATCTCGGCAATATCCTCCGCCTGATCGCCGATGCGTTCCAGATCGGTGATCATTTTGAGCGCGGCGGAGATCTGCCGCAGGTCGCGCGCCACGGGCTGCTGCTGTAAAAGCAGCCGCAGGCAGAGCGATTCGATGGTGCGCTCCTTCTGGTCGATCTCGGCGTCCACCGGCGCGACGCTCGCGGCGAGCCTTGTATCGCCCGCCTCCAGCGCCTTGACGCTCAGGGCGATGACGCGCTCGCACAGCGCGCCCATTTCGATCAGCTCATGGCGGAGCTGCTGCAATTGTTCGTCAAAGCGGCTTCTCATCATCCAAACCTCCCGGTGATGTAATCCTCGGTGCGCTTGTCGCGCGGTGCGGAGAACATTTTCTCCGTCGCGTCATATTCCACCAGCTCGCCGAGCAGGAAGAAGGCGGTCGTGTCCGAAATACGCACCGCCTGCTGCATATTATGCGTGACGATGACGATGGTGTACTGTTCGCGCAGCTCCATTGCCAGCTCCTCGATGCGCGAGGTGGAGATGGGGTCGAGCGCGCTCGTCGGCTCGTCCATGAGCAGCACCTGCGGCTCGACCGCCAGCGCCCGCGCGATGCAAAGGCGCTGCTGCTGCCCGCCGGAAAGACCCAGCGCGTTTTTCCTGAGGCGGTCCTTTACCTCATCCCAGATCGCCGCGCCGCGCAGCGACTGCTCCACAAGCTCATCCAGCCGCGCGCGGTTTTTGACGCCGTGCGTGCGCGGACCATAGGCGACGTTGTCGTAAATGCTCATGGGGAAGGGGTTCGGCTTCTGGAACACCATGCCGATCCTTTTGCGCAGGTCATTCACATCCACGTCCGGGGCGTAGATGTCCTGCCCCTGATATTCGACCCGTCCGGTGATGCGCACGCCGGGGATGAGGTCGTTCATGCGGTCGAGCGTTTTGAGAAACGTTGATTTGCCGCAGCCGGACGGACCGATGAGCGCGGTGATGCCGTGCTCGGGGATGTCCATTGAGATATTATGCAGCGCCTGATGCGCGCCGTACCACAGGCAAAGGTCTCGCACGGAAAAAATACTGCTCATAGTTTTTATTCCTTTTTCTTTCTTAAAATACGTAGCCGATGATCCAATCGGCAAGAGTTCTCAGCGAGAGATTTTGTTCCAAATGAAAGTTTGGAAAACGCAGGAATACTTTGTGTATTTCGCGTTTTTCAAACTGCACAGTTGGAGCAAAAGATCCGCCGAGAACCGCAGACGATTGGATTAGCGGTTACGCAAATAACGTGTACAGTCCTCGGCAGCCAGATTGATCGTCAGCGTCAGCAGCATCAAAATGGCGGCGATGGCGAATGCAGCGTCAAACTCGCCCTGTTCCTTGGCGTAGACATACAGCGCCACGGTCAGCGTCGCGCCCGCGCCGGAGAGCGTGTGCGCGAGGTCGCGCACGACGTGCGCAAAGCCCGCCGTAAAAAGCAGCGCCGCCGACTCGCCCAAAATTCTGCCGACGGACAAAATGCAGCCCGTCACCACGCCGTCCACGCAGCCCGGCAGCACCACGGTGCGGATCGTGCGCCACTTGCCGGCGCCCAGCGCGAACGCGCCCTCGCGGTAGCTCTGCGGCACGGTCTTGAGGCTCTCCTGCGTCGTGCGCATGACGGTCGGCAGGTTCATGATGACCAGCGTCAGCGCGCCCGCGAGCAGCGACGTCTGCATTCCCAGCACCTCGCAGAAAAACAGCATACCCACCAAGCCGTAGATGATGGACGGAATGCCCGAAAGCGTCTCGGCGGCGTATTCGATGACCGCCACGAGCTTGTGGCTTTTCGCGTATTCGGTGAGGTACACCGCCGCGCCCGCGCCCAGCGGTACGACTAAAATGACCGCCGCGAGGATGATCCAGACCGTGTTCAGAATGTCCGGCAAAATGCCGATCGAGCCGGTCAGATAGCTCGGCGACGTGCTGAGAAATTCCCACGAGACGTGCGGCAGACCCTTTGCCAGCACGAAGATCACCAGAAACAGCACCAGCGCGCCCGTGAGCGCCGCGCTGAGATACATCAGCCCCTTGAGCCCGGCGTTATACAGCCGCCTTGCGGGGTGCATTTTCTTTTTCATGGTCAGCCCTCCCGGTCACGCTTTAAGAAAAAGTTCAGCGTGGCATTGATGAGCAGGATAAACAAAAACAGCACCAGCGCGATGGAAAACAGCGCCTGCCGCTGTAAGCCCGACGAGTACGACATCTCACTTGCGACCGCCGTGGTGAGAAAGCGCACGCTTCCCATGAGCGTGGGCATATTCGCCGCGTTGCCGGAGACCATCATCACCGCCATCGCCTCGCCGATGGCGCGCCCCACGCCCAGCACGACCGCCGCAGCGATGCCGCTTTTTGCCGCCGGGACGCTCACGCGGAAATACGTCTCCACAGGTGTTGCGCCCAGCGCCAGCGACGCGTCCTCATACGCCTGCGGCACAGCCTCCAGCGCCGTGACCGAGACCTTGATGATGGACGGCAGGATCATAATGGCAAGCACGATGATCGCGGCGAGCAGGCTTGCGCCGTCGGGCACATGGAAGAGCTTGTGGATGCCGGGCACGAGCACCAGCATACCCACCAGACCGTACACCACCGACGGGATGCCTGCCAGCAGGCTCACCGCCGATTGCAGGAGGTCACGCACGCGCCGGGGCGCGAGCTTGGCGATGTACACCGCCGCGAGGAAGCCCACCGGCACGCCGAGGACGATCGCGCCCGCCGTGCCGTACACGCTCGTGAGGATGAACGGCAGGATGCCGTACTGCGGCTCGGCGGCTGTGGATGCCCACGTTTTGCCGAACAGGAATTTCGTCAGTCCAATTTCGCGGATGGCGGGCAGACCGCTGAGGATGAGGTAGACGGTCATGAGCAGCACGCAGCCGACCGTGACCAGACCCAGCAGCAGGAAGATGCCGTGCACGACAGTCTCCAGCCGGTTCGCCGCGCGGGTCTTTGGAGTTTGTGCGTTCGATCGTTTCATGATATTCCCTATATTCCCTTTCCAAGATACGCCCGCAGCGCGGCAGAAGCTCCGCCGCGCCGTGGGAAAAGAGGAGATGCGAGTTAAGCTACCGGGACAGCACCGGCGGCGGAGATCAGGCTTGCCGCGTCCGCAGACAGGGCGAAGTCAAAGAACTTCTGCGCCGCGTCGGAGAGCTTCGTGCCGTCCTTGGTGACCAGCACGAACGGACGCTGGACCTTGTAGCTGCCGTCCTTGACGGCCGCCTTGGTCGGGGTCACGCCGTCCACACTCAAAGCCTTGACGCTGTCCTTGAGCGCGGCGAGGGAGGCGTAGCCGATGGCGTCCGGGTTCTGGGAGACGGTGGTGATGACGTCGCCGGTGGAGGTCAGCTCCTGACGGTACTGGCAGGCGTCCTTTGTGCCGGTGATGGACTCAAAGCCGTCGCGCGTGCCGCTGCCCGCTTCACGACCGATCAGAACGATCTCAGCGTCATTGCCGCCGACGTCCTTCCAGTTGGTGATCGCGCCGGTATAGATGTCGGCGATCTGCTGGAGCGAGAGGTCTGCGACCGGGTTTTCGGGGTTTACGATGATGGCGATGCCGTCAAGCGCGACGGTCGTGCCGACCAGCCCGGAGGCAACCTCGTCATCCTTCAGCGCGCGGCTGGAAAGACCGATGTCGCAGCGCCCTTCGGATACGGCAGTGATGCCCGAGCCCGAGCCGGTGGGGTTGTAGGTAAAGGCGACGCCGGAGTTGTCCTTCATAAACTGCTCGCCGAGCGTGCCGATGACCTTCTCCATGGACGTCGAGCCGTCGGTAGAGACGCTGCCGCTCGTCTTGGCGGCACAGCCCGCGAACAGCGATACGGCGCAGACCAGCGCCAGCGCGATTGCAATGATCTTCTTCATAAATAAGACTTCCTTTCTTATTGTCGTTCAGGACTTTCTGTTCCTTACGCGCCTAATCATACCGCCGCTTTGTAAAAGCCAAAACCGCGCGATTGTAAAATCCATGTCAAATCACCACTGCGCAAAAAAGGCTTCCCCACATGGGGAAGCCTTCAGTCTGTCGAAAAAGCCTCGCAGAGTTTTGCGCCCGCAGGCGCAAAAATGATTCAGATCATTTTCTGCGGCGGCGTGTACGTCGCAGAAAATACAATACAGGCTGCAAGTGTGGAATTTGTGTGCCAACGGCACACAAATTATGCGCGCAGCAGACTGCAAGACCTCTCAAACGAAAACCCAGCGAAGCGGTTTTCGTTTGAAAGCGTGTCAAAAATATTTTTTTGACACGCTCACAGGCGCGCCGCTTTGGCGGCGCGCCTGTGCTTCTTCTTACTTCCCTGCGGAATTGTTTTTGAGCAGGTCATACTTGATCTGCCAGAGCTTTTGCGACAGGTCCACATAATAGGTATGCGGATTATCAAAGCGCTTGACCTCGTCCCAGAGGGTGTCCACCTGCTCGGCGCAGTAGCGCTTGATCTCGGCGAGGGGCGGCAGGTCGTAGACCAGCTCGCCATGCCGGAAGACGGGCACGAGCAGTTCTTTGGCGGTGAAATTATACACCGTTTTGCGCTTCCACGTCGCCTCGGGGTCGAAAATTTCGATGTTCCCGCTGTCGTCCACCGTCTCGTCGTGCACGCACAGGTAGTCGGCGATGGCTTTGCCGGTGTCGTTGCCGAAAAAGCGGTAGAGCTTTTTAAAGTGCGGGTTCGTGATCTTGCCCACGTTTTCGCTGATCTTGATCTTGGGCACGATCGTGCCGTCGGACGCCTCCACAGCGGTGAGCTTGTACACGCCGCCGAACACCGGCTCGGAGCGCGCGGTGATGAGCCGCTCACCCACGCCGAACAGGTCGATCTGCGCGCCCTGCGCGATGAGATCGCGGATGATGTACTCATCCAGCGAGTTTGAGACCGAAATTTCGCACGACTGCCAGCCCGCGTCGTCGAGCATTTTGCGCGCCTTTTTTGTCAGGTACGTCATATCGCCGGAGTCGAGCCGGATGCCGCATTTGGTGAGCCCGCGCGGGCGCAGCACGTCGTTAAACGCGCGGATGGCGTCCGGGACGCCGCTTTTGAGCGTGTTGTAGGTATCCACCAGCAGGACGGGATTTTCGGGGTAGGTCTCGCAATAGGCGCGGAAGGCGTCATACTGCGTGTCGAACATCTGCACCCACGAATGCGCCATCGTGCCCCCGGCGTGTACGCCGTAGAGCTGGTCGGAGATGGTGCACGCCGTCCCGGCGCAGCCGCCGATGAACGCCGCGCGCGCGCCTAAGATCGCGCCGTCGCCGCCCTGCGCCCGGCGCGAGCCGAACTCCAAAACGGGGCGACCCTTTGCCGCGCGGACCACGCGGTTCGCCTTGGTCGCGATGAGGCTCTGGTGGTTGATGGCGAGCAGCAGGTACGTTTCGATGAGCTGCGCCTGCACCGCCGGGGCGCGCACGGTCACGATCGGCTCGCGCGGGAAGATGGGCGTGCCCTCCGGCACTGCCCAGATGTCGCCCGTAAAGCGGAACTCGCGCAGATACGCCAGAAATTCCTCACAGAAAATGCCCCGCCCGCGCAGATAGGCAATATCCTCCTCCGAAAAATGCAGATCCTGGATATACCGCACGATCTGCTCCAGACCCGCCGCGATGGCAAAGCCGCCGCCGTCGGGCACGGTGCGGAAAAAGACGTCAAAATAGGTGATGCGGTCCTGATAGCCGCACTTGAAATAGCCGTTGCCCATCGTCAGCTCGTAAAAATCACAGAGCATCGTCAGGTTCAGCTTCTGATTCGTTGCATCCATGCCGGATGGTCCTCCTTATACCTGTTCGAGCCGCCGCGCGCGCTCGGATTTGCTGCTGTGCTCCTCGCGCAGCCCGAATTTTTCCGCCAGCGCCCTGCCAAACGCCAGCATCGGCGCAGCCTCGCCGTCCTTCAGCTCCAGCTCCAGCTCACACAGCGGCGCGCGGCGCGTCCCGCGCGAAAGCTCGCCAATATCGCCCGCCAGCTCGCACACGCAGCCGTCCAGATGGAGCATCGCGCGGATGCGCGTGAATTTTGTGCCGCACACAGGCGCGAGCACGCCGCTTTGCAGAATATCCGCCAGCTCCGCCGGTGCGCCGTCCTTTACGAGCCTCGGCACGGCATCCTCCAGATACTCCGCCTCCGTCTCCCACTCGCCGCGCGCCAGACCCTCGCCCGGCGTTTTGATCGTGACGACGCTTTTGCCCGCGAGCTTCCGCAGCCGCAGCGCCCAGTGCCGCGCGGCGAGCTTGCCGTCGGGCGTGTCAAAATACGTCGATTCTGTCTGTAAATAGGTGAAGTCGCCGTGCATCCGGCTGCGCACATCGGGACTGCACAGGATGCAGTCGAGCAGGTGCAGGTCGCCTACCGCGAGCTTCAGCTCCAGTTCCGTTGCCATAGTATCCTCCGTGTATTTGTTGCTTGTCCCTATTGTACGCGTTTTTCGCCCATGAAGCAAGAACTAAAGTGCCAAAGTATTCCCACGCCGACCGCTCCCGACGCATTTTGCGCACAGATGGTTGTAAGATGGCTGTAAAAATACCATATATTGGGAGTGAATTTATATGTCCTGGTCGTCGCTGGTGGAAGATAAGCTGGGCGCGGCGCGCCGGAGCGTGCTGCGGCGCGTCTCTGCCAGCGCCCCGCTGGGGCTGCTCGTGCGCGGGATGCTGGCGCTTTGCGCGGGTGCGGCGCTCTCCGGCGTCCGGCTTCCGGGCGGGAGCCTGCCGCTGGGACTGGCGCTGGTGGCGGCGCTGCCGTTCGGCGCGGTGAGCGTGTGCGCGCTGCTGGGCGCGGTGGGCGCGCACGCGCTGATCTATGGGTTTTCGCAGACGCTGAGCGTGGCGGCGGCGGGCTTTCTCATCGAGACGGAGCTGCTCATCTTCCGGGAGCTTCTGCCGCGGGACAAGCGCTGGTTTTTGCCCGTGAGCGCGGCGGTGCTGTACGGTATGGTGGAGTTTTTGGAGCTGCTGCAGGCGCATTTTGCGCCGGATGAGACGCTGCTGTTTCTGGCGCGCGTGGGGATGCTGGGCGTGTGCGCGTGGGCGTTTACGGACGCCGTCACGTCACGCGCGCGCGGCGCGCGCGTCTTTCTGGCGCTGTGCCTGCTTGCGGGCTGCGGGGCGCTGGTGCTTCCGGGCGGGGTGCGGCTGAGTATCGTGCTCGGCGCGGCGGCGGTCGGATTTTGCCTTGGGCTGGCGGACGCGCTGCGTGCGGCGGCGCTTGTGGGACTGGCGCTGGATATAACGGGCGTGTGCGCCGTGCCGCTCACGCCGTGCTTTGTGCTCGCGGCGCTGCTGTGCGGCGTGCTGCCGCTCAAAACGCGGCTCATGCGGGCGGTGATCCTGCTTGCGTGCTGCGGCGGGTGGCTGCTGCTGCGGCAGGATGTGCAGGTCGCGGGCATGGCGGGGTGCGTGCTCGGCGGGGCGCTGGCGCTGCTGATGCCGCAGCGATTGGAGCGGTTTTTGGACACGGACGCGCCGGACGGCGCTGCCGCTGCCGCGCCGGGCCTGGAACAGGCGAGCGCGCTGCTGGGGCGCATCCGCCGTCTTTTGGAGCGCACGCGCGCGCACGATCCAGCGCCGCAGTCGGCGGCGGTGTTTGACCGCGCGGCGGAGCTTGCCTGCTGCGGCTGTGCGGGCTGGGAGACGTGCTGGGAGACGTGCGCGGCGGACACCTATCTCGCCCTGTCGGGCGCGGCGGGGCGCATTTTGCAGCGCGGCGAGATGCTGCCGGACGATCTGCCGCCGTTTTTCCGCGCGCGGTGCAGCCGGTATCCGCAGTTTACCGGTGCGGTCAACCAGGCACTGGACGAGCAGCTCGCGCGGCTGCAATATCAAAACCGCCTGACGGAGCTGAGCGCCGTGACGGCGGAGCAGTACGGCTGCCTTGCGGCGTATCTGCACGCGCTGGCGCAGGGCGTGCCGGACGCGCCCTCGGCGGCGTTCGCGCCCGACGAGGGCTTTCGCGCCTGCGGCGTGCGCGGCAGCAGCGTCTGCGGCGACCTGGCCGCGAGCTTTACCTGCGGCGAGCGGTATTATCTGCTGCTGTGCGACGGCATGGGTACAGGCGCTGCCGCGCGCGGCGAGGCGGCTGCCGCAGCGGAGCTGCTAAAAGGACTCATTTGCAGCGGCATGGACGCGCCGGAGGCGCTGCGGATGCTGAGCGGCGTGTATTTTCTGCGCGAGAGCGGCGGCTTTTCGACCGTGGATCTCCTGCAGGTCAGCCTTGCCAGCGGCGAGGGCGTACTTTATAAATGGGGCGCTGCGCCGTCTTATCTGCTTGTGGGGCGGCGGGTGTACAAGCTCGGCGCGTCCGCGCCCCCGCCCGGCGTGAGCGCGGAACAGGGGCGGCGCGGGCAATGCATCCAGCTCGCGCTCCAGCGCGGGCAGACGCTGATCTTGGTGAGCGACGGCGCGGACGAGCAGACCGCCGAGCAGACCATCCGCGCCGCCGCGACCACAACTCCCTGCGAGCTGGCGGCAGCCATCGTCGCCGCCTGCGGCGCAGAGGACGACAGAAGCGCCGCAGTGGTGCGGTTAAAGAGAACACGCGCGGCGGTCTAACAAAATGAGCCGTAACGTAGGGGCTTGCCCATCCCCTACGTTACGACGAATTACGAAAAATCTCAAAAACCGCAAAAACGAAGCCCGGAAAGCATTTGCTTTCCGGGCTTCTGCCGGTGAAGGCGGCGGGCGCGTCCTTATGATGCCGGCGCGACCGCCGCCGGGAGAGATCTGCCGTGCGCCGCTCCGGCAAAGCGCGGCGGACGCAAACGCTGCCGGGCACACGGCGGCATCTGCTGACAGGGCATGGCTTTTGCGCAGGACGCCCGATCCATGCACCTGCCGGGACATCCGCCCTTTTGTGTATGGAAATCGGCATTCCTGTTTTGGAAAGCTCCGAATCTCTCTGGCAACAGTATGCCCGCCGCGCGCGGCGTCATACGCGGAAAAATTCACCGTTTTCATGCGATTGACAAGCCCCGCCGAAAAGGGTAAGATGAGAGCGAAAAAGGGGCTGAGACACATGGCTGACACCATCGACCTGCGCGAGCGGACGCTATCCTCGCGCGAAATTTTTGACGGAAAGATCCTGCACGTTTTTGAGGATACCGTCCGCCTGCCGGACGGGCAGACGGCGACGCGGGAATACCTGCGTCACGTCGGCGCGGTGTGCATCGTGCCGCTGTTTGAGAACGGCGATGTGCTCATCGAGCGCCAGTTCCGCTATCCCATCGGGCGCGTGGTCACGGAGATCCCGGCGGGCAAGCTGGACAGTCCCACGGAGGACCGCCTCGCGGCGGCGCAGCGCGAGCTGCACGAGGAGACGGGCGCGGCGGCAGCCTCGTGGCGCAGTCTGGGGCTGTTTCAGCCCGCGTTTGCGTATTCGGATGAGACGATCGAGATGTTTCTTGCCGAGGGGCTGACGTTCGGCGCACAGGAGCTGGATGCGGACGAGTTTTTGCAGCTCGACCGCGTCCCGCTGGACGCGCTCGTGCAGGATATTCTGGACGGCAAAATTCTGGACGCAAAAACGCAGCTCGCCATCCTCAAAACAAAGCTCCTGCTGGAACGGGACGGGCGCGCATGAAAAAGGAGCGGCTTTTTCTCTCCACCATCGCGGACGACGCCGTGCAGACTGCGCGGGAATTTGGACTCGGCGTGGAGTTGGCGCAGTTCTGTCTGGCGGAGAACATGGACAAGACCCCGCCGGACGTGCAGGCGAGTCTTGACGCGGCGCTCGAAGTGCCGCGCCGGGTGCTTCACGCGCCGTTTGCGGAGCTGTGCCCCGCCGCCATCGACCCGCTCGTGCGCGAGGTAGCGAAGCGGCGCTTTTTGCAGGCGGCGGCGCTGGCAAAGCGCTATGGCGCGGAGAAAATGGTGGTGCATTCGGGCTTCATCCCGCTCGTCTACTACCCGGAGTGGTTCGCGCCGCAGTCAGCGGCGTTCTGGCGGGAATTTCTGAACGATGTGGACGGGCTGACGCTGTGCGTCGAAAATGTGATGGAAACGTCGCCGGACGCACTGCGGCAGGTCGCGGAGCAGGTGAACGATCCGCGCCTGCGCATCTGTTTCGATGTGGGGCACGCATTCTGTCAGAGCGGCGAGCTTGCGCCGTGGCTGGACGCGCTCGCGCCGTACAGTTCCCATGTGCACCTGCACAACAATCACGGCACGTTTGACGAGCATCTTGGGCTGCCGGACGGCACGCTCGATATGGCGACGGTCATCCGGCAGTTAGAGGCGCTTGCGCCGCAGGCGACGTACACGCTGGAGGTGCGCTCCGCGCGCGCGTCGGTCGAGTGGCTTTTGAAAGAGGGACTTTTATCATGAATCGGGACGCATTTTCCGCGCGGCTCGCCGCCATCCGACCGGCGGACGCGGCGGCGATGGATGCCGCGCGGCGGCGGCAGGCGCAGCTTGCCAAGCCGCCCGGGAGTTTGGGAAAACTGGAGGACATCTCCATTCAGCTCGCCGGGATCACGGGTCATACTTATAATGAGATTGAAAAGACGCGCATTTACGTTCTTGCTGCCGACAACGGCGTGGTGGCGGAGGGCGTTTCTTCCGCGCCGCAGTCGGTCACGCGGCAGCAGGCGATCAATCTTACGCGCGGCGTGACGGGCGCAAGCGCCATCGCGCATCATTTTGGCGATGAGCTGGTCGTGGTGGACGTGGGCATCGCGGAGGACTACACCTGCCCGCAGATCGTAAACCGCCGCATCGCGCGCGGCACAAAAAATATTGCAAAAGAGCCTGCCATGACCGTGCAGCAGGCGCTCACCGCGCTGGACACCGGCATGACGCTTGCCGCGCAGGCGAAGCGCGACGGCGTGCAGGCGCTGGGCGTGGGTGAGATGGGCATCGGCAACACCACCACCTCGGCGGCTGTGCTCATGGCGCTGACGGGCTGCGCGGTGGAGGACGCCGTGGGGCGCGGCGGCGGCGTGACGGAGGAAGCGTTCGCGCGCAAGCGCGCCGTTGTAGCCGGGGCGCTTGCGCGCCTGCACCCGGACGCGGGCGACGCAGTCGATGTGCTCGCCAAGGTCGGCGGCTTCGATCTTGCGGCGATGGCGGGCGTGTTCCTCGGCGCGGCGGAGAGCCGCCTGCCGGTGGTGATCGACGGATTTATCTCCGTGACAGCGGCGCTGTGCGCCGTGCGGCTGTGCCCGGCGGCGCGGGACTTTTTATTCCCGTCGCACGGCTCGTTTGAGCGCGGCTACGCCGTCGCCGCGCAGGCGCTTTCGCTCACGCCAGTGCTGACGCTGGATATGCGGCTGGGCGAGGGCAGCGGCTGCCCGCTGGGGTTTCGTGTGTTGGAGGCGGCGTGCGCCGCGATGAACGGGATGGCGACGTTTGAGGACGCGCGGATCGACGACGGCTATCTCGCGCCCATCCGCGCAAAGGACTGCTTTACGGTATGAATGTTTTTTTATCAGGCGGCTCGAAGAGCGGCAAATCCATGCTGGCGCAGCGCATCGCGCGCGCGATGTGCCCGGGTGCGCCAAGGTATTATCTTGCCACGATGATCCCGCATGACGCGGAGGACGAAGCGCGCATCGCGCGCCACCGCGCCGAGCGTGCGGGCTGGGGCTTTGAAACGGTCGAATGCGGAACACACATCCTTGCCGCGCTGGAAAAGACCGACCCGGCTGGCGTGTTTTTGCTGGACAGCGTGACGGCGTTACTCTCCAACGAGATGTTCCGCGCGGACGGCACGATGGACGAAGACGCCGGGGCGCGGCTTGCGCGCGAGCTGACAGAGCTTGCGGAAAAAACGGGCAATTGCGTGTTCGTCTGCGACAATATCTTTGCCGACGCCGGCGCTTACGGCGAGTGGACCGAGCGCTACCGGCAGGCGCTGGGTGCGCTCGGCGCGGCGCTGTGCCGCGTGTGCGAGGCTGCGGGCGAGGTCTGCTGCGGCGTGCCGCACTGGTTCAAGGGAGGATGGGCAGAATGAAAAAGCAATGGCGCGCGCTGTGCATGGCGTGGGGGATGTTCTGCATCGTCCCATGCCCCAGCCGCCGGTGGGACGAGGCGGCGCGAAGCTGGATGATCGTCTGGTTTCCGCTCGTGGGGCTGCTGGCGGGCGGCGTATGGCGGCTGCTGGCGCTGCTGCCCAGCTCGATGCTCACGGCGGCGCTGCTGTGCGCCGCGCCGTTCGTTGTGACGGGCTTTTTGCATCTGGACGGCTATATGGACTGCTGCGACGCGATTTTATCCCGCCGGGAGCTTGCCGTGCGGCAGAAGATCCTCAAGGATTCGCACGTCGGCGCGTTTGCCGTGATCGGGCTGGCAATTTTATTTTTGCTGCAATTCGCGGCGTTCTGTACGTTGGACATTGCGCACAGCGCATGGGCGCTGCTGCTGCTTCCTGTATGCACGCGCGCGGCGGCGGGGCTGTGTGTGAGCACGATGCGCCCCATGGCGGCAAGTCAGTACGGCGGCGATTTTGCACGCGAGAAAAAAACGCCGCAGTGCGTGTGCCTTGCGCTCTGGCTCGCGCTCGCGCTCGCGGCGGGGTGGCTTTTCTGCGGCTTGCGGGCGCTTGCGCTCGGCGCGGGAGCGCTCTGCGTGTGGCTGGCGGCGCTGTACGGCAAGTCGCAGCTCGGCGGGATGTCCGGCGACGTGTCCGGCTTTGCGCTGACGCTGGGCGAGCTGGCGGGCGTGCTGTGCCTCTGCATTTTCTAAAGGAGGAACGACGATGATCCTGATCGTGGGCGGCGCGTACCAAAATAAGCGCGCCTTTGCCATGGCGCATTTTGCGCTTGCGCCGGAGGAGCTTTGCGACTGCACGGACGCTGTGCCCGATCCTTCCAAAAAGGCGCTGTGCCATGTGGAGCAGTATGTGTTGCGCTGCGTGCGCGAGGGGCGGGACGAGACGGCGCTGCTGAATGCGCCGCTGGATGATAAAATTCTGATTTTTGACGATATTTCTTGCGGTGTTGTGCCGCTGGACGCGCAAACGCGCGCGTGGCGCGAACGCTCCGGGCGGCTCGCGGCGGCGCTGGCGCAGCGCGCGGACGAGGTCTGGCGTGTGTTTTTCGGACTGGGTGAGCGGATAAAATGAATCGGAAAAAGCATCCGCTTGCATAAAGCGCGCGAATATGATACACTGCTGTAAATAATATAAAAATCATTTTTTGCATGGAACTTCCGAAGGGAGGCTCATATCAATGAAGAAAAAACTGCTTGCCATTTTGCTGGCGGCGGGCATTTTACTCACGCTCTGCCCCGCGGCGCTTGCCGCGGAGGTCCCGGCGGACGCGATCGCGGGCGCGCAGAAATATCTGCTGGAGTCCATGCCGCGCGGCACGTCCGGCGGCGCGGCGGATCATGTGATGTTCACGCTCGTGCGCAGCGGCGCGGCGCTCCCGGAGGGGTACGCGCTGCAATATTACGAGAGCGTGACGGCGGAGCTGGTGGAAAACGGCAGCCCCGCCGGGCGCAGACGCCCGGGCGAGCTTGCCCGCGCTGCGCTGGCGCTGCGCGCCATGGGAAAAGACCCTGCGAACGTGTGCGGGCAGAACCTTTTGACGGCGCTGGCGGATTTTGACGCGTGCGCGCAGACGGGTCTGCCGGGCGTTTTGACTGCGCTGCGCACGCTCGACTGCGCAAATTACGACATTCCCGCAGTGGACGGGGTCTCTACCCCGGCGACGCGCGAGCTGTATCTCAGCGCGATCCTCAACGCGCAGCTTCCTGACGGCGGCTGGGCGCTGCACGGCGGCAAGGCGGACGCCGCGACGACCGCGTCGGTCTTACAGGCGCTCGCACGCTACCGCGACCAGCAGCAGGTGGCGAACGCCGTCGCGCTCGGCGTGGAGCGGCTGTCGGCGCTGCAGCAGGACGACGGCGGCTATACCGTATGGTCAACGCCCTCGTCTGAGCCGACGGCGCAGGTGCTGCTTGCGCTGTGCGCGCTGGACATCGCGGTGGACGACGAACGCTTTACGAAGAACGGCGCGACCGCGCTCGACAAGCTCCTGAGCTATCGCGACGCGTCCGGCGGCTTTTTGGGATCGCTGCACCCCAGCCTCACCGCCACCTATCAGGCGCTTCAGGCGCTGTGCGCCGTGCAGCGCGCGCAGAGCGGACAGGCGGAGCTGTATGACCTGACCGACGTGACGCTCACCGCCCAGCCGGAGCTTGCCTCCGGCGTCAAGGCGGCGCAGCTTCAGAAAAACGGTGCGGTCTTTTCCGACACCGAAGCCCATGAAAACCGCGACGCCATCAACATCCTCGGCTCGTTCGGCATCATCAGCGGCGTAGGCGGCGGGCGCTTCAGCCCCGACAGCACCATGACCCGCGCGCAGTTCGCCAAGATCGTTGTATGCGCGCTGGGACTGGAGGCACAGTACCGCGGCACGTTTGCCGACGTCACCGAGAGCGCGTGGTACGCCCCCTATGTGGACACGGCGGCGGCGTATGGCATCGTGCGCGGCGTGGGCGACGGTAATTTTAACCCCGACAGCAGCATCACCCGGCAGGAATCCGCCGTGATGCTCGCGCGCGCGGCGGCGCTGTGCGGCTTTGACACCGCCATGGAGGACACCTCCGCCGTGCCGGACACGGTGTCCGACTGGGCGGGAAGCGGCGTGGCGTTCTGCCTGAAAAATGAGATCATGACCACCGCACAGGCACAGCAGTCAGGCGTAGCCGTGCTGCGCTGCGAGGTTGCGCAGATGCTGTGTAACCTCCTGATGCAGACGGCAATTTTGAAATTTTAAGGAGAGCGATCATGAAAAAACGTATTTTTGCGGCGCTTTGCGCGCTGCTGCTGATCCTGAGCCTGTCCGCGTGCGCCGCGAAAAAGACGACCTGCACGCTGACGATCGCCTGTGAAACGGCGCTGACAAGCGCCGGGCTGGACGCGGAAACGGTCGCGGCGCTGCCGTCCGATGGCTATCTGCTGCCCGCGACCGAGGTCGAATTTACCGACGGCGAGAGCGTGCTGGAGGTCCTGCGCCGCACCGCGCAGGAGCACGCTCTGACGCTGGACGTCGTGGACGGCGAATATCCGTATGTGAACGCGATCGGACCGCTCGCAGGCGGCAGCGCCGGTCCGATGGCCGGCTGGCTCGTCAGCGTGAACGGCGAATACCCGTCCGTGGGCGTCGCCGATATAAAGGTGCAGGCGGGCGACGCCATCGTCTTTTCCTACACCTGTGACGGCGGGGCAGACCTTGGAATTGTCTGGTGAACTGTTTTAGAAACTGAATCGCGCCGGTGTATAAGAATTTGCTCTTTACACCGGCGCTTTTTGTGTTAAAATAGAGATAAACACTATACTAGGAAAGTTTGCGGGAGGAACTACATACATGGATACTTTTGATGTCGTGGTCCTGGGCGGCGGCCCGGGCGGCTATCTGTGCGCCGAACGCGCGGCGCAGGGCGGTCTGACGGCGGCGGTCGTGGAGCGGCGGGCGCTGGGCGGAACGTGCCTGAACGAGGGCTGCGTCCCCACCAAGAGCCTTTTGTATTGCGCCAAGCAGTACGCCGCCGCGCAGCACGGCGCGGATTACGGCGTGCACGCGGAGAACGTCTCGTTTGACCACGTGGCGGTCATCGACCGCAAGAACAAGGTCGTCAAAACGCTCGTCTCCGGCGTCGGCTTCACGATGAAGTCCAACAAGGTCAAGGTCTACACTGCCGCCGCGAAGGTCCTCGGCAAGAACGCCGCGGGGCTGTTTGAGGTGGATGCAGGCGGTACGACCATCGCTGGTAAGCGCCTCGTCGTTGCCACCGGCTCGGTCGCGTCCGTCCCGCCCATTCCGGGCGTGAAGGAGGGGCTCGCCTCCGGCTTTGTGATGACGAACCGCGAGATCCTCGACCTGCGCGAAGTGCCCAAGACGCTTGTCTGCATCGGCGGCGGCGTCATCGGTCTGGAAATGGCGTGCTATTTTGCCACCATCGGCGTGAAGGTCATCGTGATCGAAATGATGTCCAAGATCGCAGGTCCGACCGACCCCGAGATCTGCGACATCCTCATGAAGACCTACAAAAAGCTCGGCATGGAGTTCTATCTGAACGCGGGCGTCAAGAAGGTCGAAGCCGGCAGCGTCACCTATGAGGACGCGTCGGGTCTGCACACCGTCGCGTGCGACCGCGTGCTCCTGTCCGCCGGCCGCCGCGCCAACATCGAGGGGTTGGATCTGGAAGAGAAGCTGGGCGTTGCCACCGAGCGCGGCAAGGTCCTGACTGACGAGCACCTGTGCACGAACGTCGAGGGCGTGTACGCTGTGGGCGACTGCAACGGCAAGCTCATGCTCGCGCACACCGCCTACCGCGAGGCGGAGGTCGCCGTGAACCATATGCGCGGCATTAAGGACCACATCGACTACAGCATCACCCCCTCCGTTATCTACACGACCCCCGAGGTCGCCTGTGTCGGCGAGACCGAGCAGAGCGCGAAGGACAAGGGTCTGGACGTGAAGGTCGTCAAAGCGCCCATGATGGCGTCGGGTCGTTTCGTCGCTGAAAACCTGAAGGGCGACGGCTTCTGCAAGCTCATCTATGATGTCAAGAAGCGCGAGCTTGTCGGCGTGCATATCATCGGCAGCTACGCCTCCGAGATGATCTACGGCGCGGCGGCGATGGTCTACTCCAAGCTGCCCGTGCAGCATCTGAACAAGATCGTGTTCCCGCACCCCACCGTCTGCGAAGTCATCCGCGAAGCGCTGTTCATGCTGTAAAAGTTACAAAAATTGCCCGTTCCAAGCGGAACGGGCAGTTTTTTATGCTTCACGCGTTAGCTTATGTATCCAATGATAGCGGTTGACGCGGATGGCGTTGGGGATACATTTGAAGAACTGGTCGGCGTTGAGGCAGATCGCCACAACGATGGCGGGGGCTTTCCACACGAACGCCGCCAGATATGACACCGGCAGCACGATGCACCAGATCGAGATGAGATCGACGATCACGGGGAACTTTGTATCGCCGCCGCCGCGCAGGATGCCCATGCTCGCGGGCATCTGGTACGACATCGTAAACACCACCGCGCATTGCAGCAGCAAAAACTGCTCCGCCAGCGCGTGTGTCGTGTCAGACAGCTTATAGAGCGACAGCAGCGGCACGCGGATGACGAACAGGATGAGCGCCAGCGTCAGCCCCGTGGCAAGATAAATTGCCTGCATGGTGTGCGCGCTGCGGTGCAGCGCAGCGTCGTCCGCACCCGAGCCGATCTGCTTGGCGATGAGGATGCTCGACGCCGTCGCCGCGGCGACCGCGGCGACCTTGAGAAGCAAAAAGATCGTGGACGAGATGGAATACGCCGCCACGGCGTTGTCGTTCATGTGCCCCAAAATCGCAGTCTGCAAGCAGTTGGACGCGCCCCACATCGCACCCTGGAGCACGACCGGCAGGGCGACCTTGCCGTAATCGCGGGCGAGCTCGCCGCCGCGCCGGAACAGCTCACGCAGGCGCAGGGCAAGGCGCTTGTCGTGCACGAGCACATACCAGCCGACGATCAGAAATTCCAGCACGCGCGCGGTGAGCGTGCCGATGGCAGCGCCGCGCACGCCCAGCTCCGGCGCGCCGAGGTTGCCGCCGATGAGCAGATAGTTGATGCTGCAGTTCACCACCAGCGACACGACCGACACCCGCAGCGCGAGCTGCACGTTCTCGACGCTTCGCATCGCGCCGAGCAGCACGGTGGTCACGGCGAAGAACGGGTAGGAAAAGCGCAGAATGTCCAGATACCGCACGCCCTCGGCGATCATTGCCTCGTCCTTTACGAACAGTGCCACGCACTGCCATGGCGCGATGGACGTGAGCGCGAACATCACAAGCGAAAAGATCAGCTCCAGCCGCACGCCGATGGCGGTCAGCCGCCGGATCGGCTCGGTGCGCTTCTGCCCCCAATACTGCCCCGCCAGCACGATGAGCGCGTTGGAGACGGCAAAGGCGATCTGCTGGACGAAAAACTGGATCTGGTTGACCGCCGCCACGCCGGAGAGCGAGATCTCGGAGTACGAGCCGATCATGACGTTGTCCGCCAGATTCACGCACAGCACGACCGCCTGCTCCAGCATCAGCGCGCCGGACAGCGCCAGAAAGCTGCGGTAAAAGGCTTTGTCCCGCACAAAAAAGTTTCGCATGATAGATCCCTCTTTGAAAAATGGGAGCGGCGTGCGCCGCTCCCATTCGGAGTATGTGCAAGATCGTGAATCTTACTTCACGCCCATCAGCAGCTCCATGACGTACATCTCGAGCTTCTCGAAGTTCTGCTCCTTGACGCAAGCCGCCTGGAACTTGTAGTCGAACTGCTTGACCTTCTCCAGCAGCAGCTCAAAGATGCGCTTGGAGTTGACAAGGTGACGATAGCAGTCCTCATCGGGCTGGGTGCGCATTGCCTTGACGTCAAGACCGACGCACTCGAAGTTGCCGCGGTCGCCGTAGTTGTTTTCGTACAGGACCTTGACCTGGTTGAACGCGTTGCGCAGGTTGTCAACGCCGAAGGACTTGTCCTGGTCATAGCGGCAGCCGTTCTGGTCGTTGAGGTGCACGCCCCACAGCTTGTTGAGCGCCAGAGCGAAGCCCATGTCGTTGGCGGGATCGAGACCGGCGAGGATGGAGTGCGCGGACTCGATGCAAAGACCGACACGGCTGGGATCGACGGTGTAGGCACCGACTGCCAGAGCGTGACCGGCAGTGCCGCAGATGGAGCGGTCGATGGGCTCATTGGGCTTCGGCTCAACGAGGATCAGAGCATCGTCACGATAGGTGAGGATGTCGTTGAACGCGTCGCGGAGCTGGAGCGTCATCTCGACGGGGTTCTTGCCCTCGGCGCAGAGCGTGCCTTCACGAGCCAGCCACAGCTGGATCTTGTTGGTGCCCAGAGCCTTGGCGATGTCGCAGGAGCGGCGTGCACGCCACTGCGCGAACTCGCGGTCTTCCTTCAGGGACGCGGTGAAGCCGCCGTCATTCGTGCGCTTGTCGAACCACAGACGCGGTGCGACGAACTCAGCGAACAGACCGTACTTGTCCAGCGTTGCCTTGACGTCCTTTGCGTAGTCAACGATCTGCTTCTCGGTCATGTTGTTCATGTCGGGAACAGCGTCGTCGTCATGGAACTGCATGCCTGCTAGACCGATCTCGGCATACTTCTTCATTTTCTCTTCCAGGGGGATGCTCTTGCGGTGACCCGGACCAAAGGTCTCGTTGCCCTCGTGAACGTTCCACGGACCGGCGGTAAAGCGGAATGTAGCCATAATCATTACCTCTTTCATTTTATTCGTAGGGTTTATGGTGTGCGCTCCGGGGTGACGGACAAAGTTGTCACGCTCCCGGTGTTCCTGGTATCACTATGCCGCAAAAACAGTTTATTTTCCAGAGGAAACTTGCCTTTGACAAATGACAATCTTGCGGTTTTCTGCTTTTTGATACATTTCATAATTTTCGTGCCCGCTTCTTGTGCATATTGCATCAAGAATCCCGGTGTTCAGACTCCGGGAAGTGGAGGCGCATGAAGGCGGCGATGTGCTCCAGACACGCTCCGGTGTCTGCCGCCTGCTGCGTGGGGACGTTCTGCGCGTGCAGCGGCAGCGTCTGGACGGCATTCTGCCGGTGCGCGCCGGGCGTGCAGCCGAAGCGCTCGGCAAACATCCGCTTCATATACTTGGGGTCGGAAAAGCCGCTGGCAAGGCTCACGTCGCTCAGGCACATATCCGTCGTCTCGATGAGCTTGCGCGCCTTTTCAAAGCGGAGGTTGTTGAGATACTGCTGAAAGGTCATGTTGAGATTGTCGCGGATAAAGTGGGAGAGATAGGTCGTGGTGATGTTTTCCTGCGCCGCCAGCTCCTCAAGCGTCAGGCGCTCGGTGCAGTGCGTGTCCATATACTCGGTGATGCGCTGGATGCGCGCCATTTTTTTGCCGTGCGCCTGATACGCCGTCTCATTGAGATAGCGGTAGGGCACGAGCGTGAGAAGCCGGTGCAGCAGCGTACACACGTCGCACAGCACTTGCAGCCGGTCGGCGCTGTCGGGCGTAAAATAGTCGCGCATGGTGACGAGGATCTGCTCTGTGAGCGCCCTTTGCTGCCGGTCGGTCAAAAATTCCGCCGCGTCGTTTCCCCGAAGCTCGAGATTGCGCAGCGGACGGATGTAATCGCGGCAGAAGTGGCTCGCGATCTGGATATAGGCGATGCGCACGCCCTGCGGGTCGGTAGAGGAAATTTCGTGCGGCTCGCCGGGGCTGAAGAGCAGGATCGCACCCTCGCCCGTGTGGAACACATGGTCGCGCGCCCACACGTCCGCCTCGCCCTCCAGAACAAGGCAGATCTCCAGCGCCTGATGAATATGCGGGTTGCGGTAGCCGATCTGGGTGACGCTCATGGTGACATGGTTCAGCCGGGAAAACGACAGGACTTCAAATTCGTCCATCTGGGGCATGGGGTCACTTCCTTTCCTCATTCTCATTTTTCGGGGATTTGGGGGTAAATCGGTCGTATTTTTTCTCGTAATGCCGCCCCCAGCGCTCGGGTGTGCGCAGCAGCAGCCGCAGCGCGCCGCCGCCGAGCAGCGCGATCAAAAGCGCCAGTGGGATGACCCACCATGTAAGCGCGGCAAACGGGTCGTTTTGCGCGTCTGTATCCGCGTCCGGCGCATCCTCTGCCGCCAGCGCCGACAGCGCCAGCGATGAAAGCAGAAGCAGTGTCAGAAAGACCGCCAGCGCGCGGCGCAGGTGTGCTGTATGTGTCATATAAGAACCTCCGCCGGACAATCTTGCTATTATCATACAGGAAGACGGCGAAATAATCAAGAAAGAATCGTTGGCACAAGTATCCCCTCGGGCGCATATAGTATCGTGTAGCGGAACATTTGCAGACAGATGTCACAGGCACTACACAATCAAGCTCCAAGGAGTGATCGCATGAGTAATTGTAACAACTACACCACCACCGGCACGCAGGCGTGCGCCTGCCAGCAGGAGGAGCAGACCGGCGCGTGCGGCGCGCGTCCGCCGCAAAACGCCTGCGGCTGCACGCAGCAGACCGCTGCCGATACCGCGGGCACGCAGACGGAGGAAACGAACAACTGCGCCTGCCGCGACTCGCTGGCGACCGCGCTGCGCCTTTTGTGCTCCGGCGACCTGGCGGGGCTGGTCGATTTTAACCGCTTCGCCTTCATCGGAAAAAATTTCCTCATCGGCACATACCGTACCTGTCCCTGCGGCGAGACGGGCGTATACGACAATCTTGCCGACACGCTCACGGGCTCGTTCAACCGCTTCACCCCCTGTTCGTGCGACCTGATCGACATTTCCGGCACGGTCTACGGCGACACGCCGCTGGCGAATCCCGATCTGGTCTCCTCGCTCTTCACCACGCTCAGTGAAAATCTTGACGGCACGACCGGCACGGAGGGTGTTGTGACGGCGCTCACGGCGCTTGCCGACCGCCTTGACCCCACGAGCGCGAGCTTCCGCCCCGACCTGCAGGCGGCGTTTTTGCCGCTGCTGGGCGGCTGTGCGTGCCCGCAGGTCACGGTGGACGAAGTGTCGCTGTGTGCGCTCGGCGCCATCGCCTTTGACGCCGCCGGCAGCGGCACGGTGCAGGAGGCGAACTATCAGGCGCTCAAGCAAATTTTGCTCCAGATCCTGCGCCCGAAGTGTCCGCCGCCCTGCCCGCCGTGCACGCCGCCGAAGCCGCAGCCGTGCCAGATCCCGTGCGGCTGCCGGAACACGGGCATCCTTGCCTCGCTCGACCGCTGCGGCATGGTGCAGGCACTCTCGCTCACGGCAGGGCCGCTGCTGCTGAAGGACGTGACGCTGCTCGGCGCGATCGGCAGCGCCCTCATTCTTGCCAACGACAGCGCCCGCCGCATCTATTACGTCTGCGCCGAGGACGTGGAGTTCCTGGGCTGAGAAAAATCCCGGGAGCGGCGATCGCCGCTCCCGGGGTGAGCGTGTCAAAAAAGTATTTTTGACACGCTTTCAAACGAAAACCGCTTTGCTGGGTTTTCGTTTGAATGGGCTTGCAGTCTGCTGCGCGTATAATTTGTGTGCTGCTGGCACACAAATTCCACTTCGACGCTTCGCTCTGCATAAGTTCGACTTAGCCAAGGGCGCTGCGCGGAGCTTGCGCTCTTGGAGTCTCACTTAACTTGCAGCCTGTATTGTATTTTCTGCGACGTACACGCCGCCGCAGAAAATGATTCGAATCAATTTCGCCGCTGCGGCGGCGAAACTCTGCGAGGCTTTTTCGACAGACCGACCCCGGGAGCGGTGATTGCCGCTCCCGGGATCATTTTGCTGTTTACGCGCCGAGCTGCTCAAGCGCGGCGAGTTTGAGGCTGGTGCAGAACACGTCCATCGCCTGCTCCAGCTCGCGGACGGGCGGGAGACTGGGGGCGATGCGGATGTTGGAGTCCTGCGGGTCGATGCCGTAGGGGAACGTCGCGCCCGCGCCGGTCATCACGACGCCTGCCTCCCTGCACAGCGCCAGCGTGCGCTTGGCAAGACCGGGCGCGGTATTGACCGAGATGAAGTAGCCGCCCTTCGGGCGCTCCCACTGCGCGATGCCGAGCGGGGCGATCTCGCGGTCGAGCGAGTCCAGCACGCAATGGAACTTCGGCGCGAGGATCTTCGCGTGCTTCTGCATCAGCTCCAGCGTGTGCGCCTTGTCCTTGAGGTAGCGCACATGGCGCAGGGCGTTGACCTTGTCATACGAAATGGTCTGGATGGAAATGAGCTTTTCCATATACTTCTGGTTCGCCACCGACGCCGCCATGACCGACACGCCCGCGCCGGGCAGCGTCACCTTGGACGTGGAGGCAAACTCAAAGACCATATCGGGGTTGCCTGCCTCGCGGCAGAGTGTGAGAATGTCGCGGAAGGGGACAAACTCGCCCTCGAACTCGTGGATGCAGTAGGCGTTATCCCACATGAGCGTAAAGTCCGGCGCGGCGGGCTTCAGATGCGCGATGCGGTCGATCGTCTCGTCGGAGTAGATGATGCCGTCTGGGTTGGAGTATTTCGGCACGCACCACATACCCTTGACCGCCGAGTCCTTCACCAGCTCCTCGACCATGTCCATGTCCGGACCGGTCGGGGTCATGGGGACGGTGATAAGCTCAAAGCCGAACGACTCCGTGACCTTGAAGTGGCGGTCATAGCCGGGGGACGGGCAGAGCCATTTGACGGTATCGAGCTTGCACCACGGCGTTCGCGAGTGCAAAAGCCCGTGCGTATATGCCTTGGAGATGGTGTCGTACATGAGCGTGAGCGACGCGTTGCCGCCGATGAAGCACTCCTCCGGCTTGCAGCCGAGGATGTCCGCCCACAGCGCCTTTGCCGACGGCAGACCCGTCAGCTCGCCGTAGTTGCGGGCGTCGATGCCGTCCACCTGACAGTCCTCCGGGGTCTGGAGCACCGTCAGAATGTCAGATACGAGATCGAGCTGCTCCTTGCCGGGCTTGCCGCGCGCCATGTTCAGCTTGAGCGCCTGCGCCTTGAGATCGTCAAAATGCGCTGTGACGGCGGTCTTTTCGGCGGCAAGCTCCGCCTTTGTCCAATCACGATATGCCATAGTCCGCATTCCTCACTTTCAATTTTTCGTACAGTATACCTCAAAATGCAGCGGGGTGCAATAGGATAGGGGATCGGGAAGAAGTGATTATTTTGCGTAGGGGCGGGGTTCTGCCCCGCCCGTGCAGGATGCAATTACAAAATTGCACACGCCATCGGCGAAACCGTAAAACATCCTGTAGGGGCGGACGCCCCTACAACGGATTCGCTAGTCTGTTGCAGTGAAAATACCCGCCGCCTTGCGGCGGCGGGTATGTGGGGCATTTTCAGAATAGGACTTGCTTATTTGGCAGCCTTTGCGGCAGCCTTCGCCTTGCGCTCACGCTCCACGCGGGAGACCCACAGGGCGCAGGTGGCGTCGCCGGTGATGTTCAGCGCCGTGCGGCCCATGTCGAACAGCTTGTCGACGCCCGCGATGAGCGCGATGCCTTCGACCGGCAGACCGACGGAGGTCAGCACCATCGCCAGCATGATCATGCCGGCGCCCGGCGTACCGGCAGTGCCGATGGAAGCCAGAGTGGCGGTGAGAACGATCATCGCCATCTGACCGAGGGTCAGGTCGATGCCGTAGCAGCAGGCGATGAAGACTGCGCAGACCGCCTGATAGATGGCGGTGCCGTCCATGTTGATGGTCGCGCCCAGCGGCAGCACGAACGCGCTGATCTCGGGCTCAGCACCCATATTGTTGCAGCACTCGATGTTGACCGGCAGGGTGGCGTTGGAGGAGGTGGTGGTAAAGGCGGTGATCATGGCGGGGAAAATGCCCTTGAAGAACTTGAACGGATTCATGTGCGACAGGAAGCGCACGGACAGACCGTAGACCACGAGCACATGGATGATATAGCCGATGTAGGCAACGCCGATGACGAGCGCGAGCTTGCCGACGATCTGCGGACCGTTGACCGCGACAACGTCGGTCATCAGGCAGAACACGCCGATCGGGGTGAAGCTGATGATCATCATCATGATCTTCATGATGACTTCCAGACCGCAGTTGATGAGCTCACCGATCTTCTGACCCTTTTCGCCGGCGGAGAGCACGCCCGCGCCGAGGAAAATGGCGATCACGATGACAGGCAGCATATCCGCCTTGACCATCGGCTCAAAGAAGTTGCTCGGGAAGATGGCGACGATCGTCTGCATGACGGACGGAGCTTCCTTTGCCTCATACGCCAGCTCGCCCAGCTCCGCAGAGGGGAGGGGCGTGAAGCTGCCCTTGAAGATGTTGACCAGCACCAGACCGATGACGACCGCCAGAGCGGTGGTGAACATATAGTAGATGAACGTCTTGATGCCGACAGAGCCGACACGCTTGAGGTCATTCAGGGAGATAACGCCGTCAGCAATGGAGAACAGCACCACGGGAACGACCAGGAATTTCAGCAGGTTCACATAGATCGTGCCGATGGGCTTGATCCATTCGGTGGTAAAAGTGCCTTGCTTGAAATACGCGAAAATCAAACCGGCGATGATACCGAGCGCCATACCGATGAATATTTTGATCGGCAGACTGAGCTTCTTCTTCTCTTTCATTTGGGAACTCCTTTCACCTCTTGCAAAATTGCGGAAGGTCTGTCACACTTTCCTTACAGCGACAAGTATAACAGGCGCGGCAAGAAATGTAAAGGAATTTTCTGTATCGAGTGTACGCTTTATACAGTTTTACAGAATTTTTTTAGTAAAAATTGTGCAAGTATACGAAAACTTACACACATTCGTAGCCGCAGAAGCGGATCGCGGCGCGCGCGAGCTCCGCCGTGGGGTCGATGAACGGTCCGGGGTGCGGCAGGGTGTCCACCAGCAGCGGCAGCTCCGTACAGCCGAGGATGAAATAGTCCGCTCCACGCGCACAAAGTCCTTCCAGCAGCGACGCCCACGCCTGCGCTTCTGGCGCGAGCGGGCGATTTGCCTTCACAACGTCGTAGATCAGACGCATCAGCTCGTCCTGCTCCGCCTCGTCCGGCGTAAGGGCGGGCACGCCCTGCGCCGCCAGCGCGTCGTGATACAGGCGCGTTTTCAGCGTGCCCCTTGTGCCGAGAATGGCGGCGGTCTTGCCGGGATAGGCGGCGGCGCAGGCTTTGGCGGTCGCCTCCAGCATACTGATAAAAGGGATGCCGGTCAGCGCCTGCAGGCGGGGGAGGAAATAATGAGCCGTGTTGCAGGGCATGATGATGCAGTCCGCCCCGCATTTTTCCAGCGAGCGCAGCGCGTGCGTCATCTCCGGCACGGGGTCGGCGCCGCCGGAGAGGATCGCCGCCGTGCGGTCGGGGATGGCGGGGTTGGAGTCGATGAACACGCGGATATGGTCCGCGTCGCACGCCGCGCGCGTGTGCAGCGTGATCTTGCGCAGCAGGTCCGCGGTAGCCAAAGGACCCATGCCGCCGAGAATGCCGATGGATTTTTTCATATGCGACCTCCTTGTTTTTTGATTGCGTCATAGCTTAGCCGCAACGTAGGGGAGGGGCTCGCCCCGCCCGCTGTTTTTTGGGACAGCGCTGATTTGCAGAAGCTCCTTGGCTCTCCCGCTGGGAGAGCTGTCAGCGAAGCTGACTGAGAGGGCTCGTACCCTCTCCGTCCACGCGGCGCTCGGACACCTCTCCCAAAGGGAGAGGCAAGGCTGCACGCTGAACCGGCAGATTTGCAAAAGACCAAGGCTTCCACTCATGGAAAAGCCTTTTGCATCAGCTCCCGGCCACGAGCTGCTGCACGACCTTGACCGCCAGCAGGATGAGGACGATGATGACGGTGGGCTTTACGATCTTCGAGCCGTTTTTGATCGCCAGCCCCGCGCCGAGGAAGTGACCCAGCAGGCTCGTGACCGCGCCGATGAGACCGAGCGCGAGGAACACCTGCCCGCTGCGAAGGGACGTGACGAACGCGCCGACGTTCGACGCGAAATTCACGAGCTTCACATTGCCGCCCGCCGTGCGCACGTCCATTTTGGCGAGGTTGCAGTAGATGAGCAGCAAAAATGTGCCCGTGCCCGGACCGTAAAAGCCGTCATACGCGCCCACGATGAGCGAGGCGAGCAGGACGATGAGGGCCTGCCTTCTGCGTGAGATCTCCCCCGCCGTCTCCGGGAACGTGCGCTGCCGCAGCACGACGAACGCCACCACCGGCAGCACGAGCAGCAGCAGATATTGCAGATACGCCTCCGGGATCATGAGCTGCAGGCTCGTGCCGAAATGCGAGCCGATGAGCGCCAGCCCGACCGATGGCAGGGCAAGCACCCAGTCAACATAGCCGTTTTTGACGAACCGCGCCGCGGACGCGATCGTGCCGATGCCTGCCGAGACCTTGTTCGTGCCCAGCGCCATATGCGCCGGCAGCCCGGCGATGAGATACGTCGGGATGGAGATGATGCCGCCGCCGCCCGCGATGGCGTCCATAAACGACGCGAGGAACACGCCCACCGCCACGATCAGCGCCATCTGCCAGGTCAGGCTTTCGATGCCCATTCATCAAACTCTCCTTCCGCGATGCGGTTTAAAATCTCCGCCATGCCGCCGTGCTCGTTGTCGGCGACGATGACGTCCGCCGCCGCGCGCACCGCGTCAGACGCATTTCCCATGGCGACGGACAGCCCCGCGCAGCGGAGCATCGGCAGGTCGTTGCTGCTGTCGCCCACGGCGGCGACCTCCGCCGCCGTAAAGCCCAGAAGCGCGGCAAGCTGCGTCAGCCCGACGCCCTTGTCAACGCCGGGGCGCATGATCTCAAAATCGTTGAAGCCTGCGTCGGTGATGTAATACGGAAGCTGCGCAACACGCGCATACGCCGTATCACGCTCGGACTTGTCGAGGAACGAGACGTAGAATTTTTCAACAGGACCGTCGTAGCGGGCGACAAACCCGTCCAGATCGTCTTCGATAACGTGCGTGCGCACGAACATCTCGCGGATGGGCGCGGTGGTGTAGGGCATGAAGCGCTCGACCTGCGCCCGGCTGTTGTGTACCACGCCGTCTGCGATGAAGCTGATGCAGCAGTCGTACTCGCGCACGATGGCATACAGCGCGCGCGCCTCCTCCGCCGTGAGGGCGTTTTGCGCAAGGACGGTGTGATTTTTCAGATCGAGGATATTCGCGCCCGTGCAGAACGAGCCGTAGCGCATCGCGGGGAGCTGCGGGAACAGGTCGCGGCACTCCGCAGCGGCGCGCCCGGTGCAGAAGCAAAATTCCATGCCCGCCGCCTGCACGCGCTCGACTGCTTTGCGCGTCTCGGCGGGGATGACCTGCGAGCGCGGCAGCAGCGTGCCGTCCAGATCGACGGCGATCAGGCGAATTGCCATAGTGTAGATCAGCCTTTCTAAAGGGGTTTTTCCTATTTTATCAGGGGCGTTTTATATTTGCAAGCGTCAGTTGACAAGGACACGCGCGCTTGCGGGCGCGGCTGGAACGCCGCCTGCGGCGTTATCGTCCTTGACTTGCGCCAGCAAGCCTGCGTCCTCTGCCTTGCAGGCAACGCCCCAGCCGCGCCGGCAAGTCCTTCGGAGTTTTTCGCGGAGGATAAACGGCGGCTGGCAAGGCAGACGAGACAGGTGGGCTGACGCCCACCAACGAGGATAACGCAGCCAGACGGCGTTTTGCCCCGCGAAAAACCGCGTGTGCCCTTGTCAACTGACGCGATCCCTGCAAATTCACAAATTCTTCTTTTTTTACAGGCATACTTATGGTATAATCTCACTTTAGTATACGACCGCGCCGGGCAGCCGGGGCGGGGGAGGGTTTTCAATATGGGACTGTTTACAAAAATGTTCGGCACACGCTCGGAGCGCGAGGTCAAAAAGCTCACGCCGCAGGTGGACGCTGTGATGGCGCTGGAGGACGAGTATCGGAAGCTCACCGACGAGCAGCTCAAGGATAAAACGCGGCAGTTCAAGGAGCGGCTGGCAGGCGGCGAGACGCTGGACGAGCTGCTGCCGGAGGCATTCGCCACCGTCCGCGAGGCAGCCGACCGCGTGCTGGGGATGCGTCCGTACCGCGTGCAGGTCATCGGCGGCATCATCCTGCATCAGGGGCGCATCGCCGAAATGAAGACCGGCGAAGGCAAAACGCTCGTGGCGATCCTGCCGGCGTATCTCAACGCGCTGACAGGCAAGGGCGTGCACATCGTCACCGTCAACGACTACCTCGCCAAGCGCGACTCGGAGTGGATGGGCAAGGTCTATCGCTTCCTGGGGCTGTCGGTGGGACTGATTATCCATGATCTGCTGCCCGAGCAGCGCCGCGCGGCGTATGCCGCCGACGTGACCTACGGCACGAACAACGAGCTGGGCTTTGACTACCTGCGCGACAATATGGCGATCTACAAGCAGGAGATGGTCCAGCGCGAGCATAATTTTGTCATCGTGGACGAGGTGGACTCCATCCTCATCGACGAGGCGCGCACGCCGCTCATCATCTCCGGCAAGGGCGAGGAATCGTCGAAGCTCTACGAAATGGCGGACTATTTCGTCTCGCGGCTGAAAAAGCAGGTGTTCGCCAGCACCGACGATAAGGAATTGCAGGATCAGTACGACTGCGACTACATCGTGGTGGAAAAGGAGCGCACCGTGTCGCTCACGCAGAACGGCATCCGCAAGGCGGAGGAGTTTTTCCATGTGGAAAACCTCGCCGACGCCGAAAACGCCACGCTTTCGCACCACATCAATCAGGCGATGAAGGCGCGCGGGCTCATGAAGCGCGATATTGACTACGTCGTCAAGGACGGTCAGGTCATCATCGTGGACGAGTTCACGGGTCGCCTGATGTACGGCAGACGCTACAACGAGGGTCTGCATCAGGCAATTGAAGCCAAAGAGGACGTGCAGGTCGCCAGCGAAAACAAGACGCTCGCCACCATCACGTTCCAGAATTTCTTTAGACTTTACGCCAAGCTCTCCGGCATGACCGGCACCGCGCTCACGGAGGAAGAAGAGTTCTCCGGCATTTACGATCTGGACGTTGTGGAGATCCCCACGAACCGCCCCGTCATCCGAAAGGACGACCCGGACGTGGTGTATAAGACCGAGGCGGCGAAATTCCGCGCCGTTATCCGGCAGGTGCGCGAGTGCCATGACCGCGAGCAGCCCGTGCTGGTGGGCACGATCTCCATTGAAAAATCGGAGCTGCTGTCGCAGATGCTCAAAAAAGAGGGCATCGCACACAATGTCCTCAACGCCAAGCACCATGAAAAGGAAGCCGAGATCATCGCGCAGGCGGGTCATCTCGGCGCGGTGACGATCGCCACGAACATGGCGGGACGCGGCACGGACATCATGCTCGGCGGCAACGCCGAATTTATGGCGAAAAACGACCTGCGCCGGCAGGGTATGGCGGAGGAGCTGATCGTGGAGTCGAACTCGTTTGCCGAGACCGACGATCCCGACATCCTCACCGCCCGTGCGGCATACACCGAAGCCTACGCCCGCTACAAAAAAGAGGTGGATGCGCAGGCGGAGCGGGTGCGCGCGGCAGGGGGCTTATTCATCGTGGGTACGGAGCGGCACGAGTCGCGCCGGATCGACAATCAGCTCCGCGGGCGCGCCGGACGTCAGGGCGACCCCGGTGAGACGCGCTTTTTCCTCTCGCTTCAGGATGACGTCATGCGGCTGTTCGGCTCGGAGCGGGTGCAGAACATGATGGAGGCGCTCGGCATCGACGAGGACACGCCCATCGACGCAAAAATTCTCTCCGGCGCGATCGAAAACGCGCAGAAGACCGTGGAGAGCCGCAACTATCAGGCGCGTAAGAGCGTGCTGGAATACGACGACGTGATGAACGTCCAGCGGAAGATCATCTACGAGCAGCGCCGTCAGGTGCTTGACGGCGAGGATCTGCGCGGGAATATCCAGTCGATGGTGCACTTTGTGGCGGACTCGGCGCTGCACGCCGCCTTCGGCGAGCAGCATCATCTGGACAGCGAGCAGTTCAGCAGCCTCGTGCACCAGTTTGAGGGCGTGTACTTCCCGCAGGGCGCGTGGGTCGAGTCGGAGGAAGCGCTGCGCTCGCTCACGCGCGAGGCGGCGGAGGAAAAGCTGCTGGCGCTGCTCCAGCGCAGCTATGAAAAGCGCGAGGAGCAGTACGGCGAGGCGGTCATGCGCGAGGTCGAGCGGATCATTACGCTGCGCGTGGTGGACGAGTACTGGATGGATCACATCGACGCGATGGACGACCTGCGGCAGGGTATCCGCCTGCGCGCCTACGCCCAGACCGACCCGGTGGTGGAGTATAAGCGCGAGGGCTTCGCGATGTTCGAGGCGATGACGAATGCGATCAAAGAAGAGATCGTCAAGCGCCTGTACACCTTCCGCCTGAAAACGAACGAGGAGGTCAAGCGCCAGCGCGTTGCAAGGATCACGGGCGAGGGAGGCGGCGGCGACAAGACCGTGCGCCGTCAGCCGGTGGTCAAAAAGATCAAGGTCGGTCCGAATGACCCGTGTCCGTGCGGCAGCGGCAAGAAGTACAAAAAGTGCTGCCGCGATAAGGACCTCGCGGCGGGCAAGACGCAATAAAACGACTGAATAAAAAGGAGCCGCCATGTTTCACGTTGTGCGCCGGGATGCGCTGGAATATCTGACTGCCGACGCGCTTGCGGGAAGCGTCCACTGCTTTTCCACGCGCTTTGGCGGCGTGAGCGAGGGCATGCTTGCGAGTTTGAACCTCGGCACGCACCGGGGAGACAGCCCCGAAAATGTGCGCGAAAACTATGAGATCCTGGGAAAAGCCGTCGGCTTTTTGCCGGAGCAGACCGTCTTTACCAAGCAGCAGCACACCGCGATCGTCGCACCCGCGACGCGCGCGGACTGCGGCACGGGGCTGCTGCGCGAGCGCGAGGACGTGTGCGACGCACTGGTGACGAACGAGCCGGGCGCGGCGCTCGTGTGCTTCGCCGCCGACTGCACGCCCGTGCTGCTCTATGACCCCGCGGCGCGCGCCGTGGGCGCGGCGCATTCCGGCTGGCGCGGCACGGCGCAGGGCATCGCCGCCCGCACGGTAGAGCAAATGCAGCACCTGTACGGCTGCAAGCCGGAAAATATTCGCGCGGCGATCGGTCCGTCCATCGGGCAGTGCTGCTTTGAGACGGACGGGGATGTGCCGGAGGCAATGCGCGCCGCGCTCGGCGCGGCGGCAGAACCTTTTATCGAGCGCCGTGGCGAAAAGTTTTTTGTAGATAATAAAGGTCTGTGCGCGCTGTGGCTGAAAAACTGCGGCGTTGCGCAGATCGACGTGAGCTGTGACTGCACCAAATGCCAGCCGCAGCGCTTCTGGTCACACCGCGTGACCGGCGGCGCGCGCGGCTCGCTCGCGGCGGTCATTATGCTGAGGGAATGATCCTATGAGAAAACGAATCATCGCGCTGCTGCTGTTGGCGGCGCTGCTGGCGGCGCTCTGCGGCTGTACCGCCGAGCGGATGCAGTCCGTGCGCGAGCTGTTCGGCATCAGCGAACAGGCGGCGGAGGAGGATACGTCCGCCGAGGACGAGACCGCGCAGCCGTCGGCGCAGACCGCGCCCGTGAGCGCGGCGGAGGACGTGCAGAGCGCGTTCGGTCTGGGCTACCAGATGCAGTTCGGGCTGCACCCGTATGCCTGCACGAGCCTGAATAACCGCGCGATTTTGTCGTTCCTCTATGAGAGCCTGTTCGTGGTGGACGGCAGCTTCCGCGCACAGGGCGTGCTGGCGGAGAGCTGGAGCGTGTCGGATGACGGCATGACCACCACCATCACGCTCCGCTCCGGCGTCAAGTTCCATAACGGCAGGACACTGCGCGCGCAGGACGCGGTCTATTCACTGAAAAGCGCCATGGGCAGCGCCTATTACGGCGACCGGCTGCGAAACGTGACCTCCATCACGGCGAGCGACACGCGCACGCTCGTGCTCACGACGCTCGTGAGCTATGAGTGCCTGCCGCTGCTGCTGGATATTCCCATCATCCCTGAAAATACGGCGGACAGCGCCGTCCCGCCCGGGACAGGACCGTATGAGTATACCTCCGCCGCGCGCCTGTCGCGCTTTTCGGACTGGTGGCAGGACACGGCGCTGACCGACGCACCGTATATCACGCTCCATGCCGCCGAGACGAGCGTGGACGTGCGCGATCAGTTTGAGTACGCCAACGTGAACCTCGTGCTGACCGACCCCAATTCCACCGCCTACGCCAGCTTCCACAACGACTACGAGCTCTGGACGGCGAACACCACGGTCATGCAGTACATCGGCTACAATATCACCAACAAGGTCTTTTCCAACTACGGACTGCGTTCGTCGATCACTTACGCCATCGACCGCGAGACGATCGTCACGGAGCTGGCGGGGGGCTTCGCCCTGCCCGCGACGCTGCCGGCATCGCCGCTCGCGGAGCAGTATGACGTGCGGCTGGCGAACAGCTTTGACTACAGCCAGTCGGACTTCGAGGCGCATATGGAGAGCGCCAGCGTGGAGGATATGGACGGCGACGGCGTGCTCGATCTGTATGTCGCGTCGCTGGGCTACGCCATCCCCGTGGAGGGGACGATGATCGTCTGCGCGGGCAGCTATCAGCGCGTGCAGACCGCGCAGCGCATCGTGGACGCGCTCAACTCCCGCGGCTTTAAGCTCACGCTTCAGACGCTCGACGAGGCAGAGTACCGCTCGGCGCTGCAAAACGGCAATTTTGACCTCTATTTCGGCGAGGTGCGCCTGTCTGCCAATTTTGACCTCACGCCGTTTTTCTCGATCTACGGTTCGCTCAATTTCGGCGGGCTGGCGGACTCGACGATGCTGAACCTCTGCGAGCTGGCGCTGACGAACAACGGCAACGCCTACAGCCTGCACAAGCGCGTTTGCGAGCGCGGCTACATCACGCCCGTGCTCTTTAAGGTGGACGCGCTGTACACAACGCGCGGCATGGTGGCAGACCCCACGCAGTACCTCGACTGGTACATCCCGCCGATCGCGTCCGGCGAAGAAACGGAGGGCTGACCATGCGGGGAAGATTTCAAGAGCCGCGCCGCCATATCAGCTTGCGGACGGTTTTGATCGCACTGGGCGTGCTCGTTCTGGCGGCGGCAGCGTTCGGCGTCTGGAAATTCACGCGTCCCGCGCCGCTGCCGGAGATCGCCGTGCCGGTGATGCAGAGCCAGCCGGTCGAGCCCCCGGCGCAGCCGGAGGCGCAAGCGCCGTCCGAGACGCCGGAAGCGCCCGCCGCGCGCGAATTGGAGGCGGACGTTGTGGAGCAGACGCCGCCCGCGCCTGCCGAGCAGTCGCTGCGGCTGATGGCGGTGGGCGACGATCTTATCCACAACTCGATCTACTGGTCGGCGGAGCTGCCGGACGGCAGCTATGATTTTACACCGTTTTATCAGGACATCGCGCCGGTCGTCGCGGACTATGACCTCGCCTGCATCCAGCAGGAGACCATTTTTGTAAGCGACCCCGCGCTCTATGACAATTACCCGCGCTTTGCCTCGCCCACGGCGGTCGGCGACGCGCTGGCGCAGGCGGGCTTCAACGTCGTGACGATGGCGGGAAACCACTGCTACGACAAGGGCATGACGGGCATCACCGACACGCTCTCGTTCTGGCGCGAGGCGCACCCGGAGGTCACGGTGCTCGGCATCCACGACTCGCAGGAGGACGCGGACACGATCCGCGTCGTGGAGCAGAACGGGCTGCGCGTGGCGCTGCTCGACTACACCTACGGTGTGAATTACGAAAAGCCGGAAAACGATTGGACGGTTGATTTCCTCGACCGCGACAAGGCCGCGCGCGACTTGGAAAACGCCCGTGCGCAGGCGGATTTTGTGATCGTGTTCGCCCACTGGGGCGAGGAGGGTGAGTTCTCGCCGAACGACTATCAGCGCGGTTGGGCAGAATTTTTTGCCGCGCAGAACGTGGACGCGGTCATCGGCGGGCATCCGCACGTTTTGCAGCCGATGGAGACGCTGACGCGCGCGGACGGAAAGACGATGCCGGTGTATTACTCGCTCGGCAATTTCCTCTCGCACCAGATGAGCGCCGAGCAGATGCTCGGCGGCATGGCGAGCCTGCGGCTGGTCAAGGACGACGCGGGCACATGCGTGGAGGACGCGGAGCTGCTGCCCACCGTCACCGTCATCACGCACAAGGACACCGGCTGGTGGAGCTACCGCCCCATGCTGCTGAGCGACTATACCGACGAGCTTGCCGCGCAGCACCGCCTCCCCGAGGCGACGCCGGAGTATTTGTGGGGCTTATACAACAAAATAACCGGCAAGGAAGCATAAAAACTCGCCCCGTTCCAAATGGAACGGGGCGGTTTTAGAACACAAAGCCTCGCAGAGTTTCGCCGCCGCGGCGGCGAAAGCGATTTGAATCATTTTTGCCGGCGGCGTGTACGTCGGCAAAAATACAGCTCACGGAGCGGAATTAAGTGAGACTCCAAGGGCGCAAGCCTTGCGCAGCGCACTTGGCTAAGTCGAACTTATGCAGAGCGAAGCGTCGAAGTAGAATTTTTGCGCTCTGCGCAAAAATTATGCGTGCAGCGCAGTGCAAGCCTTTTCAAACGGAAACTTGTTTCCGTTTGAGATCGTTTCAAAAAGTATTTTTGAAACGATCAAGCCGTGGGCTGGTTGGCTGCCTCAATGATCTTGACGAACTTTTCGGGCACGAGGGACGCACCGCCGATGAGACCGCCGTCGATGTCCGGCTGCGCCAGCAGATCAAACGCGTTCTTCTCGTTCATAGAGCCGCCGTAGAGGATGGAGATGGCGCGGGAGACCTTTGCACCGTACAGCTTGCGCACCACGGCGCGGATGTTCTCGCAGACCTCCTCCGCCTGCTCCGGCGTGGCGGTCTTGCCCGTGCCGATCGCCCAGATGGGCTCATAGGCGATGATGATCTTGCGGATCTTGTCCTCGCCGACGCCGCACAGACCGGCCTTGATCTGCATGGTGATCCATTCGGTGGTGATGCCCGTCTCGCGCTGCTCCAGGCTTTCGCCCACGCAGAGGATGGGGGACAGACCGTTTTCCAGCGCCGCGAGGACCTTGGCGTTCACGTCGGCGTCCGTCTCGCCCATGGCGCGGCGCTCGGAGTGACCGAGGATGACGTACTTGCAGCCCGCGTCCACGAGCATATTCGCGGCGATCTCGCCGGTGTAGGCGCCGGAGGCGTTGGCGTTGCAGTTTTCAGCGCCGATGCCCACGCGCGTCTCGCGCATGGCGCGCACGGCGGCGGGGATGCACACGGCGGGCACGCACAGTGCCACGTCGCACCAGCGACCCTTGG
The DNA here is from genome assembly GCA_022779365.1 of Clostridiales bacterium. Taxonomy (GTDB): domain Bacteria; phylum Bacillota; class Clostridia; order Oscillospirales; family Oscillospiraceae; genus CAG-170. The sequence continues at coordinate 74,440 of JALFSI010000037.1, forward strand.
GCATGATGGTCTTAAATTCGGTCATAAACGCCTTGGTTTCCGACGGCGTCTTGTTCATCTTCCAGTTGCCGGCGATGACAGTCTTGCGATATTTTCTGTTCATGATTTTCTCTGCTCCTAATGAATATGGTTTTCCAATTTCCTGTGAAATGCCTTCCCCATGTGGGGAAGGTGGCGAACGAAGTGAGCCGGATGAGGAGAAGGGTGGTACGTTTTGAGATGTTCTGCGTTTGCACCATTCAAAGGCTTCCCTTGGCGATCAAGGGAAGCTGTCGCCGGAGGCGACTGAAGGGATCAGAACGTTGCAGGTTTTAGAGCACCCGCGGCAGTGCGGCAAAACGCACACCTTCTCATCCCTTCCGTCACGGCTGCGCCGTGCCACCTCCCCTTGGTCACCAAGGGGAGGCTTTGGTGCGCTCAAAACGCGTGACAGCTCAAAAATAAGAACGCATCCCCTCATCAGTTAGCCTTCGGCTGACAGCTATCCCTACCCCCTTTGCCCCTTCGGGACATTTCCCCCTGATAGGGGGAATCTGCCCTCCGAGGGGAAGCCGTGGGTATTACTTATCCTGAAGGCAGGCGATACCAGGCAGTTCCAGACCCTCGAGGAACTCCAGGGACGCGCCGCCGCCGGTGGAGATGTGCGTGATCTTATCGGCAAAGCCGAGCTGCTCGCACGCCGCCGCGGAGTCGCCGCCGCCGACGATGGTGATGGCGCTGGAATCCGCCAGCGCCTGCGCCACGGCGATCGTGCCCTTGGCAAGCGTCGGGTTCTCAAACACACCCATCGGACCGTTCCAAACGACCGTTTTGGCGCTCTTCACAGCGTCCGCAAACAGCGCGCGGGTCTTTTCGCCGATGTCCATGCCCTCCATGTCGGCGGGGATGGCGTCCACATCCACGGTCTTGACGTCGATGGGCGCGTCAATGGGATCGGGGAAGGACGCGGCGATGACGGTATCGACCGGCAGCAGGAGCTTCACGCCCTTTTCCTCCGCCTTCTTCATCATGTCCTTGCAGTAATCGACCTTTTCCGCGTCAAACAGGGACTTGCCGATGCCGTAGCCCTTGGCGGCGAGGAAGGTGTATGCCATGCCGCCGCCGATGATGAGCGTATCGACCTTTTCCAGCAGATTGTTGATGACGTTCAGCTTGTCGGAGACCTTTGCGCCGCCGAGGATGGCGACGAACGGACGCTCGGGATCGGCAAGCGCCTTGCCCATCACGCCGATCTCCTTCTGGATGAGGTAGCCGCAGACGGCGGGCAGATAGTCGGCGACGCCCGCAGTGGACGAATGGGCGCGATGCGCCGTGCCGAACGCGTCGTTCACGAAAATGTCCGCGAGAGAGGCGAGCTTCTTCGACAGCTCAGGGTCGTTCTTCGTCTCGCCCTTTTCAAAGCGGGTGTTTTCCAGCAGCATGACCTCGCCGTCCTTGAGGGACGCGGCAAGGGACTGCGCGCTCTCGCCCACGACGTCCTGCGCCATCTTCACGGGCTGACCCAGCAGCTCGGACAGGCGGTCGGCAACGATCTTCAGCGACAGCTCAGGCTTGACCTCGCCCTTGGGCTTGCCCATGTGGGAGCAGAGGATGACGCGCGCGCCGTGCTTGACCAGATATTCGATGGTCGGCAGCGCGGCGACGATGCGCTTGTCGCTGGTGATGACGCCAGCCTTGGTGGGGACGTTGAAGTCGCAGCGGCAGAGCACGCGCTTGCCGTGAACGTCGATGTCTTCAATGGATTTCTTGTTGTAGTTCATAAGGACCCTCCTTAATGTCAATTACCAGTTTACCATCCCGCCCTGCCCCAGCAGATGCGGAAAATCCTGCTGCCGCAGCGCCTCAAACACGCCCACGGCGACCGAATTGCTCAAATTCAGGCTCCGCGCCGCCGCGCGGATGGGGATGCGCACGCAATCATCAAAGTGCGCGGCTAAAAATTCCTCCGGCAGACCCTTCGTCTCCTTTCCGAAGAAGAGGAAGCAGCCGTCGGGATACGCTGCCTCGGCGTAGCTGCGCGGCGCCTTGGTGGAGAACAGACGCATGGTCCGCACATCGTTCCGGGCGAAAAAGTCGTCCAGGTTTTCGTACACGCGCACGTCCACCAGATGCCAGTAATCCAGCCCCGCGCGCTTGACCGCCTTGTCCGAAATATCAAAGCCGAGCGGCTTGATCAGATGCAGCACGCTCCCGGTGGCGGCGCAGGTGCGGGCGATGTTGCCGGTATTCGCCGGGATCTCCGGCTCGACCAGAACAATGTTGAGCATATCACGCCTCCGGGAAAAGCACATTTTTCGCCCACAAACGTAAGCAAGCATATTCTATGACAAAACATCGCAGATTTCAACTGTTTTTAGAGTGAAAATGAAAAAATTTTCATGATAAAATTTGTAATCCTGCACAAAAGAGTTTTTGATTTTTGGACGGTTTTATACCGCATGAAAAGGCTTCCCTTGGTGGCCAAGGGAAGCTGACTGAAGGGATCAGAAGTTGTGCATTCTGAGCTGTCGCCACGTTTCGTCGTAATGTAGGGGCGGGGCAGGATAGGTGAGAAGTAATAGTGAATAGTGAAGAAGTAATTATTTTGCGTAGGGGCGGGGTTCTACCCCGCCCGCATACGGCGCACCATCAAATTCGCACAACAAACGGCGACCCCTACAAACAGTGTGCGGATTCGCATCGGTACATTCGTGTTTGCAGGTGCGTACCGCCGGGCGGGGCAGAGCCCCGCCCCTACGAGTATTCCGGGGGAGTATGTAAAAACCCGGGAGAATGTTCTCTCCCGGGGTTCTTTTTTATTCCAGCTCATCCAGCGTCAAGCGGAAGCTATCCAAGCAGTGCTCCATGAAATAATCCAGACACGGCAGCTTCATCTGCTCCAACGCTTCTCTCGTCTGGCGGGCGGCGGAGTCGAACTCGGCGTTGCCCGCTTTCTGCTCCTCCAGACATTTGATATGTGCCGAGAGCTTATCCGCCGCCTTGACGATGCATGCGACCTGCTCGTCCGACTCCAGCAGCAGCGGGCGGTAGCTCTCCTGCAGCGCCTCCGGCAGCAGCGCCAGCAGCTTTTCGCAGCTGATCGCCTCCACCTGCTTGTACGCCTGCTTGATGGCGGGGTTATAATACTTGATCGGCGTGGGCAGGTCGCCCGTCAGAATTTCTGACGCGTCGTGGAACAGCGCCGCCGATGCGCAGCGGTCCGGATCGGCGGGCTCGTGCAGAATGTCGCGCTGGATGAGCGCCAGCGCGTGCGCCAGCACCGCCACCATGTGGCTGTGCTCCTGAATATTTTCTTGAAAGGTGTTGCGCATGAGCCCCCAGCGCCCGATGTAGCGCATCCGGGAGATGAGCGCGTAAAACCGGCTTTGCACGGTAAGATCCTCCTACATTATAATATTATTTGACGAGCGATCTGGTTTTCCACGTCCCGCGGAAGTAGTGGCAGTAGCAGAAGATGAGCGTCACGACCCACGCCAGAAGCTGACTCCACCAGATGGCGGCGACGCCGAAGAGCGCCGTTTTGACAAGCAGATACGCCAGCGCCACGCGCACGCCCAGCGCCAGCGCCGCGCAGGCGGTGGCATACAGCCCCTCGCCCGCGCCCTGAAGCAGCCCGTTGCAGGGAAAATAGACCGCGAACACGAGCACTGCCCATGCCGCCAGATGCAGATGCTGCGTGCAGTACGCCGCCGCCTGCCCGCTGATGGCAAACAGCGCGATGATCTGCGGCGCGAGGAAATACGCGACCGCGCTCAGCGGCAGCGTGATGCAGATCGCAAGCCCAATGACCTGCCGCAGCCCGCGGCTCACGCGCTCCGGCTGCTTTGCGCCGATGTTCTGCCCCGTGTACGTCGCCATGGTGCTCTGGAACGAGAGTGTGGGCAGGATGAGGTAATTTTCAATGCGGCAGCCCACGGTGAACGACGCGACCATATCCTCGCCGCAGGAATTGACGAGCCGCTGCATGAACATGAAGCCGCACGAGACGACCGACTGCTGCACCGCCATCGGCGCGCCGATGGTGAGCACGCGCCGCGCAAGTTTCGGCTCAAAGCGCAGCTCCCGCGGCGAAAAACGCAGAAATTCGTACTTTTTGTGCATATACCAGAAGCTCAGCACGCACGAGAGAAGCTGCGAGATGACCGTCGCCACCGCCGCACCGGCAACGCCCATCTTGACAACCGCCACCAGCAGCAGGTCGAGCACGACGTTCAGAAGCGACGAGGCAAAAAGAAAATACAGCGTCGCCTTGCTGTCGCCGATGGCGCGCAGGATCGCGGCGGTGATGTTGTAGCCGAACTGGAAGATCAGTCCCGCCGCGTAGATCATAAAGTAAGTGACCGCCATTTCCAGCAGCGCTGCGGGTGTTTGCAGCAGACCCGTCAGCAGCGGGCGCGTGAGCACCACGCCGAGCACGCTCATCCCCGCGCCGAGCGCCAGAAACAGCACGATGGACGTGGACGCGATGCACCGCACCTCGTCCAGCTTCTGCGCGCCGAAATACTGCGCGACCAGCACGCCCGCGCCGATGGAAAAGCCCAGCGCCAGCGCCGTAAAGAGCATCGTCAGGCTCGTGCACGAGCCGACGGCGGACAGCGCGCGGTCGCTCACATAGTTGCCGACGATGATGGTGTCGGCAGTGTTGTAGAGCTGCTGCAATAAATTCCCCAGCAGCAGCGGCAGCGCAAAGCGCAGCGCGCCCTTCCACGGCGTGCCGCGTGTCAGATCGAGTGTCATACCGCTTCATCCCCATTTCTGTATAAATAGTATCACAAGCACGAGGGAATGTAAATCGGCGTTTTGGCGCACAGCATCGTGCTGCATTTTTGCGGCAGTTTTTGTGCAAATTGCCACTTTACAAATGAAAATCATTCTTATATAATTAACTTGCAAATGATAATTATTATTGGTTTGGAGGGATGCGCATGGCAGTCCGAAAATACAGCCGCAAGCGCGACGCCATCCTGGAATGCGTGCGCAGTACGACCGAGCACCCGGCTGCGGAGTGGGTCTATTCGCACCTGAAGGACGAATTTCCCGATCTGAGCCTCGCCACGGTCTATCGCAACCTCGCCATGTTCAAGGACGAGGGGCTGGTCGAATCGCTGGGCACGGTCGGCGGCATCGAACGCTTTGACGGCAACACCGCCCCGCACGATCATTTTATCTGCACCGCGTGCAACGCGGTCATCGACTTTGAAGCTCCCGCGCTGCCGGATGCACTTTTGGAGCAGGTGCAGACGCAGCTCGGTGCAAAGCTCTCCGGCTACCGCCTGCATTACTACGGGCTGTGCCGAAGCTGCAAAAATAAAAAACTCAACTAAACGGATCAAAACAATGGAGGTAAATCAAAATGAAAAAATTTGTGTGCAAGGTCTGCGGTTACGTCTACGAGGGCGAGGAAGCGCCCGATGTCTGCCCCGTCTGCAAGGCAAAGAAGGAAATGTTCGAGGAAGTCAAGGGCGAGATGAAGCTGGCTGCCGAGCATGAGTACGGCATCTATGCCAAGACCGTCAAGAATAACCCCGACATCTCCGCCGAGGATAAGAAGTATATCTTCGAGCAGCTCATGGCGAATTTCAACGGCGAGTGCAGCGAGGTGGGCATGTACCTGTGCATGGCGCGCATCGCGCACCGCGAGGGCTATCCTGAGATCGGTCTGTACTGGGAAAAGGCGGCGTATGAAGAGGCGGAGCACGCAGCAAAGTTTGCAGAGCTGCTCGGCGAGGATCTGGAAGCGAACATGAAGGCGACCACGAAGGATAACCTCAAGTGGCGCGTGGACTGCGAGTTCGGTGCGACCGCGGGCAAGTTCGAGCTGGCGGGCTGCGCCAAGAAGAACGGTCTGGACGCCATCCACGACACCGTGCACGAAATGGCGCGCGATGAGGCTCGTCACGGCCGCGCCCTCAAGGGTCTGCTCGACCGCTACTTTGGGAAATAAGCCATGGACTATACAGAGAACACCGAGATCTGTCACTGCAAGCACGTCACGCTGGCGGACATCGACGATGCGCTGCATCGGAGCGCGCACTTTTCCGACGTGGAGGAGGAGTTCCGGCAGGTGCAGGCGATGACGCAGTGCTCAACGGGCTGCGGCGGCTGCCATGATAAGATCATGGGGATCATTTCTGAACGGCTCAGCGGCTGATTCAATATAAGGAGAACAGCTATGGAAAAATACGTCTGCGACATCTGCGGCTACGTCTACGACCCGGAAGCCGGCGATCCCGACAATGGCGTCGCCCCCGGCACACCGTGGGAGGAAGTCCCTGAGGATTGGGTCTGCCCGCTCTGCGGCGTCGGCAAAGACCAGTTCAGCCCGGAAGAATAAATCAGATGCGGAGAAGGGCACGTCCCTTCTCCGCGTTTTTTGTGAAAAGCGCCCATTTGCATGGCGCATGCCATTTGTGGTACACTAGTTCAAAAAAGGAGGCTGTTTTATGAACGAATACGAGCTGCTCATCGAGACCATCAACCCCTGCGGGGGCGAGGCACACAGCAAAAAGGAATTTCTGGAGATCACGGCGGCAAGTCCCGAGGAATATGTCGCCCGGAACGGGCGCTACCCGGTGCTCGACAGCGGCAAAAATGCCGCCGGGGATACCGTCATCACCACCGGCGACGGCAAGGGCACACTGGTGCGGTATACGTTTACCGATTAAGCGGCACGGCGGAGGTTTGCAGAAGTCCCTTGGCTCTCCCTCTGGGAGAGCTGTCGCCGAAGGCGACTGAGAGGGTACTTGGCTCTCCCTTTGGGAGAGCTGTCAGCGAAGCTGACTGAGGGGGTACTTGGCTCTCCCTCTGGGAGAGCTGTCGCCGAAGGCGACTGAGAGGGTCTTCCTTGCTTACCCTCTCCGTCCTTCGCTGCGCTCGGACACCTCCCCCAAAGGGGGAGGCAAGGGTGCGATGCAAGCACAGCGGATCTGCAAAAAGCCACGGGCTTCCCCTTGGGGGGAAGCTGTCGCCGCAGGCGACTGATGAGGGGAAGCGTTCTTATTTTTTTAGCTGCATCGCGTTTTTGATCCGAAACGTGGCAACATCTCAGAACGTACTACCCTTCTCCTCATCCGGCGCTTCGCGCCACCTTCCCCACATGGGGAAGGCAAAAATGCTGTTCCGGCAGGGCATTTTGCTCTGGCGGAATTTTTTGCGGTTTTTTGAAAGAAAACTCTTGCATTTACTGGAACGGGTCGCTATAATAGGGAACTATAAAAATGCTCTTGTCGTGAACACTCGTCCGCGTGGCGCGGACACACGGCGCGGCATTCCCAAAATCCCGCAGTGATGGCTGCTCCGGCAGTCGAGAAGGAGGAAAACCATGAAAAAGATCCTTGCACTCATTCTTGTATGTTCTCTGGCGCTGTGCCTGCTGGCAGGCTGCGCGGGCGGCAAGCCCGCGGCTGACGCGTCCAGCGACGCTTCCGCCGACGCTGCCACTTCCGAAAGCGGCAACAAAGTCGTAAAGATCGGCGTGTACGAGCCGCAGACCGGCGACAACGGCGCGGGCGGCAAGCAGGAAATTCTGGGTATGCAGTATGCAAACTATGTGCAGCCCACCGTCGAGATCGGCGGCGAGACCTATGACGTCAAGCTCGAGATCGTCGATAACCGCACCACTGCCGAAAACGGTCCGTCCGCCGCGGCGGAGCTCGTCAACCGCGACGTGTCCATCGTGCTCGGCTCTTACGGCTCGAGCGTGTCCACTGCCGGCGGCAAGGTCTTTGCCGAAGCGGGCGTGCCCGCCATCGGCGTTTCCTGCACCAACCCGCAGGTCACCGCGGACTGCGATGTCTACTTCCGCATCTGCTTCCTCGACCCGTTCCAGGGCACGGTCCTCGCCAACTACGCCTACAAGGAGCTGGGCGTGACCACCGCGTACACGCTCGCGATGCTCGGCTCCGACTATGACCAGGGTCTGGTCTACTACTTCTCCGAGGCGTTCAAGGCGCTCGGCGGCACGGTCATCTCCGAGGACTTCCCGGAGGGCACTGCCAACTTCGTCTCCTACATCAATAACGCGCAGTCCGCGGGCGCGGGCGTCATCATGGCGCCGGTCTCCACCAACTACGCGCAGCTCATCATCGAGGCTGCCTCCGCACAGGGCTATACGGGCGAGCTGCTCGGCTCTGATACATGGGACAATAACATGGTCGTCGAGTCCGCCAAGGGCAAGGACGTGAGCATCAAGGTCACCACCTTCTATCAGGAGGGCGGCGCGCCGGAATTTGACTCCGGCATCAAGGAATGGATGAACGCCAACGCCGATGCACTGACCAACAACGGCGGCAACGACATGGTCGCGGCTGTGACCGCGATGGGCTATGACGCCTACTTCACCGCGCTCGAGGCGCTGAAGGCCGCCGGCTCTGCCGCGCCTGCCGACGTGCTGAAGGCTCTGCCGTCCGTCACCTACGAAGGCGTGTCCGGCAAGATCGCCTTTGATGAGATCGGCGACGCCAAGCGCGACACCGCGTACATCAAGGCCGCGAACACCGAGACCGGCGTTTGGGAGTTCTACGCGGTTCAGGGCGTTGAATAAGCGGCGTCATAGACACGATTCTCAAACGAAAACCGCTTCAAATTCGGACTTGGCGGGGCTAACGCCCCGCCAGGTCCTGCGCGTTTATTTGTTTTATCACGATAACGGAAGATCCGCGCGGCGGATTTAGTCTTTTGCGCGATCGGGCGCGGGGATTCTCCGTTATCCCATACGATCTTCAGGAGGACCCCGCTTATGCAAGGACTGCTTCCCTACATTATTAACGGCATTTCCGCCGGCGGTCAGTACGCGCTGATCGCCATCGGCTATACGCTGGTCTACGGCATCCTGCGGCTCATCAACTTCGCCCACGGCGATGTGTTCATGGTCGCGGGGCTCATCATGGTGTACGCCTCGGCGTCCATGCCGATGTACATCGCGCTGCCGCTGGTCATCGTCGCCACGGCGCTGCTGGGCTTTCTCATCGAGCGCGCGGCGTATAAGCCCCTGCGCACCGCGCCGCGTATGTCGCTCATGATCTCCGCCATCGGCGTGAGCTATCTCATCCAGAACCTCGCGTTCTACATCACCGGCGGGCAGCCGCAGCCGGTCACGAACCCCATCCCCTGGATCTCCGACACCATCAGCGTCCTCGGCGCGTCCACCAAGCGCGTCACGCTGGTCACGCCGGTGCTGACGATCGGGCTCGTGCTGCTGCTGGTGTGGCTGACGAAAAAGACAAAGGTCGGGCTTGCCATGCGCGCCGCGTCCAAGGATTTTGAAACGGCGCAGCTCATGGGCGTGAAGATCAACTCCGTCATCTCCTTTACATTCGTCATCGGCTCGGCGCTGGCAGCCGTCGGCGCGATGCTGTACTTTACGAACTACCCCAACGTCGCCATCGGCTCGGGCAGTATGCCGGGACTCAAGGCGTTCGTCGCGGCGGTGTTCGGCGGCATCGGCTCGATCCCCGGCGCGGTCGTGGGCGCGTTCATCATCGGTCTGTGCGAGGAGCTCATCAAGGCGATCCAGCCCACGTTCTCCGACGCGTTCACGTTCGTCATCCTCATCGTGGTGCTGTGCGTCAAGCCCACGGGTCTGTTCGGTGAAAAGGTCACCGACAAGGTGTAAGGAGGCTTTGGCATGAAGAAGAACAATCATCGTGAAAGCCTCATTCTGGCGCTCATTCTGCTCATCGTGCTGGCGGCGGCAATTTTCCTCGACGCGAAGCTCCCCAGCTATCACATCGCCATCAAGGTCATCAAAAAGGCGTGCGTGTATTCGCTCGTCGCCGTGTCCATGAACCTGCTCAACGGCTTTACGGGTCTGTTCTCCCTCGGTCAGGCGGGCTTTATGCTGCTCGGCGCGTATGCCTACGCCATTTTGTCCATCCCCGTTGCCAAGCGCGCGGGCGTGTACCAGTATTTTGACGGCGGCATCGTCAAATTCTCCCTGCCGGAGGTCTTTTCCGGCATCTTCGGCGAATCGGTCGGTCCGATCGTTGGGATGCTCCTCGCGCTGCTCATTGGCGGCATGATCGCGGGTCTGGTCGCGTACCTTATCGGTCTGCCGGTGCTGCGCCTGCGCTCGGACTACCTCGCCATCGCAACGCTCGGCTTTGCCGAAATTCTGCGCGCGCTCATCCAGTGGAGCGCCCTCGGTCCTCTTACGAATGCGTCGAACCTGCTGCAAAACTATCCGGAGCTTGGCGGCGCGACGGCATATCTCATCCTCATCGCCGTATTCATCGGCATGATCTTGCTGCTCGTCAACTCGACCTACGGACGGGCGTTCAAGGCAATCCGCGACGATGAGGTCGCGGCGGAGGCGATGGGCATCAACCTCGCGCACCACAAGCGCGCGGCGTTTATCATCTCGTCCTTCTTCGCCGGCGTCGGCGGCGGGATGCTGGCGATGTACATGGGCACGGTGCAGGCGCTGTCGTTTAAGAGCACGATGACGTATGAAATTCTGCTCATCGTGGTCATCGGCGGCATCGGCTCGCTCACCGGGTCGATCCTCACGAGCTTTTTGTATGTTGCCAGCCTGGAATGGCTGCTGCGCGGTCTGGACTCCGGGAAATTCCTCGGCATCGAAGCCCCCGGCGTGTTCAAAAACGGCTTCCGTATGGCGGTCGTGTCGGTCATCATCATGGTGGTCGTGCTGTTCTTCCGCAAGGGCATCATGGGCGACCGCGAGCTGACCGACCTGCTGCGCAGGCGGGGCAGACAGAAAGGAGATCGTGTGGAATGAAGCCTGTTCTGAAACTCGAAAATGTGACCATGCAGTTCGGCGGCGTCATCGCGGTCAATAACCTGTCGATGGAGATAAACGAAGGCGAGATCGTCGCGCTCATCGGTCCGAACGGCGCGGGCAAGACCACGGCGTTCAACTGCGTCACCGGCGTGTACGAGCCGACCAACGGCAAAATTGAGTATTGCGGCGAGACCATCGCCGAAAATTTCCCGCGCGGCAAGATGAAGCGCCTGTACGCGGGCGAACATAACGGGATGTACACGAAGTCCGTCTCGCTCACGCCCGACGCTATCACGCGCCGCGGCATCGCGCGCACGTTCCAGAATATCCGGCTGTTTTCGTCCATGACGGCGTTTGAAAACGTCCTGACCGCCATGCACGTCCGCCGCACGAGCAACCTCTTCACCGCCGCGTTCCGCCTGAATCATAAAGAAGAGCAGGCGCAGCGCGAGCGCGCGCTGGAGCTGCTGAAGATCGTCGGTCTGGAAAATGAAAAGGACGAGCTGGCGACGAGCCTGCCCTACGGCAAGCAGCGCCGTCTGGAGATCGCCCGGGCTCTTGCGACCGAGCCGAAGCTGCTGCTGCTCGACGAGCCGGCCGCCGGCATGAACCCGCAGGAAACGGAGGACCTGACGGCGTTTATCCGCCGCATCCGCGACGAATTTGGTCTGACGGTGTTTTTGATCGAGCACCATATGGATCTCGTTATGGATATTTCCGACCGCATTTACGTCATCGACTTCGGCAAGCTGATCGCCGCGGGCGTCCCGGCGGACATTCAGAACGATCAGCGCGTCATCGACGCATATCTGGGGGTGGACGAAGATGAATGATCCGAGAAATATTCTGGAGATCCGCGGTCTGGTCGTCTCCTACGGTGGCATTGAAGCCGTGCGCGGCATCGATCTGGATGTGCCCAAGGGCAAGATCGTCACGCTCATCGGCTCGAACGGCGCAGGAAAATCGACCACGCTCAAAACCATCGCGGGGCTTGTGAAGCCCAAGAGCGGCACGGTCGAGCTGGAGGGAACGGTGCTGACCGGCAAATCGTCCGACTTCATCGTCTCGCAGGGCGTCACGCTCGTGCCAGAGGGACGCCGCGTGTTCCCGAACCTCACGGTGGAGGAAAACCTGCGCATCGGCGCATATTTGCGCAAGGACAGCCTGAAGGACGATCTTGCGAACGTTTACAGCCTGTTCCCGCGCCTGAAGGAGCGCGAATGGCAGCTTGCCGGCACGCTCTCCGGCGGAGAGCAGCAGATGCTTGCGGTGGGCAGAGCGCTCATGGCGCGCCCGAAGCTCATCATGATGGACGAGCCGTCGCTCGGTCTTGCGCCGATCGTCGTCAAGGGCATTTTCGACATCATCCGCGAGATCAACAAACAGGGCATCACGGTGCTGCTCATCGAGCAGAACGCGAACATGGCGCTCAAGATCGCCGACCTTGCCTATGTCATCCAGAACGGTACAATCCTCATGCAGGGCGCAGGTCAGGAGCTGCTGGAAAACGAAGAAGTCAAAGACGCCTATCTTGGCAGCGCAAAGAAGAAATAAAGGAAAAGACGTCCCGGGAGGGACGTCTTTTTTGCGCCCGCATGACCTGCGGGGAAGCCGTAAAACCATCAAATTTGCGTAGGGGCGGATTTTGCGATTTACCCCATCATCCTTGCCACCCAAAGCGCCTTTGCGGTATTCTCTGCGGCGCAGAGGAGGGCGGCGGCGTCCTCCAGCGTGCCGGAGACGCTCACCGCGCCGTGTCCGCCGAGCAGACAGACCGGGCACTGCGCCAACGCGTTTTCGATGCCCCGGTGGATCTCATGCGTGCCCGGCTGCCCGAAGGGCAGGCAGACCATGCGCGGGAAAAAGCCGCGGATCGACGCCGTCTCCGGCACGACAAGGTCTTCATAGCGCAGCGCATACGCCGTGAGGTACGGGCTGTGGCTGTGTACGACGGCGCTGACATCCGGGCGGGCGCGGTAGATCGCCTCGTGCAGGAAAAATTCGCTCGACCGCCGTCCAGTGCCGCCGACCTGCTCGCCGTTTGCATCCACCACGCAAATATCCTCCGGCGTGAGCAGCAGCTTCATCCGCCGCGAGGGTGTGATGAAAATATGCCCCGTCTCGCGGTCAATGACCGAAATATTCCCCTCAATGCCGCTCAAAAGCCCCTTCTGCTCCAAAATAGCGGCGAATTTTGCAACCTCTTCCGCGTGATTCATCTCATATCCCCCAATTCTAAAATTCTACCGGCAGTGTATCGCACCGCGCCGCCGCTGTCAATCCCCGGTGCAGAAAAACTCACCCGGACGGGTCTGCGCCCGTCCCGCGCGCCATAGGATAGAGCGGGGGTGTTTCTATGATCCGTTTTATCCGGCAAAATGCGCGGCTGCTGGCGGTGGCGCTGGCGGTGGTGCTGTTCTGCGGCGGCGTTTCGGCAATGTTCGGTCTGCATGACGCGATCGAGACCGGCTCGTGGGGTCTGAGCTTCCGCGAGACGGGCGAGCCGCCCATCGGCAATGCCGACGCCGCGTCGCTGCGGCGGTACGACGCGGTGTATCTCGGCGACACGGAAGAGAAGGTGCTCTATCTCACATTTGACGCGGGCTACGAAAACGGCTGCACCGCGCAAATTCTCGACACGCTGAAGGCGCACAATGCCAAGGCTGCGTTTTTCGTCGTGGGAAATTATCTGGAGACCGCGCCGGAGCTGGTGCAGCGTATGGCGGACGAGGGGCATCTGGTCGGCAATCATACCTGGCATCACTACGATATGTCCCGCATCGCGGAGGAGCAGGCTTTTTCTGCGGAGCTGACGCGCGTGGAGGAAAAATACCGCGAGCTGACCGGGCAGGCGATGAAAAAATATTACCGCCCGCCGCAGGGCGTTTACAGCGAGGAAAACCTGCGCATGGCGCAGGCGCTGGGGTATCGGACGGTATTTTGGAGCCTTGCCTACGTTGACTGGCTTCAGGACGACCAGCCCACGGCGGAGGAGGCGTTTTCCAAGCTCCTGCCGCGCACGCATCCGGGCGCGATCGTGCTGCTGCACAGCACGTCCGCCACGAACGCGGCGATCCTGGACGATCTGCTCACGCGCTGGGAGGAGGCGGGCTACCGCTTCGGCTCGCTGGAAGAAATCTATGCGCCGGACGCACCGTTTTGAGCCGCCTGCATAACATGGAATGAGCGGGCGAGATTCGCTACGACATTATTTCAGGAGGTTTCGTTATGTCTTGTAATTCTTCCGGCATCTGCGCCTTTGGCAACAGTTGGTGGTGGATCATCATTCTGGTCATCATCTTCGTGCTCGGCAACGGCGGCAATGGCTGCGGCTGCGGTTGCGACAGCGGCTGCTGAGCTACATGAAGGGCGGGGAGCGGCTTTCCGCTCCCCGCTGCGCGCGTTGCGACCGCGCCGGCGGGCACAAAGCTCCGCGAGGCTTTTTTCTGCGATTTTTTCGGCGGAGCGGGTGAAAAACCCATTGCAATTTGCATCCAAAGTGCTATAATAGCCTGCGTTGCGAAAAGCGGCGAATAATCTTGAAAGAAAACGCAGGATATTTAGTATGCAGATCTTACTCTCTCTGTCCGTCGCCATTCTGGCGGGACTTTTGATGACCCGGCTGGCAAAGCCGCTGGGTCTGCCGTCCGTGACGGCGTATCTGGTCGCGGGCGTGCTCATCGGGCCGTTCTGCCTCGGCAGACTCGGCATCGAGGGGCTGGGCTTTACCTCCATGGCGGAGGTCGAGCGTCTGAGCCTTGTTTCCGATGTGGCGCTGGGCTTCATCGCCTTTTCCATCGGCAATGAGTTCCGGCTTTCGCAGCTCCGGCAGACCGGCAAGCAGGCGACTGTCATCGGCATCGTGCAGGCGCTGAGCGCCACGGTGCTGGTCGATCTGGCGCTGCTGGTGTTCCACCTGCTCTTCCCGCAGCTTTTGAATGTGGAGCAGGCGATCACCCTTGGCGCGATCGCCACCGCTACCGCGCCCGCTGCCACGCTGATGGTCGTGCGGCAGTATAAGGCAAAGGGTCCGCTGACTGATCTGCTGCTGCCCATCGTCGCGCTGGACGACGCGGTGGGTCTGGTCGTGTTCGCGGTGTCGTTCGGCATCGCCAAGGCGATGCACGTCGGCTCGTTCGACCTTGTCTCCATCCTTGTCAATCCCATCGTGGAGATCGTGCTGTCGCTGGGGCTGGGCGCGCTGCTGGGCGCGATCCTCACAAAGATCGAAAAGCTCTTCAACTCCAACACCAACCGCCTGAACATGACCATCGCGTTCGTGTTCCTTACGGTGTCGCTGGCAAAGCTGGAGTTCCAGATCGGACCGGTCACGGTCGGCTTCTCGTCGCTGCTGGTGTGCATGATGCTCGGCACGATGTTCTGTAACCTCTGTCCGCTCTCGGACGAGCTGATGGAAAAGGCGGACCGTTGGACGTCCCCGCTGTTTGCGCTGTTTTTCGTGCTCAGCGGCGCGGAGCTGGAGCTGGACGTGTTTGCGAACCTCATGATCGTGCTGCTGGGACTTTTGTACGTCGTGGCGCGCTCGGCGGGCAAGTACCTCGGCGCGTATTGCAGCGCCCGGGCGCTGGGATGCAGCCGCAGCGTGTACCATAACCTCGGCATCACGCTCCTGCCGCAGGCAGGCGTGGCGCTGGGTATGTGCGTGACCGCGCGCGAGCTTGGCGAGGCAGGGGAGCTGATCTGCAATATCACGCTCTTTGCCATCCTCATCTACGAGCTGGTCGGACCGATGCTCACCAAGCAGGCGCTCCAGCGCGCGGGCGACATCCAGCCCATGAGCGAGGAAGTTTTGAACAGACGACAGATCAAGCTGCAAAACGCCGAAAAGAAGAAATAAAAAAGCAACAGCCGCGGGCAACGCCCGCGGCTGTTTTTATAGTTTGCTTATTTTCTGCCGGTCGAGCCGAAGCCGCCGCGGTCCACCTCCGAGAGCGTGTCGCACTCTTCAAATTCGAGCGCGGGCTGGGTCTCAAAAATGCGGAACTGGCAGATACGGTCGCCCTTTTCCAGCACCGTGTCGCGCGTGGCATAGACGGGGAGCTTCCATTCGTCGTTCGTGCCGCAATAGCTGTTGTCGATCACGCCGACGGAATTTGCCTGCAAAATGCCCCAGCGCCTGAACGTGGACGAGCGCGGCGCGGTGCGCGCCTCATACCCTGCCGGCAGCTGCATCGACACGCCCAGCGGCACGAGCGTAAAATCGCCCGCGTGCAGCTCCATCGTCTCGGCGCAGTACAGGTCGATCCAGTCGCCCTTGTCGGTGATCTTCAGACGCGGCGCGTCGGGGGAAAAATAGTGGATCTTGATCTTCAGCATACGCTTGCTCCTTACTTCTATCTACTGCGTCTCGTCCCACAGGACGACGGCGCCGGTTTTTAAGGTCTGCGGCATATCAATGAGCCGCTGATTCTCTGACCCGCGGAAGCGCAGCGTCAGATTTTTTTTGTCTGCGATGAACGGACCGTCCACCAGCACATCCAAAAGCCCCAGCAGCTCCTGCGTCACGCCGTCCACCTGCGGAAGATTTTTTCCGTATACATAGCCCGTGAATGACCAGACGGTCTTTTCCGGCAGACGCGCGCGGAGCTTGCGCGTGAGCGCGAGCAACGCGGGCTGATTATGCGGGTCAAATGGCTCGCCGCCGAGATAGGTGATGCCGCGGATGTAGGGCTTTGCCATAAGCGCGAGGATCTTTTCCTCGACCGCCTCGTCAAACGGCTCGCCGTAGTCAAAATCCCACGTTTCGGGATTGAAGCAGTCCTTGCAGTGGTGCGTGCAGCCGGAGACGAACAGGCTCACCCGCACGCCCGGACCGTTGGCGATGTCCCAGGGCTTGATGCTGGCGTAATTCATGCGCGCCCCTCCCTTCTTCCTGGGCAACCGCTGAATCATCATCGGTTACCCAGCAAGTATAGCACGGTTTTGCGCGGTACGCAACTGCTTTTTTCTGTGAAACACAAGATATAGTGTTTCACGGGAAAATACCACGCAATATATTTGAAATTACTCTTGACAGCGTTCGGTTTTTTGTGTATAGTTTTGTTTGCAGCAGCACAAGATATTGTGGTCATATTGCGAGCGGCTTTCTATATTTAGTGTCATTTTGTTACGGTTTTTCCGCGTTTTTGAGAAGAGAGGAGCGTTTACCCATGAAGATCATCAAGCGAAACGGCTCGGAGGCGGCGTTTGATCTGATGAAGATCATCTCCGCCGTCACCAAGGCGAACAACGTTGTGGAGGAAGAGGACCGGCTGACGCCGATGCAAATTCGCCGCATCGCCGAGAGTGTGGAGCTGGCGTGCCAGTCGATGAACCGCGCGCTGAGCGTGGAAGAAATTCAGGACCTTGTCGAGCACCAGATCATGGCGCACGGCGCGTATGAGGTCGCCAAAAAATACATCACCTACCGCTATACCCGCACGCTGGTGCGGAAGTCCAACACCACTGACGATAAGATCCTCACCCTGATCGAGTCGAACAACGAAGAGGTCAAGCAGGAAAATTCCAACAAGAACCCCACCGTCAACTCCGTCCAGCGCGACTATATGGCGGGCGAGGTGTCCAAGGACCTGTCCAAGCGTCTGCTGCTGCCGCAGGATGTGGTGGAGGCGCACGAGGCGGGCATCATCCACTTCCATGACGCCGACTATTTTGCGCAGCATATGCACAACTGCGACCTCGTGAACCTCGAGGATATGCTGCAAAACGGCACGGTCATCTCCGGCACGCTCATCGAAAAGCCGCACAGCTTCTCGACTGCCTGCAATATCGCCACGCAGATCATCGCGCAGATCGCCTCCAACCAGTACGGCGGTCAGTCCATTTCGCTCACGCACCTGGCACCGTTTGTAGACGTTTCGCGCCAGAAGATCCGCAAGTCCGTGCTGGAGGAGCTGTCCGCGTTCGGCGTTGCGCCGGACGAGGCGGCGGTGGGCAAGGTCGTGGAGGAGCGCCTGCGCGATGAAATTCGCCGCGGCGTGCAGACCATTCAGTATCAGGTCGTCACCCTCATGACCACCAACGGGCAGGCGCCGTTCATCACCGTGCTCATGTACCTCGGCGAGGCGCGCAATGAGCAGGAGCGGCACGATCTTGCCATCATCATCGAAGAGACGCTCAAGCAGCGCATTCAGGGCGTGAAGAACGAAAAGGGCGTGTGGATCACCCCGGCGTTCCCCAAGCTCATCTATGTGCTGGACGAGGATAATATCCATGAGGGCGCGCCGTATTGGGAGCTGACGAAGCTCGCCGCCAAGTGCACCGCCAAGCGCATGGTGCCCGACTATATCTCGGCAAAGAAAATGCGCCAGCTTAAGCTCTCCAAGGGCGAGACGCCGGGTCACGGCGACGTGTACACCTGCATGGGCTGCCGCAGCTTCCTCACGCCCGACCGTTCGGGGTGCGGCTGGAACAATGTCGCCAACGCCGGCAATTACGAGCCGGGCAAGCCGAAATATTACGGGCGCTTCAATCAGGGCGTGGTCACCATCAACCTGCCGGACGTGGCGCTGTCCTCCGGCGGCGCGCTCGATAAATTCTGGAAAATTTTTGACGAGCGGCTGGAGCTGTGCTACCGCGCGCTGATGTGCCGCCACAACCGCCTGCTCGGCACGCTTTCGGACGCCGCGCCCATCCTGTGGCAGTACGGCGCGCTGGCGCGCCTTCCGAAGGGCGAGCCGATCGACAAGCTGCTCTACGGCGGCTACTCCACCATCTCGCTGGGCTACGCGGGGCTGTATGAGTGCGTCAAATACATGACCGGCAAATCGCACACCGATCCCGCCGCCACGCCCTTCGCGCTGGAGATCATGCAGCACATGAACGACGCCTGCAAGCGCTGGAAGGAAGCCACCGACATCGACTTCTCCCTCTACGGCACGCCGCTGGAGTCCACGACGTACAAATTTGCGCAGTGCCTGCAAAAGCGCTTTGGCGTGATCGAAGGCATCACCGACAAAAACTATATCACGAACTCCTACCATATCCACGTCACCGAGCATATCAACGCCTTTGACAAGCTCCAGTTCGAGTCGCAGTTCCAGGCGCTCTCGCCCGGCGGCGCGATCAGCTACGTCGAGGTGCCGAATATGCAGGGCAACATCGACGCCGTGCTGGAGGTCATGCAGTTCATCTACGAGCACATCATGTACGCGGAGCTCAATACGAAATCCGACTACTGCCAGGTCTGCGGCTACGACGGCGAGATCGAAATTCGGGAGGATCGGGACGGCAAGCTCATCTGGGCCTGCCCGCAGTGCGGCAACACCGACCAGTCGAAGATGAACGTCGCCCGCCGCACCTGCGGCTACATCGGCTCGCAGTTCTGGAATCAGGGCAGAACGCAGGAGATCCGCGACCGCGTGCTGCATCTTTAATACTGAAAACACCGCGCAACGATGCCCGCACGCTTCGGCAAGCAGCCTTGCCGAAGCGTGTGGCGCTGCCGTTATAAGAATCAGTAAATTGGAGGAGCTATGTCTTTTTATAAGCGCCAGCCGGATATTATTATCAAAAACGGCACGATCGTGGACGGCACGGGCGACCTGCCTTACTTTGCGGACATCGCCATCATCGGCGATAAGATCGACTACATCGGCGACCTGCGGGGTGTGAGCGCGCCGCTCGTCATCGACGCGCACCACAAGTACGTCACCCCCGGCTTTATCGACCCCCATACGCATTCCGACCAGTCCATCTGGGCAAATCCGCGCGCGGAGAGCGCCGTGCGGCAGGGCGTGACGACCGAGGTAGTCGGCAACTGCGGCTACTCGCTGCGCCATGTGCTGAGCGGCATCCCCTTTGACCCGGCGGGTGACGGCGTCCGCTGCGTGTATGACTACGGCCGCGCGCCCGCCCCGCGCGGGAGCATGGCGGCGGTGCTGGATAAAATGGACGCGATGGGCGCGTCCATCAACACCGCGTGGCTGTGCGGGCACAACTCGCTGCGCCGCCTTGCGGGGCTGTACACCACCGACTATACGCCCGAGCAGTTTGACGCCATGGCAGCGTTTTTGCGTGAGGCGATGGAGGCGGGCTTTGTGGGTTTCTCCACGGGTCTGGAGTTCGTCCCCGGCATCAACTCCCGCCCGGAGGAAGTCGAGCGCCTTGCCGCCATCGCGGCGGAATACGACGCGAACTACTCCACACATATGCGCGACGAGGGCACATACATTCTGGAAGCCATCAACGAATTTTTGAACGTCATCCGCAAAACGGGTCTGCGCGGCACGATCTCGCACCTGAATGTGAAATATGACAACGGCATCCCCAATGAATACCTGCAAAAGGGAATGCAGATGCTGAAGGACGCGCGCAGCATCGAGCATCTGAACGTGCTGTGCGATATGCTGCCGACGTGCTTCGCCACCGGCGACGCGCTGGCGATGATGCCGCCCTGGCTGTACGCAAACGGCTGGGAAGAGGCGCAGAAAACGCTCCGCGACCCCGCCGGGCGCGAAAAGGTCAAGGGCGACATGAACCGCTACTGGCGCTTCCTCGCCGCCGGGCAGTGGGACAGGCTGCTGTTCGTGCAGCCGCCGTATCAGCCGGAAATTGCGAACACGCCGTTTGGCGAGCTGGCAGAGCGGCGCGGGCGCGCGCCGGACGATCTGTTCCTGGACATCCTCGCTGAAGCCCCGTCGCTGGACGCTGCGCAGTCGATCCTGATGCAGGGCACGGTCTTTCAGGAGCAGACCATGATCGACAGCGTCGTGACCGACCCCATTTATATGTGGCAGAGCGACAGCTTTGTCACGGTGGAGGAGGGCGAGCTTGCCCGTCGGGCGGCGAACGTGCAGAATTATATGTCCATTACCTATTTCTTCGCGCGCTACGTCCGCGACCTCGGCGCGATCTCCATGCCCGAGGCGGTGCGCAAGGCGACGTCCATGCCCGCCAAGCACTTCCATTTGGATGGACGCGGCGTGCTGGAGGTCGGCAATTACGCCGATATTAACGTCTTTGACCTGAACGCGCTGAAGATCCACTCAACGTTCTCCGACGTCTGCCGCTATTCCAGCGGCATGGACTATGTGATCGTGAACGGCGCGCCCGTCATCGCAAACGGCGAGCACACCGGCGCACGCTCCGGCAAAACCCTGCGCCACCTGCCGAAAAAATGACCGCACATCAAACCGCCGCTCAAATGAGCGGCGGTCAGTCTGTCGAAAAAGCCTCGCAGAGTTTCGCCGCCGCGGCGGCGAAATTGATCCGAATCATTTTCTGCGGCGGCGTGTACGTCGCAGAAAATACATTGCGCCCTGCAAGTGTGGAATTTGTGCGCTCGCAGCGCACAAATTATGCGCGCGGCAGGGTGCAAGCCCTCTCAAACGGAAACCCAGCGAAGCGGTTTTCG
>JALFSI010000038.1:0-68725 GCA_022779365.1 Clostridiales bacterium
TTAAAAAGCTTGAAGAGCTTTTTATAGCGCCAACGGCGCGTCAGATTCTGCATGAGACGGCGCAGCGTGCATTCGCACGATGCGAGTGTGCGTAGCACACGGGATTCTTGATTCAATATTTTAATCAAGAATCAGTATTAGGAGAGAAGCATCTTGTCGTTTGCTTCCTCGCTGCCGCTGGCATGGCTGAACAGCGCCAGCAGATCCGGCACGGTGAGCTTTTTCTTCTCCTCGCCGGAAATATCGACGACAATGTGCCCGGCGTCCATCATAATGAGGCGGTTGCCGTGGGCAATGGCGTCCTTCATGTTGTGCGTGATCATGAGCGTCGTGAGGTTGTGCTCCTGCACGATGCGGTCGGACAGCTCCAGAACCTTCGCCGCCGTGCGCGGGTCGAGCGCAGCCGTATGCTCGTCGAGCAGCAGCAGCTTCGGCTTTTGCAGCGCCGCCATCAGCAGCGTCAGTGCCTGCCGCTGACCGCCGGAGAGCAGACCGACCTTTGCCGTCATACGGTCCTCAAGACCGAGATCCAGGGCGCGCAGACGCTCCTGATAATCGGCACGCTCTGCCTTCGTCACGCCCCAGCGCAGCCCGCGGCGCTTGCCGCGCCGCGCCGCCAGCGCGAGATTTTCTTCGATCTGCATGGTGGGTGCGGTGCCCATCATGGGGTCCTGGAACACGCGCCCTAAAAACGCGGCGCGCTTATGCTCCGGGAGATTGGTGATATTCTGCCCGTCGATGGTGATCGAGCCGCTGTCGATGAGGAACGAGCCTGCGATGGCGTTGAGCATCGTGGACTTGCCCGCGCCGTTACCGCCGATGACGGTGACAAAATCGCCGTCATTGAGCTTGAGGTTCAGGTCGCTCAGCGCGACCTTTGCGTTGACTGTGCCGGGATTGAAGGTCTTGCAGACGTTTTTCAGTTCAAGCATGACGCGCGCCTCCCTTCTGCGCCTTGGCGCGGAACATCTTGCCCTTCCAGTACGGAACGGACAGGAACAGCGCCACGATCAGCGCCGTGATGAGCTTGAGGTCGTTGGTATTGAGACCGAGCTGCAAGACGATCTGAAGCACGATGTAGTACAGCACCGCGCCGATGGACACTGCGAGCAGCTTGAGCGCAAAGTTGCGGAAGAGCTTTCCGAACACGACCTCGCCGATGATGACGGCGGCAAGACCGATGACGATCGCGCCGCGCCCCATGTTCACGTCGGACGCGCCCTGGAACTGCGCCAGCAGCGCGCCGGACAGTGCGACCAGACCGTTGGAGAGCATCAGACCCAGCACGATGTTGGAATTCGTGTTGATGCCCTGCGCGCGCGCCATATTGGGATTCGAGCCGGTAGCACGCAGCGCGCTGCCCTTTTCCGTGCCGAAGAACCAGTAGAGCACCGCGATGATCACGGCAGTGAGTACCAGCAGCAGCGGCAGCGGGTTTTTAAGCAAAATGTCCTTGATGTTGGAAAACTCACGCACATAGCGCTGTGAAACGATGAGCCTGTACTTATCAACGCCCACCGCCTGATTTGCCTTGCTGTTCATAATGCGCAGGTTGATGGAATACAGCGCGAGCTGCGTCAGGATGCCGGACAGGATGGCGGGAATGCCGCAGCGGGTGTGGAACATACCCGTCACAAAGCCCGCCAGCATCCCCGCGGCAAACGCCGCCAGCAGCGCGACGACGGGATCACAGCCGCCGCGGATGAGCATAACGGCGACTGCGCCGCCGGTTGCGATCGAGCCGTCCACCGTCAGGTCGGCGACGTCCAGAATGCGGAACGTGATGTAAACGCCGATCGCCATCAGTCCCCAGATCAGCCCCTGCGCCACCGCGCCGGGCATAGAGTTGAGCAGTGCGGAAAGGAAATTCATTTTCATTCTCCTTTTCGGCTTGGACCTGCCATCGAAAGACACCCGGATGTCTGTCTGCCGATGGCAGAGTCAAGCCGGTTTTTGTCAGGCAGGCGCGCGGAAGATTCCGCGCGCCTGCCGCGCATAACAGCTTGATCCTCTGCGGGAGCTTATCCCTCGATTGCCTCGTAGCCCTCGAGCGGCGTGATGCCGAGCTGCTCACAGACGGAGGGGTTGTACTTCGGGGTCGCGTCGGTGAACTCGACCGGCATTTCGGAGATGTTCGCCTCGCCGGTGAGGATCTTGGCAGCCATCTTGCCGGTGGTCACGCCAAGGTCGTAGTAGCTGATGGACAGCGTCGCCACGCCGCAGCCGCGGCAGATGCCCTCTTCGCCGCAGATCGCGGGAATGCCTGCCGGGATGAGCACATTGCCGATGGCCTCGGTGTTCGCAGCGGCGGTGTTATCGGTGGGGATGTACACAACGTCGGAGTAGTCGGCAGCGGACTGCGTAACGGAGGCGACGTCGTTCGTGTCGGTGAAGGCGAACTCTTCGGTCTCAACGCCCTTGTCCGCGAGATACTTGGCGACCTCTTCGATCTGATAGCGGGAGTTCGGCTCGGCGGAGCAGAACAACAGACCGACCTTCTGCGTTTCGGGGAACCAGTCGAGGATCATCTGTGCCTGCGCGCTCAGGTCAGCCAGATCGGACGTGCCGGAGATGTTGCCGCCGACCGTGCCGCTAAAGTCCGCGATGTCCAGCGCCACGCCGTAGGCGGTGATGGACGTGCCGAGGATGGGGATGTCCGCCGTAGCAGAGGCCGCCGCCGTCAGCGCCGGGGTAGCGTTTGCCATGATAAGGTCCACATTCTTGGAAACAAAGCCGTTGACGATCGTGCCGCAGTTGACGCTGTCGCCGGAGGCATTCTGAACGTCGATGCTCACGGCGTCGCCCAGAGCCTCGGTCAGGGCGTCGCAGAAGCCCTGTGTGGCAGCGTCGAGCGCCTCATGCTGCACGAGCTGGCACACGCCGACGGTATAGGTCTTGCCTTCGGCAGAAGCCGCAGTTTCTTCGGAGGCGGCGGGCGCTTCCGCCGCGTCGGACGCCGTATTCTCAGCGGCGGGCTGCTTGGTGTTCGCGCTGCCGGAGCACGCGGCAAGCGCCAGGATCATGGCGCACGCCAGGATCATGGCAAGGATTTTCTTTTTCATCGTTGATCGCTCCTTTTTCATTTCGCTGTGCATGGTAATTTGCAATGGCTTCACCGCGCAATTCGCCGAGCAGATTCGGCGAGAGATTTTTCGTCAAGGCAAGGTTTGGAAAACGCAGGAATACTTTGTGTATTTCGCGTTTTTCAAACCGAAGCATTGGCGGAAAAGATCCGCCGAAGCGCGAAGGCGCAATTGTGCGGGGATGCCAAACATAAAAAGGAGGCACTGTCCGCGGAACAGAGCCTCCTTCATATAACGGAAGAAAACGCCGGTCAGCAGCCACACTGTTCACTTTTCTGCACGCCAAAATAATAGCCCGCAAAATAAAAGCGCGCCATGCCGGTAATCATGTAAAAGCTGAAGGTCTGATTCTTGCGATCCATGGTGCGCTCCTTTCCGCCGTGTAACGGCTGCCTTTGTTGTTTCCCAATATACCGCTTTAAATGCGCAAAGTCAACTGTTTTTTTCGACAAAACTGTCTACTTCCCTACCGCCCTCTTTGTGCGTTTTTTCGTCAAAAAACGGAGGGAGTGCAAATGCACTCCCTCCTGTTGGTTGTATTCGTTATGCTTCAGGCTGTTCCGCGTCCTTCACCGAAGCGTCCGGCGCGGGCGTTTCAGGCAGCGGCAGCGGCTCGACCTGCTGCGCGCACGGCTTTTTCCCGCCGCGACCCAGCAGCAGCGTCACAACGCCCAGTCCCAGCGGTGCGCACACGAAATTGACCGCGAACGACAGCACTGGGATGCACTCAAGAATCGCCCAGATGGCAATGCCGATGGGCAGCTCGGCCGCGAAGCACGCCTTGCGCTTGCAAAGATCGCGCCAGAAGAGCTTGCCGAGGAAGAAGCCGAGGATGACCGGCGATGCCAGCAGCGCTGCGATGTAGACCATCAGCAGCACGAACGCCAGCCGCAAGCCGACGCGCGTGATGAGCAGGATGATGAATGCGACCGGCACGCCCACGAGCACGGCAAAGCCAATGCCGAAGGCTTTTGCGAACTTCGCAAACGGCGCGCCGGAGTATTTTTTGTCCAGACAGCCCCACAGTGGTGTCAGCCACAGCAGCACGAACGCCAGCGCCACCACGCCCACGAAGCCGAGCACGCGGTCGAGCGCCTTGCTGCCGAATTTCTGCGCTGCAGTCGGCTGCGGCTCGGACTCGTCCTCGTAGACCTCCGCGCGGTCGTAAAGCTCCTGCGAAGCGGAAATCGCAGCGGAGCTGTTGTAGCGCAGCGTGCCGCCGATGACAGCGCTGGGCGTGATCTCGATGCGCTCGGCGTTGATGTACACGTCGCCGCCGATCTGACCGCTGATCTGCACGCTGCTGCCCGAGACATACAGCTTGCGCCCGACCATACCGGCAACGCGCACGGAATTGCCCGCCGCGTACACATCGCGCGCGACCTCGCCGTTGATCGTCACGTCGTAGCCCGCAGCAAAAATATCGTTGACCGCAGTGCCGTCAAAGCGTACGGTCTCGCCGGCGAGAAGCGCGTATTCGCTCGTGCTCGTCTGCTCAACGCGATAGCCCGCCGCAAACAAAATGCCCTCCACGTTCGCATTCGCGCGCACATCGCTTCCCACGAGGAACGCGCTGCCGGGTTCGGCTGCAAGCGCGCTCACACTCAGTGCCGCCAGCAGGAAAATGCTCAGCAGCAGACAGAAAAATTTCCGTTTATACGATGTTTTCATTTCTCTTCTCTCCCATCCTCCCGCGCGTCCGGCGCGTGAGCTTTCTCCGATTCTTTTTGCGCGTGCCGCTTGCAGATGCGGTCATAGACCAGCAGCCCCAGACCGCTCACAAGCAGCGTTCCGGCAAACACAAGGATCGCCGCCGTGTAGTTCTGTGAGCCAAGCGCGCTGCCGCCGATCGTAGACGTCACGATGGACGGCAGACGCCCCAGCGAGCAGATCATCAGCCACAGCGAAAACGGCATATCCGTCAGACCCGCAAAATAACACAGCAGATCCTTCGGCGTGCCGGGAAGCATAAAGATCACCAGAAACAGAAAATCACGCTTGGACGACGTTTTGAGGAACTTGACCGCGTGCAGCTTTTCCTCTGAAAAGAATATCTCCACCAGCCGCACGCCGTATTTGCGCACGAGCCAGAACACGAGGACGCTCCCGAGCGTGGAGGCGAGGATGCACAGGATCGTCCCCTCCACCGCGCCGAAGGCGTACCCCGCCGCCAGCTCAAACGGCTCGCCGGGCAGCAGCGCGATGACGATCTGTAAAATCGTCATGCCGATGAACGCCAGCCTCCCCCAGATGCCCGTCTCATCGATCCACGCGCGGAATTTTTCCGGCTCAGACGCAAATTTGACCAGCGGAATGCCCGCAAAAACGCTGATGAGCGCGATCGCAGCCACCGCGATCACGATCGCCGCGATCCCCAGCCCCTTCTGCTGCCGCCGTGTAAGCTCGTGTTTCTGTCTTTTCTGCTTCATACCGACCCTGCCCTGTGATTTACTACGCACTCAGTATAGCACATATTGCCGCAATTGGTCATTTCTAAATTGTAAAGAAATGTGAAGATTTTAAATGCAGGACACACCCTACCCTATGAACACTTTTACCTTTTCACTCTTCCCTGCTACCTCTTACCTACCGCCAAAAAAATCAGCCCGCCCTACTGGGCGAGCTGATTTTGTGGCGGAGTGGGAGGGATTCGAACCCTCGGACGGCTTTTGACCGTCACACGATTTCCAGTCGTGCTCGTTATGACCGCTTCGATACCACTCCAGGCATCACCGTTTCTGTCATTTCCGAAACAGCTCGATTATTCTACACAATGAAACGGCGAATGTCAAGTCTTTTCCAAACTATTTCTGCATTGCTTCCACGCAGGCATTCAGGACCTGCCCCGCCATGGGAGCGGCGACGGCGCTGCCCGCGCCCGCGTTCTCCACAAATACCACGAACGCCAGCGGATAATCGTCGTCTTTGATAAAGCCAGCGAACGTCGCGTGGGCGGGCTTGCCCTCCTGCTCCGCCGTGCCGGATTTCGCGCAGACGTAATACGGCGGGAAACGCTCCGTGCCGTAGACCGTCACGACGTTATAGTGCATCATCGTCGCCATTTTTTCCGCCGCCGTGGAGCTTGCAAGCTGCCCGGTCGAGGTGCGCTGTGCGCTGTAGAGCGTCTTGTCGCCCTCGGTGATGGACTGCACCAGATACGGCTCAGCCTCCTCGCCTCCGCCGCCAAGAATGCCCATAAAGCGCATATAGGCGTATGGATTGACCGCAATAGAATACTGCCCGATGCCAGCCCACGCGGTGTCGCCATCGTCCGCGTTGGAAAGATCAACGCAGCCCGCTTTCGTATGGTAGCCCGCGCAATCAAACGACTCGCCCAGCCCCAGCCTGCGCGCGTAGCGCTCCAACGTTTTTGCGCCGAGCTGCTCGGCGATGCTGCCGAACACAATGTTGCACGAGTGCGCCAGACCCTCGGAAAAGTTGATCTCTCCGTGCACACCGCTGCAAATGACCTCCTGCCCGCCAATGATCTGCCTGCCGGTGCAGGTAAAGGTCTGCTGATAAATATCCGAAATGGTGTCGATGGCGGCAACGCTCGTGACGAGCTTGAAAATCGAGCCCGGCGTGTAGGTGACATCAAAGAATCGGTTTACATAAACACCTTCATACGCACCCGTCTCGTCTCCAGCCACGTCCGGGACGTTATCGGGATCGTAGCTCGGCGAGGACACGGCGCAGAGAATTTCGCCCGTTTTGTAGTTATACACGCCGATCGTGCCGCGGTAGCCGTCAAGCGCCCGCATGGCGGCGCGCTGCGCTGCGGCGCTGACGGTCAGTTCTGTGACCGCGCCGCCGGTCTGCGCGCCGTAAAGCCCGGTGAATTTGTTATAGCCGATCATGCGCTCGGCATATGCGCCGAGCATGGGCGCGGAGATATAGCCGTCGCGGTCGCCCAGCAGGTGCAAAAACGCCTTACGCGTCTCGGCGTCCTCACTGTACGTCCGCCCCTGACGGGTGTCGAGCAGCGCTTCCCCGCTGCTGTCGGTCACGACACCGCAGTTGAGATTCGCGCCGGTATACAGGTGCGGGCTGCCGGAAAACGCGACCCAACGGTCGGCGCAGATGAAATACTCGCCGAAAAATACCAGCGCGCCGAGCGCGAGAATGGCGGTAAGGACGAGCAGGAAAATGCGCCGTGCGGAAATTTTCTTCATGCGCGCGCCTCCTTTCCCGACGGCAGGCGGATGGCAAAGCTGGCGTTCTGGCGGGTATCGACCGCCTTGATAAATGCGAGCAGTCCCCATACGCAGAGCATACTTGAACCGCCGTTCGACACGAACGGGAACGTCACACCCGTCAGCGGCAGGAAATCGACCGTGCCGAAGAGATTCAGGATCGCCTGCACGATGAGGATGGTCGCTGCCGCCGCCGCGCCGATGGAATAAAAGCTGCTGCGGCTCTGCGGCAGCGAGCGGATAACGAACAGCACCAGAATGACCAGCGCCGCCACGAGCAGCAGCGACATAAGCAGCCCCCACTCTTCGCCCACGAACGCGAACACAAGGTCAGTATCCGACGCGCCGACATATTTCAGCCATCCGCGCCCCGCGCCCAGCCCAAACAGCCCGCCGGAGGCGATGCACATCATCGCGCGCGTCTGCTGATAGCCCGTGGTGAGCGAGTTTTCCCAAACGTGCCCCCAACCCGCGAAGCGGCGCATGGCGTAGGGCTTGAACCGCAGAACGAACACGCCCGCAAAGCCCGTTCCCGCGCACGCGAGCGCGAGCGTGGCGAAATCGCCGGAGCGCAGAAACGCG
Source organism: Clostridiales bacterium (assembly GCA_022779365.1). GTDB lineage: Bacteria > Bacillota > Clostridia > Oscillospirales > Oscillospiraceae > CAG-170. The sequence goes on from JALFSI010000038.1 coordinate 7,859, forward strand.
ATGACGAGGAACGTACAGAAAAAGATGATGGCAGTGCCAAAATCGCTCATCAGCGCGAGGCAGCCGCAGATGGCGGCGGAATAGGCGATGAACAGGAACTGGTTGCGCCGCGTCATCAGGCGCTGCAAGGTAGACGCGCCCGCGAATACAAAGCAAATTTTCACCAGCTCCGACGGCTGGAACGAGAACGAGCCGAGCTGCACCCAGTTTTTCGCGCCGAATTTCTCCACGCCGAACACGAGGTTGAACGCCAGCAGCGCGATACCGAACGCGGCGGCGAGATAGCGCACGCGCTTCACGCGCTCCAGATTGCGCAAAAACAGCCCCAGCACGAGGAAAAACACCACGCCCGCTGCGATGGCAAGCAGCTCCTTTTTGAGCGCCGACGGGTCGCTGGACGCGATGACGCACAGGCCCATCGTGCACAGGAAAAACGCCAGACTCTCCACCTCAAAGCTGCTGCGGCGCAGGAGCTTATAAAGCCCGAACAGCAGCCACTGCAAAACGATCAGCCCCAGCATCGCAGGCAGTGCCTGCGCCGCGTTCACGCCGTGCGCCAGCAGCGTCAAAAGCGCAAAAAGCTGAAAGACCGTCAGCGCGGCCACCGTGAGCCACGGGTGCTCACCCGTGTCCGCGCGCGTGCGGACGGAGGCTTGAATGAGCTCCTGCTCCGGCGTGATGGGCACGAGCACAAACTCCACGCCGCCGAGCGCAATGCGGTCGCCAAACTCCACAACGCTCATGGAAACGCTCTCGCCGTTGACAGCGACGCCGCCCTTTGAGCCGACATCGGAAACGCTCCAGCTCCCGTCGTCATAACGCGTCAAAACCGCGTTCTGGCGCGAAATGGTCGGATAGTCCAGCACCACGTCGCAGTTTTTGGCGCGTCCGAGCAGATTCTCCCAGTGCGTGACCGGGATGCGCTCGCCGTTCGGCGCGGCAAGCCACGCCCAAATTTCGGGTTCCGGCTTAAAAAACAGCAGCGAGCGCGCGCAGCGGTACAGAATAAACCCCGCCAGCAGCGGAAACACAAAGCGCAGCGCCTCCGCGAGCCCCGTGCAGAATGCCGAGCCCTGCACGAATGTGCCGATCGATTCAAAAAAAGCATCCATAGGTAATTCCTCAGGGTTCGCAAGCACCCCTCACGGGCAACCATGAGGGGTGCAGATCCTTATTTCTTTGCGGGTTCGTCCGCTGCGGGTTCTTCCTCCGCTGCGGGCGCTTCTGCCTGCGGCTCGGATTCCGCCGATTCCTCCGGCAGGTCCTCGACCGCGCGGATGGCATAGTAATCGTTGGTCACAGTCGATCTGCCCTTGCGCCTGAGCGCGCTGTTGACCGCGTCGCTGATGAGCATATAGATGACCGCAAACACCGGCACGCCCAAGATCATCCCGGCAAAGCCGAACAGGCTCGTCGCCACGGTGATGGAGATGAGCACCCAGAAGCCCGAGATGCCCACGGAGTTTCCGAGGATTCTCGGACCGATGACATTGCCGTCCACTTGCTGCAAAACGATGACGAAAATCACAAAATAGAACGCCTGCAGGGGATTTACGAGCAAGATCAGCAGCGCGGACGGCACTGCGCCGATGATCGGACCGAAGAACGGGATGACATTCGTCACGCCTACGACCGTCGCGACCAGCGCCGGGTACGGCAGCTTGAGGATGAGCATCCCCAGATAGCACAGCACGCCGATGATGGCGGAGTCGATGATCTTGCCGATGACAAAGCCGTTAAAGACGCGGTTGATCTCGCGCCCGACGTGCAGGATATGATCGGCACGGGCGGGCTTAAAGAGCGCCACGACGATCTTTTTGCCCTGCGCCTGGAACTTATCCTTGGACGCGAGGATGTAGATCGAGGCAAAAACGCCGATCACGATATTTGCAAGGCTCTTGACCACGCTGAACGCGGAGGTAAAAACCGTTGTGAGCACGTTCTGAATATCGGTTGGCAGGCTGGTGCTGACCCATTCGTTGAGATATTCCTGGATCTTACCGATCGCCATATCAGCGTAATACTGAACCTCCGGATTATCCGCCAGCAGGTTCGTCGCCCACTGCTCAATGCTGAGGAAGTACTTCGGCGCGCTGTCGATGATGCCCTGAATGCTCTCGCCGAGCTGCGGCAGCAGAATGGAGAAGAATGCGTAGATCACAAGCGCCGCAAAGATCAGCGCAAACACAATGGAGATCGCGCGGCTGAGCTTTTTGCCCGAGCCGGGCTTTTTCTCGTGCTTTGTGAGCTTGGGTGCAAGCCACCGATCGACCAGACGCACGAGCGGATTGAGCAAAAACGCGATGACCGCGCCGGAGATGAGCGGCGAAAGGATGCTCAGGATATTGGTCACCAGCTTGAAGAAGCCCGGCAGATCCGTAAAGATCACGACGAGCAGAATGCTGATAAAAATAACTGCCAGCGCCGTGACGCCCCACTTAAAATAAGTGCTGTCTCTGCGTTCCTTCATACACGCCCCACCATCCTTTCGAACCTTTTTAAGAGTACCATAATCCGACCGAAAGTGCAACAATCCTGAAGAGACGTTTCAGAAATTATTTCGCAAAAGTGCGATCTCCGCTGCGTACCCTGTCAGATCGTTCGGCGTTTCCAGCACAACGGGCAGGTCGCGTGCCGCCGCAAAGCGCAGCACGCGCTCCAGCGCCTCCAGGCCGAGCTCGCCGCGCCCGATGCACTCGTGGCGATCCTTGCGCGCGCCGAGGGGATTTTTGCTGTCGTTTAGGTGGATGGCGCGCAGGCGTGAGAGTCCCAGCACGCGGTCAAATTCCGCCAGCACGTCCTCAAAATGTGAAACGATGTCATACCCCGCGTCGTGCACATGGCAGGTGTCGAGGCATACGCCGAGCTTTTCCGGCAGCTTGCAGCGATCAATAACGTCGCGCAGCTCTGAAAAGCGCCCGCCGATCTCCGTGCCCTTGCCTGCCATCGTTTCCAGCAAGACTGTGGTGGACTGCTCCCGCGTCATCGCAAAATCGAGCGTCTCGGCGATGAGCCGGATGCCCGCGTCCGTCCCCTGCCCCACATGGCTGCCGGGGTGGAAGTTATAGAAATTGCCGGGCAGGTATTCCATGCGCGCCAGATCGTCTTTCATCGTCTGGCGGGCAAAGTCCAGCGTTTTTTCCGCGGCGGCACAGGGATTGATGGTGTACGGCGCGTGCGCGACGATCGGACCGATCACGCCGGAGCGCTGCATTTCTGCGAGCGCCTGCGCGTCTGCCGGATCGATGGCTTTCGCCTGCCCGCCGCGCGGGTTGCGGGTAAAAAACTGAAACGTGTTCGCGCCGATGGCCAGCGCGGTCCTTCCCATCGCGGCAAAGCCGCCCGACGAGGAAAGATGACAGCCGAGATAAAGCATAACGTCCCTCCTATTGTTTTTATCATATCATATCCTGCCGCCCTCTTGCAAGCGCGGCGCGGCTGCGGTACAATAAACTGTACAGGAGGTGGCACGATGGCAAGGTCGGACAATCAGAAGCTAAAGCTCATGCTCCTCGCGCGGCTCTTGGAGCAGCAGACGGACGAGGCGCACCCCATGAGCGCACAGCAGCTCATCGCTGCGCTCGCGGAGCACGGCGTCAAGGCAGAGCGCAAGAGCATATACAGCGACATCGCGGCGCTGCAGGATCTCGGCATGGACATTTGCCTGCAAAACGGCAAAAACGGCGGGTATTATCTCGCTTCGCGCGAGTTTGAGCTGCCGGAGCTCAAGCTGCTGGTAGACGCTGTGCAGGCAAGCAAATTTCTCTCCGAGCGCAAAACGGTGCAGCTCATCCGCAAGCTCGAAACGCTGGCGAGCCGGTGGGATGCTGGACGGCTGCGGCGGCAGGTGGTCGTTTCCGGGCGCGTAAAAACGATGAACGAGAGCGTTTTTTACACCGTGGATCAAATTCACGAAGCCATTGCCGCGAACCGCCAGATCCAGTTCCGCTATTTTGAGTGGGGCGTTGACAAGCAGAAGCACTTTCGCGACCGCCGCTACGTCGCCAGCCCTTATGCGCTGTGCTGGGAGAATGAAAATTACTACCTCGTCGCCTACTCCGAGCGCCACGGCATCACGCACTACCGCGTGGACAAAATGGCGCAGCTCCAGATGCTGGACACGCCGCGCATCGTAAACGACGAGACGCGCGCGCTGGACGTATCGAAATACGGCAAAAACGTATTCGGAATGTTCGGCGGCGAGCAGATGCAGGTCAAAATGCGATTCGAAAACCCTCTCGCGGGCGTGGTGCTCGACCGCTTTGGACACGATGTTATGTTAATTCCAGACGGCGGCTCGCACTTTACGCTCACAACGGACATTGCCGTCTCCCCTGTCTTTTTTGGCTGGCTGGCAGGCTTCGGCGGCGCGGCAAAGATCATATTTCCGCAGAGGGCGGTGGAAGCGTATTTGGAATTATGTAAACAGTCTATTGCACAATACGAATAGACGCACCAATGCGGAACAGTATGCACCTATAGGGGTGGACGACTCTGTCCGCCCCTACAAAACGCACCCCCATCCAGCGGATGGGGGTGCGTTTTGGTTAATTAAAGCTGCCAAGTGTCTTTCCAGCCAAAACGTGGAAATGGATGTGGTGCACAGTCTGACCGGCGAGCTCGCCGACGTTTGTGACCACGCGGTAGCCGTCCGCGAAGCCCTGCTCGCGCGCGAGCCTGGCGATGACGGTATAGATATGCCCGATCACGGCTTCATTCTCCTCCGTCACCTCCGCGGCGGACGCGAAGTGCTGCTTGGGCACGACGAGAAAATGCTTCGGCGCGAGCGGTGCGATGTCCAGAAACGCATAGCACTGCTCGTCCTCATAGACCTTGGTGCTGGGAATTTCCCCGGCGATGATCCTGCAAAACAGACAATCCGACATGATTTTTCCTCCTTACTGCAATTTGGACGCCACAAAATCGTCCACAGCCGCCAGCGCGTCGTCCACCTTGTTGACGTCCGTGCCGCCGCCCATGGCGCTGTCGGGCTTGCCGCCGCCGCGGCCGCCGACGATAGGCGCGATGGTCTTGATAATATCGCCCGCCTTGATTCCCTTGGCGACGGCGTCCCTGCCGCAGACAGCCAGCAGCGTGACCTTGTCGCCGCTCACGGCGCTGAGCACGGCGACGATCGACGGCTCACGATCGCGCAGGAAGTCACCCATGCGGCGCAGCGCGTTCGCGTCCGTGCCGCCGCGGTTGGCGGTGAGCACCTTGACGCCGTCGACCGTTTTTGCCGAGAACAGGAACTGGTCGATCTCGCCCGCGAGGAGCTTATCCTTCATCGTTTCGAGCTTCTGCCGCAGCTCGCGCATCTCACGCAGGCTGCTCTCTGCCTTCATAAACAGCTCCGCCGGGGTCGTCTTGAACATCTCGGCAAGGTGTGTGATGCGCTCTGCCAGCGCGTCGGTCTGATCGAGCGCGGCTTCGCCCGTGATCGCCTCGATGCGGCGCACGCCGGAGGCGACGGACGACTCGCTGAGAATACGGAACGGACCGATCATGCCGGTGTTGGCAACGTGCGTGCCGCCGCAGAACTCAATGGACTTGTCCATGCTCACCACACGCACGACATCGCCGTACTTTTCGCCGAACAGCGCGACCGCGCCGAGCTTTTTCGCGTCCTCCAGCGGCATTTCGCGCACAGAAACAGGCTCTGCCGCCATGATGGCATTGCTGACGATGCGGGAGACCTTCGCCAGCTCTTCGGGCTTCACAGCCTCAAAATGCGTCAGGTCAAAGCGCAGGCGGTCGGGCTCAACGAGCGAACCCGCCTGATGGACATGGTCGCCCAGCACACGGCGCAGCGCCATATCCAGAAGGTGCGTTGCCGAGTGCGCGCGCGCGATGGCGCGGCGGCGGGTCTCGTCATACGCGCTCGTGCAGCTCTCGCCCACGCGCAGCGTGCCGGCGGTGACCTTGCCGTAGTGCATGAACTTTCCGCCCTTGTTCTTCTGCACGTCGGTCACGGTAAATTCGCCCGCAGCAGTGCGTATCACGCCGTGATCGGCGACCTGACCGCCCATCTCGGCGTAAAGCGTCGTGCGGTCGAGCACCACGATGCCCTCCGCACCCTCGCCGATCTCGTCGCGCAGCTCTTCGTCGGAGACGAGCGCGAGGATCTTCGCCTCCGTCTCCATGCGGTCGTAACCCACAAACTCGGTCGCGGGCATTTCCTTGCCAAATTCCACGCCAGCCCAGCCGAGGTCGCCGAGTGCCTTGCGCGCTTCGCGGGCACGGGTCTTCTGCTCCTGCATGAGCTTCTGGAACGCGTCCTCATCCACGCGCATCCCCTGCTCGTCCACCATTTCGGCGGTCAGGTCGATCGGGAAGCCGTAGGTATCGTACAGCTTGAACGCGTCCGCGCCGGAGAATACCGTCTCGCCCTTTTCCTTATGCCCGGCGAGCATTTCCTGGAAGATGCGCATACCACCGTCGATGGTGCGGGCGAAGCTCTCTTCTTCGGTCTTGATGACACGGGTGATATACGCCTGCTTTTCGCGCAGCTCCGGGTACTGGCACTCGTTTTCGTGCACAACGGTGTCTATGATCTCATAAAGGAACGGATGATCGACGCCCAGCAGCTTTCCGTGCCGCGCCGCGCGGCGCAACAGGCGGCGCAGGACGTAGCCGCGTCCTTCGTTCGACGGCAGCACGCCGTCGCAGATCATGAACGTCGCCGAGCGGATATGGTCGGTGATGACACGCAGGGAGACATCCTTTTTGTGGCTCTCACCGTAGTGGACGCCGGTCAGCTCGGAGACCTTGTTCGTGATGTTCATCACCGTGTCCACATCAAAGAGCGAATCGACGTTCTGGCACACGCAAGCAAGACGCTCCAGACCCATGCCGGTGTCGATGTTTTTCTGCTTGAGCTCGGTGTAGTGACCGTGCCCGTCGTTATCGAACTGCGAGAACACCACGTTCCAGACCTCGACATAGCGGTCGCAGTCGCAGCCGACGGTGCAGCCGGGCTTTCCGCAGCCATACTGCTCGCCGCGGTCATAGTAGATCTCCGAGCACGGACCGCACGGACCGGAGCCGTGCTCCCAGAAGTTATCTTCTTTGCCGAACTTGAAAATGCGGTCGGCGGGGATGCCGATCTCCTCGTTCCAGATGCGGAATGCTTCATCGTCGGCGGGCGTCGTCTCATTGCCCGCAAACACGGACGGATACAGCCGGTCCGGCTCGAGACCGACCCATTCGGGGCTGGTCAGAAATTCCCACGCCCAGGGAATGGCTTCCTTCTTAAAATAGTCACCGAAGGAGAAGTTGCCGAGCATCTCAAAATAGGTGCCGTGGCGCGCGGTCTTGCCGACGTTTTCGATGTCGCCCGTGCGGATGCACTTCTGGCAGGTCGTGACGCGGCGGCGCGGCGGTTCTTCCTCGCCGGTGAACCACGGCTTCATCGGCGTCATGCCGGCGTTGATGAGCAGGATGGATTTGTCGTTGCGCGGGACGAGCGAAAAGCTCGGCAGGCGCAGATGACCCTTTGACTCAAAAAAGCGCAGGAACATTTCGCGCAGCTCATTGAGCCCGTATGCTTTGTGTGCCATGTATATAACCCCTTTTCATTTGTTTACGAGAATAAAAAAATAGACCCCGCCCCGGCATAGGGGCGAAGTTCGTTCGCGGTACCACCCTAATTGCGTAAAAACGCATCTTAGCCGCGCCGTAACGGGCGCACCCGCCCCGCTCGTCGCGGGGATGCTCCAAAGCGGCTGCCGCAGGCTGAACACGGAAGGGCTTCCAGCATCCCCTTCTCTCTGCACGCGCAGGCTCTGCGGCTGACTTTTTCACAGCAGAAAACTCTATGAAACTTGTGATATTGTATCACATTTCGGCGGATTGTCAACAAGGATCGGCGTGTTTTTTTTGTCCAGTATGCACGTCCAGTAAGCTCTCCCGTTTCGCCGCGCGAGCGTGAAAAAGCAGACGTACTCCATCAGGCAGAACGGCGTGTGCGCGTCAAACGGCACATAAAGCCGCCGTGCACTCCCCTGCTGCTCGACCGTCCCGTTCGGAACGGCAATGCCGCCGACCGTGACCGGCTCGCACTCATCGGTCGTAAACCGCCACGCCTCCGTCAGCGGCAGCGCGCTTGCCGAGAGCCTGCGGCGCAGGCACAGCATTCCGTCCTCCGGCAGCAGCACTCCGAGGGGCTGCCGTGTCCCGTCCGGCGCGCAGCCGTGCAGGCGCACCACGCCCGGCATCGCGCGGCAGCGGGCGCGCACGCACCAGTAAAGCCCCTCGCGCTCTGCCGTCAGTGTGCCGCAGACCGCCCCGCCGCTCGATACGGTAAATTCCATAAAAACCAGCCCCCGGCATAAGGCTATGCCGGGGACGGATGTCTTATTCCCGCGCTCAGGGCGATTGCAGACCAAAGCTGACCGCAATGGCGGAATCCACCTGATTCATCAGGCTGTCGTCCACATGCCCCATATGCTCGCGCAGGCGGCGCTTGTCGATGGTGCGGATCTGTTCGAGCAGGACGATGGAGTCCTTGCTCAGTCCAACGTCGTGCCCCGCAAGCGTGATATGCGTCGGCAGCCGCGCCTTGCCCGTCTGACTGGTGATCGCGGCGGCGATGACCGTCGGCGAGTGCTTGTTGCCGGTGTCGTTCTGGACGATCAGCACCGGGCGCGTGCCGCCCTGCTCGCTGCCCACGACGGGGCTGAGGTCCGCGTAAAAAATATCGCCACGTTTCACGTTCGTATCCATTCGCTTCACACTCCGCGGAAAAATAGCGCCGTCATGCAAGACGGTACGATGGTATTCTCCCACGCGGCGGCTGAAAATATACAGCCGGCAAAGCTCTCAGACCATTCTATGCGAAACCTGCCGAAACGCGCATGACGTTCCGGCAGGGATAACTCATACAATATACTGCAAAATCTCCGACTGTCTGCCGCCGGAGTAGTAAAGCCGCGCAATGCGCTTGGAGAGGGTGCACAGAATTTCATAGCTGATCGTGCCGCTTGCCTGCGCAAGGCGCTCCACGGGCACGCGAACGCCATCCTCGTCATAGCCGAAGAGCGTCAGCTCGTCGCCGACCTTCGCATCTGACACACTAGTTATGTCAACCATGCACATATCCATGCAGATGCGCCCGATGACCGGCACATCCTGCCCGCGCAGCCGGAAGCTGACCTTGCCGGACAGTCCGCGCGAGAGCCCGTCGGCATAGCCGATCGGCAGCACCGCCATGCGCAGGTCGCGCGGCGCGGTGAACGTCCTGCCGTAGCTGATGGGCGTTCCGGCAGCGACGTCGCGGATCTGCGCAATGGTCGTGCGCAGCGTCATCACCGGGCGCAAATCCAGCAGCCCCTCACAGTCAACATCCGGCGCGCAGCCGTAGAGCGCGATGCCGCCGCGCACCATATCGAGGCTGTACTCCGGGTGCAGGATGGTCACGGCGGAGTTTGCGCAGTGGCGCAGCGTGGGACGGATGCCGTAGCTGTCCAGCTCCGCCAGCGTGTCGCAGAAACGCGCGTATTGCAGCGCCGTATAGCGCTCGTCATCCTCCCGGCGGCTGTCCGCGACGCTGAAGTGCGTAAAAACGCCCTCTACGCGCAGGTGCGTGAGCTGCGAAAACGCCGCAAGCTGCGGCAGCTCGCTGTGATCGCCGTAGGCAAGGAAGCCGATGCGCCCCATGCCGGTGTCGAGCTTGAGGTGGACATTCAGAATATAATTCGTACCGCGCAGCCGCTCCTCGAGCGCGCGGGCGTAGTCGATCGAGTGGATCTCCTGCGTCAGGTCCATAAAGACCATCGTGTCGGCGTATTCGGGCGGCGTGTAGCCCAAAATCAGGATCGGCGTGCGGATACCGCCGCGGCGGAGCTGCACCGCCTCCTCTAAGTTAGACACTGCAAGATACTCGCAGCCGAGCTCCGAGAGCGTGCCGCTCACGGGTACAGCGCCGTGCCCGTAGGCGTCTGCCTTGATGACGCCCAGAAATTTGCATCCCTGCGGGGTGCGCGCGCGCAGGGCGCGATAGTTGTGTTCCAGATTGTCGAGCGAGATCTCCGCCCACGTCCGCTTGAGTGTTTTCATAGCTTCCTCATTCCAAATTTGCCGGGTCGCCCGGCGTAAAATCCGTGATGGTCATGGCGGCGAGCATCTGCCCCTGATAGGAGACCTCCGCATAGTCCGGCATCAGCGCGCCGGACAGCCACACATCCACTGTCAGTTCCTTTTCATCATAGCCGTGCAGATACGTCACACGCACAGCATCGCCCTCCCGCCCGGCAGCCTCGATATAGTCGGCGCAGAGCGCCTGCACCAGAAGCTGCGGGAGCTGCATAGGCGCAAGATTGCCGTCCGCCATCAGCCCGAAGGCGACGGCGGTATCCTCAAATTCCACCCGCGCGCTGCCTGCCGCCAGCTCGGCGGCAATGCCGGCAAGGGTCTGCGGCGCACGGATGGTCATGCGCGCCGCACCGTCCGCGCCGCACACACAGTCCAGCGAAAAGTCAAAGCGCACGTCGTCGTAGCTGACCGAAACGTCCGCCGCGTAGCGGCAGCCGCCCGCCTGCAGCAGCTCCGTGCGAAGCTGAAGCGCCTGCTGCATCGCCCCGCCGGACGCGCGGCAGCCTGTCAGCATCAAAATACAAACCGCGATCCAAAAAATCCATCCCCGCCTGCGGCGCAAAAGATCACCCGCTCATCTTAAAAGTCGTGGGATCTCCAATAGCAGGTCCTCCGGGATCATGCCGTACTCGCCCAGCCGTTCGGCGCACGCATCGCCCGCCGCGCCGTGGATCCACGCTGCGCCCGCCGCCGCCTCCAGCGGCATGACGCGCTGCCCCAGCAGCGAAACGAGGATACCAGCCAGCACGTCGCCGCTTCCGCCGCAGGCAAGCCCGGGGTTGCCCGTCGTGTTGCGGTAGACGGCAGCGCCGTCGGTGATGATGGTGCGGTTTCCTTTCAGCAGAACGATGCACTTGCCGCGCCGTGCCATCTCCCGCGCCTCGCGCACGCGGTCCGCCGCCAGCGGATCGCCGCCCAGACGCAGAAATTCGCCGTCATGCGGCGTGAGGATGAGCGGGCAGGAGCTTCCACGCAGAACATCTATATGCCCGTCCAGCGCGTTTAGACCATCCGCGTCCAGCACCATCGGCACACGGCAGCGCGTGAGCAGCGCCCGCACGAGCGCGGGCAGGTTGCCCCCGCGCCCAAGCCCCGGGCCGAGCAACACCGCATCCATTCTGTGAAGCCGCCGCTCGATCTCGTCCAGCGCCGCAAGTGAAAGCCTGCCCTCGCCGTCACACGGCAGCGGGAACACGATCTGGCTGCGGCACTGCGCCGCGCAGATGGGATACACCGCCTCCGGCACGCCGAGAAACACCAGTCCGCTGCCCGTGCGCGACGCCGCCTGCGCCGCGAGCACCGCCGCACCCGTGAGCCCGGTCGAGCCGCACAGCAGCAGCACGCTTCCATAGTCGCCCTTGTGCGAATTGCGTGGGCGCACCGGCAGCAGCTCGCGCACGAATGCTGCGTTTGTCTGCTGCGCCAGCCAAAGCGGATGCTTCATGCTCATGCCCTCCCCGTCCAGTTTGCCCACATTATACCGCGCAGCGGGAAAACAGTCAATTTTATTCTTGTAAAACGGATTTGTGTGTGTTAGAATGACGGCGATATGATAAATGCGATGACCGGGTCGTCCAAACGCCGAAGCGCAGCCAAAGAGAGAGCGGGATGCTGAGATCCGCTTGCTGCGGGCTGAGGGCCTTCCCCCGTGAGCAGCCGCCTGAAATGATGATGCGAGTAGGGCGCGCCGGAGGTCTCCGTTACAGACGCGAGCGCGCCGTAAGGCGAAATGCGGGTGGTACCGCGGAAGCATGGTCTTTCGTCCCCTTTTATGGACGAAGGGCTACTTTTTTTGCAGAAAAACATTTCAAAAGGAGAATGCAGTCATATGAAACAGCAGCTTGAAAAGATCCGTCAGGAAGCGCTCGATGCGCTCGGCGCGGTCAAGAGCGCCGATGAACTGGACGCGCTGCGCGTCCGCTTCCTTGGCAAAAAGGGTGAGCTGACGGGCGTGCTCAAGATGATGGGCAAGCTCTCTGCCGAGGAGCGCCCGGTGATGGGTCAGGTCGCGAACAACGTGCGCGCCGCCATTGAGGAGCAGCTTGAAAAAACGCGTGCCAGTCTCAAGGAAAAGGCGCTGGAGACAAAGCTTCGCGCCGAGGCGGTGGATGTGACCATCCCCGGCGACCCGGTGCGGCTGGGTCACCGCCATCCGATGAATATCGCGCTGGACGAGGCGAAGGAGCTGTTCATCTCCATGGGCTTTGAAATTCTCGACGGTCCTGAGGTCGAGCTCGCCGACTACAACTTCACGCGCCTCAACATCGCGGAAAATCACCCGTCGCGTGACCGCAGCGATACGTTCTACATCACCGACGATGAAGAGGTCCTGCTTCGCACGCAGACCAGCCCCATGCAGATCCGCGCGATGGAGCGCATCAAAAATCCGCCCATCCGCATCCTCGCGCCCGGCCGTGTGTACCGCAAGGATGAGGTGGACGCCACGCATTCGCCGATGTTCCACCAAATCGAGGGTCTGGTCATCGACAAGGGCGTGACGATGGCAGACCTCAAGGGGACGCTCGAGACGCTCATCAAGGCGATGTACGGCGAGGATTCCGTCATCCGCTTCCGCCCGCACCACTTCCCGTTTACCGAGCCGAGCTGCGAGGTGGACGTGCAGTGCTTCAAGTGCCGCGGCGCGGGCTGCCCCACCTGCAAGGGCGAGGGCTGGATCGAGCTGCTGGGCGCCGGCATGGTGCATCCCAAGGTGCTCGCCGGCTGCGGCATCGACCCGGAGATCTACTCGGGCTTTGCCTTCGGCATCGGTCTGGAGCGTATGGCAATGCGCCGCTTCCAGATCGGCGACCTGCGTATGATCTTTGAAAATGACGTCCGTTTCCTGGAACAGTTCTGATAGGAGGGTGCTGGCATGAATATTTCGAGAAAATGGCTGAAGGAATTTGTGGATATTCAGGCGACCGACCGCGAATACGATGAAATTATGACCATCGCCGGTCAAAAGGTCGAGACCGTCACCCGGATGGACACGGATATTCGGAACGTGGTCGTGGGAAAGGTGCTCACGATGCAGCGGCATGAAAACTCCGACCATATGTGGGTCTGCATGGTGGACGTCGGAGGCGGCGCGCCCGTGCAGATCGTGACCGGCGCGCAGAATGTGCACGAGGGCGACCTTGTTCCCGCGGCGCTGGATGATTCGCTGCTCCCCGGCGGCGTGCATATCAAAGCCGGCAAGCTGCGCGGCGTGGACTCCAATGGGATGCTCTGCTCGTTTGCGGAGCTTGGTCTTACGCAGAACGACGTGCCTGAGGCGTATGCCGACGGCATCTGGATCTTAAACGATGAGGACTGCACCATCGGTCAGGACATCAACGAGGTCATCGGCAACGACGACTCCATCGTGGAATTTGAGATCACGAACAACCGGCCTGACTGTTACTCGCTGCTGGGTCTTGCGCGTGAGACGGCGGCAGCGTTCAACGTACCCATGCGCCACCATGAGCCGGTCGTGAAGGGCGGCGGCGAGGGCAGCCTGACGGAGCTTCTGGACGTGGACGTGCAGGCGGACGATCTGTGCCTGCGGTATTCTGCCCGCATGGTGCGGAACGTCAAGATCGCGCCCAGCCCCAAGTGGATGCGCCAGCGCCTGCGCTCGGCGGGCATCCGCCCCATCAACAACATCGTGGACATCACGAACTATGTGATGGTCGAATACGGTCAGCCGATGCACGCCTTTGACTACCGCTATGTAAACGGCGGCAGGATCGTCGTGCGCCGCGCGGGCGAGGACAAAACGCTCACCACGCTCGACGGCGCTGTGCGCAGCTTACAGCCGGATATGCTCGTCATCGCGGACGAGGAAAAGCCCGTGGGTCTGGCGGGCATCATGGGCGGCGAAAACAGCGAGATCGTGGCGGACACGGTGGATGTCGTGTTCGAGTCCGCCAACTTCCTCGGCGCGTCCATCCGCAAGACGGCGCTGGCGCTCGGTATGCGCACCGACGCGTCCGCGAAATTTGAGAAGGACATCGACCCGATGCTCACCGTCCCCGCCGTGGACCGCGCGTGCGAGCTCGTGGAGCTGCTCGGCGCGGGCGAGGTGCTGGACGGCGTGATCGACGTCATCAACTATGTCTCGCAGCCTGTCACGCTCCCGCTGGAGGAGGACAAGATCAACACCCTGCTCGGCACGGATATTTCCCGCGCGGACATGATCGACTATCTGCGCCGCGAGGAGATCGAGGTCAAGGACGGTCTCATTCAGATCCCCTCGTGGCGTCCCGACCTGCGCTGCATGGCGGACATTGCCGAGGAGGTCGCGCGCTACTACGGCTACAACAACATCCCCACCACGCTTATGCGCGGCGCAACGACGCGCGGCGGCTACAGCGAGGAAGCGCAGCTCGAAAACGCGGCGTGCGCCATGGCGCGCAGCCTCGGCTTTGACGAGATCATCACCTACTCGTTCGTCTCCCCCGCCAGCTTTGACGCCATCGGCATCCCGGCGGATTCTCCGCTTCGCAATGCCATCTCCATCCTCAACCCTCTCGGCGAGGATACGTCCATCATGCGCACCGTGATCCTGCCGAGTATGCTCGACATTCTCGCACGCAACTTTGCGCACAAGAACCGCGACGTCAAGCTCTACGAGCTGGGCAGAATTTACCTGCCGCAGGCGGGCGAAAAGCTGCCCTTCGAAAATAAGCGCCTCATTTTCGGCGCATACGGCGCTGGCGAGACGTTCTTCAAGCTCAAGGGCGAGGTCGATGCGCTGCTGCACAAGCTCAACATCCAGCCCGCGAGCTACGAGGCGCTGACCGACAACGCAGCCTATCACCCCGGCCGCTGCGCGCGCATTCTCATCGGCGGCAAGGACGCCGGCGTGATCGGTCAGATCCATCCGCTCGTCGCCGAGCGCTACGGCATCGGCGCGGAGGTCTACTGCGCGGAGCTGGACTTTGATCTGCTGTTTGCCTCGCAGGCGGAGGAGCATGTGTTCCATCCGCTGCCCCGCTTCCCTGCCGTCACGCGCGACCTGGCGCTGGTGTGCGACGAAGGCATCACCATCGGGCAGCTCGAGGCGTGCATCCGCAAGGCGGGCGGCGCGCTGCTGCGTAAAATCGACCTCTTTGATATTTATCGCGGCACGGGCATTGCCGAGGGCAAAAAGAGTGTTGCATTCAGTCTGGAGCTGCGCGCGGATGACCGCACGCTGACCGACGACGATTCCACCGGCACGGTCCAGCGCATCCTTGACGCGCTTCAGAAGGAGCTCGGCGCGGTCCTGCGCTGAGGCGAGGTATAGCGTTTCCTCCCGTCTGTCATACTATATCTTGTTTTTGTAACACAAATGAAATGTTCAGGTCATTTACAAGCGGCAAAATATATATTATGATAGGGGCAACAAATGGACGAGGGAGGTAACCGTCATGGATAAGAATACGATCAAATTTGTTGTGCCGGATGATCCGGCGGGTGAGATGAAAGCGATCCTGAACTCCGTATACAGCTCGCTCAGCGAAAAGGGATACAACCCGATCAACCAGATCGTCGGTTACCTGCTTTCGGAAGACCCGACCTACATCACCAACTACAACAACGCCCGCAGCCTCATCTGCAAGATCGACCGCGACGAGCTGCTGCAGGAGCTGGTAAAGCACTATCTGTTCGACTAAAGGCACGATCCGACAGGCGGCTCAGAATCAGCCGCCTGTTTCGGTGTTTCAAAAATCGAAGGAGGATACTATGGCAGAGGAAAAAAGCGTTCTGACCTATAAGGGTCGCCCGCTGATGCGCAAGGATAACATGATCTACTACGGCTCGATGGCGGATTCGCACATCGTCATGCTGCAAATTCTTGAAAGCGAGAAGCGTCAGGACGTGGACGTGGCGACGAAGGTCTCCGTGGAGCTTCAGCTCACCGACCCCAACGTCCGCGCGAAGGATCGCATTCTGAAGAAGAGCGTCAAAGACGGATTCTACACCGCGCTGGACGTCGGCTGCGTGTGGTTACAGCGCGCGCTGGCTGCAAAATAATTTTTCCGCAGGACGTATAAGAAAATCAGAAGCCGCACAGAATACCTGTGCGACTTCTTTTTCATTTTCCATTCCTTTTCTCTGAGCACGTGTAAGCGTGCTCCTTGCCGCGGGCGGTCACGTCCGCGGTTATTTTTTTGCATTTTGACACATACTGTCTGTGAAAGGATGTGCAGACCATGCAGTTTCACAAGCGGCGGCAGAGCATCGTCTTTGAGCAGCAACCGGCGATCCTGTCCAGCGCCGCCATCGGCGGCAAAAAGGAATCCGAAGGTCCGCTGGCGAGCTATTTTGACCGCCTGAACACCGATACGAAATTCGGACAGAAATCGTGGGAAAAAGCCGAGAGCAAAATGCAGGAGCTGGCGCTGGACACCGCGCGGCGCAAGCTTGAGCTGCAATATGGCGATATTGACGTGCTTTTCGGCGGCGACCTGCTCAATCAGTGCATTGGCTCGGCGTTTGCGCTGCGTCCCACGGGTATCCCCTATCTTGGGCTGTACGGCGCGTGCTCCACGATGGCAGAGTCGCTGCTGCTCGCCGCCGCGGCGGTGAACGCGGGCTACGCGCGCCGCGCAGCGGCGCTCACATCATCCCATTTTGCCTCGGCGGAGCGGCAGTACCGCTTCCCGCTGGGCTACGGCGGGCAGCGCACGCCCACGGCGCAGTGGACCGTCACGGGCGCGGGCTGCTGCATCGTAGGGCAGAACGCCCCGCACGGACCGTTTGTGCGCGCCGCGACCGTCGGCGCGGTCACGGACTGGGGTATCAAGGACGCGAACAATATGGGCGCGGCGATGGCGTCCGCCGCGTATGCCACGCTCCGCGCGCATTTTGACGACCTCGGCTGCGCGCCGGAGGATTACGACCTCATCGTCACCGGCGACCTCGGACAGCTCGGCAAGCAGATCGTGACGGACCTCTTTGCGCGCGACGGCGTGAATATCGCAAACGTGTACAACGACTGCGGCACGCTCATCTACGACCTGCAAACGCAGGATGTGCACGCGGGCGGCTCGGGCTGCGGGTGCAGCGCGAGTGTGCTTTGCGGGTATCTTCTGTCACAGCTCACGAAGGGCAAGCTCAAAAATCTTCTGTTTTGCGCGACCGGGGCGCTCATGTCCCCCACCTCGACCTGGCAGGGCGAGACGATCCCGGCGATCTGCCACGCCGTGGCGATCAGCGCGGAAAGGCGGTAATCATGGACTATCTCAAGGCATTTGCGATCGGCGGGCTGCTGTGCGCCATCGGTCAGATCCTCATCGACAAAACGAAGCTCACCCCGGCGCGCATCCTCACGGCGTATGTCGTGGCAGGCGTGATCCTCGGCGGCGCGGGCGTGTACGGACCGTTTGCCGACTTCGCGGGCGCGGGCGCGACCGTGCCGCTGACAGGCTTCGGGAATCTCCTTGCCAAGGGCGTGCGTGAGGCGATCGAGCAGGACGGTGTGCTCGGCATTCTCACGGGCGGGCTGCGTGCCGCAGCGGGCGGCATCGCGGCAGCAGTGTTTTTCGGCTTCCTCGCGGCGCTCTTCTTCCGCCCGCGCGATAAGTCGTAGCGCGTATGAAACGCCGCCTGTGCGGCATACTATCCATGCGGCAACGCCGCAATTCTTCATAGGAGGCGCAGACATGAGCGCACGCAATCAGTACGAATCGAAGCAGAATAAGACCCAGCAGAGCAAAACGCAGCAGACCGACTCCCGCACCCAGTCCCGCAGCGAAAACCGCACCCAGAACGGCACGCAGAGCAACACCCAGAGCCGCAGCGAGCGGTAAACCCCGCCCGCCCCGCCGGAATGTCCGGCAGGGCGGGCAAAGCACATATACACATTTTCTCAAATAATGGTTGACAGTCGCTGCATTTGCGCGTAAGATGTCCCTGACGCAGAGCTGATGGTCGGAGCGACCTCTCCCGAAGTATCGGCAACCTCGGTGATGCCCCCGACGGACGTAGGCTCTGCGTCTGCCTTTTTGCGTTTCGGCTCTCCATCGACCAACTGCGGAAATGGTGGAAATAATAATCAGAATTTGCTTGACATTTTCGTCTCCGCATGATATGATATTGCGGCAGTCGAGAGACGGTGCAATGCGCGAGTGGTGGAATTGGCAGACTCGCTAGATTCAGGTTCTAGTGTCCACTCCGGACGTGCGGGTTCAAGTCCCGCCTCGCGCACCAACTCCTCAGATTCTTCGGAATTTGAGGAGTTTTTCTTTTTATGTTTTTGTTGATAACGAAGCGTCTGTGATTCAAAAATCACAGACGCTTCTTGTGTGTTTATTACGCGCCATCAGCACTCTTTTTAGTCCACCATGTGATTCTGTGCGACCTTCTGGAAATAGTAGCGGCTCTTTTTCCAGCGGCGGCGGAAGGTCTTGTGATCGACCCACGTCAGACCGAAGCGCTGGTCGTAGCCGCTGAGCTGTTCGTAGCTGTCGGCGTCGTTCCAGTAGTAATAGCCGCCAAGGTTCACGCCTGATTGCAGCGCGCGCCAGAGCATCCGAAAATGCTCGCGCAGGTACGAAACGCGCACATCGTCATTGCACTCCTCTTCCTCGTCGCCGGTATTGGGCGTGCACAAGCCGTTTTCGGTCACGAACACCTCCACGTCGGGATAGTGGTCGCGCATATACAGCAGGCTGTCCAGCAGCCCAGCCGGGTACACGTCGTTTTTGAGCCCCGGCTGCGTATAGAACGTCTGTACGCGCTTCGAGCGCGCGGGCGCGTCGGGATCGTCCGCCGTGCGGCTGGTCACATAATAGTTGATGCCCAGAAAATCGACCGGTGCGAACGCGTCCTTCAGCTCCTGCGCATAGCCCTCCGGCATTGCGTTTTTGTACATCGGGCACTCGTCGAAAAACTGCTCTGGATAGTGCCCATACGCCATCGGCTCTGCCCAAATGTCAAAGCGGAGCTGCGTCTGACGGCGCGCGGCATCCATATCCTCCGGGCGAAAATCCGCCGGATAGACCGGGATGATGGCGTTGACCGCGCCGATCTTGCCGCCCATATCAAGCTCGCGGAAGAGCTTCACCGCGCGGTAATGCGCCAGCAGCACATTCTGCCCTGCGAGCAGGCTCTTGCGCAGGTCCTTTTCAAACGGCGGGAAGCGCCCGTCGGCGTAGCCGGAGGTGATGAACACGCATGGCTCGTTGACCGTAGACCACAGGCGCACGCGCCCCTTGAAGTGCGCAAAGCAGACCTTTGCATACTGCTCAAACCAGTCCGGGAACTCGCGGCTAGCGTACCCGCCGCGCTCATAAAGCGCCATCGGCAGATCCCAGTGCAGCAGGTCCACGAACGGCTCGATGCCGCAGTCGAGCAGCTTGTCGATCACGCGGTCGTAAAATGCGAGACCCTGTTCGTTCACTGCGCCCGTGCCGTCTGGGATGATGCGCGGCCAGGCGAGTGACAGGCGGTAGGTGTTCTGCCCCGTCGCCTTCATGTCGTCGATAAATTCTTCAAAATGGTCGTAAAAGCAGCAGCCGTCATCGGGAAATTCTTCCGTCATGCGGATGCCCTTTTTAACGATGCCGGGCAGGAACTGACCGGCGTGCGTTCTTGCAAAATGATCCATCATGCTCGGGCTTTTGCCGTCGCGGTCCGCCGCGCCTTCGGACTGAAACGCCGAGTTCGCCGTGCCGATCAGGAAATCGTCCGGGAAGGTCATGGTAAAGGAATCTCTGTACAAAGCGTTCTCCTCTCTGCTTTTGTGCGTTACCAAAGGAACGCCGCGTCGTCCAGCGCAAAGCGCTCGCCCGTGCCGAGCAGCACCGAGAGTCTGCAAACATAGCGCTTGCCGTGCTGCATCACGGTGTGCGGCAGCAGCGGACACAGGCACGACAGCGGCACGCTGCGCACCGTTTCGCGCGGGCGGGCGTCGTGCCCCTCCTCGTCGTAGGTACACACGGCGGTGTAGTACCGCCCCGACCAGACCGGCGTGCCGGCTTCCGTCACGATCTGCGCATCCAGACTGGTGATGCGGTAATTCGAGCGCACGGTGCAGCCGTCCAGCCGGTCTCCCTCACGGGTGAGGCTGACCTGTGGCTCTTCGCGCCGCCCATCCTGAAGCGTTTTGCAGGTGATGGGGATATAGTTGTCACGCAAAAGCTGCGCGAATGTATAGCGCTCATTCAGCAGCCACGAGCTGACCTTTTTGCGCGCGGTCAGCAGTCCCCCGCCCTGCTCGTGCGTGACGAGATAGCTGCGCTTGAGGCTGATCGTTCCCGCGCGGTCGCGGTACACCGCCGGAGCACGGCAGAGCATCCGAACGTGCCCGCCCTTGCCGTAGCACAGCACGGCGTCGCCGGTGCGGGCGTTGGCATACGCCTCGGCGATGACCTCCGGCGTGTTTTTCGCCACCACGTCGGCGCTCAGCGGTGAGCAGTAACCGTCATATCCTGCGACGGGCAGCACGCCCATACGCTGCTCCGGCATCATGTTTTCCGTCCAGCGATAGGTCAGGTCGTTGCCTGCCCTTCCCCACGCCCAGTAGACCGCGCCGGAGCAGTCGTTGCCCATGTAGAGGTCAAAAACGTCGTAGCCGTCGGCAGCGAGCCACGGCTGGAGCGTGCCGTCCGGGCGGAAGCAGTCGAGAAACTGCTCATACGAATTATTTTTGTGGCAGTACGGCATCCCGACGTGCATCATGCCTGCCTCAAACACCTGCGCGTGCACCTTTGCGCCGCAGCTGCACGAAAAGCGCAGCGTGCGGTCGGGCGTCCAGGCGATGCTGCCCATGCGCTCCATGTGCTCGCAGCAGAGTCTGCGCAGCGCCAGCGCCTGCTTCGGCAAAAAGCGGTCCGCGCCGCGGTTGTCGCGCCAGAGGCAGCCGTCAAATTCCGTACAGCCGGTCTCTTCCAGCGCGTACTGTGTGAACAGCTCCCCGTTCAGCAGATTCATCGGCGCGGAGAAGCGGCACGCGCGCAGAACGGTATCACAAAGCTCCCCGCCGAACAGCGCGGCGCGGGTGCGCTCGCCCGTCAGATGCATCTCACCGAATGTTTCTACGCACTCAAAAACGCCGCCGTCCGTTTTTCCAACAAAGCCCGCCGCGATCACATCTGCATCACCGCAGTCGGCGTGTACCTCGGCGTCCAGACTGACATTGCGGAAGCTGCCTGTGCTCAGCCCGGCAAGCCCGCCGAGCAGCACGCGCGCGGGCGCGCTGCACGTCAGGATCACGGCGCACCCTTCGGCGCGCACGCCCCAGAAGCTGCCGTCATTGCGCCCCGCGAGCAGACCCACATTGGCGCTGCCCACGATCTTGGGCGACAGGCGCACGTTTTTGAACGTCACATTCTGCACCATTCCGGCGTTCACGCCGAAAATGCCGGTGTTGCCTGCACCGTCGGTTTTTGTGATGCGGAAATTGGAGATGGTATGCCCGCAGCCGTCCAGTACGCCGCAAAACGGCGCGTCGTCCGAGCCGAGCGGCGTCCAGTCCCGCCCGCCGAGGTCAATGTCCGCGTCCAGCGCATATTTTCCCGTTAGGTCCAGATGCAGAAGCTCTTCGGCGCTTGCGATGTATTTTACAGTCGTGTCCATAGGCTACCCTCCGGGGTGTCAGGCATTCTGGCACAGGTGGCACGCCGCCGTGTGCCAGTCTCCCAGATCGATGAGCGGCTGCTCCTCGGCGCACTTGTCCGTTGCATACGGGCAGCGCGTGCGGAAACGGCAGCCCTGCGGCGGATGCACGGGGCTGGGGATGTCTCCCTCCAGCAAAATGCGCTCGCGTTTCGGACCGTCATCCGACACGCTCGGCACGGCGGACAGCAGCGCCTTCGTGTACGGGTGCGCCGGGTGGTTGAAGATCTGGTCCTTTGTGCCGACCTCCATGACCCTGCCCATGTACATGATCATCAGGCGGTCGCAGATATGCTCCAAAACAGACATATCGTGCGACACAAAAATATACGTCAGGTGCATCTCCTGCTTCAGCCGGTCCATCAGGTTCAGCACCTGCGCGCGGACGGAGACATCCAGCGCGGAGACTGCCTCGTCACAGAGGACGAGCTTCGGCATGGTGGCAAGCGCGCGGGCAATGACGATACGTTGGCGCTGACCGCCGGAAAATTCATGCGGATAGCGGTCCACATACGAATCGTCCAGACCGACCTTGACCATCAGCTCCTTGACCCTGCGCTGCCGCTCCTCGTGCGAATCGTAGAGCTTGTTGATGACCATCGGCTCTTCGATGATCGCGCCGACGCGCATATTGCCGTCGAGCGAGCTGTATGGGTCTTGAAACACCATCTGCATATCGCGCCGCAGCGGGCGAAGCTGCCGGTTCGGCAGGTGCGTGATGTCCCGCCCGGCAAATTCGATCGTGCC
This sequence comes from Clostridiales bacterium, assembly GCA_022779365.1. Classification (GTDB taxonomy): domain Bacteria; phylum Bacillota; class Clostridia; order Oscillospirales; family Oscillospiraceae; genus CAG-170. The sequence goes on from JALFSI010000038.1 coordinate 30,284, forward strand.
CGCCGTCGGCTCGACCACGCGCAGGAGCGTGCGCAGAAGCGTCGATTTGCCGCAGCCGGATTCGCCCGCAATGCCGAACGTCTCACCCTCGTGCACGGTGATGTCTACACCGTCTACCGCCTTGACGAACAGCTTCTGCTCCCAGAACGAACGCTTGACGGGAAACCACTGCCGCAGCCCCGTCCCGCGGATGAGAATTTTCTCTTCCATACTCATTCCTCCTGCTCCGCGCAGCGGAAGCACCGCACGCGCCGTCCGTTCTCGATCTCTGTCAGCGCCGGCTTGCAGGCGCGGCAGTGCTCTGTTGCGTACTTGCAGCGCGGTGAAAAGACGCAGCCCTCCGGGAACTCACCCGCCGGGAGCACCATGCCCTCGATGGTGGGCAGCGGTCCGTGCTGCCCGTATTTCGGCAGCGTGCCCAAAAGACCGATCGTGTAGGGGTGCTTCGGGTCGCGGAACAGCTCCCCGACCGGCGCCTCCTCCATAATTTCGCCGCAGTACATCACGAGCACCCGGTCCGCCATCTCGCGGATAACGCCGAGGTCATGTGTGATAAAGAGGATGGATGTGCCCATCTCTTTTTGCAGCTCGCGCATCAGCTCCAGCACCTGCGCCTGAATGGTCACATCCAGCGCTGTAGTCGGCTCGTCCGCGATCAGGAGCTTCGGGCGGCACGCAAGCGCCATGGCGATCATCACGCGCTGGCGCATACCGCCGGAGAGCTGATAGGGATATTCCTTCATGCGCTGCGGCGCGTCGGCAATGCGCACGAGCTCCAGCATTTCGGTCGCGCGTGCCCAGGCCTGCTGCTTGTTCATGCCCTGATGGCGGCGCAGCGCCTCCGAGAGCTGATAGCCGATGGTGAACACCGGGTTCAGGCTCGCCATCGGCTCCTGGAAGATCATGGCGATTTCGTTGCCGCGCACGTCCTGCATCTGTTTTTCGGTCAGCTCCAGAAGATTGCGCCCTTCCAGCTCGATCTCGCCCTTGATGATCGCCTTGTCGAGCAGGCGCATGATGCACAGTGAGGTCACGGACTTGCCGCAGCCGGACTCGCCGACCACGCCCAGCGTCTCGCCGGCGTAAATGTCAAAATCAATGTCGTGCATGATGGGCAGGTATCCGTAATCGGTCTTAAAGCCCATGCTCATGCTGTTCACACTGAGAATCGTTTTCTTTTCTTCCATCTCGCGCCTCCTTAGCTCCTGCCCGAGCCGATCACTTCGCGCATACCGTCGCCGAGCATGGCAAAGCCAAAGGTCGTAATGGCGATGGCAAGCGTGGGATACAACACCAGATGCGGCTTGAGCAGCGCCATGCCGCGCCCGATGGCGACCATCAGACCCCAGGTGGGGATGTCCTGCGGCACGCCGACGCTGAGGAACGCAAGCCCGATCATGCTCAGAAGCGAGCCGGCAAGACCCGTGGAGAAGCGGACGAGCAGCGTGTTGCTGCAAGCAGGCAAAACGTGCAGGAACATCGTGCGCAGACCGCTCGCGCCCATGACCTTTTCGCATTCGATGTACTCTTCCTTGCGCACGGACAGCACTCTGCCGCGCACGAGACGCGCTACGCCGATAAACCCGCCGAGCGCCATGCCAAGCATGAGGTTAAACACGCCGCGCCCTAACGCTTCGCAGATCAGTAACGTAATAACAAGCGTCGGAATGGCGTTGAAGGCTTCCATCACGCGCATCAAAACGGCGTCCACCTTGGGATAATAGCCGCAGAGCAGACCGATGAGCGTGCCGATGACCACGGTCATGATCTGCACGCCGATGGGGATGATGAGCGAAAGCCGCGCGCCGTACACGATCCACGCCCACACATCGCGCCCCAGGTTATCCGTTCCGAGCGGATGACCGGGCGAGCCGGGGTCGAGCCATTTGATCGTGGGGTCGCAAAGGTAGGGGTCGGCGGAGGCAAGCACCGGCGCGAAGATCGCCAGAAACAGCACCGTCAGCAAGATCGCGCTGCCGAGCATGATACGCCCGTATTTGCGGATAAACGCCATGGGACGCATTTTCTTTTTCTTGACTGTACTCAATTTCCCGCCTCCTCAGTTCAGCTCCACACGCGGGTCAAGCAGCTTGTAGCCGATGTCCACGAGGATGTTGATGAAGATAAACAGCACCGTCATCACGACCACGTCCGCCTGCACCAGCGGATAGTCCTGACGGCTGAGCGCGGTAGAAAACAGTGCGCCGATGCCGTTGATGTTGAACACGGTCTCCACCACGACCGAGCCGCCCAGGCAGTTGAGCGTGCTGCCGGAGATGATGGTGAGGATCGTGCCGAAGGCGTTTTTGAGCGCGTGCTTATAATACACGTTCTGCAGCGACAGACCCTTGGCGCGCGCCGTGCGGATATAGTCGCGCGAGAGCACGCTGATCATCTGCGCACGCGTGTAGCGCGCGGTGCTGGCGACGTTCGTCATGCCGATAGAGAACGCCGGCAGAATGAGCGAGTAGCACGCCTTCCAGAAGCCGTTCTGCGCGATCTTCATGTAGTTTGACATCGGGAAGATCGGGATCAGATAGCCGAACACATAGATCAGCAGAATACCAAGGCAGAAGTTCGGGATGCACATAAACACGATGGAAAACGTCGAAGCGCTGTAGTCCACCAGCGTGTTTTTATGCGTCGCGCCCAAAATGCCCAGCGGCACGCCGATGCCGATGTTGATGAGCAGGCTCATCCACGTCAGCATGAGCGTCGGCTCGATGCGGCTCATGATGGCTTCAAAAACTGACACGCCCATAAAATACGAGTCGCCCCAGTCGCCGGTAAAAATGTTGGACATATAGCGCAGGTACTGGTCGAGATAGCTGCCGTCCAGCTCCATCTGCTCCGCCATGCGCGCCACGTCCTCTTCCGTTGCCAGGTCGTTGTTTCCCAGCAGCGCGTACAGCGGATCGCCCGGCAGCGCCCGCATCAAAAAGAAGATCAGCGTCAGCGCCAGCAGAAGCGTCGGGATCGCCGCGAGCAGGCGCTTTACAATGAATTTCAGCATGATACACCCATTCCCTCTTTATCGTCTCACCGCCGCCGCAGAAACCTGCCGCGGAATTGCCGCCAATAAGGCACGGCGGGAATGCAGCCGAACCGACTGCATCCCCAGCCTGCCGTATGTTGCCTGGTCAGCCCATGTGCGCGCTGGGATCGTCCCAGTACGCGTTATAGTAGAACGTTGCGCCGGTATAGTTCGGGTTCAGACCCGGCGCCTGCACGAAGCGGTCGCCCTTGCTGCGGCAGATGACGAAGAACGGAGCGTCCTCCACGCACAGCTTGGCATACTCTTCCCACTTGGCGATGCTCTCTTCCGTGCCGGTCAGGTAGCGGAACAGCTCGTCGCGCAGGGTGTTGGCTTCTTCGCTGCAGCTCCACGCGCGGTAGCAGCTCGTGGGCATCGAGCCGGGCCAGGTCGTGGTCGCCTGACCGAACAGGACATACATATCCCAGCCAGCCGTGCCGTCCTTAAAGTCGGCGGAGTAGGCGTTCTTTTCGATCGGCTCAATATCGACGTTGATGCCTGCCGCCTCTAAGCACTGCGAGATCATCAGACACGCGTTGCTGCCCGCCGTTGCCGGGCGGCGCAGGATAAGCGTCTGACCGTTATAGTTGGACTGCTCCAGATACTGCTTGGCAAGCTCAATATTCGCAGAGCCGCAGTAATCGGCGCTGTCAAAGGCTTCGGTGGAGTAGCCGTCGATGATGACGGGGCTGTGATCCATCGTGTACCAGGAGGAGTATTCCGCCTGCGCCACAAGCTCCATATCCACCGCCGCGAGGATCGCCTTGCGGAGATTCGGGTCGTTTACGACGGAGCTCGTGCTGTTGTCGTGCATATTAAAGAGGAGCGTGAGCGTATCGGCAATGGTCTTGCCGGTGGGGTCGTAATACATCCCGTAGCCCTTGTCCTTGAGGGACGCCTGATAGGTGTCGATGTCCACGGCGATGACGTCATAGTCGCCGGAGAGCATATGCATGAGGCGGTTGTTGCCGTCTTTGTTGACGTAGCAGTTGATACGGTCCATATACGCTCTGCGAGGAGCAGCCTGACCGTTGTCATCGCCGCCGTCCTCATAGGCGACATAGCCGTCATAGCGCTCGAGGGGCATGAGTTCCTGATTGACGTATTCCTCCGGGATGACCTTGTAGCAGCCCGTGCCGATGACGTACTTCGGGTCGGTAATGATCTCGCCGTTGGGCGCATCAAACTGCTCGCAGATCCACTTGGGCATCACGCCGTAGTCCGCAACGTGGTAGGAGATCCACGCGAGGAACTTCGCGCAGCCCTGCTCGTCAAAGGTGAACGTCGCAACGTCGCCATCGACCTGAATGTCGGTCACGTTTTCAAACGTGGCGTGGCGGGTCTGGCGCTGGTAGGACGCGATGACATCCTCAATGGTCACGGGCGTGCCGTCGTGGAACGTGACGCCCTCGCGCGGCCACAGCTTGACCCACGACAGGTCGTCCGCGACCTCGTATTCGCAAACCAGCGGATAGAGCTTGCCGTCAGCGCCGCGCGCGAGTGCGGACTCGTAGACGTAGCGCGCCCAGAAGAACGTACCGGCGCTCGCGCCGGGGGCGTTGATGTCGCAGTGGTCGTCCATCGTACTGTACACCAGATTCAGTACGCCGCCGTAGCGGGACGCGTCGGTGCTGGCATCCACTTCCAGAGGTGCGACAGCTTCCGGCGTCTCATCGGCGGGCGCTTGCGCCTCGGTGGTCTGGGTAGGCTGCTCGGTCGTGGCGGCCTGCTTCGGCGCGCAGCCGCCGAGCACTGCCGCAAGCAGCAGCACCGCCAGCAGCAGCGTCAGGGATCGAATCGTGGTTTTTTTCATAGTTTCTCCTCCATGATCGTCGCGGTATCGTGTGTCGGGTGGTTTTCGGTCGGCGCTCAGACGCTGAAGTCAAAGCTCTTGACCGGGTAGGTCTGCCCGTCGGAGAGCAGAACGTTAATAGTATAATGATACGAATTGCCGTGCTCCAGCATCGCCGTCGTCAGCGACTGTGCAAAGTCCGCCATTCGGAACGTCTTGATGGTCTCACGCAGGAGCATATCGCTCTCTACGCTCTCCCACTTGCCGATGCCGGTAAAGATGGTCTGCTCCCAGAGGTCACTGCCGTCCGCGTTCTGGATCGTCGCGGTAACGGCGTTGATGCGGTAGTTCGAGGTGATCGTCCCGGCACACAGATACGCCGCGCCCTCGTTCTGATCGTCAATGCTCACTTCGGCCTCCGGCGCTTTGCCGTCCACCAGCTCCTGCACGGTGATGGGGACGTAATAGTGCTCGTAGATCTCTTCAAAGGTGTACTTGCGGTCGATGACCCAGGTGGAGTGGTCCACATTTTCCGAAATGCCGTCGCCCTGAGAGTTCACCACCAGATAGCTGGCTTCCGTATCGATCGCGCCGGTCTGGTCGCGCAGGACCACTGCGGGCTGCGTGCACAGGCGCGCATGGTTCTCGCCGCTGTGATAGGTCACGATGGCGTCCGCCGCGTGAAGCTGCGCGTATGCCTCCAAAATCGTTTCCTTGCTGTTCTTTTCGATCATCGGCGGGGTAGTCGTCTCACTTGCGTAGTACTCGCCCACCTTCACAACGCCGCAGCCGTATTCGGGCAGCATCGTGTAGGTCCACTTGAAGTTGATGCTGTCGGACACCTGCGCCCAAGCCCAGTAGATCGAGCCGGAGCAGTCGTTGCCGATGTACATATCAAAGCCATCGTAGCCGAGGTCCGGCACCCAGTCTTTCAGGTCGCCGTTCTCGTCAAAGCAGTAGTGAAAGCGCTCCAGCGAGCCCTGCTTGTGTGTATACGGGATGCCGTAGTACGTCTCCCCTGTCTTGAACTCCTGCCGGTGCAGCGCAGAACCGCAGCTGCACACAAACATCAGATCGCGGCTCGGCGACCATTCGAGCGTGCCCTCGGCATAGCTGTAATCCAGCACGCGCTGGCGCAGCGCCTGCGCATTCTCACTCAGCAGCTCGTCGCTGTTGCGGTTGTCGCGCCAGAGGCAATTCGTCACAGACGCGCCCGCGTTGCTCGCGGCAAGGTCCGTAAACAGTTCGCCGTTTTTCACATTCCAGTTGCCCGCGTACACACAGTCCTCGACCGTCCCGGCTTCCAAGCTGCCCGCCAGCAGTCCGACCGCCGCAGTCGCCTGCGCGTCGATGCGCACGTCGGCGGTGCAGCCCGTGAGGCTGCCGCCGGTGAGCTTGCCGACCAGACCGCCTGCGGTGGCGCTGCCGCCAACGCTCATCGCGCCGGAGACGGTGCACGCCTCAAATGTGCCCGCAGCCTCCGCCGCCAGACCGCCGAGCGTGCCGCTCTCCACAGCAAAAGACGCATTTTCGAGCGTCAGGTTGCGCACCGTGCCATTCATCACGCCGAAAAAGCCAGTCTTCTCGCCATCCGGCACGGTGAAGTTGGAGACGGTATGCCCGTCGCCGTCCAGCGTGCCGGTAAAGGGCTTGCTGCTGTCCCCCGCCGGAGACCACTGCGCGCCCGCGAGGTCAATGTCCGCCGTCAGGCGGTACTTTTCCTCCGGCTGCTCGCGCAGCATTGCCAGTCCGCCCGGCGACGCAATGCACCACACACCGTTTTCGTCCTGCGTGGGCGCGACTTCGACCACTGCGGGCTGCTCTTCGGGTTCTTCCTCCGCAAGCGCTTCCTGCGCCTGCTCCTCCTCTGCGAGAGCTTCTGCCTCCGCCGGCTGGCTCTGCGGCTGCTGCTCGGTCTGAGCTGGCTGCGCAGCTTCCTCCGCCGTTGAAGCCGGCTGCGCCGCGCAGGCGCACAGCATCCCTGCAGCAAGCAGCGCCGCAAGCAAACTCAGTGCCGTTCTCTTTGCCATTGCGCTTCCTCCATTTCTTTCAGGTCTCGCCTGCCGCACGTCCCGGCATTGGCGGGACGTGCGGGGCGCTGCATTACACGCTTTCTTTCTTGCCGCGTTTGGCTCGCTGCCGCAGCACGATGACGATCACCGCCGCGATCACCACGACTGCCGCGATGATGCCGAGGATAAGCCCCGTGTTGCTGCTGCCAGTCACCGTCTCCACCGGCTGCGCGTCGCTGCCGGGTTCGGTCGCGGGTTCACTGCTTTCGAGTTCGTCCGCCGTAGGCGCGGTCAGATCGACCTCGACCGGCTGCTCGGGATCGGTGACGGAACGGTCGCCCGCCGCAAGGGTGTAAACGCCGTCGGGCTTCTTGTCGTAGTCAAATGCGCCACGGATGGACTGCGTCAGCGTCCCGGCTTCGAGCGTGACGCCGAGCTTTGCGCCCTTTTCCAGCTCGCCCGCGATGGATGCCGCCGCGCCGACTGTTAAGTGCAGGTCATCGACCGCAGGCGCGCCGCCCAGCGTATACACGCCCGGCAGATACGACTGCCCATCGCCCGCGCTCGCGTCGAGATACACGTCGCCGCCGAGCTTTTCCGCCGCGTTGCCGGTCAGATCGCCGCCCAGCAGCGCGAGACTGCCGGTGGCAAACACCGCGCCGCCATTTTTGGAGGCAGTGTTGCCGGTGATCGTGGCATCTGTGATGGTGCAGGCGGATTCCGGCGCAACATACACCGCGCCGCCGCTTGCCGCGCTGTTGTCATTCAGCGTGCCGCCGCGAATTTCCATGACCGCGCCGCTGCGGGCCGCAACCGCGCCGCCGCTGGTGGACGCGCTGTTGCCGGACACCGAGCCGCCGGTCTGCACATATGTACCGAAGCAGTGCACGCCGCCGCCGTAGCGCTGGGCGGTGTTGCCGCTGATCTCGCCATCGACGAGCTCCAGCGTTGAGCCCCACGCGGTGCGCACGCCGCCGCCGTCGGTGTTGGCGGTGTTATTTTTGATCGTGCCGCCGGTCATCTTCATGTTCGTGGTGACGAACACGCCGCCCGCCTTGGAGGCGGTGTTCTCGGAGATGTCACCGCCGGTCATCTCCAGATCGACCTTGGAGCAGTACAGACCGCCGCCGGTCGTCTCGGCTGTATTTTTCGTGATCGAGCCGCCGCTCATCACCATCGTCGTGCCGACGCCCTGCGCGACCATGCCGCCCGCAGCGCCGACCGCTGTATTCTCGGTGATAAGACCCGACTGCATTGTGATCTTGGACTGCTTGCCGGCGCAGACGCCGCCGCCGTTCCCCTGCGTGGTGTTGGCGCGGATGGTCACGCCGTCAAGCGCGATGGTGCAGTTGTCGGCGCGCAGACCGCCGCCGTCGCCCACCGCATCATTCTCCGCGATCGTGCCGCCGGTGAGGTTCAGCGCCGCAGAGTCTGCATACATACCCGCGCCTGCGTGCTCGGCGGTGTTTTTCTGTACCGTCGTGCCGGTGAAGGTCAGGCTCGCACCCTGGCTGATGTACACGCCGCCGCCGTTATTCGAGGCGCTGTTTTCGCGGATCTCGCCGCCGCTCAGGACTGCCGTGCCCTTATCGGCACGCAGACCGCCGCCGTTGCCCTTTGCCGCGCGGTTGCCGGTGATGACGCCGCCGCTCATCGAAACGTCCGCGCCGTACACATACACGCCGCCGCCGTTTTTAGACGCCGTGTTGCCGGACACCGTACCGCCCTGCATATTCACCTTGCTGCCGCTCTCGCCCAGCACGCCCGCGCCGAGCACCGCCTTGTTGTCACTGATGCTGCCGCCGGTGATGGTGATTGTCGCTTTACTCGCAAGGATACCGCCGCCGTTTTCGCCAGCCTTGTTGGTGCTGAACGCCGTGCCGCTGACAGTCACGTCGGATTCCTTGGCATACAGACCGCCGCCGTTCGTCTTGGCGGTGTTGCCGCTGACGATGCCGCCCGCGAAGGTCAGGTCGCCCTTGGAGCTGTAGATCGCGCCGCCGGTCTTGCCGGAGGTGTTATTGCGGATCGTGCCGGAGGACAGGAGCGTGGTGGACGCATCTGCCCGCAGCGCGCCGCCCGCGATCTCCGCGCGGCAGTTTTCGATCACTGCGCCGTCGATGGTCAGCTTTGTCTCGCCGCTCGTGTAGATGCCGCCGCCTTCTTTTCCGGCTTTGTCGCCGTCCAGCGTGACGCCTGCCAGCGTGACGGTCGAGCCCGCCGCGCGGATGCCGCCGCCGTATTCCTTGGCGATGTTCCCGGCGATCGTGCCGCCGGTGATGGTCATTTCAGAATTGTTCGCATACAGACCCGCGCCGGTGTTTGCGCGGTTATCGAGCACGCTGCCGCCGGTCATCTCCAGCTTTGCGCCCGCCTGTACCAGAATGCCGCCCGCGCGCGCTGCGGAGTTGCCGCTGATCGTGCCGCCTGCGAAGAGCATCGACGAGCTGCCGCTCACGACCACCGCGCCGCCGTTGTTGCGCGCCGCGCAGCCGCTGATCTCACCGCCGTACATACGGAACGTGCCCGCGCCGATGTACACCGCGCCGCCGTCGCCGTTTTTGCCCTTGCCGTCCTTGACGGCGAGACCGCCTGTCAGCGTGCCGCCGTAGAGGTTGAACGTACCGCCGACTGTGCCGCCCTTGGGCTTGCGCACGTCCACGATGCCGCCGCGCAGCGTCTTTTTCGACGCGCCGATGACCTGACCGCCCGCGTTTTCGTGGTCGCAGATGTTCAGCGTGCCGCCGTTGATGGTAAAGATTCTGCCGCCCGCGCGCGTGATGCTGTGCCCGTTCAGGCAGATGTTCAGCGTCGTGCCCGGCGCAACCGTGATACCCTTGCCGAGGTCCACGTCCGTTTCAAGGCAGAAGCTGCCCTGCGCCGGGAGCGCGCCGGAATTGGTCCATTCTGTCCAGACGACATCGCCGCCGTGTTCGGTGCAGCCGACCTCGCCGCAGACGCTGTGCTTATGGTTGCCGGATGCCTCGGGGATCTTCAGCCCCGTGCCGCCGCGCGGACCTGCGATGAACATATCCGCCGTGTTGGACTCCGACCCACCGCCGTCCGTGTTGTCGTACACGTCCGTCGCGCCAAGCTCCGTCTCTGCCGCGCGCGCCGCGTACAAGCCGCCGCCGTATTCTCCGGCGGTGTTGTCATGGATCGAGCCGCCGTCCAGAATTGCCGTGCAGTTGGACTGGATGAACAGACCGCCGCCGTTTGCCTCGGCGTGGTTGCCGGCGATCTCGCCGCCGTACATTTCAAACGTGCTCTCGCCAACGAGCGCGATCGCGCCTCCGTTGCCGTTTTTGCCGTTTGCGTCCTTCTTCGCGTAGCCGCCGGACAGCAGACCGCCGTACAGACGCAGCGTGCTGCCGCCGCTCACGTCGATCAGACCGCCGCGCGCCGTGTTCTTGTTCACGCCCTGAATTTTGCCTGTGCCCTTGCAGTCACAGATGTTCAGCGTACCGCCGCCGGATACCGCGAACGGACGTCCGCCGCTGCGGCTGACCGTAAAGCCGTTGAGGCAGAGCGTCAGCGTTGCGCCGTTTTTGACGGTCACAGCGCTGCTGAGCGAAACGTTGCGCGTCAGGTAGACCATGCCGGACGCCGGGATGCTCGTCGCCGATTTGACCGGCGTCCACGTCAGCTTCTCATGCTCGGTGCAGGAGGGATCGTTGCAGACATTGTGCTCGTGCTTGCCGTAGTCCTTGACGTCCTTCAGGACGATCGTGCCGTCCGCGTCCTTGTACTCAAAGCCCCAGTTCAGGCTGTCATCGCTTTCAAAGTACGAAACGTCGGAATCCTCCGCGTTCCGTGCGACCACCGTGCCCTCCGCGCCGGGCTTGGTCACGCCGATGCGCGCACCGTTTTCCAGCGCGTCGATGTTGGCAGCCGTGCTGCCGGACAGATAGAGGTTGTTTGCATTCGCGCCCTTTTTGTTCTCCACGATCTGCACATCGCCGGAGACCGTCACGGCGACCTGCGTATACACACCGCCGCCGTTGCCGCCGGTCGTGTTATTGCGAATTTCGCCGCCCGCAAAAATGCCCGTGCCGCTCATCAGGCTGACAGCACCGCCGTCGCCTTCGGCTTCGCAGTTTTCGATCACGCCGCCATACATCTCGAACTGTTTGCCGCCGTCACCCACTGCGACCGCGCCGCCGCGCGAGCCCTTGTTGGTCCTGCCGCCGGTCAGCGTGCCGCTGTAAAGCACGAACGTGCCGCCCTTGCTCACATAAGCCAAAGCGCCGAGTTGGACTGCGCCCATGCCGACGACCTTACCGACCTCGGTGTTTTCGGGGCAATCACAAAGCGTGAGCGTACCGCCCGGAGCGCTCAGAGGACGACCGCCGCTACGCTTCAGCGTGTGACCGTTCAGGCACAGATGGAGCGTTTTACCCGCCCCAGGTTTGATCACATTTTCTTGCAGTGTCACATCATCCGTCAGATAGACATAGACCTCATCTTCAGTCGGCAGTGCTGCGCGTGTACCGTCCCACGGCTGCCAGACCACATCCGTGTGACCGTCCATGCAGGTCGCGCTGTCGCCGCAGACGGGATGCTCGTGCTTGTAGACCTCCAGCGTCAGGCTGCCGGATTCGGAGTCATACTTTACGACCATGCCGCCCATGTTGCTCTCAAAGCAGCCGGAAACATCTTTCGTTGCCGTGCCGAACTGCGTCGGCGCGGTCGTGCTCGCGTTGCGCACGCGAACGCCGATCTTTGCGTCATCTTCCAGACCGCTGGCATCGACCTTCTTGCCGCTCACCAGCACGAGGTTGTTTGCGTCCCCGCCCTTGGTGTTGCCGTTAATTTGGATGTCACCCGCAAGCGTGATGCCGACGCCCGCGTAGACGCCGCCGCCGTCGTAGCTCGTGCAGGTGTTATTGCGGATCTCGCCGCCCGCGAGCGTGACCTTTGCCGTGGCGGAAGCCGCATAAACACCGCCGCCCGCGACCTCTGCCGAGCAGTTCTCGATCACGCCGCCATACATTTCAAACGTGCTGTTCGCCGACACGGAGACACCTCCGCCGTAGCCGTTGCCGCCCTTGGCGTTCTTCTTCACTTCGCCGCCGGTCAGCGTGCCGCTGTAGAGCACGAACTTGCCGCTGCTCTGCACGATCGCAAGACCGCCCAGCTCCCCGGCGACCGTGCCGTAGACCTCGCCGGTCTCCGCGCAGTCGCAGATCGTGAGCGTTCCGCCGCTCGCGTTGATCGGGCGACCGTTGCTGCGCGTCAGCTTATAGCCGTTCAGGCAGAGATTGAGCGTTTTGCCGCTCGCCGGTTTCAGGTTGGCGGTCAGCGTCACGTTTGCGGTCAGATATACGTTGCCCTCCGTCGGGATCGTGCCCGTGCCGTCCCACGCTGTCCACTCGCCGATCTGGTGGTCCGCTTCCGTGCAGGACGCGTCGCCGCAGATGGGATGGATATGCTGATATTTTTTGAGGATGAGCTTACCATCGGTCTCGCCCTCGGCGGGCGCGACATATGCCGTCACCACGCCGTCGGCGTCCGCCGTGAAGCACTGGGAAAAGTCGGTCGCGAAGTTCGCAAACGTGGTCTGCGTGTCCGTGGTGCTGTCCACGCCCGCAACGCTCACGCCCACCTTCGCAGCGGCGCTGAAATCGCTCGCCAGCGTAACCGTCACACCGGCGGGCAGATAGACGTTGCCCTTCGTGTTGCCCTGAATGCTCGGCGCGCCGGAGAGCACCAGCTCGCCGCCGTTTTCCACATACACAGCGCCGCTTGCGGACGCGGTGTTGCCCTGGATCACGCCGCCCCGGATGGTGCAGCTTGCGCCGTTTTTTACATAGATCGCCGAACCATTGACCGCTTCGCAGCCGGTGATGCTCACACCGTCCAGCTCGGCAGAGCCGCCAGCCACATACACAGCGCCGCTGCCGGTCGCTGCCGCCTTGCAGCTTTCAATGCGCCCGCCGATCATATTCAGCGTGCCTTTCTTTACATAAATCGCAGCGCCGTCTCCGTTGCCGTTCTTGTTCTTTGCTGTACTGCCGCCCTTTAGACTAACGCTGTACAGATTGACCTCACCATCCGTTTCAATGGTAAGCAGACCTGCATAACCGCCATGCGCGCTGGTGGCAGTAACCTCGCCGCTCTTATCTGCGCTGCAATCGCAAACATTCAGCGTGCCCTTGCTGTACGCCGCCAGCGGGCGACCCGCGCGGGTGAGCTTATGCCCGTTGAGGCAGAGATTGATTGTCCGGCTGCTCGACACCGTGAGCGCCGCAGAGACAGTCAAGTCATCCGTCAGGTAGTAATTCCCCGCCGTCGGGAGCTTGTTGCCCGCTGCCGCATACGCTTCGTTCAGGGACTTCCACTCGGCATCCGTCGCGTGGCTTTCGTCCGTGCACACCGCGTCGCCGCAGACCGGGTGATCGGTATGGACTGGGGTCGGCGTTTCACCGCTGCCCTCTTCGCCCTCGCCCGCATCCTGCGCGGCGGGAGCTGCGTTCTGCGGTTCGATCACCACGTCCGCCGCCGAAGCGACCGGCGCGTCCTCCGCCGCGATGACCACGCCGCACATTGACAGCAGCATCGCCAGCACGAGAACCCATGCAAAACACTTTTTCATGCTCATTCCCTCTTTCTCAAGTTTTTTCGATGATAAGGGTCGCGCCCTCGGCGCGTTATTTATGTAGGGTCAGTCGGGTGCGATCGGCAGCGTTGCACCGCCGAAGGGCATTGCGAGCACCGTCGCGTGTTTGCCGTACCGCGCCAGCGCCGCGTTCAGCGCCGTCTGTGCGTCCGGCTGGGGATTCAGGAAAATGCTGCGGACAAATTCGTCCGACAGCTCGCTGATTAAGTCGATCCGCGCGTTTTCCAGCACCATGGCGATGGCGGCAGCTTTGTGCCCGCCAAGCTCAAAGTGCTCGTGGACGCGCTCGATCATGGAATGCGCCGTCGGCGCTTCCTTCAGCCAGCGCTCAAACGTCGCGCTGCCCAAGCCCTCGCTGCACGCGCCGATGAGGATGATCGTACCGCCGGGTTTGACCGCGTGCTTGGCATTATCGAGCGCTTTTTGCACCTGATACAAATTCGCGTCCTTCGGCGCGCCGCCCTGTGACACAAGCACGATGTCCGCGCGTGCGGGGATCGGCTTGCGGTACATTTTGTCGAGGTACGTGCAGCCCGCGCGGTGTGCCTCGATCGCGTCGCCCGCCACGGCGTGGACAATGTGCTTGTGCTCGTCGAGCACGACGTTCACGATGTAGTCCGCGCCGCAGATGCGCCCCGCTTCCTCAATGTCCGCGCGGATGGGGTTGCCGTCCAGTTTCCCGGCGCAGGCGCTCTCCTGCACCATCATGCGGTGATTCGCCTGAATTGCCGCCGGGGTGGAAACGCCCGGCATGATTGCCTTTGCGCCGCCGGAATAGCCAGCAAAGTAGTGAAATTCGATGTTGCCGGTGCAGATTCGGAAGTCCGCCTCCGCCACGCGGCGCGTGATGTCCACGGGCGTTCCGGCGCTCGTCGTGCCGAGGTGGATGCAGTCGTCCGGGTCGGAGTCCTCGCAGCGGACGCGGTCAAATACCGCGTCGCCCGCGAGCTTTCGTTTTTCTTCTTCGGTGTGATGCCGGTGCGAGCCAAGCGCGAATACGACGGTCACGTCTTCGTCCCGGCAGCCTGCCGCCGTGAGCTCATCCAAAATAGCGGGCAAAATCTCATAGCTCGGGACGGGTCTTGAAATGTCGCTGGCGATGATGGCGATCTTCTGCCCCGGCGCGACCAATCCCCGCAGCGGCTTTGCGCCGATGGGGTGCGCCAGTGCGTACCGCACGGCGGCCTCGCCGCCGCGCTCGTGCCGAATTTCATTCGCCGTCAGCACGCCGAGCAGATTCTCCTCCGGCAGCTTGACCGTCTGCATGCCCGCGCCGTAGCCAAATTCCAGTCTCATCCCGCGCTGTCCTCATTGAGGGAGAACAGTTCCGGCGTGAGCAAATTGATGAAAATGCCGCCGATCACCGGGCGCGCCACAAATGCGCGCAGCCACGGCACAGTCGTGAAGATGAGGTCCGGGAACGGCATACGGTCGGGTGTCTGGCTGACCCAGTCCCAAACGGCGTCCGTGACCTGCCGCGTATACGCGTCGTCATCAAACAGCGCCGCCGACCAGAACTGCCAGTCCATCTTGCTGCATTCGCAGCGGCTGTCCAGCGGGATGCCGTAGCGGTTAAAGTGCGTTTTGTACCACGCCAGCTCCGCATCATACACCCGCTGCGGGAACAATCCAAGCCCCAGCAGGCGATCCCACACCATATTATACTTCAAGCTCCAACTCCCCGGCGCGTCGAATGCCAGCCGGTAGTGGTCGTTTTCAAACGCCGCCGCTTCCCACTTTGCCGCGAACTCATGCGCGGCAGCGTCGTACTTTTCCGCGTTTTCCGTCTCGCCGCACGCGCGCAGCAGCCGCGCATACGCACCCAGCGCGCAGATGAGCTTGACGGACAGGTTGCAGTTATGCGCCAGATGCCCGGCAAAATCGTCGGTGCAGAGCTGATTTTCGGGGTCGTAGCCGCAGCGCAGCAGGTAATTTGCCCACTGATTGAGCAGCGCGCGGTGGCGCGTAAAATACTCCGTGCTGTGCTCCCGCCAGCACACGGCGGCGACGCACAGCAGCATATTGCCGCATTCCTCCACCGGCATCTGCGAATCGCGCGGGTTCGGTCGCCGCGAGCGCGCCCGCGGCAGATAGCCGTATGCCTGACCGTTGAGCAGTGGATAGCGTCCCGCGTCGTGCGGCGCAAATTCAAACAGCCAGCAGCCCTCATCCACCATGTTGAAGATCGGCTCTAACATCCCGCGCACGAGCTGCGGCGCATAGAGCAGATACAGCGGCATGGCGGGATAGGTGATGTCCACCGTGCAGGCGCAGCCGTTGGAGTAATTCTCCTTGGAAATGAAGAGCAGCTCCCCGTGCCGGTCCACCAGCTTGTGCCCCGCCACCGACTGCCGGTAGGCAAGCGACAGCAGGTCGGCATATTTGGGCGACACCGCCCGCGCCGCATCCAGCAGCTTTTCTTCAAAAACATGGACCTTTTCCAGCACCGCCGCCTTTTCGCGCAGCGCGCGGGCGACCATGCCGTCAAACGTCATGCCGTCTCTTTTCCAGTACGCGGGCAGATTCTCGCCCAGCACCTGAACGGCGTAAATATCGTCATACGCCAGCGCCAGCTCACCGTGCACCGTCCCCTGCGCGTTTGCAAATTCCCTGCGCACGAGGATCGTCGGATGCTCCGCCGAGACTTGAATTTCCTCACCGGCGGCATACACCGCCTTGCCGGCGGTCTCGTAGTCAGGTCCCTGGCACGGCAGCGGATTGCGCGGCACTTCCTTGCTGGAATAGCGCAGCCGCAGCTCCACCCAGAAGCGACGCAGGCTCATCGCCTCCATCACATACTCCGGCGCGATCACATGGAAACTGCCCCATGAAATGCGGTTGTCGTCGCCGCAGCTTTGCAGCATCCGCTCCGGCATTCCCGAAAAGCAGATGGAATACGGCGTGTAGCCGACCGTGACGGTCTGCTCCGGCGTATCCACGCAGAACTCGCCGGAAAAGCCGAACTGGACGTGCACGTCGTGCGTCTTTCCGTCCTTGAGTGTCACGTCGTAGTCAACATACGACAGCGGGCGCGCCAGAATGTCCGCCTCATCGAGCAGCAGCGGGCTGGTAAACCGCAGGCGCAGCTGCAAAATATCATTTTCAAAGCAGTATTCCGTGGTCATCGGACGGATGTCGCACGAGACCTGCGGCAGAATGCGGTAACGGCTGACGTAGCGCTCGTCGATTGCTGCGACCTTACCGAGAAATTCGTAGATCGTGCCGTCCACCGTGACGATGCCGAACATATACTGCCGCGCGCCGGACCAGTGGCGCGGCACATCATCCGTCAGCTTATCCGCAAAGCTCCAGACGCTGAACATCGGGTCGTGCGTCACGAGCGGGACAGCCGGGGCGCGAAATTCGGGATGGTTCATATCGTTTCCTTTCTGCGTGCCGCCTTACGGCGCGCGGCGCGCCGTGCGCGGCTTGGGGATGATGTCCTTCGGGATGGGGCAGATGTAGCCTGTCTTTCCGACCTGCGCCCGGTGTTCTTCCTTTGCCTGTGCCAGGATCTTCGGGTTCGCGATCAGCTCCGCCGCTGTTGCGCCCAGCGCCTTTGCCATGTACAGCATCATCTTATGTGCCAGCGGCTGCTTGCCCTGCGTGGTCTGCTGCCAGGAGTGATTCGGCGTGCCCAGCGCGTGGGTCGCCGCCATGAGCTGCACCGTCGGGCAGATCCAGCTCACGTCGCCCACGTCGGTCGAGCCGTAAGCTGTCAGGGTCTGACCCGTGTAGGGCTCTAAGCCGCGGAAGATCGGGTGCAGCTCGTTCGCGTTCGGCATCCCGACCAGTGCCTTGCGGGTCAGCTCCCGGGCGTAGACCTCGTCCGCCTCGGTGATCTCCGGCAGTGCGATGCGCTGCATCACGTTGTAGGCAAGGTTCTCCAGCGTGTGGTTGAGGATCGTATTGGAGCACGCTTTCGTAAGCGTCGCTGTCATTTTTGTCTGCGTCATCAGCGCCGCACCGCGGGCAATGTCCGTCACGCGCCCGGCAAGCTCGCGCGCCTGATCGTTCGTGCGGGCTCGGATGAGATACAGCACCTCCGCGTGCGCCTGCACCACGTTCGGGCAGTCGCCGCCGCTGTCGGTCACGGCGTAGTGCACGCGCGCGTCCATCGGCATATGCTCGCGCAGGTAATTTGCGCCCACGTTCATGAGCTCCACTGCGTCAAGCGCGCTGCGCCCCAGCTCCGGCTGGATGCTCGCGTGCGCGGCAATGCCGTCAAAATGATAGAGCATCTGTATATTCGCAAGCGACGTTCTGCCGCGGATGCCGGTTTTCGCGTCGGGATGCCAGCACACCGCCGCGTCCAGGGAGTCAAACACACCGTCGCGCGCCATAAACGTCTTGCCAGAGCCACCCTCTTCCGCCGGGCAGCCGAAATAGACGACCGTGCCGGAGTGCCCGCTTGTTTGCAAATAGTGCTTCGCCGCGATGGCAGCGCCGAGCGCCGCTGTGCCGAGCAGATTGTGCCCGCAGCCGTGACCGTAGCTCTGTCCATCGGGGCAAGGCTCGGTCATGCCCGCCTTCTGCCCCAGCTTTTCCAGCGCGTCAAATTCGCCCAGAATGCCGATGACCGGCTTTCCGCTTCCGTAGCTTGCAGAAAACGCCGTTCGTATCCCGGCAAGCCCGCGCGTTACAGTAAAGCCCTCGCGCGCCAGCACTGTGCAAAGTCGCTCCGCCGAGCGAAACTCCAAAAACGCCGGTTCGGCATGATCCCACAGATAATCTGCGGTCTCGATCAGCTCCGCGCTCTTCTCATCAATAATATTTACCCAATCAAGCTCCATGATCTGTCTCTCTTTTCGTGCGATTTCCCGAAACATCCTGTAATTCAATTTCATTATACCAGTCATTTTTTCGAGAACAATTGCCGAAAAAGTCAACTATATTGCAAAATCGATCATAGCGTTCTTTACAGCTTCACACAACTGTGGTAGACTGTCAGCGATGTCTCGCCGGAGGTGACAAAGAGATTATGACAACCAGTTCCACCGCATCCGCGCGTTTTCTATCCATGCGCACCTACACGGACAAAACCGTTTCGTGCTCCGTCAGCACGTCCGAGGACCTGACGCTGACGCAGAAGGATCATTATCACAATTTCTATCAAATTTATTACATCACCAAAGGCAGCCTCATGCACAGCGTAAACGGGCATTTCGTCCGCCTGACGCGCGGTGATTGCTTCATCATCCCGCCCGCCGTCACGCACCGCATCGAAATTGACCCCGCCACGTCCGGCTTCTATTCCTTCTCGTTTTACGACACGTTCCTGTTAAAGGACGAAATGCAGCAGAGCATCATCCAGCGCCTGTTCTCCGACCTCACGCCGAACGGCATCCTCGGCAGACTCACCCTCACGCCGGAGGAGACCATCCGCATGGACGGGCTTATGCGTTTTGCAAAAGAGGAGTTTGACGGCGCGCAGCTTGGCTTTGAGTGCATCCTCTCGGCGATCCTCACGTCCATCCTTGTCCTGCTCGCGCGGGCGTATGAGCGCGAGGAGTGCGATTTCAAGCACAACAACGCCGTGCTCACCAGCATCGAGTACATTAAACAGCATTATTCCGAGCCGCTGCTCGCCCGCGACCTTGCAAATCGTGTCTTTCTTTCGGAGGCGACGTTCTACCGCGTTTTCAAGCGCGCGACGGGTCAGTCGTTCAAGAGCTACCTCACCATGGTGCGCATCCGCAGCGCCTGCTCGCTGCTCAAAAAGCGCGCCATTCCCATCACGCAGGTCGCCTATCAGTGCGGCTACGGCAATTATTCGTCGTTCTACCGCGCGTTTTATCAGCAGATGCAGATGTCCCCCATTCAGTATTTGCAGGAAAAATAAAAAAGCCGCCTCGGTTCGTAAAAACCGGGGCGGTTTTTTGTTCGCTTACTGCGTCAGCGCAGGGTTCATAAAGTAGACGTTTTTCTCATCCAGCTTCTGCCGCAGCAGCTCCAGCGCCTCGCCGAAGCGCTGGAAGTGGACGATCTCGCGCTCGCGCAGGAACTTGATGACGTCGTTCACGTCGGCGTCGTCCGACAGCCGCAGGATGTTGTCGTATGTCACTCTCGCCTTCTGCTCTGCTGCAATCATATAAGAACAACTTGTGATTAAAAGTTCCAGTGAATTTCAATCGGAACGTTCCTTGTTCCCGGAATACGCTTGCCGACGGATATATAATCAATCAGCGTTTCCACAATCTCGCGGGTAAGGTGTTCCAAGTTGGTGTATTGTTCAATCAGTTCGCGGCGATTATCGCCCGCCGCAATTTTTTCTTCGATTTCGGCTAACTGCTTTTCTCCGTCAGCAATTACACGTTCCAAACGTTCACGCTCTGTGGTAAAATCTTTAGACATTTCTACATAATCGCTTTCAGAAATTAAGCCCTTGACCTTATCCATGTAAAGCTCCCGAATACCTTTCGAATACTCTGCAACCTTTTTTTCGTAGACTGCAATATCAGAGAGTAGACGGGCTTTCTGCTCCTGTAAGTTGTCGCAAAACTCAATGTTCTGTTCTAACTCGTCTTTGTCAAGATAATCGGTTGCTAAACGGTTAAGCTCATCTATTACAAGCCTTTCCAATTTATCAACAGAGATAAAAGAGCCGATACAAGCGTCCTTTGCCACATGGCGGTTGGAGCATTGTAAATAATGTTTGCTTCCGCGCCCTGGTGCAGACTTTGATGAACGCATGGTGTAACCGCAGTTAGCGCACCGGGCTTTTCTTGCAAATAAACCGACTGTGCCAACGTCAAAGGGCTTTGCCCTCTGTTTGATTAACGCCTGTACTCTGTCCCATAACTCACGATCTATAATCGGCTCATGCGTACCCTCTACGACATACCACTCACTTTTGGGACGGGGCTTGTTCTGTTTCGTCTTATAGGAAACGCTGCCGTATTTTCCTTGCACCATATTACCGATATAGATTTCATTTATCAGCATATCAGAAATAGCAAAGTATTTCCAAAGGGTGCTGTTCTTTGTTTTCGGCTGCTGATACCGCAAGCCATGCAGACGCTTATATTCAGTTGGATTAGGTATGCCCCTGTCATTGAGCATACGGGCAATCGCAGTTTTTCCGTAACCCTGTGCGAATAGGGTAAATACTTCTCGGACAACGGCTGCGGCTTCTTCGTCGATTATCAAGTGTCCCTTTTGGTTGGGGTCTTTCTTGTACCCGTAAAGGGCAAATGCGCCGATATGAAAACCGTTCACTCGTCTGTTGGTTAAAACGCTGCGGATATTCTCGGACATATCCTCTAAATACCACTCATTGACAAGTCCGTTGATTTGACGTGACTTTTTGTTTCCCTTGTTGGCGGTATCGGCGTTGTCAACAATGCTGATGAAACGAATACCCCAAATAGGGAATAACCCGTGTATGTACTTTTCAACTAATTCCAATTCACGGGTGAAGCGGGATTGTGTTTTACAGAGGATAATATCAAATTTGTGCGCTTCTGCGTCTTTGAGCAGACGGTTAAATTCCGGGCGTCGTCTATCTGAACCCGTGTAGTCGTCGTCGCTGTATATGTTGTAAAGTTCCCACCCCTGTTCCATAGCGTATTGCAGCAGCATAGTCTTTTGGTTCTGTATGCTGTTGCTGTCGTCGGTTTCAAATTGCTTGTTTCTATCTTCTTCGGATAAGCGGCAATAAATCGCAACTTTCATGTTCATATCTCCTCCAAGAGATAGAACAAGCTATTTCCATTATGATTATACCATAACGGAAACAGCTTGTCATGATTTCTTGCGAGAATTAACATTTTTGTTTCGTTCTAATCTATTGATAAGCTCAATCCACTTTTTTGTGAATTGGCTCTTTGAAGTAGTGTTCTCGCCGCTTTTGAAAACACTCTTGCATATCGTATCTGTTTTGGATTTATCGTTTTTCTCCATGATTAGCCCCCTTTCGGAAAACTGCTAATACACTATATGAAAAGCGGCAAGTCCACTATTACAACAAAAATATTATGGGGCTTTAATCGGACGGTTGTTAGCACAACCTCACGGGAGTTTCACCCCTGCATGGTTCTCATGCAGCCCTACCCATTGCCTGCGACGCTTTGAACGCTCGGACTGTGGCTGTAAGGGAGTATCATTATGTATTTCTGCGCGTCGTTGCCCGCAAGCTGCCAGCTCACTTTGCGGCGTCGGTGTTAGTCGCTCGTTCTCCGATGGGGAAGTCATGGCGCACCCGCCGTATGGCTCGGCGCAAAAGGAACGTATCCGATTTGCCCTATACTGCGTCGCCGTTATCTTGCGTCGCTTTCTTTGTCAAGGAGCATGGTCGAGGTCAGATTGAACGCGCAAAGCGGAAAGGGGGACGCTTTGCATTTTGCGTTAATCTGCCTTGAAGTTAAGGACAGCCCGCATGAGCTTTGCTTGCAGCCGCTCCCGCAAGTCCTCATCTATGCCCCAATAGGTATTGCCGCTTTCGTCGCGGATTTTCTGCATAGACAGGTGGGCTATGTAGCTTTGGTAATGCTGCAAGACAAGTTTCATAGCGTCGGGGTCGCCCTTCGTCGCGGCTAAAATGACCGGGTAAGGTAATAAGCCGCGTTCATCGGAATTGTTGCTAATCGTTCCATTCATCGGCTCGTTCCTCCAAATATCGTTTCAGCAGTTCAAAAGAGCTTGTGCGCCGATACTGTACTGTGCTGCGGGGGATCTTCATCGCTTCCGCAATTTCAACGTCGGTCATGTTGAAAAAGTAGTACAGCAATACGGCTTGTCTTTTTTCGTCCGGCAGGGCGTGCAGAGCTTCGGCAAGCAGTTTTGCAGTAATCTTCAAGCCTCCTGCGCAAAAGGCTTCCTCGTTGCCGTCTTGAAAATACTTGTCAACGGTGTAAAGCTGCCTTTCTTCCTGCGGGGTCAAGTCTGAAAAGACCACTTCGCGGAGTTGCCTACGCTTTCGCTCTCGGCAAGCGTCAATCAGTTCATTTCGTAAAGCGCGTTTGCAGTACGCATTAAACTCACATCTCGTTTGCCATTCCAGCCGATTAGGGTAATCCATGTTCTCACCCCCTTTCGTCCCGGGGGCGGGTTAGTATTTATCCCCTTTCGGCAACCCTCCACGGCGAAGCCGTGAATATGCCAACCGAAAAAGAAAACTTTTTCAAAAAAACTTTTGGAGAAGCAAAATGCGCCCGATTGCAAAATGCAACCGGGCACTATAAAGGAAGCATATACCGCTATATGGTGATATGTGTGTTCATCTACACAGTCAGAAACACCCCATAACGGAAAGGCACTTTTTTTGAGAAATATCCCCGCTTGTTAGGGGCTATAATGATAATGCAACATGGCGGCAGCCTCCTTTATGCCGCCATGTCTTTAATGTCGTCGCATGACAAAACGCGGCGGCTTTGATTTCTCAAAACCGCCGCGTTATCATTGGGGCGTGAAAAGATGTCTGCTGCACGACGGTTTTTTTCTTTTGCCGTCGTGCGGCAGATGTTTGAAGCAGCGTATGGAATTAACGTTTTAACGCTTTGCTGCTGTTGCCTTAATTCCAAGAGTTATAAAATAGCCAATGATGATTCCTGCAAAGTTCATCATTACATCATCAACATCAAAACTGCGCCCAATGACAGGTTGTAGTAATTCAATCGCAATCGGTGTTATGACAGCAAAAGCAAAAATGTTCCGTGTGTTTATGGTCTTTGAAACAAAAGGCAAGAAGAACCCCATTGGCAAGAAGATGATAAGATTTCCCTCAAGCATTGTTCTTACCCAACGCCCAATCGTAAATTCACCTGTTTGAGCTTTCAAAAATGTGGGAACAAGGTTGAAATTGCCGGAAAATAGGGGGTCGAGTTCACCACCGCTATAACCGTTATACAGATAAAACCAAATATACGTCCAAAAATTTCTCGGAACAAGAACAAGATTGATCAGTCCTGTTAAGTAGCAAACAAAAAGCCAACGCATAATCTCTGCTCCCCACGAAACAGACAGTTCGCGCTTTCTGATTTTCACAAGTCGATAGATTGCGTAAACAAGTCCTACCAAAAAGGTAATGGGGACAACTTGAAGAAATATCCCTATGAGCGACCCGGACATCACTACTGCATATAGACCATCAAACATATCCCACCTCCACAATTCTATTTGCTATTTTCTGTGTTCTTTTGCACCTTCGTGAGAATAAGAACGCAAAGAACAGAAACCGCAATGCCACATACTATGTACGTCCAATTGAAAAACAAAATATTGATTACATAACGTGCGGACGGCTGTGTAAAGAGATTTACAAATACATCCCCGGTTGCGACAGCTTCCATAACTCCTGCGATATTTGCAGGAATTATCCCGTAAAGAAACGCACCGATAAAATACAATGCTATTTTCTCAACAATGGACGGGAATAGAATGCCCAACGAGTAAAACCAATCCTTTTGTGATTTGCCGTATTTTCCAAAATACAGCGCGGCTAAAAGGTACGGTATTACGGCAAGGCAAACTCCCAACGCTTCGGATCTCAAATGAAGTCCAAAAAGAATAAACGCTAATCGTATTAACAGGTATGAGCCTAAAATAATTAGCCAGCCAATCAGCAATACCACAGTATGAGATTTCTTTTTCTGCGGCTGCATATGCTCACCTCCTCAAGGGTTGCTCCACTTTAGGAAAGATCAGTGTTACGGTTGTTCCGCCGTTGGCGTTTGAAAAAATACTTAATTTTAGGGTCAAGTCATTCGCCATTTGACGAACAAGGTACAGCCCCATTCCCGTAGAACGGCTTAAATAGCTGCCTGTGTCCCCGGTAAAGCCCTTATCAAAGACAAACGGGAGATCGGACACGGGTATGCCAGTTCCGTTATCGCTGATAGATAAAATGATTTCTCCACTATCTGCATGATCCGCCACCGAGAATTGTATTGTGGGCGCGGGGTTCTTTCCGGCATATTTTACGCTGTTGCTGATAATCTGTCCTAAAATGAACATAAATCCTTTTTTATCAGATACGGCGTTGCAATCGTCCCCGACATACACGACAGAAAATCCGGCTTCTTCAAGTAAGGATAAATTATCCTCAACTGCCTCCCGGCAAGTTTCCAAAACAGAAAGCTGCTCAAAACAGTAATCTTTATGAACTGCTCCAAGGCGGGAAAAGTATAAAATCTGTTCTACACTCTGCCGCGCATAGTCGCGCACATATAACATACGGGTATGCACCAAAGGCGACATCTCACCCTTACGGTTATCCAAAAGCAGCGTCATAAGGGATAACGGTTTCTTTATTTCATGCGCCCATTTTTCGATGTAGTTTTCGTAATCCGCAATTTTCAGCTTTTGCTCTTTTCCGTATTCCTGCTGTGTTCTCAAATGCTGCCCCAGTTCACGGAGATACGGGCGTAATGACGCGGGGACACTTTCGCATAACAGGTATTCGTTCCTGTCGTCCGGCTCTAACAGGAAACATCGAAAGGCGATGTCTATTTTCTTGCGTTTGTAGCTTGAGATTACCAGTGGGAGGATCAAGGCGGCAAGAGATACAAATATCATCAGTCCCACAAGGCTCAAAAAATTCTCCGGGTAAGCAAACCATGCAAGAAATACAAAGAACAACTCCAAGCACGCAAGGGTAACCAACCAAATTCGATTAGACGATATATAAGTCAAGAGAGTACGCAATTTTCTCATAAGCCCACCTGTTCTTTCAGACGGTAGCCTTGTCCGCGTACCGTTTCAATGCGTTCCTCAAGCCCAATTTCACGCAGCGTTTTCCGCAGACGGGTAAAGTTGACTTGCAGGGCATTTTCATCTATAAACTCTGCCGTCCCCCAAAGCGCATGGAACAGCTCGTTCTTTGAAACAAGGTTCGGGCTGTTTTTCAAAAGAGCAAGAAGGATTTTTCCCTCATTCTGCGGCAGAACATAAGAGGTTTTTCCTGCATATATCGTAAAAGTATTTGGATCAAGCAGGAAGCCGCCCCCGTCGAGTAATCCTTGCTGCACCTGCTCCTCTCGGCGGCGCAGAAGATTTTTTGTGCGGGCAAGCAGACGTTCCATATTACATGGCTTTGTTAAGTAGTCGTCTGCCCCCAATCCCAAGGCATGAAGTTCGTCCTGTAATTTATCTCTTGCCGTTAAAATCAAAACTGCCCCAAGGTGCTTTGCCTTTATCTCTTTGCATATCTCAAAGCCGGAACGAAAGGGGAGATTGATGTCGAGCAGAATTAAATCCGGGGACAGCTCTGCTAACTGTGATACAGCGTTTTCAAAAGCAGGCAAAGGAACGGCATCATACCCTGCTTTTTTAAGCATATCAATCAGTTCTTCCCGCATATATACATCATCTTCAATTACGACAATCCGCGCCAACATGATCACCTCCTCTTTCTATCGAAAGCCTGTCAAGAGTTTGGTTTCCAATTCAATTTACTAATCTCACGGTTTGCCGTCCGAGCCGTAGCAACCCCGTAGATCACAAACACAAGCACAACGATACTACCCATAACAAGCAGCAATGGTAAGGACTGTTGCAACTTTTGCACTCCGGCATTATGCAGATAATGTTGCATTGCATAAACTCCAACCGTCCCACTCAAACACGCCAGCAGCATGGGGAGAAGGAAATACCATAGCACCTGTTGGTTGATAGAGCGTTTCATTTGTTCGCGTCGTGCGCCAAGAATTGAGAGTGTTGCATATCTTGCCCTTGTTGCTCTCATTTGTGTCAAAAATTGCAGGGCAAGCACAGCACAAGCGATAATCAACAGCATAAATCCCATGTATAGGGTGGTATAACTGCCGGAAATCACATAAAATAACTGCCGCCCGAAATTGTCAAGATAGCTTTCATAATACAATCCGGAGGGCTTTAACAGCTTTTCGGCTTGCATAATAGACTGCAACAGACCGTTTTTCTCAACGGTTTCTCTCGGAATACAGAAGCTATAATAGACTGTAACGGTGTCCGGGGCTACATACTTGTAATAAACTTCGTCGGAAACAATCAATGCAGTTACGATTTTTATGTTTTCATCTGCTGTTAGTCCTTTCATTGGTACGGACGAACCAAGAACAATCGGGTGTCCATCAATGGAAAGTAAGGTTTTCCCTCTCGTCTGTGCATCCATTGCAATCCGTTCTAATATAGAGAACATTTCATCTTGTGTATTTCCTGTAAAATCCGGGTTAAGGTAAAAGATCGCTTCATCATTACGGATCGTTGCCGGTTCTTCCCCTGCTGCTTCTAAAAGCCTGTTGTATGATGATACTGGCAGAAGATGCGGGGCAGCTCCTATTGTGTCAATGAACCCCAAAAGGATAAGTGCTGCCGGTTGGTGTGAGCCAAATTCATAGCTAACTGCTCCTTGCACAACAGGGTCTTGCACATCCGGGGGCAAATTCAAAACTACCTGTTCTCGCAGTCCGGACCAGTCTACAAGAGATTTCATTTCTCCCGAAACGGGGTGTTTCATTGTCCCTGTTTCCATGCGATTCAAGGCGGTAACATAAGAGTTCATTTTTTCATTTGAAAGATATTCGTCAACCAGCCGCTCATCGCCCATAACTGTAAAATCATAGACGGAAGATCCTCTCGTTATTTGTTTTCCATATGACATAATGCTAACGGATCCGTCTGTAATGAGCATGATTGTGAGCATAATCAGAATAGACGCAACGCTGACGGAAATGTATTTATGGACGACATTTTCATAAAGTTGGCGCAGGGTAAAGATATACAGTCCGGATGTGGCTTTGCGCTTTATGGATGCCGCTGCTGCGCTCAACAGTCTTGCAAGACCACGGATAGATAATACCGTTCCGACAATTCCAAACACAACCGCGACGATTATCAGTGCGTTGCCAGCGGTCATAAAATGTTTTAATACAATCCAGTATGCGAAGATTAAAAACACAGCACCAAGAACGAGGGAAAGCCAATTACCGCTCTTACTCCCAGCTCGCTGCTTTTTCTCCATTTCACCGTAAAGCATTTGCTGAATTTCTTTGTTAAAAAGTTTTCCGCATAGGACGAACAGCGCGACAGACTGAATAATCAAAAATCCGAGCGTCGTCAAAATAACTGCACGAATGGAAAAACTTGATTGATGTGCAATAATACCGTAGCCCACAAGTCGTGCCGTAGCAAGACTGCTTATCTCTGACAAAAAGCCGCCACAGATAAGACCGCCTAAAAGAGCCAAAAGAGAGCTGATAAGCCCCTCTGCTATGATTTGAATAAACAAGCGAGGCTTTGTCATTCCAAACAGAAGATAAAGACCTAATTCCCGGCTTCGACATTCAAGCTGGTACTTATTTGCAAAGATCACCAGAGAAAAAACGAACAGCAGCGCACAGAGGTACACTGTCGGCAACAGTTTTGTCAAAAGGCGATCCACAGCGTCGCTTTCAAGTTCACTCAAAAAACGCATCACGTCCTGCTCTCCAAGAGAAAGCACAATATAAAACGTGGCTATGGCTGTTACCATAGTGAGAAAGTATATTAGATTTTCGCTGCGGCTTCGTTTCGCATTTCGCCAAGCGATGCTAAAGAACATTTGCACTTCCTCCCCCCAGTTGCGCCATAACCTGTAAAATGCGCGCATAAAATTCTTCCCGCGTTTCAGCAGGGATTTTCCGACGCAGTTCATGGAAAATTACACCGTCCTGAATGAACAAAATTCTGGAACAGAAACTTGCCGCATTCGGATCATGCGTCACCATCAAAATTGTACGACCATGCTTTTGGTTGATTTCCAGCAGCTTTTCCATGAGAAGCCGCGCAGCCTTCGTGTCTAATGCCCCGGTCGGCTCGTCGGCCAAAATAATATCGGGGTTAGAAATCAGACTGCGGGCAGCGGCGACACGCTGCTTTTGACCACCGGACATTTGCGTCGGAAATTTGGAAAGCACATCCGTAATTCCGAGAAATCCTGCAATGTCAGTCAATCTCTTTTCTGCCGTTGAAATATCCATGTTATGAATAGAGAGCGGCAGCAGGATATTTTCCCTGCCTGTCAGATTGTCAAGCAATGCAAAGTCCTGAAAGAGATAGCCTATTTTATTACCACGGTATTCAGCCAGCTTGCCCCCGTCAAAAGAGCTTATATTTGCGCCGGAAAGCAGGATTTGGCCAGCGGTTGGTTTAATAACCGTAGCAATGCAATTCAGCAATGTGGTTTTCCCGGAGCCGCTTGCTCCCATAATGCCCAAGTATTCACCATTCAGAACATTAAAGGTAATTCCATTGAGGGCTTTTGTAGGGACACCTTCTTTGGTATAGTCCTTGTGTAAATCACGAACTTCTAAAAGTTTTTCTTTGCAATTCATATCAACTCAACACCTCGCTATTTCGTTTGATGCTTGTCTGCTCATTAAAATTTTACAGCGGAATAGGCAAGTACGCCACTTACAGTTGATGTAAGGTTTTTGTTAAATACCGAGGGCGCAGAAGCGATCCAGCGATTCGCTTCTGCATGAGAATCATGCAGTCCTCTCACAGCGCAATATGCCGTGTGGCGCAATCGCTCACATAGGGATCATGTGTCACAACAACAATGGTTTTTCCTTGTCGGTTCAGCTCTTTGAGAATATCCATCACATAGCTGCGGTTGCGCTCGTCCAGACTGCCCGTAGGCTCATCCGCAAGGATAATGTCGGGGGATTTTGCGATGATTTTTGCCAGCGCCACCCGCTGCTGCTCACCGCCGCTCAAGGTGTAGACCTTACGACGCTCATAGCCCGAAAGCCCCACCTGTGCCAGCGCATCCGCGATGCGTTCTTTCTCTGCCTTGCCCTTTGCTTTACCGAACCGGGTGGCGAGTTTCATGTTGGCTTCCACGGTGTCGGTGTCCACCAGTCCGTAATTCTGAAACAGATAGGACAGCTTGTGCCGCCGCAGATGAACCGCAGCACGGGAGGAAAAGGACGGGTTTCTTGCGCCGCAGAGGGTGACGCTGCCGCTGTCCGGCGTTTCCAGCAGTCCTATGATGTTCAGGAGAGTTGTTTTTCCGGCTCCGCTTTCGCCCTTGATGGCGACAAACTCTCCGGCTTCAATATGCAGCGAGTAATCCCGAAACAGGACTTTTTCCCCGAAGCGTTTATTGATATTGGATAAAGTAATGGCAGTCATGCTTCCGCTCCTTTCACAATCTGATAGAGGTTCTTCCGGGCAATGCTGCCGCAAGCAAGCAGCGTGATCAGCAGCTCCGCGAGAAGCGTACCCAGCAGGATATTGTAGTCAAGCTCGATGGCGAGCTTTAAGAGCAGCAGCCCTGCCGCTACCGCCCCATAGTACAGCACCGTCAGCACGAGATGGGTGCGAATACAGCTTAATAGGGAATGCCCTTCAATCAGGCGACAGGCGATCCTGTCCCTGTAATTGTCGCAGTAGAGCCTTGCGCCGAATAAGATCAGGCAGAACAGCCCAATCAGCAGCACCAAAGCCTGTACGCCCCAAATCATCAGCATATAGGTCAGATGATGGAGCATTTTATCAAAGGTGGCGGCGACGGTCGGTGTGGAAACGGTCGCCGCGTCAATACCCGTTTCCCGCAGGATGGGCAGCAGCTCCGCATACGGATCATCGGTGGGAACATAGAGGAAATACGCTCCCTGTGAACACCATGCTTCGATGAAAAGCCCGTCCAGCAGGTCACCTTCCTTGACTACAAGGATGGGCGCGGGCAGAGCGCCGTTTCCCCCAAGCCCTGTGCTGGCGTTATAGGAGTATATGTCAGACGCTTTATCATCGTAGAGGACAATATTCACATCCCCGGAATTTCCCCAGCTCGCGCCGCGCTCCCGTACCTCATCCCGCCTGTATTCCTTGGACTTCGGAAGCAGAATATTCACATGGGTATCGGAAAGCAGAGCGTCACCGATCTGCTCCCCGTCCGGCGCATAGATGGGGTTGAACGCAAGGTAGTTTCGGTTGATGTGGGCATAATCCTGACCGTATGCCTCTCCTAGCATTTTCCCTTCAAACAGGTCGTAATTAAAATCGTTGGCCGCCATGAGTATTCCATTGTAGCGATCCACTGTGGCATAATAGAACGCCAGATAATCCGCGCCCTCCGGTGCTCTGCCGGAATTAACATTGTTCAGAGGGACAGTCACATAGCCCTTTGTCTTTTGCGAACAGAACTCCGCCGCATGGAAGGTGTTGTAGATCTGCGTGATGTTCCGCATGGCAATGGTGAGAGAGAATAGAATAAAGATTAGAAAAGCAGCTTTCGCAAGCGTGTTTGTAATGTAGATCCCGCGCTTTGGAACTTTGCCCTTCACATACTCCGCGCTGCGCTGCCCGGAGAGGAACAACAGGGAGAGCAGGATGCCCAGTATCAGAGGAACGAGCAGCCACAGACAATCCCCCAGCAGGAACAGCCCAAATTGCCAGGTCGCCACCGGATGAAGCCACACGGCGCAAATCATGGCGGCGGCAAAAATCAGCAGAAAGCAAAGACACAAAGCAGGGGCAAAGGCTTTGATCTCCCCCAGCAGGATATTCCCCGTGGTATAGCCCTCCATTTTTTTCAGCACATTTTTCTTGCCTGCGGACAGGGTGTAGAATACGATACTGACGCAGAGCATAAAGGCAGGAATGAACAGGAAATAAAGCGGCAGTTTGGTAGACAAAAGCCTTTCGTTGGTTGCTGTTACGGAATAGCCCAAGCCTTTCAGCGCATGAAGCACCGCGTCAAGCTGTCCTTCCGCTACATACCAGGTCGCGGCGGTCAAGTCATGCTGCTGCGCCTGCATGAGTGGATAGATGGCGGTATCTTGAAACAGCGAGGACAGATGCAGCGCCATAGCTCCCGGCTGCTTTGCAGTGGAAAAGAACTCGTCCGATTCCAGCCTCACGCTCCCTTTCCCGGTAGAAACGGAAAGAAAGCTGTCGGTATGGCTGGTCTTATAGTAGCGGTACAGTGGCTTGTCCCCATCCAGCTCCGCGTAGCGGTACATAATGTCTGCGCCGATCTTTCCGAGTGCAGTATCTATCTGTCCCAAAAATTCGCGGTTGCTCAATGTCTCCGGCTTTTCGAGGATTACCGCCCGCTTATCCAGTATCATGCTTTCCTCTGCGTCCTGTGCAAAATTGAACAGGGATAGTACCGAAAGCACGGTCATACAGACGGCAAAGCAAAAGATCACAAGTTTTCTCATGGTACACCTACTTTCCAAATGGTCAGACCGCTATTCGTTCTCACCCTCTCTTTTTATACCCCGCAGCTCTTTTACATTATAAAAAATACTCAATGCCAGCAGCATAGCGCAGTAGAACAGAACACCGACTGCAAGGATCAGTTGAAAGTCGCGCCATTCCGAACAGGATGCAGTGCGAAAGCCCATGACACACAGATGCCCCAGCCCGTATGCGATAGGGATCGGGAGCAGGCGCTCCACCCGGCGGCGGGATTTTTCTTTCCTACGCAGCTTGAACCATACCCCGGTAAGGATCAGGAACAGGGCGATGTTGAATAGCAGCCAATAGCCCAAAGAAAGCCCCGCCAAAGCGACCCAGCCGCCGCTGTCGGGCGCGGTGCCGTAGATGCACACCGAGCTATCGCTGGAGCTTTCGGCGTGTCCGTTGATAAACTGCGTGAAATAAACGAGAAGCGGCTTGCCGCTCTCCGGTGCTGCGGTCACAGCCTGTACGCCGGGTCTATGGAACGCTCTGTCCCATACGGAGGTCCACACCTCAAGATGGTAGACAGTGTTGCGATCATCGGGGTCGGCGATTTGTTGGAGCTTATAATTCGTGACCTCGTTACTGAAAGAGAGCGTCACCGCACCGTTTGCTTCCTCCGTCACAGTCACCAGCTCTGGCGAATAGGCGAAGTATTCCGGCGCAGTCAGAAAGGAGACGACCGACAGCATCAGCGCCAGCAGCACCGCCGCCGTGCATAGGATGGTCTGCACCTTTTTCATTAGCAGAGCCTTTTTCAAGCGTTTCAGCGGCGCGGCATCCATGTCGGGCTGCGGCTCTGTTTGCACTTCCACAGGCTCCCGCAGTTTTTCAAGCTCCGCACGGCAGGCGGGGCAGCTTTCCAGATGCTCCTTTACAAACTCCGACGTATCCTCCGATACCATGTTTTCCACATACAGCGGCAGAATATCGCGGATGATACTGCATTCATTTTTCATCTTTGTCAACCTCCATTCCCTTTTGGATCATTTTTCGTGCGCGGTGATAGGTGACGCACGCCCAGTTTTCCGTCTTGTGAAACAGCTTCCCGATCTCCTTAAAGCTCAATTCGCCAAGGGTACGCCACATGAAAACCTCTTTGTACGGATCGGGAAGCTCATGCAGCAGATGTTTTACCTGTTGGGCATTCTCGCTGCGCAGCAGCATTTCATCCGGTGATTCCTCCGCTTCCGATATAAGCTGTTCCATATCCGCTGTATGCTCTGTCCTGCGGCTTTGTTTCAGATGGGTATAGTAACAATTCTTTGCGATCTGACACAGCCACACCCGGATGTCGCAATCCCCCCGAAAGCTGTCAATGCGGCGAAGCGCACGGAAGAAGGCTTCGCTGGTAATATCCTCTGCCAGCCGTTCGTCCCCGCCGGACAGCCGCCGCACATAGAGGAACACATCCCGAAAATAGTCTTTGTATATCTGTTCAAAGTCCGTCACCTGCTCACCTCCTTGTCCCGTTCACTTATAAGACTACGCAAAAGCGAAAACCTTACAAGAAATCTTACAAATTTTTTTGATTTTTTTGCCGCCCGTCGGCAGGCTTTTCCGCATCTATTGGAATGAGCCACATATAGCCGATTTTTGAAACGCCGGGTATGCGGTTTTCCTCGCATAGCTTCTGTACGCGCCGCTCTGATATGCTCCATTTCTTTGCCGCTTGCGGACAAGACATATATTCCATGTTTCATACACCCTTTCACATAATTCTACAAGTATAATTATATACGGACAGCCGAACAAAAATCAAGGGACTATCTGTGAATTATATGCTTTATTTCGGTCAAGTATATGATATGTGTACTCATATCAAAATCGAAAGGTGAACAGTAAAATGTAGTAGGGTGAAATGAGATGAAAAGAGAAGTCGCAAGATTTGATTTTAAGGCTTTCGGTCAAGCCATAAAAGCAGCAAGAAAGGCAAAGGGCATATCACGCAATCAGTTAGCGGATAAGATGAACATCGCTCCCCGCTATATCGCGTCCATTGAGAATAGCGGACAGCACCCAAGCCTGCAAATCTTTTATGAGCTTGTTACGCTTTTAGATGTTTCAGTAGACCAATTCTTTTTCCCAAACAAGGAAACAGATAAGTCCACACAACGGCGGCAGCTTGAAACATTGCTTGACAGCATGGACAACAAGGATTTGACGGTTATCACCGCCACAGCAAAAGCAATACAGGAAGTCAAAAATGAAACTGCGGGGGAATAAAACCCCCGTTTTTTCGTGCATACAACCATTGGGAACGCCGCAAACGGGCTATATCATAAAGGAACGGGGACACCCCGAAAAACACAGGCAAGAGCGCCGTTTGCGGCACAGACGGACAGAGGGCGGAGAAAGCGGGCGGAGATGAAAAACATTCAAAAAGTTTTCGGAACCGGTTCCGATTTACACACCGTTTTTCTCCTATTAGTGAGAGGGCGTTTTCGGACAGCGCAAGCGCCGGACTGCCCTGTCAGAAAACAGGAAAGGAGTTTTGCCACATTCTACACCAACCGACTGCAAAATTCAATGCGGAAAGGAGCCGCCGCATGAAAAACGAAAACAGGAACAGGGAGCTCCACGCACTCAACGGCGGGTGCGGACGGTTTTCAAGGCGCATCGGCTCCACCACCTACCTTGTGACCGTCCGTTTCAGCGGGAAGGGCAAGGAAACGTTTGAGGACAAAATTCTGCGCCTGATCGAAAAGGAGGCGAGGAAAACTGCCTGACACCGTATGTGCCGCAAAGGAGGCGTTGAGCCGGAAAGAGGGAAGCATGAACAACGAAAAACTGACAATCCTTTATGAGCGGTTGAGCCATGAGGACGGGCGGGAAAACGAGAGCCTGTCCATTGAGAATCAAAAAGCCTATCTGGAGGAATACGCCCTCCGAAGCGGCTTCAAAAACCTCGTCCACAGGACGGACGACGGCTGGAGCGGGACGCGCTGGGACAGACCGGGCTTTTTGCAGATGACGGAGGATATTTCGCGCGGCAGCGTGGGGCAAATCCTGATAAAGGATATGAGCCGCCTGGGACGTGACCATCTGCGCGTGGGCTTATTTCTGGAACAGCTTCGGGAAATGAGCGTCCGGCTGATCGCCGTTGCGGAGGGCATCGACACCGCCAAAGGCGAGGACGATTTTATGCCCTTTCGCAATATCCTTGCGGAGTGGCACGCAAGAGACACCAGCCGCAAAATCCGGGCGATATTCGGCGCGAGGACGGCGGCGGGAAACCACGTTACGGGCGCATTGCCCTACGGCTACCTCCACGACCCGAAAGACCGTCAGAAATGGATCGTAGACGAGGAAGCCGCTCCCGTTGTAAAGCGGATATTCCGGAGCGTGATTGCGGGAAAGAACATCGCAAAAATCACGGAGGAACTGACCGCCGAGCGGATACTGACCCCCAACGCACATTGGAAAAGCATCGGCGAAAGGACGAGCCGCGGGGCGCACAATGCAGACCCGTATAAATGGTCGAGCGCCACCGTCATCAATATCCTCAAGAAAGAGGAATATATGGGCTGGAAAGTCCTGAACAAGACGGGAACGGAAAACTATAAATCCAAGCAGCGGAAACCCACCCCCGAAAACAGGCTTGTATTCAAGGACGCGCACCCGCAGATCATTGACGAGGAAACGTGGAATATCGTTCAGCGGCTGCGGGGAACGAAGCGGCGTGTTTACAAGCCGGACGGAGAGCCAAATCCTCTGACGGGCATTCTCTATTGCGCCGACTGCGGCGCAAAGATGTATCACAAGCGGGGAACCTCCGGGCGACCCGACCACCCCCACCATGAGTATGTGTGTTCCGGCTACCGCCACTATTCCAAGTCCTGCACCTGCCATTATATCCGCGTGGAAGTCGTGGAGCAGCTGATACTGGACGCGATACGGCGGGCAAGCAGATACGCCATTGAAAACGAAGCCGCATTCATTCAGCGTGTGCGGGAAGAAGCGGCGCTGCAACAGGAAGCGGCGGTCAGGGAGAGCCGCAGAAAGCTGACAAAGGGCAAACGCCGCCGCGAGGAAATAAGCCGCCTGATCAAAAAACTGTACGAAAGCTACGCCGCCGATAAAATACCCGAAAATCACTTTTCCGAACTGCTGACGGGCTATGACGCCGAGCAGAAAAACCTCGATGCGGAGCTTGAACGGCTGCAAGCCGAGATAGACCGCTACAACACCGACAGCGTGAGAGCCGACAGGTTTTTGGAGCTGGTAAAGCGGCACACGGAGTTTACCGAGCTGACCCCCACCCTTTTGAATGAATTTGTGGAAAAGGTGGTCGTCCACGAAGCCGTCAAAATCGAGGGAAAGCGGACGATGCAGGTGGACATCTACCTGAACTTTATCGGCAAATTCGACCTGCCGGAGCAGGAAGCGGCACAGGCGGCAACGCCCGAAAAGAAAAGGAAAAAGAAGCTGCGCCGCGAGATGAGCGAGGAACAGCGGGAAATCCTGAGAAAGCGCGACAAGGAGCGGTACGCAAGAAAAACAGCCGCGAAGAAAGCCGCCGAGGAAGCGGCAAGAGCGGAGATCCTCAAAGGCACAGCCTACGAGCTGCCGCCGCAGGAAAGCGAGATGCAAAGAAGCGCATAACCGAACAGGGAAACGAAAAAACGGCTTGCCAACCCAAGGGCGAGCCGTTTTCCCGTTCCCGAAAGGGGCGTTTCCCCATCGCTTCCCTTCCCATCCCATCCATTTCAAATCCAACAAACGAAAGGAGCTTTTACACATGGCAAAGACCAAAATCGAAAAAATCGCAGGCATCGAGGAAGAAATCCGACAACTTGAAAACAAGCGCAGACAGCTTGTGCAGGCGCAAAAAGCGCAGGAGCGCAAGGATAGGACGAAACGCCTTTGCAAGCGCATGGGGCTTTTTGAAAGCCTGCTGCCCGAAAGCATATCTTTGACTGATGAGCAGTTTCAAATCTTCCTTGAAAAGACCGTCCTCACCGAGCAGAGCCGCCGCATATTGGACGGATTGACCGCACGGCGCGTAGCGGACGGGGACGAGGGCAGCGGAGCGAGGGAGCGCGGCTAACGCCGCCCTCCCCCTACCCGAAGGGCGCACTTATATACCACATAACCGTGGTATCGTGCGGTCTTGCAGACGGCGTTTTGCGCCTGCCGGCACAAAAGGAAACGGTGGGTAAACCCGCAGAAAGGAGCGCGGCGCATGGCGATTTACCATTGCAGCATCAAAATCATCTCCCGCGGCAAGGGCAAGTCCGCCGTTGCCGCAGCCGCCTACCGCAGCGGCGAAAAACTCGTCAACGAATATGACGGAGCGATCCACGACTACACCCGCAAGGGCGGTATCGTCCACACCGAGATTTTACTGCCCGACAACGCCCCGCCCGCCTTCTCTGACCGCTCCGCTCTGTGGAACGCGGTGGAGAGAATTGAGAAAGCAAAAAACGCCCAGCTTGCACGGGAGATTGAAATTGCCCTGCCCCACGAACTGACGCGGGAGCAGGGCGTTTCTCTTGTGCGGGAGTATGTGAAGGACAACTTTGTGGCGGCGGGAATGTGCGCTGACGTTTGCTTACACGACAAGAACGACGGCAACCCCCACGCCCATATCCTGCTGACCATGCGCCCCATTGAGCAGGACGGCGCATGGGGAGCGAAGCAGAAAAAGGAGTATATTCTTAACAGGGACGGCAACAAAATCTACGACCCGAAAAAGCGGCAGTACAAATGCAAATCCGTTCCCGCCACCGACTGGAACGAGCAGACCAAAGCGGAGGAATGGCGGGCGGCGTGGGCTGAAATCTGCAATTCGTATCTTGAAAAGGGAAATCATACCGAGCGTATAGACCACCGCAGCTATGAGCGGCAGGGAATAGACCTGATCCCCACCGTGCATCTGGGCGTAGCCGCTTTTCAGATGGAGAAGCGCGGGATACGCACGGAGCGGGGAAACATCAACCGCGAAATCGAAGTCACAAATCAGAAGCTGCGGCAGTTGAAAGCCCGCATTTCCAAGCTGCAAAGCTGGCTGAAAGAGGAAGCGGCAAACACCGAGCCGCCCACTCTTGCAGAGGTGATACAGGGTATCCTTTCGCGGCGGGAGCAGACGGGAAAACCGGGCTGTTATACCGCCGTCAACAATCTGAAAGCGGCGGCAAAAATGCTGAATTTCCTGCAAGAGAATCAGATCGTGGATATGGACGGCCTGACGGAAAAAATGGCAGGTATGTTCAGTGAGCAGCGCGAAATATCCGAAAAGCTGAAACCCATCGACAGGCGGCTGAAAACCCTTGAAGGGCATATTTCAAACGCCGAAAAGTATTTGAAGTACCGCGAGGTTTACGGGAAATACAGGCGGCAGCCGCCGAAAAAGCAGGAGGCGTTTTACGAAGCGTACCGCATGGAGCTGACCCATTACGAAGCCGCAGGACGCTATCTTGACGGCGTGATGAACGGCAGGACGGGCATTCCGCTGAAAGCATGGAAAGCGGAGCGCGATAAGCTGACCGCCGAGCGGAAGGAGCTGTCCCGCCGCTATCTCGCACTGAAAGACGAGGTAAAGGAAGCGGAGCAGATACGGAAGGGTGTTTGCGCGATCCTGCGGGAGGAAAACCGCAAAGAGCAGCCTGCGCACAAGCAAGACCTTGACCGCTGAAAAGCAGAGCGGCGGGACGGTAAAGCCCGTCTCGCCGCTTGCGTTTTGAGGGTTTGTAAGAGTTTTCACCCTAAATACCAATATGAATGTAGTCCGCTCAAATATGTTTTCGCACCTTTTGGCGGTCAGCGTTGAGCTGCTTCGCTTTGTCCCTAAAGGCGGCTAACGCCTTGCGGATCGAGGACTTTTGTTCCTGCATCA
>JALFSI010000050.1:0-113884 GCA_022779365.1 Clostridiales bacterium
ACCACTTGGAGCACCACTATGGTGTATGCTTTCAGCAGGGAAATGTACAGAGTTATCACACACGGGAAAATGTGACCTGTAAGCAAAGCACAGTATTAACAGGGCTTCTACACAGCTATTCCATGTGAGGAATCTTATCCCAACGATGAAGCCCCAGAGCTAAGAAAGCGTTGTGGCACAACGGTTACAGGTGATGCAACCTCTGGTTTGACACCACTTTTACACCAATTCACTTTGAATTCAACATGGCTACTAAGGAGTGCCCCGTCTTTGACGGGGTGCTTTCTTTAGCCATCATACATATATCAGCGTAAAAAATAAGGGCAGGTTTGGGAAATCAAAATCCCATTCCTGCCCTTTTCTTTTTAGCAAAATCTGTCCCGAAAAATATATAGTATTCGTGACAACGCACAAAAAAATGAGAGCGTGCTTCAACAGCAGCTCTCATATATCTTGTCTATTTGACATTTACACCGAAGTCCTTTATAATGGCTTTTGTGGAATCCACCGTCCGCGTCGAGTTTCCGGGTTCAGTCATAGCCCATCTCCTTTGTAGACGGTGTACGGTTAAAAAGACGGTTGCCTGTCATCCCGCGAGTGCGGAATGGAGGCGTGTATGTAGCCCTCGCGAGAAATTTTTCTCAGGAGGTGACCATACATAACTCTTCAAGAAGTTTTTTGGATTGCGTCTATCTGCTGGATTCTTATCCAAGCATGGGACAAGTTCCGTAACAGAAAGAAGTGAGCCGTCTGTCGCAAGCAGAGCGGCTCACTGTAGTTTGAGGGTTAAACCCTCTTCCCAGTAAGAATGTATGTTTGTGGCAACCGTCTGGGTTTCCACCGCAGGGGGCGCTTGTTACCAGCAGGCGCTCTCTGTGTTATTATTATAGACTACTTCAACGGTATTTGTCAAATGAATTTTCTGTTAGCGTTTTCTTTCGGATTTCTCCTACGTCAGCCTGTGGGAACCGCATAACCCTTAGTCAAGCTCCGCAAGTGTACGGACGCTGACCCCATCACTTGCTTCAACGCTACGGCTGACAGACCTGCTGCAGCCTACTCATAGAATATTTACACCCACAAAATATTCTTAGATATTATTTTCCAAATGCGATGATTGCGCCAATGATGCCAGATACAAGCAAGGTAGAGATGCAAGTAATGATTGCAACCTTGACAGTATTGACATTGTTGGCGATTTGCTTATACGGTTTGTTCTCGGTTTCATTAACCTTCTCAGACAATTTACGTTCGGTCTCCTGCCATGCTTTTGCTTGCGCATCTACCTTACGATTGGTGTCATCCACCTTGCCCTCGATATTACTGACACGCTGTGCAATGAGCTCAACGGAAGTAGCGATTTTATAGATAGCCTTCTGCTCACTCTGGATTTCCTTCAGCTCACCTTCTAAGTTGTCAATTCTGTGTGTATTGGACTTGCATCGCTGCTCAGTCTCAATTAACAGTACGGTCTCTTGCTCGGTCATAAGAGAAACCTCCTCGGATGATTATTTTTCCCCTTCCTTCGGCTCCACTATGGAGGCAATAGCAGAGTTCTGTTTCAACACGTCTTTCATTTCGCTGAGGGCGTCATCAACGTATTTGCTAAAGGTTTCAAATGGCAAGACCTTTGCCAACCAAGGGAAACGCTCGCAGAACTTGTCGTAAACGGATGACAGCTTCAGTTTGCCCGTACCGGAACCGAACTCGCGCTCAGCGCCAAGAACAGCCTGCAGAAGCCATCCACGAATCTGCTCGTACTTCTTGTCGGTGGACAGGTTGCGCCAACGCAGGACAGCCATAACGCCGCCAACGATAAACACAATGCCAGTAACAATTACATACCAATTCTCCACAATAAATTCCATATGCAAACTCCTCTCTAAAAGATAGTTGGGCGGATTTCAGGTGCCGCCCTTCACCTTAGATTGCTGGACTCTCCCAGCTTGGGTCTTCGACGAAGCCTTTTGCCTTTGCGCTTTCGAATGTGATACCACCAGCAGAATGGTCAGATTTACACAGGTTCAAATAAAATGCGCATACCACGCCATGTGCCGACCACGGCAATCCAACCATTGCCCCAATCCACGGCAGCGCTCCGGTATAGTTCCGCTTTACACAATAGAACGCTAAAAGCAACCCACCGACTGTAACAATCCACAGAAGGGAGCGGATATCGTCAATCAGCTTTTTTGAAAAAGCGTCCTGTTTGCTTGTGCGTTTTCTCCTTCGCCTTGCTTGCTGTCTGCTGCCGCTATATGTAGCCATCACGCTTTACCCATCAGTTTTGCAAAACGATAGAACAAAGCAGCAGCCTGTTCACGGGTAAGCTGGTCAGCCCAAGCATAGTTGGGTTCACCATT
Organism: Clostridiales bacterium; assembly: GCA_022779365.1. Classification (GTDB taxonomy): domain Bacteria; phylum Bacillota; class Clostridia; order Oscillospirales; family Oscillospiraceae; genus CAG-170. The sequence continues at coordinate 2,364 of JALFSI010000050.1, forward strand.
CACCTCAGTGCCAGTGCCATTGATGAGACCGTTGGAGATAGCCCACTCACGAGCTTCCTTACTCCAAGTGCCGCAGTCATTGTCCTGCAGCTCTGCACGGTACTCCTTCATCAGTTCCTTGAATGTGTCCAGAGTCATATCTTCATCCTCCTCTTTGCCGTCGCTGATTCTCTTTTTGAACTCTTCCCACTGTGCGTCGCCACTCGTCTTGTAATAGACATTCATGTCGGCGCAACACCACGGTCTCGGACAAAGTTTTCCGGTCACATCATAATGACGGATAACGTGGTCTGCAGGAATGTTGTACTGAGCCATCAGCTTCTTTGTCAACCATACGAGGTTGTCCACAACTTTTGGTTCGAAATACCAATCAGTATCAGAAGCCATAATCGTCCATGTAATGACCGGCGCACTTGATAGAGAGCTGGCATTTGATAAAGTTGTGCAGTGCAGACGGAAACGCAATCATTTCTGCCTGACTTGGCTCGACACCAAGCGGTAGACCAACTCCGCCCGAAACAGTGTTGACAACATCGTCTCCGATTTTTCTGATATCTGGGTTCAGCAATACTTCCGCATCGGAGAAACTAAGCTGCGTAAGATTGTCAGCGAAAATAAAGACGCTGATTTTGTTCTTTGGAATGGCACACGCCCACAGATTAAACGTACAAAATTCGAGCGATTTGTTGACCAACTCAACCTTATATGACATCTAACTTGAAAGTGAATCCAGACTATGGTATATTGAGAATGCCATATATGACATCTAACTTGAAAGTGAATCCAGACTATGGTATATTGAGAATGCCATGTTGATATTCATTTTCAGACAAAAGGAGTAGCCATGCCTGAAAAAAGAAAAGACAACAAAGGCAGAGTTCTGAGAGAAGGTGAGGTGCAGAGAAGCGACGGGAAGTATATGTACCGCTATACTGATTCTGGTGGAGTACGCCGAGCGATTTATAGCTGGAAGCTTGTAGAGTCAGATCTACATCAATTCAGATAATGACGATGATGTGAGAATGGCACATAGACAGTTCTTCAGATGGAAATAGTGCTGACTTTACCACGCTAAATTGCTCAAACCTATTGAAAAATGGGGCTTTGTCTGCTATAATATTAAGGCTTAAATGAAAGCCTTAAGTTCTGACCGTTTCCCTAACAATGATGCCAAGTCTCCACACTCACCAATTTAGTCTCCGATAGCGCGAAGAATTGAGTGGAGTGATGCGGAAATGTGTTCCTGCAACCCAGACTATACGGAAGACAGGCTTTAATCAAAGGCTGTTTCCGTGTGAGGCTTTAAGTAGTTTTGTATACGTGCGAGGGGTTATGATTACTGCGAATTTGAGGGAAATCAAGCCAGGTTTTCTATTCCCGACAATGAAGCCGCTCGAGCTTCCGAAGAAAGAAAATACAAAGGTCGAAGCCGCTCCCGCAGCGCCCGCCAAGGAGGAAGTCATCGACTTCTCCCATGTGGAGAGCGAGCCGCTCTTTAAGGACTTTGTCGATTTTGAGACGTTCTCGAAATCCGACTTCCGCGCCGTGAAGGTCAAAGACTGTGAGGCGGTCAAAAAGTCCAAAAAACTTCTGAAATTCGTGCTGGATGACGGTTCTGGAGCGGACAGAGTGATCCTTTCCGGCATTCACGATTACTACGAGCCGGAGGAACTGGTCGGAAAAACGTGTGTCGCCATCACAAATCTGCCGCCGAGACCCATGATGGGTATTGCCTCTGAGGGCATGCTCATCTCCGCTGTTCACCACGAAAACGGCGAGGAACGGCTGCACCTTCTGATGCTTGATCCGCACATCCCGGCGGGTGCGAAAATGTACTAGATCCAAAAGTACGGGCAGCCCACAGAGGGCTGCCCGCCTTTGTACGCTTGCTTTGGGGCAATTTCCTTTTGAATGCGTTTGTGCTAAAATGATACACGATGATCGGGAGGATAGTATGGATATTTTGCTATATGGCCAAGCGGCAGCGCGCGCACACTGGCTGGCAGAGCTGCGGCTGGCGGACTGGGAAGCGGGGGCGCTATTATGCCGGATGCTGGACGAGGGAACACTAGAGCGTGATCTCGGCGAGGGAGCGAAGATCGTTCTGCTCACGGACGGCGACCGGCTCGTGTCCTACTGCACGTTCGCGCCGTATGACGACGTGTGGGACGACCGCAGTGAGACGCCGTGGATCGGCTTTGTGTACACATTTCCGGCATATCGCGGGCGGCATTGCGCAGGGCAGCTCCTTGCGTACTGTGAGCAGCTCGCGGCGCAGGCGGGGAAGCAGTATGTGTATATTTCCACGCCGCACGTCGGACTGTACGAAAAATACGGCTACGACTTCCACCGCCACGCCAACGACTATCTGGGAAACGCCTGCCGCGTATACCGCAAGGAACTCTCCTGAAAGTGCGCAAGTCCGATCAAGCGAAGCGGCTGCCCGCCGTGCTATACTGACGGCAGACAGTTGACAGGAGGCGGCGACGTGGAGCAGTGGAGCAGAAGCATTCAGGACCTGATCGAGCAGATCGACCGCTGCATCCGGCGGCGGGATGATGAGGCGCTGACGCTGCGCAGTGTAGCGGCGGAGCTGGGATATTCCGAGTTTTACGTCTCGCGGAAGTTCCGCGAGATCTCAGGAATGCAGCTGCGCGACTATCTGCGCAGCCGCAGGCTCGCGTTTGCGCTGCGGGATGTCCGCGAGACGGAGCGGGGACTGCTGGACATCGCGCTGGACTACGGATTTTCCTCGCACGAAGCCTTCACCCGCGCATTTAAGGACGCCTACGGCGTCACACCGAGCGACTACCGCAGGCATCCGAAGCCGGTCGTGCTGCGCACGGCGCTGCACCCTTTCGACTGCTATCTTATGGGAATCGGAGGGGCCGGCTTTGCCGGTAAAGATCACATGGTAAAAACGTATTTTGTCACCATCCCCGCGCACAAATTTCTTCACATCCGCAATTACGAGAGCATCGGCTACTGGGATTTCTGGCAGAAGCAGAGCAAAATTCCCGGGCAGGACTGCGATACCATCTGCGGGCTGCTGGCGAGCATCCCCGGCAAGCTCGACGATCTGGGCGACGGCGGCATGGACAGCGGCAGCGGTCAGCTCATGGCATTTATCAACACCCCGGAGGGGCGCATCTGCTCGTGGGGTATCCCGCTGGCGGAGGCGTACGGTGCGCGGCTGCCGGCAGACTTTGCGGGCAGCATCCCGCCGCAGATGCGGCTGATGGACGTGCCGGAAGGGGAGTACGTCGTGTTTGAGCACGGTCCGTTTGACTTTGAGACGGAAAATGCCGCCGTGGAGGCGGAGATCGAACGGGCGATGAAGGCATTTGACTACGCCGCGCACGGCTATGCGCTCGACCTCACGGCGGAGCGGGTGTTTTACTTCTACCACGACTGCAAGCGCTGCTGGAAGTACGTCCGCCCGGTGAGAAAAATCACGCAATAATGAGAATATTCTCAGTCCTGCAGCGTTGCTGCGGGACTTTTTGCAGCAAAAATTCAGAAATCTTAATATTTTAAGGCTTGCAGTCAGACACGCGCCGTGCTATGATGGTTCGCGTATAAAATTGGAAGTTATGGGCTTCGCAGCGCGAAGCGAGAGAGAAAAGGGAGGACTATCATGCTTTTAATCCGGCATCTGACCAAGCGCTACGGCGAGAAAAAAACCGTGGATGATCTGAGCCTGCACATCGCCCCGGGCGAAATTTACGGCTTTATCGGGCACAACGGCGCGGGCAAAACGACCACGCTCAGATCCGTGGCGGGTATTCTGCAATTTGATGAGGGCGAGATCACCATCGCCGGGCACTCCATTCGGACCGAACCGCTGGCGTGCAAGAGGATGTTTGCGTACATTCCAGATAACCCGGACCTGTACGAGTTCATGACGGGCTGGCAGTATCTCGATTTTATCGCCGATATTTTCGGCGTGGACGCGCCCACGCGCGTGCAGCGGGTGGAGCAATACGCGGCGCTTTTTGAGCTGACCGACGATCTGCCGCAGCCGATCGCAACGTATTCGCACGGCATGAAGCAGAAGCTGGCGATCATTTCCGCGTGGCTGCACGAGCCAAAGCTCATTTTGATGGACGAGCCGTTTGTAGGTCTTGACCCCAAAGCCTCGCACCTGCTCAAGGGCATGATGCGGCAGGTTTGCGACGCGGGCGGCGCGATCTTCTTCTCGACACACGTTCTGGAGGTCGCGGAAAAGCTGTGTGACAAGGTTGCCATCATCAAGGGCGGCAGACTCATCCGTTCAGGTACGATGGACGAGGTGCGCGGCGACGATTCGCTGGAGGACGTGTTCCTCGAGCTGGAGGCGGAATGATGCTGAAGCTTCTGATAAAAAAGCAGCTCGCGGAAATTTTCCGCAGCTATTTTTACGACGCGAAAAAGAACAAAAAGCGCTCCAAGGGCGCAACGGTACTGTTTTTCGTATTTTTTGCGCTTTTGATGGTCGGTCTTCTCGGCGGATTGTTCACGGCGCTGTCCCTCTCTATCTGCGACAATCTCGTGCCGCTGGGGCTGGATTGGATGTATTTTGCACTCATCGGGCTGATCGCAGTGCTGCTTGGTACGTTCGGCAGTGTGTTCAACACCTACGCGGGGCTGTATCTGGCAAAGGACAACGATCTGCTGCTCTCGCTGCCCATTCCGGTGCGCAGCATTATTCTCTCGCGCCTTCTGAGCGTGTACCTTATGGGACTCCTGTATTCGGGTGTAGTGACGATCCCGGCGGCGATCGTATACCTTATAAAAGCACCGTTTTCTGCGGGCGTGCCGGTCGGCGGGCTGCTGTTTGTGGTGCTCACGTCGGCGGTCGTGCTGATTTTGTCGTGCGTGCTCGGCTGGGTGGTGGCGAAGGTCAGCCTGAAGCTCAAGAATAAGAGCTTTATCACGGTGCTGCTGTCACTGGTGTTTTTCGGCGCGTATTACTTTGTCTGCTTCCGCTGGCAGACGGCGCTTCAGTCGTTTTTGCAGAACGCCGCGCAGATCGGCGTGTCACTGCAAAAAATTTATCCGCTGTATGTGATCGGGCTGTCCGGCACGGGAAGCTGGGGTGCGATGGGGGCGGTCACGGCGGTGGTGCTTGCGCTGCTGACGCTCACATGGCGGCTGCTCTCCGGCAGCTTCCTGCGTATCGCAACGTCCTCCGGCAGCGCGGCGGCGCGCCCTGCGCGCACGGCGCGGGAGACGGCGCAGCGCAGCGTGTATGGTGCGGTGCGCGCCAAGGAATTTCGGCGCTTTTTCGCAAGCCCGACGTATATGCTCAACTGCGGCTTCGGCGCGATCCTTCTGCCGATCGTCGGTGTGCTGGCGCTCGTGCGTGGCAGCGCGCTGATGCAGATGCTGGCGCAGATGGGCGGCGTACCGACGGAGCTTCTGACGGTGCTCATTCCGGCAGTCGTCGCCCTGTTTGCAGCGATGTGCCCTATTGCCGCGCCGTCAGTATCGCTGGAGGGCAAGAGCCTCTGGCTGCTGCGATCGCTGCCCGTGACGCCGTGGCAGGTGCTGCGCGCAAAGCTCGCCGTGCACCTCACTGTTACGCTGCCGGCGGCGCTGCTCTGCGCGGTGTGCCTCCTGCTCGTGGTGCGCCCGACGCTGCTTTTGGCGGCGCTCTCGCTGCTGCTGACGGCGCTTATGTGTCTGCTGCTGGCGCTGGCGGCGCTGTGGCTGGGGCTTTTGATGCCGAACCTGACGTGGACGAGCGAGATCGCGCCCATCAAGCAGGGCGCCGCGGTGGCGATCAGTCTGCTTGGTGGCTGGGTGTTCGCGGCGGCGGTGGGCGTCAGCGGCGCGCTGCTTGCGCCGAGGCTCGGCGCGGGCGGCTGCCTGCTTTTGCTGAGCGGCGTGATGATCGTGCTATCCGAAGTGCTGCTCCACTGGCTTAAAAAGCGCGGCACAAAGCGGTTTGCAGAGCTGTGAATAAGCGGGAGAGGGATGCCTCTCCCGCTTTGCTGCGCTTGCGGCGCACCAAAGCCTTCCCCTTGAGGGGAAGGTGGCAGCCGAAGGCTGACGGATGAGGAGAAGTGTGGTACGTTCTGAGATGCAGCGCGTTTACACAACGCAAAGGCTTCCCTTGGTCACCAAGTGGAGGCTTGAGAACGACGAAACGCACGACAGCCCAAAAATAAGAACACTTCCCCTCATCAGTCGGCTTCGCCGACAGCTTCCCCCCCAAGGGGAAGCCTTTGGCGCGATAAAAATCCGGCGTTGGCGGGAAAATTGCAAACATTTTGGAAACACGACCATCAGGATTCTTGACAGCCTGCCGGGATGTGCAGTATAGTTAGGTGAAATTATTGAGACTTTCCGCAAGGGGGCGCGGTATTTGAATTGGATGCACAAAACCGGCAGTTTGCTGAAAAAACGGCTTCGCCGTGTGCGGCCGGCACAGATGGTCGCGCTGTCCTTCGCACTGCTGATCCTTCTTGGCGCGACGCTTCTGACGCTGCCCATTTCCAGTGCAGCGCATACGCCGACCGGCTTTTTGACGTGCCTCTTCACCGCGACCTCCGCCACCTGCGTGACGGGGCTGATCGTGGTGGATACGGGGCTTTACTGGAGCACGTTCGGCAAGGTCGTCATCATTGTGCTCATTCAGATCGGCGGGCTGGGCTTTATGACGCTTGTGTCCGTGTTTTTCGTGATGCTCGGCAAGCGCATCGGACTGCGGCAGCGGATGCTGCTGGCGCAGGCGCTGAGTCTGGACGAGATGCAGGGCGCGATCGGCATGGTACTGCGCATTCTGCGCGGCACAGCGGTCATCGAGGGCACGGGCGCGCTTATTTTAACGCTGCGCTTTCTGCCGGACTACGGCTTCCCGCGTGCGCTGTGGTACGGCATTTTTCACGCGATCTCGGCGTTCTGCAACGCGGGCTTTGACATTCTGGGCGATGTGTCGCTCGGCGGCAGCATCATCCGCTATCAAAAAGACCCTGTTGTGTGCATCACGCTGATGGCGCTCATCACGCTCGGTGGGCTGGGCTTTCTGGTGTGGACGGAGGTGCTCCACTGCCGCAAAAAGCGTCTGGGGATGTATACGCGGCTCGTGTTGGTTTTGAGCGCGGGGCTGCTTGTGCTCGGCACAGCGCTGACCGCGCTGCTGGAATGGAACAATCCCGCAACACTCGGACCGATGAGCGTGGGGCAGAAGCTGCTTGCGGCGGCGTTCCAATCGGTCACGACGCGCACGGCGGGCTTCGCCACCATCCCCCAGCAGAGCCTTACGGACGCGACACTGGCGGTGTCTACCTTCTTAATGTTCATCGGCGGGTCAAGCGGCTCGACGGCAGGCGGACTGAAAACCGTGACGTTTGCGATCGTGCTGCTGGCTGCGATCAGCGCCGCGCGCGGCAGAAGCCGGGTGACGGTCATGCGCCGGACGATCCCGCAGACGCAGGTGATGCAGGCGCTGTCGCTGTTCCTACTCATGCTGACGCTGGCGTTTTCCGGCGCGATATTCCTGAGCGCCGAGAGCGGCTGCCCATTTTTGCGGTCGCTGTTTGAAACGGTCTCAGCGCTGGCAACGGTCGGGCTGACGGCGGATCTGACGCCAAGGCTCAACGCGCTGTCGCATATTATTTTGATACTCTTTATGTTCTTCGGGCGCGTGGGCATTATGACCATCAGTCTCGGCTTCTTGTCCGCCCGGCGCGAGGAAGAACGCTTTACCTATGCCAATGCCAGAGTGCTCATTGGCTGAACGGAGGAAGTGCGTATGAAAAAGACGTATATTGTCATCGGTCTTGGGCGGTTCGGAAGAGCCCTGGCAGAGCGGCTGTGCGAGCTCGGCAACGAGGTGCTCGCCATCGACACGAGCGCCGAATGTGTGCAGCACGCGGAGAACAGCGTGACCTGCGCCGTCGTTGGCGACGCGCGGGACGAGGGCGTGCTGCGTTCGCTCGGCGCGCGCAATTATGACTGTGCCATCGTTGCCATCGGCTCAAATCTTGCGTCCAGCGTCATCATTACGCTGAACCTCAAATCGCTCGGTGTGAAGCAGGTCATCTGCAAGGCGCAGGACGAGATCCAGCGCCGGGCGCTTGAAAAGGTGGGTGCTGACCGCGTCATTATTCCCGAGCGCGAGATCGGCATCAAGCTGGCGCAGAGCCTGACGTCCTCGGGCGTGCTGGATTTTATCGAGCTTTCGCCGGATATTGGCATCGCCGAGGTGAGCGTGCCGGAGAGCTGGGTCGGTAAGAGCCTGCGCGAGCTCAATGTGCGGGCAAAATATGACGTGAACGTTATCGCCGTCCGGCGCGGCGGCGCACTGGAGCTGACGATGGACGCCGGCAGCGCGCTGGAGGCAGGCTTGGTGCTGATCGTACTCGGACCGAACGACGCGCTGGCAAATCTGCAAAAGCGATGAGAGAAGCGATCACGAGCCGGCATAATCCACTGCTGGCGCATTTCAAAAGGCTGCTGACCGTGCGTGCCTACCGCGCCGAGCACCGCGAATTTGCCGCCGACGGCGTAAAGCTGCTGGCGGAGGCGGTGCGCTGGGGCTGCCCGCTGACGGCGGTGCTGGTGCAGGAGGGCGTGGAGCTGCCGGAAGTACCGGCGGGCGTGCGCGTGGCGGAGGTCAGTGAGGCGCTCATGCGGAGCGTATCGCTGATGGAAGCGCCGCAGGGCGCGCTGTTTGCCTGCCGGATGCCGGAGGACGCGCCCGCCGAGGTCACGCCGGGGTGTCTGGTGCTCGACGGTATTCAAGACCCCGGCAATCTGGGGACGATCCTGCGCACGGCGGACGCACTGGATGTGCCGGTCATCCTGACCGAGGGCTGCGCGGACGCATACAATCCCAAGGTCGTGCGTGCGTCGATGGGCGCGGTGCTGCGCACGCCGCCGCGCGGGCTGAAAAAAGCCGACGTGGTGCATGCCTGCCGTGAGCAGGGCGTGCCGCTGCTGGCGACGGCGATGAGCGCGGACGCGCGCGATGTGCGCGATGTTTCGCTGCCGCTTGCCGCAACGGTGATCGGCAGCGAGGGTCGCGGCGTGTGCCCTGAGCTGCTGGCGGCGGCGGACGGCAAGGTCATCATCCCCATGAGCGCCCGCTGCGAATCACTCAACGCGGCAGTTGCAGCTACTATAGTTATGTGGCAGATGCGCCGTTGAGTGATAGAGTATAGAATGTAACCTTTAGAGAGATAGAGGGGTACAAGTGGTCAGGTATTGGTTATGGCTCGCAACGCGCGAGGGGATCGGGCTTCGGAAGATGCACCTCCTGCTTCGACAGTTTTCGACGCCGGAGCAGGTCTGGCTCGCGGATGAGACTGCGCTGCGGCAGGTCGAGGGTCTGGGCAAAGCGCCGTCACTGGAGGATAAAAAACTGGACGGTGCGGATAAGATCCTGAGCGACTGCTTCCAGAAGGACATCCAGGTCATCACTATGCAGGACGCGACCTACCCCGAGCGCCTGCGTAATCTCGACGACGCGCCGCTGGTGCTCTATTGTCGCGGCTCGATGCCGGATTTTGACGCGGCTCCGGTCATTGCCATGGTCGGTACGCGCAAAGCCTCCGGCTATGGACTGATGCAGGCGAAAACGCTCGGCTTTCAGATCGGGCGGATGGGCGGTCTTGTCATCTCCGGCGGCGCATACGGCATTGACACCATGGCGCTCAAGGGCGCGCTGTCGGCGGGCGGACCTGTTGCAGCGGTGCTCGGCTGCGGCGCGGATATTGTGTATCCGGCGTCGAACGCGGGGCTGTTCCGCGATATTTGCGCGCATGGCTGTCTGCTGAGCGAATACCCGCCGGGAACGCCCGCGCTCGGCGCGCATTTCCCGGTGCGAAACCGCATTCTCAGCGGTCTGGCGCTCGGCGTTCTGGTTGTGGAAGCGCCGCGCAGGAGCGGCGCGCTCATCACTGCCAACCACGCGCTCGAACAGGGGCGCGATGTGTTCACCCTCCCGGCAAACGTCGGCAGCCCCACCTGCGAGGGCAATCTCCAGCTGCTGAAGGACGGCGCTATTTTAGTAGAAGAGGGCTGGGATGTGATGCGCGAATATGTGCATCTGTACCCCGATAAGATCGTGCGCCGCTCGCGCCCGATCCCCATGACCCTGACGGCGCAGGAGCAGGCGCAGCAGACGCGCGAAGCGGAGCGCGCGGAGCGCTCGGTGGCGGAAAAGCCGTCCGCGCGGGAAAAAGACGACAAAAAAGTCATTGACAAGCCACAAAAGAGACACTATATTGACCTACATGGACTTTTGGACACGCTTTCCGCGGACGAACGCACCGCGGCGGAGTGTTTACAGGAAGGACCTGCGCACGTCGATGAGATCATCGACAAAACGCAAATCGCTGCCGGGCGGATCTTAGCCGCGCTGACGCTGCTGGAGCTCAAGGGCTATGTGACCCGGCTGCCGGGGCGGCGCTTCTCGCTGACGGAGCATCAATAAACAGGAAACATTGGAGGCACTTCATGCCGAATGGAAAAACAAATCTGGTGATCGTGGAATCGCCATCCAAGGCGAAAACGATCGCCAAATATCTTGGACCGAACTATCAGGTCAAGGCGAGCATGGGGCATCTGCGCGACTTGCAGAAGAGCACCATGAGCGTGGATATTGACCACGATTTTGAGCCGCAGTATTACCCCATCCCCGGAAAGGAAGCCATCATTTCCGAGCTGCGCGCCGCCGCGAAGAACAGCGAGCACGTCTATCTCGCAACTGACCCGGACCGCGAGGGCGAGGCAATTTCGTGGCATCTGAAATATCTGCTGGACATCCCGGACGATCAGACGCAGCGCGTCACGTTCCACGAGATCACGAAGGACGTTGTGCGCAAGGCGATCGCCCAGCCGCGCCCGATCGATCAGAATCTGGTCGATGCGCAGCAGGCGCGCCGCGTGCTTGACCGCATCGTCGGCTATCAGCTCAGCCCGTTCCTCTGGAAAAAGGTGCGGCGCGGGCTTTCCGCCGGACGCGTGCAGTCGGTGGCGACGCGGCTGGTCGTGGACCGCGAAAATGAGATCCGCGCGTTCGTGCCGCAGGAATACTGGACGCTGGACGTTTTGCTGGACCGCGTGGGTAAACCCGGCAGCTTCACGGCGCACTATTACGGCAGCCCCAAAAAGCAGGATCTCACGAGTGAGGCAGATGTGCAGCGCATTATCTCGGACGTGAATGGTAAGGTATTTGCGGTGCAGAGCGTGAAAAACAGCGAGAAAAAGCGCAATCCCGCGCCGCCGTTCATCACCTCCACGCTTCAGCAGGAGGCCTCCCGCAAGCTCAACATGACCCCGCGCCGCACGATGATGATCGCGCAGCAGCTTTATGAGGGCGTGGAGATCACGGGCGAGGGTTCGGTCGGTCTCATCACCTATATGCGTACCGACTCGCTGCGTATTTCCGAGGAAGCGCTCGCGGCGGCGGGCGACGTCATCAAAATCCGCTACGGCGCGGCGTATTACCCCGGCGCGCCCCGGCGCTACAAGCCCAAGAGCAGCGCGCAGGACGCGCATGAGGCGATTCGTCCCAGTAACGTTGCGCTCTACCCGGAGCTCGTCGAGCACGACCTGACGAAGGATCAATTCCGGCTGTATAAGCTCATCTGGAGTCGGTTCATTGCCTCACAGATGGAAAACGCCGTGTATGACGTGACGGCGATCGAGGCCGCCTGCGGCGACCATGTGTTCCGCGCCACGCACCAGAGCCTGCGCTTTGCCGGCTTTACGGCAATCTATGAAGAGGGGCGCGACGACGAGCAGGAGGAGGCGCTCTCCGCACTGCCCGACCTTGCGCAAGGCGAAGCATTGAGTCTGAAAAAGACCGACCCGCAGCAGCACTTTACGCAGCCGCCCGCGCGCTACACCGAGGCGACGCTCGTGCGCGCGATGGAGGAAAAGGGCGTCGGTCGCCCGTCTACCTATGCCACCATCGTCTCCACCATTCAGGATCGCGAATATGTGGTCAAAAAAGACAAGCGTCTGTCTCCCACGCCGCTTGGCGAGGTGGTGAACGGGCTGATGATGGAGCGTTTTCAGAATATTATCAGCGTGGAATTTACCGCCGGCATGGAGCACCAGCTCGACGAGGTCGAAGAGGGCAAGCTCCGCTGGAAGAAGGTTCTGGAGGACTTCTACGCGGGCTTCCATCAGGAGATGCTCGACGCGGAGGAGGCGCTGAAAAACACGCGCCTGAAGGTGCCCGATGAGGTCACGGATGAGGTCTGTGAGCTGTGCGGGCGCAATATGGTCATCAAATCCGGGCGCTTCGGCAAGTTCCTTGCCTGCCCGGGCTATCCCGAATGCTCCAATACAAAGCCCATCGTGGAGCGGATGCCGGGTCGCTGCCCGAAGTGCGGCAGCACCATCCTAAAGCGCAAATCCAAGCGCGGCTACGCCTACTACGCGTGTGAGCGCGGGCAGGAGTGCGGCTTTATGACGTGGGACGTGCCCACGGAGCACGACTGCCCGACGTGCGGGCAGACGATGTTCAAGCGTGCTGGAAAGGGCGCGATGAAGCCGTTCTGCATCAACGAGAGCTGCCCGAACTTCCTGCCGGAGGATCAGCGTGGCTATCGCCGCAAGCCGTCCGAGGCAGCGGCTGCAAGCACCGCCGAGGGCGCGGCGGAGGCAGCACCGGCGGAGGAAAAAAAGACGGCAAAGAAAACAGCCGCCAAAAAGTCTGCCGCCAAGAAGACGACGACCGCGAAGAGACCCGCGGCAAAAAAGACCACCACCGCCGCGAAAAAACCGGCGGCAAGGAAAAAGGATACGGAATGATGGAAACGGTCAGGGTCATCGGTGCGGGACTGGCAGGGTGCGAGGCGGCATGGCAGCTCGCCGAGCGCGGCTTTGCGGTCACGCTGTATGAAATGAAGCCGCAAAAGATGTCACCTGCGCACCACAGCCCGGATTTTGCCGAGCTGGTGTGCTCCAACTCTCTGCGCGGCGACCGTCTGGAAAACGCCGTGGGGCTTTTAAAGGAAGAGCTGCGGCGGCTGGGCAGCCTGATCCTTGCCTGCGCGGAGGAACACCGCGTGGAGGCGGGCGGCGCGCTGGCGGTGGATCGCTTTGGCTTTTCCGGCGCGGTGACGCAGAAGATCCGCAGCCACCCGAACATCACGGTCGTGGAGGGCGAGGTCACGGAAATTCCCGAAAAGCCCGTCATTATCGCAACAGGACCGCTGACGAGCGACGCGCTCAGCCGCGCCATTCAGAATTACTTCGGCGGCGCGGACTACATGAGCTTTTTTGACGCGGCGGCGCCGCTGGTGAGCTTTGACAGCATTGACATGAGCCGCGCCTGGTTCGCGTCCCGCTACGACCGCGGCAGTGCGGATTATGTAAACTGTTCCATGGAGCGCGCCGAGTACGCCGCGTTTGTCGAAGCGCTCACGACCGCCGAGGAGGCGGAGGTGCACGGCTTTGAGGACGCGAAGGTCTTTGAGGGCTGCATGCCCGTGGAGGTCATGGCGCGGCGCGGCTTTGACACGCTGCGCTACGGTCCGCTCAAGCCTGTGGGACTCAAAGACCCCAAGACGGGCAAAGAGCCGTATGCCGTCGTGCAGCTTCGCAAGGACAACGCGGCGGGGTCGGTGTATAACCTCGTTGGCTTCCAGACGCATCTGAAATTCCCGGAGCAAAAGCGCGTGTTTTCCATGATCCCCGCGCTGCACGACGCGGAATTTGTACGCTACGGCGTGATGCACCGCAATACGTTTTTGCGCAGCCCCAAGCTGCTCGACCGCTACTATGCCGACCGGCGCGAGCCGCTGGTGGCGTTCGCCGGGCAGATGACGGGTGTGGAAGGGTATGTGGAATCGACCGCGTCCGGGTATCTGGCGGCGGTGAGTATGGCAGCGCGGCTGCGCGGCGAGACCCCGCCCGATTTTCCGCGCGAGACGGCGATCGGCGCGCTGGCGGCATATATCAGCGACGAGAGCGTGACGGATTTTCAGCCGATGAACGTCAACTTCGGGATCATGACGCCGCTTGGCTATCGCGTCAAGGGCAAGGCAAATAAAAATCTGGCGATCGCCCAGCGTGCGCTGGACGTGCTCGCGCAGATGGAGCGATAAACGAAAGGAAGGACCTTTATGCGGATCGTAGTCGATGCAATGGGCGGCGACCTTTCGCCGGATGCCGCTGCGCTCGGCGCGCTGGACGCGGCGGAAAAGCTCGGTGTGCAGGTCGTGCTGGTCGGGCGGGGCGAGCAAATTCTCGCGTGCCTCAAGCGGCACGGGATCGAAACGCTCCCGCAGGGCGTGGAGATCGCGCACGCGGAGGACGTTGTGGAGATGCACGACGACCCGGCGTCGGTCGTCAAGACCCGGAAGGAGTCGTCCATGGTCGTGGGTCTGCGGATGCTGGCGGACGGGCAGGGCGACGCGTTCGTGAGCGCCGGCTCAACGGGGGCGCTTCTCTCAGCGGCGACGCTGATCGTCAAGCGTGTGCGCGGCATTCGCCGCGCGGCAATGGGGCCGCTCATCCCCACGAAGACCGGCGGGCGCACGGTGCTCATCGACTGCGGCGCGAACGCCGAGTGTACGCCGGAATTTCTGCTGCAATTCGCGTTTATGGGCTCGTATTACGCCCAGAAAACGCTCGCCGTCGAGCGCCCGCGCGTGGCGCTACTCAACATCGGCGCGGAGGACACCAAGGGCGGTTCACTTCAAAAGCAGACCTACGCGCTGCTGCAAAAGGCGAACGACGCCGGGTACATAAATTTTGCGGGCAACATCGAGGCGCGCGACGTGCCGCTGGGCGGCGCGGATGTGGTCGTGGCGGACGGCTTTTCCGGCAATGTGCTGCTCAAGGGCATTGAGGGTACGGCGCTGTTTATGGCGTCGATGGTCAAAAGGATCTTTATGCGCAATCTCTTCACCAAGCTCGCGGGGCTGGTGTGCAGGAAGGGCATCGCGGAGATGAAGGGAATGCTCGACTACCGCGAGACGGGCGGCACGCTGCTGCTGGGCATCACCAGGCCTGTTGTCAAGGCGCACGGCTCTTCTGACCGGCTGGCGATGTTCCATTCCATCCGGCAGGCGGCGGAGGCGGTCGAGGCGGGCGTTGCGCAGGATCTCGCGCAGAATATCGACAAAATGACCGTACCAAAGGAGCTGGACCATGTATCAGGAACTTGAAGCCGGACTCGGCTATACCTTTCAGGATCGGGAGCTGCTCAAAAACGCGCTGACGCACAGCTCCTACGCAAACGAGAACCGCGCGCAGGGCATCGCGGATAACGAGCGGCTGGAATTTCTGGGCGACTCCATCCTAGGCTTTGTGGTGGCGGAATATCTCTACCGCAATTTCCCGGGAAAGCCGGAGGGGGAGCTGACGCGGATGCGCGCCGACCTTGTGTGCGAGACGAATCTGGCGCGGCAGGCAAAGACCATCCGGCTGGGCGAGTTTCTGCTGCTGGGGCACGGCGAGGAGCAGAGCGGCGGACGCGAGCGCGCGAGCATCGTGTCCGACGCGGTGGAGTCCGTGATCGCTGCGGCGTATATGGACGGCGGCTTTTCCGCCGCGCGCGGCATCATCGACCGGCTCATCCTCGGCGAAAAGCCGAGCGGTAAGCTGCTCATCACCGATTTTAAGACCGAGCTTCAGGAACTGGTGCAGCGCAAAAAGGATCAGGTCATCCACTACGCGCTCACCGGCGAGACCGGTCCTGACCACGACAAGCAGTTCACCGTGGAGGTCTGCGTCAACGGCAAATGCGTCGGCAAGGGCATCGGCAGCAGCAAAAAGCGCGCCGAGCAGGACGCGGCGCACAAGGCTATCGCAGCGCTCTTCCCGGAGGCGTTATAGAATGATGGGCGTCTGCCGTAAGGCAGGCGCTCTTTTCCTGCGCTTTTTAGGCGCGGCGGGTTGATATTTTTGCAGAAAACTGCTACAATATACGGAACTATTGATAATGGAGAGGTATCCGCGTGTATCTGAAATCACTCGAGATCCAGGGCTTCAAATCGTTCCCTGACAAAACCGTTTTGCAGTTCGGCAGCGACATCACGGCGATCGTCGGTCCGAACGGCAGCGGCAAATCCAATATCTCCGACGCGATCAGCTGGGTGCTGGGCGAGCAGAGCTCGCGCGCGCTGCGCGGCGTCAAGATGGAGGATGTGATCTTCGGCGGCACGCAGAAGCGCGCGCCGGTCGGCTTTGCCGAGGCGACGCTGGTGCTGGATAATCAGGACGGCGCGCTGCGCATCGAAACGCCCGAGGTCAGCATCACCCGGCGCTACTATCGCTCCGGCGAGAGCGAATACTACATCAACCGCCAGTCCGCGCGTCTGCGTGATATTCACGAGCTGCTGATGGACACGGGTCTTGGGCGCGAGGGCTACTCCAACATCGGGCAGGGCAAGATCGACGAAATTTTGTCCCTGAAGAGCACCGACCGGCGCGAGGTCTTTGAAGAGGCAGCGGGTATCTCCAAGTGCCGCTACCGCAAGGCGGAGACCGAGCGGCGGCTTGCCTCCACGGAGGATAATCTGCTGCGCATCGGCGATAAGATTTCGGAGCTGGAATTGCAGGTCGAGCCGCTGCGCGAGCAGGCGGACAAGGCAAAAAAATACCTCGTCCTGCGCGACGAGCTGAAGGGCTTTGAAATTACCGTCTGGCTCGACAGTTTGGAGAAGCTGTCGGCGTCTGCAAAAAAGGCGGAGCAGGACTACGCCGCGGCGGCATTCGTGCTGGAGCAGGCGCACAGCGAGCTGAGCGCGCTTTACAGCGCGTCGGAGCAGCTTTCGCTGGAGCTCAACCGGCAGGCGCTGCTGCTGGAGGAAAAGCACGAGGCAATCAACGCCTCCGAGCAGGAAAAGCAGAAGGCGGAGGCGGAGCTGTCTGTTTTGCAGGCGGGCATCGACAACCGCCGCGAAAATATTACGCGCATCCGCGCCGAGCTCTCCGAGCAGGAGGGGCGCAGCGGCGGTATTACGGAAAATATCGCCCAGCAGGAGAGCCGCCTGGCGCAGCTCCGGCAGGAGCTTGTCGGGCTGGACGCGTCGATCACGAACGCGCTGAATGAGAGCAAACAGCTTGCCGATTCCACCGGCGCGGCGGCGGACAAGCTGCTGGAGCGCCGGGCGCGGCAGTCGCTGCTGCAAAGCGAGGTGGCGCAGCACGACGCGCAGCTCGCGGCGGCGAGCGCCTCGATGGACGAGGTGACGGAGCGCCGCAAGGCGCTGGAGGAGGATCACGCGGCGGCGGTCGGGCGGCAGGATGAGGTCGCGCGGCAGCTCATAGCGTGCCGCAAGGCGCTCTCTGCCGCGCAGGAAAATGTGACCTCCTGCCGCAACACCATCTCGGGCTATGAGCTGCGACTGAAAACGCAGCTTGACCGGCGGGACGGGCTGCAAAAGCAGGCTTCCGCCTTGCAGGTGGAGCTGGATACCGCGCGCTCGCGGCAGAGGATGCTGCGCGAGATGGAGCGCGATTACGAGGGCTTTTCCAAGGCGGTCAAGACCGTGATGCAGGAAGCCGCGCGCGGCGTGCTGCGCGGCGTGCATGGACCTGTTTCGTCGCTCCTGCGCACGGATGACGAGTACACCACCGCCATCGAGACCGCGCTGGGCGCGGCGATGCAGAACATCGTGGTGGACAGTGACGACGACGGCAAGGCGGGCATTCGGCTGTTAAGGCGCCTTGACGCGGGGCGCGCGACATTCCTGCCGCTGCGGGCGATCGGCGCCAAGCGCATCGGCGCGGGCGAATTTTCCGCGCAGCGCGGCTATGTGGGCGTTGCGTCGGAGCTGGTGCGGACGGACGCGAAATACCGCGAGCTTGCCGAGCATCTGCTGGGTAGGACCATCATTGCCAAGACGCTGGACGACGCGGTCGCCATGGCGCGCGCCACCGGCAGCCGCACGAAGATCGTCACGCTGGACGGGCAGGTTTTGAACCCCGGCGGCAGCATGACGGGCGGCTCTGCGTCCAAGAGCGCGGGCGTTTTGTCCCGCGCCAATCAGATCGCGGCGCTGCAAACGAGCATCGAGCAGCTTACGGATAAACAGACGCAGCTTGCCGCGCAGCTAGAACAGGCGTCCAGCGCGGCGGCAAAGACGGAATTTGAACTCAAAACGGTGCAGGGTCAGCTCCGCGAGGCGGAGGATGAGGCGCTGCGCCGCACGGAAGAAGAAAAGCAGGTGCGTGCGCTGGCGGACGCGCTGCACGAAAATCTGGAGGGCTACGAGGCAGAGCTTGCGCGCCTTGCCGGGCGCAGCAGCGCCGAGACGGCAAAGACCGAAACGCTGCAAAAGCTCCGCGCCGACGCGCAGCGGCAGGCGGACGCGCTCGCGTCCGAGATCGCCGTGCTGGAGCAGGGGCAGACCGAGCTTTCCGAGCAGGGAAGCGCGCTCGCCGAGCGCATTGCGTCACTGCGGATGGACGCTGCGTCCCGGCAGGCAGAGCAGCAGAGCGCGCAGGAGCAGATCACGCAGCTCGCCGCCCTGCGCGACGCGATGCAGGGTGACCGCGCGCAGAAGCAGGCGCTGCTGGCTGATTATGAGCAGCAGATCGCCGACATCACCGCGCGGCGCGAGGCGCAGCTTCGTGAGATCGAGCGGCTGGACGCGCAGACGCAGCAGCGCCGCGAGGCATTAAAGGCTGCGGCGGACGCGCGCGCCGCCATCGAGGCAAAGCGCAACAAGACCGAAAAGGACGCGCAGGAGAAAAACCAGACCATTTTGCAGATGGAGCGCGAATCGGCGCGTCTGGAACAGAAAAAGGCAACGAGCGAATTAGAAGAAAAGCAGCTCATCGACAGGCTTTGGGACACCTACGAGCTGACGCCCACCACGGCGGCGGAGCACCGCATCGAGATCGAAAGCGCGGCGAGCGCCAATAAGCGCATCGGCGAGCTGCGGCGCAAAATTTCCGCCCTCGGTACGCCGAACCTCGGCGCGATCGACGAGTACGAGCGCGTGAACGAGCGCTATGAATACCTTACTGGGCAGCGCGACGATGTGCTGCACGCGCGGTCGGAGCTGGAGACCATCATCCGCGACATCACCGGCGAGATGACGGAGATCTTTGTGCGGGAGTTTGGGCGCATCAACGAATATTTCGGCAAAACATTCACAGAAATGTTCGGCGGCGGCAAGGGCGAGCTGGTGCTGGAGGACTCGTCGCAGCCGCTGGAGTGCGGCATTGAGATTCGGGTGCAGCCGCCCGGAAAGCAGCTCAAAACGATCACGCTGCTCTCCGGCGGAGAAAAGGCGTTCGTTGCCATCGCGCTGTATTTTGCGATTTTGAAGGTGCGCCCCACGCCGTTTTGTATGCTCGACGAGATCGACGCCGCGCTGGACGACCGCAACGTGGAGCGCTTTGCGCTTTATCTGCGTAACCTCTGCGAAAAGACGCAGTTCATCGTCATCACGCACCGGCGCGGCACGATGGAGGCATCCGATATGCTCTACGGCGTGACCATGCAGGAGCAGGGCATTTCCAAGATTCTGCACATCCGGCTGGACGAGATCGAAAAGCAGCTCGGCATTACAAATTAACAGGCAGGAGATCAAGCTATGGGTTTTTTTGAAAAGATCAAACAGGGACTCAGCCGCACGGCAAGCTCCATCGGCAGTGTTTTTACCGCCTCGGAGCTGGATGACGATTTTTACGACGAGCTGGAGGAGCGCCTGATCCTGGCGGACGTCGGCGTGGACGCGACCCAGCAGGCGACGCAGCGGCTGCGCGCGGTCGCCAAAGAGCGGAGGCTGAAAACCGCGGAGGACGCGCGCGGTGCGCTGCGCGAAATTCTCACGCAGATGCTCTCGGTGGGCAGCAGCGAACTCAATATTGCGACGAAGCCGTCGGTCGTGCTCGTCATCGGCGTCAACGGCGTTGGCAAGACGACCAGCATCGGCAAAATTGCGAATCATCTGCGCACGCAGGGCAAAAAGGTGCTGCTGTGCGCGGGCGATACGTTCCGCGCGGCGGCGGCGGATCAGCTCACGGTGTGGGCAGAGCGCGCGCACGCGGACATCATCAAGCAGGACGAGGGCGCAGACCCTGCGTCGGTCGTATTTGACGCTGTGGCGGCAGCCAAGGCGCGCGGCGCGGATGTGATCCTGTGCGACACGGCGGGGCGGCTTCACAACAAGCAGAACCTCATGAATGAGCTCGGCAAAATTTCGCGCATTCTGGACCGCGAGCTGCCGCAGGCGTCCAAGGAGGTGCTGCTGGTGCTCGATGCGACCACGGGTCAGAATGGACTTATCCAAGCGCGCGAGTTCCAGCAGATCGCCGGTGTGACCGGCATCGTGCTGACGAAGCTCGACGGCACGGCAAAGGGCGGCATCGTCATCGCCGTGGCGAACAGCCTGCAAATTCCTGTGAAATACGTCGGCGTGGGCGAGCAGATGGACGATCTGATGCCCTTTGACCCGGCGGCATTTGTGGAGGCGCTCGTATGAAGGTTGTGCTGGCAAGTCAGAATCCGCACAAGCTGGCGGAGATGCAGAAAATTCTCGGTACGCTCGGCATGGAGGTGCTTCTGGAGCGCGATGTGGGCGTAAACGTGGAGGTCGAGGAGACCGGCACGACGTTTGCCGAAAATTCGCTGCTGAAAGCGCAGGCAGTCTTTGATGCGACGCATCTTGCGACCGTGGCGGACGATTCCGGGCTGATGGTGGACGCGCTGGGCGGCGCGCCGGGGGTATACTCCGCGCGCTATGGCGGACGGCACACCGACGCGGAGCGCATCGCGCTGCTGCTGGAAAACATGAAGGACGTGCCGGATGAACAGCGCACGGCGCAGTTCGCATGCGCGGTGACGTGCCTTATGCCGGACGGACGGAAGATCGCTGTGCAGGGCGTCTGCCCAGGCGTCATTCTGCGCGCGCCGCGCGGCGAGGGCGGCTTCGGCTACGACCCGGTATTTTATCTGCCGGAGCTCGGCAAAACGTTTGCGGAGCTGGCAGGCGAGGAGAAGAACCGTATTTCGCACCGCGGCAGAGCGCTGCGGGAATTTTGCAGAGTATATCGTGAGGAGAATCACCATGACGAGTAAGGAACGCGCGGAGCTGCGCGCACAGGCAAATACGCTCGACACCACGCTCATTGTGGGCAAGGGCGGCGTATCGGAAACGCTTCTGGACGAAGCTGCGCGGCAGCTCGACGCGCGGGAGCTTGTGAAGGGGCGCGTGCTGGAGGCGTCGCTGCTGTCGGCGCGCGAGGCGTGCGACGCACTGTGCCAGGCACTCGGCGCGGAGGGTATTCAGGTCGTCGGGTCGAAATTCGTGATCTGGCGGTATTCTGAAAAGCTGGCACAGCAGAAAAAAGCCGCCGAGGCTGCCAAAAAGGCGGCGGTCAAAAAGGTGAACCCCGTCAAGACCGGCATCCGCACACGCCGTAAGGCTGCCAAGGCGGAGAAGGAGCGGCGGCAGAAATACTTCCACGATGCAGCCGTGCAGGCGGCGATCGAGCGGAGAAAAAGCAAGGAATCCTAATTTTTCGCAGGAGGGCGGCATATGGCGCGGATCGGCATTTTCGGCGGCAGCTTCAATCCGCCGCACAACGGGCATATCGAGGCGGCGCGGCAGTGTGTGGAAAGGCTTGCGCTCGACCGGCTCATTTTTGTGCCGGACGCGGCGCCGCCGCACAAAACTCTTGCCGACGGGTCGCCCTCGGCGCAGCAGCGCTATGAGATGGTGCGCCTTGCGGCGCGGGACGTTCCGCACGCGGAGGTCAGCGATTTAGAGCTTCAGCGCAGCGGAAAAAGCTACACGGTGGATACTTTGCGCCAGTTTCAGGCACAATATCCCACGGACGAGCTGCTGCTGCTGATGGGGACGGATATGTTTTTGTCCTTTGAGGGCTGGCGCGAGCCGGACGAGATCGCGCGCATGGCGCAGCTCGTGTGTATGCACCGCCGCGAGGCGGGCGCGGCGCTGCGTGGTCAGCTCACGGAGCAGACGCAGCGACTGGAAGCGCTGGGCGCACGGGTCGTGATGGCGGAAAATGACGCGCTGGAGCTGTCGTCCACCACGGTGCGGCGGATGCTGGTATTTGGCTGCGCGGAGCGGTATCTGCCGCCGGAGGTCCTGACGTATATCAAAACGAACGCGCTTTACGGCGTGGCAGAGCAGCGCCGCGATCTGCCGTTTGACGCGCTGCGCACGCAGAGCCTGCGGCTTCACGATGAAAAGCGCGTACCGCACGCCATCGGTACGAGCAATCTGGCTGCTGAGCTGGCGGAGCGCTATGGCGCGGATGCCGCGCTGTGCGCCCGGGCGGGCATCCTCCACGATGTGACGAAGGCGCTGCGCGCGCCGGAGCAGCTTGCGCTGTGCGGACACTTTCAAGTCGCGCTGACGCCGGAGGAGCGGGAAAATCCAAAGCTGCTGCACGCCATTACCGGCGCGGCGGTCGCGCGGGAGGTTTTTGGCGAGTGCGGCGAGGTCGTGCGCGCCATCCGCTGGCACACGACCGGGCGTGCGGATATGAGCGTGATGGAAAAAATACTTTACATTGCCGATTACGCCGAGCCGACGCGCGATTTTCCGGGCGTGGAGCGCCTGCGCGCCACGCTGGCGCGGAGCCTTGACGAGGCAGTGCTGCTGGGACTCTCGATGACGATGGAGCAGCTCCGCCTGAAGGGGCAGACCGTCTGCCGTGACAGCCGGGCTGCGTATGACTTTTTACGGAAGAAAGGATAGTTTAGCGTATCCATGAAACTCTTCGGATCGAGAAAGAATGCGGAATTTGCCCGCAAAAAGCCGGAGCGGACCGGCAGAATGCCGCGATGGGCGCGGATCGTGCTCATCGTGTTCGCTGTGCTGGCGGCGTTGGTGCTGGGACTGCTCGCGTTCAAGCATTTTTATGTCCGCCCACCCCAAAAGGCTGACCCGCCAAGGCAGACCGTGCGCGAGCTGCCGGTGGAGACCAAGCCGATGGAGGGTGCGGACGCTGACGCGGACGAGCCGCCGGAGGAGCCGGTCGAGACGGAGCAGCCGGTCAGCCATCTGGACGGCGTTTACAACATCCTGCTCGCCGGGACGGACGGCGACGGCTACCGCACCGACACCATCATCGTCGCCCACCTGGACGTGAACGAAAAGAAGGCGGCGCTGCTGAGCATCCCGCGCGATACGCCCATCGACACCGGCGGCAGTCTTGTCAAGATCAACTCGATCTACGCCGGCGGCAAGGGCGAGGGCATGGAGCGGCTGGAGCGGACGCTGGCGCAGCTTCTGGGCTTTGAGATGGACGGCTATCTGCTCGTGGACCTGAACGCGTTCAAGGCGGCGGTGGATCTGGTCGGCGGCGTGGAATTTGACGTGCCGCAGGATATGTACTACGACGATCCGTCGCAGGATCTGCACATTGATCTCAAGGCGGGCAAGCAGCTTCTCGACGGCGAGCACGCCATGCAGCTCGTGCGCTTTCGCAAGGGCTATGCCTCGCAGGACATCCAGCGCACAAAGGTGCAGCAGGCGTTTTTGCTGGCGCTGATGGATCAGACCATCCGCGTGGAGAGCCTGACGAGGCTCAAGGAGTACGCCGAGATCTTTTCGACCTATGCCGTGACGGATATGAACGTCGGGAATCTTCTCTATTTTGCCGAGCAGCTCTCCAAATGTGACCGCGACGAGATCACGACCTACACCGCCGAGGGGCAGGGGATGATGATCCGCGGCGCGTCGTGCTACCCGCTGTTTGACTGGAGCATCCTGTCGATCGTGAATGAAGCCTTCAATCCCTATGACACGCAGATCACGGCGGCGAATATCCACGTCATCACGCCGGAGCTGGCGGCGGAATATCAGTGGGACTCCGAGCGCGCGCCCGCGCCTGCGGAGGAAGCCACGCCGGAAACGCCCGCAGATGGCGAAGCAGAAACACCGCCGGAGGAAACGGGCGACGGGGAAGAGCCTGCGGGATCGGAGGACACAGTCGAAGACCCGGACAAGACGGGCACGGAGGACACGCCGTCGGACGAGCTCTGGGATGAAAATACAGAAGTTATAGAAGAATGAGGTAACAATATGATCTCTGCAAAGGAAGTCGCGGCGACCGCCGCAAGGGCACTGGATGAAAAGAAGGGGCTGGACCTCGCGCTGATCGAGATCACCGACATCTCCACGCTGGCAGATTATTTTCTGATCTGCACGGCGACGTCGAACACGCACGTCAAAACGCTGTGCGACGCCGTGGAGGAGGCGCTGGAGGCAAAGGGCGAGCAGGTGCTCAATCGCGAGGGTCACCGCAGCGGCACATGGGTGCTGCTGGATTTCGGCTGTCTCGTTGTGCACGTTTTCACCGAGGAAGCGCGGGCATTTTACGATCTGGAGCGGCTGTGGCAGGACGGTAAGCGCTTGAGTCTCGCCTCCATCACTGGTGAGCACTGAGATTTTTCGCGCACCCTTGACAAATCGCGCGCGGGAACGTAAAATAGCAACCGATACAGGCTATGAAGAGAAAAAGGCGCGGATGGCGGCGTTCAGAGAACCGGCGGTTGGTGTGAGCCGGGGGTCGTGCCGAGCTGTACTGGTCTCAGAGCCCTCCGCCTGAACAGGGCGGGGCGGGTGATCCCGTTAGCGATCGAAAGAGCCGCGCACGCGGCTGAATCAGGGTGGTACAGCGTAACTTGTAATTTACGCCCCTGACTGCGTTTGCAGTCAGGGGCAATATTTTTAGGAGTGCAGTATGAAATACGATTTTGCAGCCATTGAGACGAAATGGCAGAAAAAATGGGAGCAGACGAAGCCCTATGCTGCCGTCACCGGCGACAAGCGCCCGAAGTTCTACGGACTGATCGAGTTCCCGTACCCGTCGGCGGCGGGACTTCACGTCGGGCATCCGCGCCCGTTCACCGCAATGGACATCATCTGCCGTAAAAAGCGGATGCAGGGCTACAATGTCCTGAACCCCATCGGCTTTGACGCCTTCGGTCTGCCGACGGAGAATTTCGCCATCAAGAACCACATCCATCCGTCCATCGTGACAAAGCAGAACATCGAAAACTTCACCCGCCAGCTCAAGATGCTGGGCTACGGCTTTGACTGGGATCGCGTTGTGGATACGACCGACCCGAAGTATTACCACTGGACGCAGTGGATCTTCCTGCAAATGTTCAAGCACGGGCTGGCATACAAGACCACCATGCCCGTCAACTGGTGCACGAGCTGCAAGTGCGTGCTGGCGAACGAAGAGGTCGTGGAGGGCGTGTGCGAGCGCTGCGGCGCGCCGGTCATCCGCAAGGAAAAGAGCCAGTGGATGCTGCGCATCACCAAATACGCCGACCGCCTCATCGACGATCTGGACGATGAGAGCCTTGACTATATCGAGCGCGTCAAGACGCAGCAGAAGAACTGGATCGGTCGCTCCACCGGCACGGAGGTCACCTTCAAGACCAACACCGAGGACGATATTACCGTTTACACCACCCGTGTCGATACGCTGTTCGGCGTGACGTATACGGTCATCTCGCCGGAGCATCCGCTGCTGAAAAAATGGCAGCCCCTCATCCGCAACTGGGACGAGGTCGCGGCGTATCAGGCGGCGGCGGCGCGCAAGTCCGACTTTGAGCGAGGCGAGCTGAACCACGACAAGACCGGCGTGCGCCTTAGCGGCATCGAGGTCGTGAACCCTGCGAACGGCAAGACTGTTCCGATGTTCGTCTCCGACTATGTTCTCATGGGCTACGGCACGGGCATCGTCATGGGCGTGCCGGGTCACGATCAGCGTGACTGGGACTTTGCCACCAAGTTCGGCATCCCCATCGTGGAGGTCGTGCAGGGCGGCGACATTACGAAGGAAGCGTTCACGCTCAAGGACGATACCGGCATCATGGTCAACTCCGGCTTCCTCAACGGCATGACCGTGAAGGAAGCGATCCCGGCGAT
Source organism: Clostridiales bacterium (assembly GCA_022779365.1). Taxonomy (GTDB): domain Bacteria; phylum Bacillota; class Clostridia; order Oscillospirales; family Oscillospiraceae; genus CAG-170. The sequence goes on from JALFSI010000050.1 coordinate 28,187, forward strand.
GAAGAAGTACGCCGTGGAGCAGGGCTGGGGTCACGAAAAGGTCAACTACAAGCTGCGCGACTGGGTCTTTTCCCGCCAGCGCTACTGGGGCGAGCCGATCCCGATGATCTGGTGCGAAAAGTGCGGCTGGGTGCCTGTTCCCGAGGATCAGCTCCCGCTCGTGCTGCCGCAGGTCGAGAGCTATGAGCCGACCGACGACGGCGAAAGCCCCATCTCCAAGATGACGGATTGGGTCAATACCACCTGCCCGTGCTGCGGCGCGCCCGCCAAGCGCGAGACCGACACCATGCCGCAGTGGGCTGGCTCGAGCTGGTACTACCTGCGCTATATGGACCCGCATGACGATAAGCTGCCTGTGTCCAGGGAGGCGGAGGAATACTGGGGTCCCGTCGATTGGTATAACGGCGGCATGGAGCACACGACGCTGCATCTGCTCTACTCCCGCTTCTGGCACAAGTTCCTGTACGACATCGGCGTGGTGCATACGAAAGAGCCGTATGCCAAGCGCACGAGTCACGGTATGATCCTCGGTCAGAACCCGCACTATGTCGGAAATGCCAAGACCGAGGAGGAGAAGCAGGCGCTCATCGAAAAATACGGCAGTCAGGCGCTGCGCCCGGCGGTCAAGATGTCGAAATCGCTCGGCAACGTCGTGAACCCCGATGACGTCGTAAAGGCATACGGCGCGGACACGATGCGGCTGTATATCATGTTCATCGGCGATTTTGAAAAGGTCGCCGCATGGTCGGACGACGCCGTGAAGGGCTGCAAGCGCTTCCTCGACCGCGTGTGGAATCTGATGGATCAGGCGGCGGACGGCGACGAGATCTCCGAAAAGAACGCTCCGTCCGTGCACAAGGCGATCAAGAAGGTCACCGAGGATATTGACGAGCTGAAGCTCAACACCGCCATCGCAGCGCTCATGACGCTGGTCAATGAGTTCTACGCCAACGGTCTCACCAAGGGCGATCTGGAAGCGCTCATGCTGCTGCTCAGCCCCTTCGCGCCGCACATGGTCGAAGAGATGTGGGAGCTGACAGGCTACGCCGCCAAGACCGGCAAGATGGCGATGCAGATGCCGTGGCCGGAGTTCGACGAGGGCAAGATGACCGCCTCCACCGTGGAAATGGCGGTGCAGGTGCTCGGCAAGCTCCGCGGTACGGTCACCGTGCCCGTGGACAGCGAGCAGGAGGTTGTCGTTGCCGAGGCGCTCAAGAATGAAAAGGTCGCCCGCTTTGTGGAGGGCAAGCAGATCGTCAAGACGATCCTGGTCAAGAACAAGCTCGTCAACCTGATCGTAAAATAATGCTGGTTCTTTTTTTACCAGAATCAGAAAAAATTCTTGACAATCCGCCGCCTTATGACTATAATAGCCTAGCCGATATTCGGCCCTGAAAGCGACCTGGATCGAGCCGGTCGCATCGGAGGGAGGGAAAACAATGTCTGAAGTTCGCGTCAAGGAAGGCGAGTCCCTGGAGAACGCTCTCAAGCGCTTTAAGAGAAGCTGCGCCAAGGCGGGTGTCATCGCCGAGGTCAAGAAGAGAGAGCACTATGTAAGCCCCAGCCTGAAGCGTAAGCAGAAGTCTGAAGCAGCGCGCAAGAACCGTAAGAAGTTCTATTGATCTCTCCCAATTTGCTTGCATGAGAACCCCTTCGGCTTTGCCGGAGGGGTTTTATGTTTGCGGCAGGCACAGCGCGTGGGGAATGCCGGCGGAGTCTGCGAGGATGAGCTTTTGCGCGACGGTCTGCGGCGTATCGCGCAGATAGAGCCGGGAGGACTCGGTATCTACTGCGTATTCGCAGCAAAATTCCGGGGTATACAGCGCGGGATGTGCCGCGAAAAATGCCTGCATTTCTGCCTGCGAAACGCGTTCCTCCCGCGCGTCCGGGCAGGGGAGCGGCAGGCGGGCGCACAGCGGCTCGCACAGCAGCCAGACGCGCGCACCCCAGCGCGCGAGCGCGTCCGCAAGGCGCTCCCTGAGCGTTCCGCCGCAAAGCTGTGAGGAGACCATGACCGGGTTCTCCGCAAAGCGCTCCGCAAGTCTTTCCGGCACGAGCGTGCGCGGCGTGATGGGCAGGCGTTCCAGCGGCACGTCCGGCGCGTGAAAATACACCCACGCGTCCTGCGGTGCAGCACCGTCCGGCAGCGCGCACGGCGGGATGATGAGCAGCTCTCCCGCGCCGTTCCGGCTGAGAACGGAAAAACAATTGGTTTCCGCGAGTGCCTGCGGCGGAAAGTCGAATACCGTCAATAGACAAATCCCCTTTGATGTGATATAGTACTCATAACCTAATTATGCAGACAAGGAATCGCGTATGCTATCATTCATCCCCAACATCATTCTGCCGGCGCTGACCGACCTCACGCCCGAAATGCTGACGGCGCGCGGCGTGCGCTGGCTGCTGCTGGATTTTGACAACACCATCGTCCCGTACACGACCGACGAGCCGACGGACAAAATGCTCGCCTGGCTGCATGAGATGCAAGCCTCGCCCATAAAGCTCTGCATCGTCTCCAACTCCAAGCGCCCGCGCGTGGTGCGCTTTGCGGAAAAATACGGGCTGGACTGTATCACGCACGCGAAAAAGCCATTTTCGCGCGGTATTAAAGCCGCGCAGGCGCGCTTTGGCTTTGAGCCGCGCGAGGCTGCGCTGGCGGGCGATCAGATCTACACGGACGTCCTCGGCGCGAACTGCGCGGGGCTGACGTCGGTGCTCGTTTCGGCGATCTGCAATCATAATTTGCCGCTGAAGCTCCGGCACATCGCAGAGCTTCCGTTTATTGCCATCGGCAAAAGGAGGATACAACATGAGCAATCTGGAAAAATATCGTAGCCTGCTCACAGATGTGGACGCGCTGCTGCTGACCGGGCGTGTGAATCGGATGTACGCGGCGCAGTACGGCATCGCCGAGGGCGTTTGCGTCATCACGCGCGACGAGGCGTTCTATTTTACCGACGGACGCTATATCGAAGCCGCGCAGAACAATCTGGAGGGCTTTACGGCGCTCATCGTGGACCGTGAGCACCCGTACACCGACCGCATCAACGATGTCATCGCAAAGTACACCGTCAAGACGCTCGGCTTTGAGGAAGCGGAGCTGACCTACGCCGAGTATCAGCGCTACAGCGCCAAGCTGCACGCCGTGCTCGTGCCGTATCAAGACAAGCTCGACGCGCCCCGCGCGGCAAAAGAGCCGTGGGAACTGGAGCGGATGCGCGCGGCGCAGAAGGTGACGGACAAGGTCTTTGCGGAGCTGCTGGACGTCATCCACGCCGGCATGACCGAGAAGGAGCTGGAGGCGGAGCTGATCTACCGTCTGTACAAATACGGGGCGGAAGAGCCGTCGTTCGATCCGATCGTTGTCTCTGGTCCGAACACGAGCCTGCCGCACGGCGTTGCGGGGCAGCGCGAGCTTGCCTACGGCGACTTCGTGACGATGGACTTCGGCGCGCGCGTGGACGGCTACTGCGCCGATATGACGCGCACCGTGGCGCTCGGCTTTGTGACGGAGGAGATGGCGACGGTTTACGACACCGTCCTCAAGGCGCAGCTTGCAGGCATCGCTGCCACGCACGCGGGCGTTCTGGGCAAGGACGTGGACGCGGCGGCGCGCGCCGTCATCGACGCGGCTGGCTATGGCAAATACTTTGTCCACTCCTACGGGCATGGGCTCGGCATTCAGATCCATGAAGAGCCGTATGCCAGTCTCGCGGGCGAAAAGCCCCTGTGTGCCGGGGCGGTCGTTTCCGCCGAGCCGGGCATCTATCTGCCAGGTAAATTCGGCGTGCGCATCGAGGATGTGACGGTCATCACCGATGAAGGCACGGAGAACCTGACCCGCAGCCCAAAAAAATTGATTATTTTGTGAGAATCGCTTGAAAAATGCACTGCTGTGTAGTACAATTAACCTGCTATTTTTTTGCAGTGTCAAACTGAACATATTGGAGGAATAATTTATGGCAACCATTACCGCCGGTGATTTCAGAAACGGTAAAACGTTTGAGATGGACGGCAAGATCATGCAGGTCGTGGAATTTCAGCACGTTAAGCCAGGCAAGGGTGCTGCATTCGTCCGCACGAAGATGAAGAACATCGTGACCGGCGCCGTCACCGAAACTTCTTTTAACCCCACCGCGAAGTTTGAAGAGGCGTTCATCGAGCGCAAGGATTATGAATACAGTTACAACGACGGCGATCTGTATTACTTCATGGATCAGGAAACGTTCGATATGCTGCCGCTCAACAAGGACGTTCTTGACGATTCCTTCCGCTTTATTAAAGAGAACACCATGTGCAAGCTCCTGAGCTACAAGGGCAATGTGTTCGGCGTGGAGACCCCGAACTTTGTAGAGCTGGAAGTCACCAAGGCTGACCCGGGCGTCAAGGGCGATACCGCCACCAACGTCACCAAGCCCGCTACCGTCGAGACCGGCGCGGAGATCAAGGTCCCGCTGTTCATCAACGAAGGCGACCGCATCCAGATCGACACCCGCACGGGCGAATATCTGGGTCGCGCCAAGGGATAAATCAAATCTGTCTGCCAAGAAAGGAGAACGCAAGATGACACTTTCCGAAAAGTCCGCATACCTCAAGGGGCTCATGGATGGGCTGAAGCTCGACACCGAAAAGAATGAGGGCAAGCTGATCGCCGCGATCGTCGATATGCTCGGCGATGTGGCGGAGACCGTCACCGATCTGGAAGATGTTGTCGATACCATCTCCGATGAGCTGGATTGCATCGAGGAAGATCTTGACACCATCGACGAGTATCTGATGGACGACGAGGACGACGAAGACGAGGATTACGAGGACTACGACGAGGACGACGATGAGTACGACTTCGGCGACGACGAGACCCTGTATGAGGTCAAGTGCCCGACCTGCGGCGAAGAGATCACCATCGACGAGGATATGCTCGACGAAGGCTCTACCGTCTGCCCGAACTGCGGCGAAGAGCTGGAGTTCGACATGGAAGACGACGAGGACGACGACAAAGAATAAGCGCCTGAAAATCAAAAGGAACTCCCATGCGGGGGTTCCTTTTTTTCATGATATGCATCCCCTCAATGCCTTCCCCATGTGGGGAAGGTGGCTCGCGCAGCGAGACGGATGAGGAGAAGGGTGGTACGTTTTGAGCTGTCACAAAAGAACAACGGGCGGGGGTAAACCTCGCACCTACGAGCAAATACGGGGCTGCGGCAAAAGCGTGAACAGTGCGGATTGACATTTCCACGCGGAGATTATACTATAAGCAAAACAGTGAAAAGGGGAACTCTTATGTATTTTATCGGCATTGACCTCGGCACATCGTCCTGCAAGCTGCTGCTGGTGGCAGAGGATGGCGCGATTTTGAACGAAGTGAGCCACGACTATCCGCTGATGTTTCCGCATCCGGGGTGGTCGGAGCAGAATCCGGAGGACTGGTGGGACGCCGTTGTGACCGGTATCCCCGAGCTGCTGCGCGGCTTTGACGCGGAGCTGGTCGCGGGCATCGGCGCGGGCGGGCAGATGCACGGGCTTGTCGCGCTGGACGAAGCCGACAACGTCATCCGTCCGGCGATCTTGTGGAACGACGGACGGACGTCCAAGAAGGTGGACTACCTCAACAACACCATTGGCAAGGACCGACTCTCCGCGCTGACGGCAAACATCGCCTTTGCGGGCTTTACCGCGCCGAAGCTGCTGTGGATGCGTGAAAACGAGCCGGAGAACTTCCAAAAGATCGCCAAGATCATGCTGCCGAAGGACTATGTGAATTATAAGCTCACCGGCGTGCACTGCTGTGACTACTCCGACGCCTCCGGGATGCTGCTGCTGGACGTGGAACACAAGCGCTGGTCGCCGGAGATGCTGGACATCTGCGGCGTATCGGAAGGTCAGATGCCGAAGCTGTTTGAGAGCTACGAGGTCGTGGGGGCGCTCACGCCGGAGGCTGCAAAAACGCTGGGGCTGCCGGAAACGGTGCGTGTCGTGGCGGGCGCAGGCGACAATGCCGCCGCCGCGGTCGGCACGGGCACGGTCGGCGCGGGCGGGTGCAATCTCTCGCTCGGCACATCCGGGACGCTCTTCATCTCGTCCGACAAATTCGGCGTCGATCCCAACAACGCGCTGCACGCCTTTGCGCACGCCGACGGCGGCTATCACCTGATGGGCTGTATGCTCTCCGCCGCGAGCTGCAACAAGTGGCTGTGCGAGGATATTCTGAAAACGTCCGATTTTGCGGGGGAACAGGCGGATATTACCGACAAAAAGCTCGGTGAAAATCACGTTTACTTCCTGCCGTACCTCATGGGCGAGCGCAGCCCCATCAACGATACGAACGCGCGCGGCACGTTCACCGGCATGACGATGGACACGAGCCGCTCCGATCTGGTGCAGGCGGTGCTGGAGGGCGTGGCGTTTGCCATCCGCGATTCGTTTGAGGTGGCAAAGTCGCTTGGCATCGCCATCCCGCGCTCGAATATCTGCGGCGGCGGTGCGAAAAGCCCGCTGTGGCGCAAAATTTTTGCAAACGTCCTCGGCATCCCGCTCGACATGGTCAAGACCGAGCAGGGACCGGGCTACGGCGCGGCGATGCTCGCCATGGTCGGCTGCGGCAAATTCGCCTCCGTGCAGGCGGCTGCGGACGCGCTCGTGGAGGTCGCGTCCACGACCGAGCCGGACGCGGCACTCACGGCAAAGTACGAGGCGCGCTATCAGAGCTTCCAAAAACTCTACCCGGCGCTGAAGGATTTCTTCGCCGCGACGGTATAAGGAGGAACTATGAAAATTTATTCTGTTTATACGGATGAATTTAAGCCCTACGGGAAGATCCTGCAAAACTATGATACGTAGCCTCTCATTTCCGCAATGCGGACAATTCCCATGCCGGAGAGTGGAACGGCCTATGAGCCGTCCATCTCTGCATTGGAGGAAAGCGGCATCTTTGATGCGATGCAGAATCGAGCCTACGGCGGAATGCCCATCCAGATCGGCATGTGCTGGGGCTATAACACGAGGCTGAACTGTCTCGAGTATCACCGCGACAGCGAGGTCAACGTTGGAGAAACCGACTTCGTGCTGCTGCTTGCCAAGCAGGATGAGATCAAGGACGGCAAGCTGGATACCGCAAAGGTCAAGGCCTTCTGCGTCCCGGCAGGCACGGCCGTCGAGGTCTACGGCACGACGCTTCACTACGCGCCGTGCCAGATTTCAAGTGAGGGCTTCCGCGTGGCGGTCGTCCTGCCGAATGGCACGAACACGGAAAAGCCCGCATTCGAGCCGCAGAGCGAAGAAGATACATGGATGATCGCCCGCAACAAGTGGCTGCTGGCGCATCCGGAATCCAGTGAAGCAAAGTCCGGCGCACACATTGGCCTGACCGGTAAAAACATCGATATTTCTGAAGATTGATCAGGAGGTACAGATCATGTTTGAAAACATCCCCAATGTAAAGCTCGGCCTCATTGCCGTCTCCCGTGATTGCTTCCCGCGCACGCTCTCCGAAATGCGCCGCGCGAATATCGCCAAGGCTTGTGAGGGCGGCGTGTACGAATGCCCCGTGACCGTCGAAAACGAGAACGATATGCTGAAGGCCGTTGCCGATGTGAAGGCGGCAGAGTGTAATGCCCTCGTTGTGTTCCTCGGAAACTTCGGCCCCGAGACGCCCGAAACGCTGATTGCAAAGTATTTTGACGGCCCGTGCATGTTCGTAGCTGCCGCCGAGGGCGACGGCGACCTCATTAACGGCCGCGGTGATGCCTACTGCGGCATGCTGAACTGCTCGTACAACCTCGGCATGCGCCATCTGAAGGGCTATATCCCCGAGTATCCGGTCGGCACCGCCGACGATATCGCGAAGATGATCGCGGACTTCGTTCCCATTGCCCGCGCCGTCATCGGCGTCAAAAACCTCAAGATCATCACCTTCGGCCCGCGCCCGCAGGACTTCTTCGCCTGCAACGCGCCCATCAAGGGTCTGTACGAGCTGGGCGTGGAGGTCGAGGAAAACTCCGAGCTCGATCTTCTCGTCTCCTACAAGGCGCGCGCGGGCGACAAGCGTATCCCCGCCGTCTGCGAGGATATGAAGAAGGAAATGGGCGAGGGCAAATATTACGCCGACATGCTCGAGCGCATGGCACAGTTTGAGCTGACGCTCCTGGACTGGATGGATGCACACAAGGGCGCGCGCAAGTATGTCGCCTTTGCGGACAAGTGCTGGCCGGCGTTCCCGGAGCAGTTCGGCTTCGAGCCGTGCTATGTGAACTCCCGCCTTGCCTCGCGCGGCATTCCCGTGGCCTGTGAGGTCGATATCTACGGCGCACTGTCGGAGTACGTCGGCGCGTGCATTTCGCACGACGCGGTCACGCTGCTCGACATCAACAATTCCGTCCCGGCGAGCCTGTTCGAAACTGAAATCAAGGGCAAGTTCGATTACACGCTGATGGACACCTTCATGGGCTTCCACTGCGGCAATACGCCGAGCTGCAAGCTCTGCGCCGACCGCGCGGTCAAGTATCAGCTCATCCAGAACCGTCTTTTGGAGAACGGCGGCACGCCGGACTTCACCCGCGGCACACTCGAGGCAGATATTGCGGCAAGCGATATTACGTTCTATCGCCTCCAGTGCGATTCCGACGGTGTGCTTCGCAGCTACATTGCAGAGGGTGAAATTCTGCCGGTACATACGGGCAGCTTCGGCGGCGTCGGCATCTTCGCCATCCCGGAGATGGGCCGCTTCTACCGTCATGTGCTCATCCAGAAGCGCTACCCGCACCACGGTGCGGTCGCCTTTGGCCACTACGGCAAACTTCTGTTCGAGGTCTTCAAGTTCCTCGGCGTCGCCGACATCGCCTATAATCAGCCCAAGTCCCTCCCGTATCCCACGGAAAATCCGTTCGCATGATGGCAAACAACGATACGAACGCGCGCGGCACATTTACCGGCATGACGATGGACACGAGCCGCTCGGATCTTGTGCAGGCGGTGCTGGAGGGCGTGGCGTTTGCCATCCGCGATTCGTTTGAGGTGGCAAAGTCGCTCGGCATTGAAATTCCGCGCTCGAATATCTGCGGCGGCGGCGCGAAGAGCCCACTGTGGCGCAAAATTTTCGCCAACGTCCTCGGCATTCCGCTCGACATGGTCAAGACCGAGCAGGGACCGGGCTACGGCGCGGCGATGCTCGCTATGGTCGGCTGCGGCAAATTCGCCTCCGTGCAGGCGGCGGCGGACGCGCTCGTGGAGGTCGCGTCCACGACCGAGCCGGACGCGGCGCTCACGGCAAAGTACGAGGCGCGCTATCAGAGCTTCCAAAAACTCTACCCGGCGCTGAAGAGCGTTTTTGCCGAACTGTGAATAAAAAACTGGCTGATACAAACGTATCAGCCAGTTTTTATGGAATTTACTGATCTTATTCCGCCAGCGCACGGTCGAGCGCTTTGGCGAGCTGGTCGGGGCAGGACGTCTCTTTCATGCCGCAGCGGATGCCGCGCAGCTTGTCTGCCAGCTCTTTGGCGGGCATTCCCACTGCCAGACGGCTGATCCCCTGCAAATTGCCGTTGCAGCCGCCGGTGTAGGTCACGTTCTGGACGATGCCGTCCTCAATGTCAAAGTCGATGCGCGTGGAGCACGTCCCGTGCGTGCGGTATTCATAGTGCATAGTGTTTCTCCTTATTGTGTAAGCGCGCAGAGCGTCATCTGCGCATAGTCCGCCAGCGCCTGCGGCGCAAGCAAAAGCTGACAGCCCCGGCAGCCGGCGCTGATGCCGATCTCGCCGAAGGCAGCGGCGCTTTCATCCAAAAACGTGGGGAATTTCTTTTTCATGCCTACGGGGCTGCATCCGCCGCGGATATAGCCCGTGACGGGCAGAAGCTGCTTGACCGGGATGAGCTCGATCTTTTTTTCCTGCGCCGCCTGCGCGGCTTTTTTGAGGTCCAGCTCGCGGCAGACGGGGATACAGAACACGCAGTAGCCGTGCTTTTCGCCGTGCGCCACGAGCGTTTTGAAGATCTGCTCGGGCGGCATTCCAATACCCTCGGCGGCGTGCATCCCGTTCAGGTCGTTTTCATCAAAGTCGTATTCCGCCGCGCGGAATGGGATCTTTGCCTGCGTGAGCAGCCGCATGGCGTTTGTTTTTGTCATAAGTTTCACTTCCTCTTGGACTACCCGTACATTATAGCAGATGCGCGCGCAACTTGCAAGCGGCGCGTGTATCTGCTATAATACGGGCGAATTTGACACGGGAGGTCACAGTATGTCGATCGAAAAGGTCCGCGCGTATTTTAAGACGCTCGGCATTGAGAATAGAATTTTGGAGTTTGACGTTTCCAGCGCCACGGTGGAGCTGGCGGCGCAGGCAGTGGGCGTGGAGGGCGCGCGCATTGCGAAAACGCTGTCGTTTTTGCTGGGCGATGCGTGCATCCTGATCGTCGCGGCGGGCGACGCGAAGGTCGATAACAAGCGCTACAAGGCGCAGTTCGGCGCAAAGGCGAAGATGCTGCCGCATGACGACGTGCCGCAGTACATCGGGCACGCCGTGGGCGGCGTGTGCCCGTTTGCAGTCAAAGAGGGCGTGAAGATCTATCTGGATGAATCGCTGAGGCGCTTTGAGACTGTTTTCCCCGCTGCGGGCAGCAGCAACAGCGCCATCGAGCTGACCATCCCGGAGCTGGAGCGCTATTCGGGCTTTGCACAGTGGGTGGACGTATGCAAGGGCTGGAGACCTGACGAAGAATAAAAGCGAAAACATCCGCTCCGGCGGATGTTTTTTTCTCTTCTGCAAATACTAACGGAAAATGTCTTGCAGGAGGGTTTATGATGGCGGAAGAAAAGGATCAGGAGCAGACGCAGCCCACGCAGCAGCAGCGTATTCTCGACCTCGGCGCGGCGACGACGAAGTCCAGCCGCGGCACGGTGTATACGCTGACCATCGTGGGGCAGATCGAGGGACACCAGCTTTTACCCGACACAGTGAAAACGACGAAATATGAGCACGTCATCCCGCTGCTCGCGGCGGTGGAGGAGAGCGAGGACATCGACGGACTGCTGCTCCTGCTCAATACCGTGGGCGGCGACGTGGAGGCGGGGCTTGCCATCGCGGAGCTGATCGCGGGGATGAAAAAGCCGACGGTCTCGCTCGTGCTCGGCGGCGGGCACTCCATCGGCATTCCGCTGGCGGTATCGTGCAAACGCTGCCTCATCGCGCCGACGGCGAGTATGACCGTGCACCCCGTGCGCATGACGGGACTGGTCGTGGGCGCGCCGCAGACGTACCAGTATTTTCACCGTATTCAGGAGCAGATCGTGGATTTTGTAACGAAAAACTCTAAGATCTCGCGGGAAAAGTTCCTGGAATTTATGATGGCGACCGATGAGATCGCCACGGACGTGGGCACGGTCGTCTACGGGCGGGAGGCGGTCGCTTCGGGGCTGATGGATCAGCTAGGCAGCCTGTCCGACGCGTTTTCGTGTCTGCACCGGCAGATCGCGCAGCAGCGCAGGCGGCAGACAAAATCGACAGAGAAGTGAATGGGGATGGAAATATTCTTCGATCTGTGCTAATATAATGCTGTATGCCGCGCTGAGCGCGGCAGCTGCCGGATCGGAGGGAGCGCATATGACATATTGGAGCGCCGCATTGTTGGGACTGGTACAGGGGCTGGCGGAATTTTTCCCGATCTCCAGCTCGGGACATCTGGCGATTTTGCAGAATTTTCTGCGCATCGGCATCCCGGAGGATCAGCTTTTCTTTGACGTGCTGCTGCATCTGGGTACGCTCACGGCGGTGATCCTGGCATTCTGGCAGGATGTGCGCGACGTTTTCTGCGAGGTGCTCTATACGCTGCACCTTAAGCACCGCCCGCGCGGCAAAAAGCATGACGGGCTGCAAAAGCGGATGCTGGCGTTTCTCATCATCGCCACGCTGCCGCTCGGCGTGATGGTGTTTCTGAAAAAATATGTCGAGCCGCTGTACAGCAACACGTTCTTCATCGGCTTTGCGCTGCTCGTGACCGGCGGGCTGCTGTTCTGGGCGGATCGCGCGGGGCATGGCAATAAGGACCTCAAAAGCGCCACAGGTCTGGATGCGCTCATTGTGGGCGTGGCGCAGGCGATCGCCGTTGTGCCGGGGCTGTCGCGCTCCGGGACGACGATCACGGCGGGGCTGCTGTGCGGCTTTGACCGCAGCTTCGCGGTCCGCTTTTCGTTTTTGCTGTCTATCCCGGCGGTGCTGGGGGCAAATATTCTGTCGTTCGTTGACGCTGTCACGGCGGGGATCGACTGGTCGTATTTGCCGATGTATCTGGTGGGTGTTGCGGCGGCGTTCGTGTCGGGGTATCTCGCTATTTATCTGCTGCGGATGCTGATGCAGCGCAGCCGGTTCGGCGGATTTGCATATTACTGCTGGGGCGCGGGGCTGGTGACGCTGATCCTGTCGCTCGTTGCATGAGGTGAAATAACATGGCTTCCAGAAAACAGACGAAAAAATCGGCTGCCGCGCGCAATACAGCAAAGCAGCCGCAGCGCGGCGGCAGGCGCGCGGCAAAGGCAAAGCGCCCCATCCGGCGTGAGGTCGGCGCGGTCGTGTGCCTGCTGCTGGGGCTTTGCGCGGCACTGGCGTGCTTCGGCATCGACGCACCGGGTCTGAACGTGCTGTCGGTCCTGTTTCGGGGGCTGATCGGCGTGGGGCTGTACATACTGCCATTTTCGCTTTTGATGGGCTTTATCATCCTGCTGCTGCACGACGGACGCCCTGTGGTGCTGCGCGTGACGTGCGCGATGCTGCTGAGCGTGACCATCGGCGCGCTGGTGCACGTTTTTACGGGCGGCGTGACCGCCGGGTCAGACGGGCTGATCCCGGCGCTGTGGCAGGCGGGCATTGATGATGTGTCCGGCGGCGTGCTCGGCGGGCTGCTTGCCGAGGGGCTGATGGTGCTCATCGGCAATATCGGTGCGGCGATCGTGCTGCTGGCGGTGCTGTTGCTGGAGCTCATCACCACGCTCAATATGACGATCTCCGGCATTATCACCGCCATCCGTGACCGCCCGCGCCCGGAATACGACGAGCCGAAGCACGAGCATCCCGATCCCGCGCAGGCGATCGTCAACCACGTTGCGCAGAAGCAGATCGAGCGCACGGAGCGCCGCGCGGCACGGTCGGAGTTTGATCTGCCGATCGACGATCCTCCGCTGGCAAACGGGCAGGGGAGCGGGCAGGAGGCGAACCCTGTGCCGCAGCCCGCGCCCCGGCGCAAAAAGGGCGAGCGCCCGGTCTCGCCGGACGAATTTTTGACGCAGCAGCGCCGCCCGCAGCAGCCGCCGCAGGGGGAGCAGGAGACTGAATCGGAACACAAGCAGCGCTTTGACGCGCTGCTGGATGAATTTGACCCGGCACTGCGCGGCAGGACCGGCGCGCAGCAGATGCCGCCGCTCGTGCTCGATCACGCGCCCGTGGAAGCGCCCGCTGCTCCTATTGTGGAGAAGCCAGCACCTGCGCCGGTCGAGCCTGCGCCCGCCGCGCCGGAATTTACCGAGGAAAAGATCAAAAAGAGCGACGTTTTGCAGGAGGCGGCAAGGATCGACCAGCAGGTGAGTGCGCAGGAGGAAAAGCCCGCCTACCGTTACCCGCCGATCGACCTGCTCGCGTGCGGCTCTGGAAAAGCCGTGGACGGCACAGAGGAAATGCGCCAAAATTCCGCGCGCCTGAGCGATACGCTGGTGAGCTTCGGCATTGAGGCGAATATCATCAATGTCACGCGCGGCCCGTCCATCACGCGCTATGAGCTGGAGCTGAGCCGCGGGACGAAGCTGTCCAAGGTCACGAATCTGGCAGATGACATTGCCCTCGCGCTCGGCGCGTCGGGCGTGCGTATCGCCGCCATTCCCGATAAAATATCCGTGGTCGGCATCGAAGTGCCGAACCGCGCTGTGTCTACCGTGTTTGCGCGCGACGTCATCGACTCGCCGGAGTTCAAGCGCAGCAAGTCGTGCATCTCGTTCGCGGTCGGCAAGGACATCGGCGGCAACCAGATCATCGGCGATATTGCAAAGCTGCCGCATATGCTCATCGCCGGCACGACCGGCTCTGGTAAGTCGGTGTGCATGAACAGCCTCATCGTGTCGCTGCTCTATAAATCGCGCCCGGATGAGGTCAAGCTCATCATGGTCGATCCCAAAATGGTCGAGCTGCGGGTGTACGATAAAATTCCACACCTGCTCATCCCGGTCGTGACCGACCCGAAGAAGGCGGCGGGTGCGCTGCAATGGTCTGTGACCGAAATGATGCGCCGCTACCGTACGCTGGCGGACGCGGGCGTGCGCGATCTGGAGTCGTTCAACAAGGTCGCGCGCAGCACGGGTGAGTATGAGCCGATGCCGCGCATCGTTGTGGTCATCGACGAGCTGGCGGACCTGATGCTCGTCGCTGCGAAGGAAGTGGAAGAGTCCATCTGCCGTGTGGCGCAGATGGGTCGTGCAGCAGGCGTGCATCTGGTCATTGCAACGCAGCGTCCGTCGGCGGATGTCATCACGGGACTCATGAAGGCGAACATCCCGTCGCGTATCGCGTTCGCAGTGGCGTCGGCGATGGAGTCGCGCATTATTCTCGACACCGCCGGTGCGGAAAAGCTCGTCGGCAAGGGCGATATGCTCTACGCCCCGCTCGGACAGGGCAAGCCGCGCCGTGTGCAGGGCTGCTTCATCACCGAGGACGAGGTGCAGCGCGTGGTCGATTTCGTCAAGCAGGACAGCGCGCCCGAATACTCCCGCGAGATCGAGCAGGAGATCGAGCGCCGCGCCGAGCAGGGCGGAAAGGGCGCTGCCGCGCCGTCCGGCACGCAGGAGGCGGACGAGCAGAACGGCGATGAGCTGACCCCGGCGGCGGTGGAGGTGCTGCTGGAGACGGGGCAGGCGTCTGTTTCCATGCTCCAGCGGCGGCTGAAGCTCGGCTATGCGCGCGCCGCGCGCATCATGGACGAGCTGGAGGAAAAGGGAATCGTCGGTCCGTTTGAGGGCTCGAAGCCGCGCCAGATCCTGGTCACCCGCGAGCAGTGGGAGAGCATGAAGGGCGGCGCGCCGGAGGACTTCAACCAGGCGGTTGAGGAGGAAATTCCCTGATAAACAGGTCAATACCGCACAGCGGCTTTGATAATGGGGCAGCGGCGCTGCCGCTGCCCACAAAAATGCATTGCATCCGAACGTAGGTGTCGGAGCGAGAGCGGAGGAAATTTTATGAATCGCAATGAAAACCACAAAAAAGTCGTAACACTCACATCTCTGGCGCTGCTGACGGCGATCGTCGTTGTTTTGCAGCTCGTGGGCAGCAGCTTTCGGATCGGACCGATCCCGTTTTCGCTGGTGCTCGTGCCGATCGTCATCGGCGCGATCCTGTTTGGACCATGGGCGGGCGCATTTCTGGGCGCGGTCTTTGGCGTGATGGCGCTGTCCGGCGGCATCAGCGGAACAGATACGTTTACGGCGACGCTCTGGTCTTTCAGCCCCTTCTGGACGGCGCTGACCTGCCTTTTAAAGGGTTCGGCGTGCGGGCTGGTCGCGGGGTTCGTGTACCGCGCGTTCTCCAAAAAGCAGACGCTCGCGTGCATCCTGGCGGCGATCATCTGCCCGATCGTGAACACGGGCGTATTCGCGCTCGTAATGCTCACGGCGCTGCGCACGCCGCTCATGCAAATGGCGGCGGTCTACGGCTGGACGGGGAGCGTCGTGACGGTACTCTTTGTCACGGTCATCGGCATCAACTTCTTTGTGGAGCTCGGCATCAACGCCGTGCTCAGCGCCGCTATTGCGCGCATCATCAAAGCGGTACAGAAACACTGAATTTTTACGCCGCGTGGGGAAAATTTCTCCGCGCGGCGCGCTTTTTTGCTGCGCACGGGCAAATTGCACAATCCCGATCTGCTTTTACGATCAAAAATGTGGGATTGTGTTGTTTTTGACGGCGGCAGGACGCGCCGCAGGCGCTGAAAAGCCTTGCAAACGCTGCTGCGGCGGCGATTCCGGCGCAGACAAAACCACAGGAAACGCGTTGGAAATCCAAATTAAAACGGGAAAATGCGTTGACATCATACCCCGAATGCGGTACAATACGGATGAATCCAATACAATTCAACATAAACCCATGTTTTGACCAGTCAATTCATCCGCGCTGCGGATATTTCAGAAAGGAAGAAATCGCACATGAAGACGAAAGCTGTACGAATCCATGGTAAAATGGATCTGCGTCTGGAAGAGATCGACCTGCCGCCGGTAGGTCCTGACGATGTTCAGGTCAAGATCATTTCCGACTCTATCTGCATGAGCACCTACAAAGCTGCTGTGGAGGGCGCGGAGCACAAGCGCGTTCCCGACGACGTGGCGGAGCATCCGACCATCGTCGGGCACGAGTTCTGCGGCGTGATCACTGAGGTCGGCGAAAACTGGAAGAATAAGTACAAGCCCGGTCAGGGCTTCGCCATTCAGCCTGCGCATTTCTACAAGGGCTCGCAGATGGCGCCCGGCTATTCCTATCCGTACTGCGGCGGCGACAGCCAGTATGCCAATATCCCCATCGAAACGCTGCTGACCGACAACCTGCTGACCTACGACTCCGACACCTACTTCTACGGCTCTCTGGCTGAGCCGATGAGCTGTATCATCGGTACGTTCCACGCCATGTACCACACCAAGGCGGGCTCTTATGAGCACGACATGGGCATCGTGGAGGGCGGCAAGATGGCGCTGCTGGCGTCCGTCGGTCCGATGGGTCTGGGCGCGATCGACTACGCTCTGCACTGCGACCGCCGTCCGAGTCTGCTGGTCGTCACCGATATTGACGATGAGCGCCTCGCCCGCGCTGAGAGCATCTACACCGTGGAGCACGCGAAGAGCCTCGGCATCGAGCTGCATTACGTCAACACCGCAAAGCCCGGCTGCGGCACGGAGTATCTGCGCGAGCTGACCGGAGGCACCGGCTACAACGACGTCATCTGCTTCGCGCCTGTGAAGCCCGTTGTGGAGCAGGCGGGCGACATCCTCGGCTTTGACGGCTGCCTGAACTTCTTCGCCGGCCCGACGAACAACCAGTTCAAGGCGGAGTTCAATTTCTACAATGTCCATTATCTCTACACGCACCTGGTCGGCACGTCCGGCGGCAACACCAACGACATGAAGGAAGCCATCGCCATGATGACCTCCGGCAAGATCAACCCCGCTGCCATGATCACCCATATCGGCGGTCTGAACGCGGTCGTTGACACCGTGCTGAACCTGCCGAACATCCGCGGCGGCAAAAAGCTCATCTACACGCAGATCGACCTGCCGCTGGTTGCGATCAGCGACTTTGCAAAGCTCGGCGAGACCGATCCGCTGTTTGCCAAGCTCGACGAGATCACCAAGCGCCACAACGGTCTGTGGAGCGGCGAAGCCGAAAAGTATCTGCTTGCACACAAATAAAAAATCTAAATAAAATTTAGGAGTTGAAAACACTATGGCAGAAGGCGTATTGATGCCCAAGGCCGGTATTACGGTCGAATCTTGCATCATCGGTGAATGGAAAAAGCAGGTCGGCGATCATGTTGACGTCGGCGATGTGCTGTTCACCTATGAGACCGACAAGGCGGAGTTCGAGTGCGAATCCACCGCTGCCGGTACGCTCATTGACATTTTCTATCAGGAAGGCGACGAAGTTCCGTGCCTTGTGAACGTCTGCGCGATCGGCAATCCCGGTGAGGATACCACGGCGCTTAAGAACGCAGCGCCGCAGGCGGAAGCTCCCGCTGCCGCTCCCGAGGCTGCCGCAGCTCCCGCTGCCAAGGCAGCCGCTGCCGCGCCCGCCGGTCCGTGCGCGCAGGCAGTCATCATGCCGAAGGAAGGCATCACCGTCGAGTCCTGCATCATCGGCGAGTGGAAGAAAAACGTCGGCGATCAGGTCAATGTCGGCGACGTGCTGTTCACCTATGAGACCGACAAGGCAGAGTTCGAGTGCGAATCCACCGCTGCCGGTACGCTGCTGGCGAAGTTCTTTGAGGACGGCGACGAAGTGCCGTGTCTGGAGAACGTCTGTGCGATCGGCAACCCCGGCGACGCTTACGAGCATCTGAAGCCGGGTGCAGAAGTGCCCGCACCCGCAGCAGAAGCCGCTGCTCCCGCTGCCGCAGCCCCCGCTGCCGCGCCTGCTGCAAAGGCAGAGCTGGCTGCCATCTCGCCGCGCGCGATGGCAAAGGCAGTCGCCAACAATGTGAACCCGGCGCTGGCGACCGGCACCGGTCCGAAGGGTCGTATCATCGAGCGCGACATCGACGCGCTGATCGCCTCCGGCGCTGCCGCGAGCTATGCTGCTCCCGCTGCCGCCGCTGCCGCTTCCGAGGCAGAGTTTGAGGACGTGAAGTTCAATGCCGTCCGCAAGGCGACCTCCAAGTCCATGATGGCAAGCCTGCAGGGTATGGCTCAGCTCACCCAGCAGTATTCCTTCGACGCGACCCAGATCCAGGCGTACCGCGCGATGCTCAAGCCGCTCGACGCGCCCATGGGCAAGATCAGCCTGAATGATATGGTCATGTTCGCCGTTGCCAAGACCGTGGCGTCCTGCCCGGATCTCAACGCCAACATGGTCGAGGACAATGTTGTCCGTCACTTCACTCATGTGAACCTCGGCTTCGCGTGCGACACGCCGCGCGGTCTGATCGTTCCCACCATCTTTAACGCCGATCAGATGAGCCTGCTGGAGCTGTCGATGGAAGCGAAGAAGCTCGCCGCCGAAGCGCGCGAGGGCACGCTCAGCCCCGACAAGATGCAGGGCGCGACCTTCACCGTGACGAACATCGGCTCGTTCGGCTGCGAGGCGTTCACCCCGGTCATCAACCCGCCTCAGACCGGCATCCTCGGCGTCTGCAACATCCAGACGAAGATCAAGTCCGCCGAGGACGGCGTGATCGAAGCTTACCCCGCTATGGGTCTGTCGCTGACGCTGGATCACCGCGTGATCGACGGCGCGCCCGCTGCCCGCTACATGAGCGAGCTGTGCAAGACGCTGGAAAACTTTATGACCCTCATGGCGAAGTAAGAGAAGTAAGGAGAGCTCATTATGCCGAAATCTTTGTATATTGATCCCGTAGCCGTCCGTCAGCCCGGCTATATCCACTTTAAAGATATTCCCGTCTGCCAGTACAACAAGACCATCAAGCAGGAGCTGGACGAGGGCAACTACACTAAGGAAGACCTCATCCGCATCTACCGCGATATGGCGATCTGCCGCGAATTTGAGCATATGCTCACGCAGATCAAGACGCAGGCGAACTACAACGGCGTCGAGACCACCTATCCCGGTCCTGCGCACCTGAGCTATGGTCAGGAAGCGTCCTGCGTCGGCGAGGCGTACCTGCTGAATAAGGACGACATCACCTTCGGCTCGCACCGCAGCCACTCCGAGATCCTGTCCAAGGGTCTGAGCTGCATCAACAAGATGTCTGACGAAGAGCTGATGCAGACCATGGAAAACTTCCTCGGCGGCAAGACGTTGGCGGCGGTCAAGAAGTTCGCCGACACGTCCGACGTCAAGGAGCTGGCGATCCGCTTCCTGCTGTACGGCACGGTCGCTGAGATCTTTGCCCGTGAGAACGGCTTCCATCACGGCATGGGCGGCTCGATGCACGCCTTCTTCCTGCCGTTCGGCATCTACCCCAACAACGCTATCGTCGGCGGCTCCGCGCCCATCGCGACAGGCGCTGCGCTGTATCAGAAGAACAACGACAAGAAGGGCATCGTCGTCTGCAACATCGGCGACGCGTCTCTGGGCTGCGGTCCTGTTTACGAAGCGCTGAACTTCTCCGCCATGGATCAGTACAAGACCCTGTGGGAAGAAGGCCGCAAGGGCTGCCTGCCGATCATCTTCAACATTTTTGATAACTTCTACGGCATGGGCGGTCAGACCATGGGCGAGACCATGGCATACGGTATGCCCGCGCGTCTTGCCGCCGGCATCACGCCGAGCCAGATGCACGCCGAGCGCGTGGACGGCTGGAATCCGCTGGCTGTCATCGACGCGTACAAGCGCAAGATGGAGCTCATCAAGAACAACGAAGGTCCTGTGTTCCTGGACGTCGTGACGTACCGTCTGGTCGGTCACTCCACGTCTGACCAGAACGCCTACCGCACCAAGGAGGAGATCGAGGATTGGCGCAGCCATGACCCGATCGTGAAGTTCCGTGAGGCGCTGGTCGAGGCGGGCGTCGAGTCCGACGAGTTCTTTGCGAAGCTGCTCCAGGATACCACCGACCGCATGACCATGATTTGCAAGGCTGCCGACGACAAGGAGATCTCTCCGTATGTTGACTTCGACAAGAACCCGGATTACCTTGCAAACCTCATGTTCTCCAATGAGACCCGCCGCTCCATGGGCGCGCCGGATCAGAAGGTCAATGTGACCGGTCCGAAGGAGGACTGCAAGCGTTATGTCGATCTTGCCAAGAAGGAGCGCTACGCGTTCGACAAGGACGGCAAGAAGTTCTCCGACATGAAGCTCTACAACATCCGCGACGCGATCTTCGAGCCGATGTTCAACAAGTATTACGAAGATCCCACGCTCGTCGCCTATGGCGAAGATGTGCGTGACTGGGGCGGCGCTTACGCTGTCTATCGTGGTCTGATGGATGTCATTCCGCACTCCCGTCTGTTCAACTCCCCGATCTCCGAGGCTGCCATCGTCGGCACGGCTGTCGGCTACTGCATGTGCGGCGGTCGCGCGGTCGTCGAGCTGATGTACTGCGACTTCCTGGGCCGCGCGGGCGACGAAGTGTTCAACCAGATGTCCAAGTGGCAGGCAATGTCCGCCGGTATCCTCAAGATGCCGATGATTCTGCGTATGTCCGTCGGCGCAAAGTACGGCGCGCAGCATTCTCAGGACTGGGTCGCCATCGTCGCACACATCCCCGGACTCAAGGTGTTCTTCCCGGCTACCCCGTACGAGGCAAAGGGCATCATGCAGGCAGCGCTCAACGGCACAGATCCGTGCATCATCTTCGAGTCGCAGCGTATCTACGGCAAGGGCGAAGAATTCCACGAGGGCGGCGTTCCCGCGGAAGAGTATGAATGGCAGCCCGGCGCGGTCAACAAGGTCCGCGACGGCAAGGATCTG
Organism: Clostridiales bacterium; assembly: GCA_022779365.1. Taxonomy (GTDB): domain Bacteria; phylum Bacillota; class Clostridia; order Oscillospirales; family Oscillospiraceae; genus CAG-170. The sequence goes on from JALFSI010000050.1 coordinate 49,290, forward strand.
ACCATCCTCACCATCGGCGCAACGCTGTACCGTGCGGTCGATGCTGCGAAGGATCTGAGCGAGAAGTACGGCGTGGAGGCAGACGTCATCAATATGCCGTCGCTCGTCCCGCTGGACTACACCGACATCATCGCCTCCGTCAAGAAGACGGGTCGCGTTGTGCTGGCATCCGACGCCTGCGCACGCGGCACGTTCCTCAACGAGGTCGCACAGAACATCTCCTCGCTGTGCTTCGATTACCTCGACGCGCCTCCCGTTGTTGTCGGCGCGCGCAACTGGATCACCCCGCCGCATGAGTTCGATAAGTACTTCTTCCCGTATGCCGAGTGGATCATCGACGCGGTCAACGCCCGTCTGCTGCCGCTCAAGGGCTATGAGAGCAAGACCACTCCGAGCGATGACGAGGTCATCCGCCGCAACAAGCTGGGTGTGTAATGAAAGAGCTACAGAAGATCCGCGCCATCGTATTTGACCTGGACGGAACGCTTCTGGATACATTGCCGGATATTGGCGCAGGCAGCAACGCTGCCCTGCGCCATTCCGCCTTGCCGGAGCGTTCTCTCGCCGTGTACCGCAAGCTCGTCGGCAACGGCATCCGCACGCTCATCCACCGCGCCGTCCCGGAGGGGACGCCCGACGATGTGTATGAGCAGACGCTGGCGTATTACCTGCAATATTATCCAGAGCACTGCACGGTGCACACGAAGTTCTACCCCGGCATCGAGCAGATGCTTGCCACGCTGAAGGGTGCGGGATTCATGCTTGGTGTGCTGTCCAATAAAACGGAAAAGACCGCCGTGCGCATCATTGACCATTTCTTCCAGCGCAGCCCGTTTCAGCTCGTTTGGGGCAACAACGGCGTGCGCCCGCTGAAGCCCGATCCCTCCGCCGGGAAGCTCCTGTGCGAAGAGCTGGGCGTTTCTCCGAAGGAGCTGATGTACGTCGGCGACGGCGACACCGACATGGAGTTTGCGTCCCGCAACGGCTTTTTTGCCGCGGGCGTGACGTGGGGCTACCGTGACCGCGAGGTTTTGACGTCCTGCGGCGCGGACGCGCTGGTAGACAGCGCAGACCAGCTCCCGAAGCTGCTTGGTTTGTAAAAAAATCACCTGTGCCGCCGGCACAGGTGACTTTTTTATTCCGCTGCGCTGCCGCGCGCGATGCGGCGGATGAGCAGGGTGATACACCACAGACCCGCCAGACCGACCAGCGCATACACCACGCGGCTGACGCTCGCGGTCTGCCCGCCGAAGATCCATGCCACGAGGTCAAAGCGCGCAAAGCCGACCAGACCCCAGTTGACCGCGCCAATGATGACAAGGATCAATGCCAGAATATCCATAAAATAGTGCCTCCTTTCGCGCGAACTTCGTGCGAGGTTAGTATGCGCAGCATTTTGGCGCATATCCCGGCAAAACCGCAAAAATTCTGGTTGCTTTTAGCGCAAAACGATGTATAATAAACGTAGAATCTGCAATATTTTTAGGCGGCAAAACTTTTTTTCAGTTTCGCACGGCGAAGGGGGATCTACCGATGTATATTACCTGTTTGGATCTTGAGGGCGTTCTTGTCCCGGAGATCTGGATCGCGTTTGCAAAAGCCAGCGGCATCCCGGAGCTCACGCGCACCACACGCGACGAGCCGGACTATGACAAGCTCATGCGCTGGCGGCTCGGCATTTTGAAGGACCACGGTCTGGGACTCAAGGAAATTCAGGCTGTGATCGACACGATCGACCCGCTTCCCGGCGCGCGGGAATTTATGGACGCGCTGCGCGAGCAGGGGCAGGTCGTGATCCTGAGCGACACATTTGAGGAATTTGCAAAGCCGCTCATGCGCAAGCTCGGCTACCCGACGATCCTCTGCAACAGCCTCGTGGTTGCGCCGTCGGGCGAGATCACCGATTTTACCATGCGCTGCGAGCACTCCAAGCTCACCACCGTCCGCGCGCTGCAAGCCATCGGCTACAAGACCATCGCCGCCGGCGACAGCTACAACGATCTGGACATGATCCTGAACAGCCACGCAGGCTTCCTCTTCCGCAGCACGCAGAAGATCAAGGCTGACTACCCGCAGCTCGCGGCGTATGAAACGTATGACGACCTGCTGGGCGCGATTCGCCGCGCGCAGGTTTGAATAAAAAAGAAAGGTGTCTTAGTATGAACGCATTTTTACCCGCTGATATTCTGATGCCCAAAACTGACAGCATGGAAAAGTGGGCGGTCATCGCCTGCGACCAGTTCACCTCCGATCAGGCGTATTGGGATCGCGTCCGCAAAAACGCAGAGGGCGCTGTGTCCACCATCAACCTCATCCTGCCCGAGGCGGAGCTCGGCACGGAGAAGGAAGCGGAGCACACCGCCGTCATCAACGCCACGATGAAGCGCTACATGGACGAGGACGTGTTCACGACCTATCCGAACAGCTTTGTCTACGTCGAACGTCAGCTTGAGAACGGCTCGATCCGCGAGGGTCTGGTCGGCATGGTCGATCTGGATGCTTACGACTATTCCACCGGCGCGACCAGCGCCATCCGCGCCACCGAGCGCACCGTTGCTGAGCGTATCCCGCCGCGTCAGCGTGTCCGCCGCGACGCCCCCATCGAGCTGCCGCATATCCTCATGCTCTGCGACGACCACGACAAAGAGCTCATCGAGCCGATCGGCGCGAAGAAGGACAGCCTGAAAAAGCTCTATGACTTCGACCTCATGGAGGGCGGCGGTCATATCACCGGCTGGCTCGTCGAGGGCAAGGACGTGGACGAGTTCAACAAGGCGCTCGCCGACTACACCGCCACCGTGGGCGAAAAGTACAAGGGTCTCAAGGGCGTTCCCATGGTGTTCGCCGTGGGCGACGGCAACCACTCTCTGGCTACTGCCAAGAGCTGCTATGAAGAGCTGAAAAAGAACCATCCGGGCGAGGATCTGTCGAACCATCCGGCGCGTTACGCGCTCGTGGAGCTCGAAAACATCCACGATCCGGCACAGGTGTTTGAGCCGATCCACCGCGTGATCTTCAAGACCGACACCGAAAAGCTGCTCGCCGCGCTCCAGAAGGACGCGTGCGCCGAGGGCGGCTTCCCGGTGCAGTGGTACACGAAGGACGCCTCCGGCACGGTGTATCTTGACCGCGCCAAGAGCGAGCTGGCAGTCGGCGTGCTCCAGGGCTTCCTCGATGAGTACCTGAAGGACAACGCGGGTGAGATCGACTACATCCATGACGACGACGCGCTCATCAGCCTCGCAAAGCAGGACGGCGCGATCGGCTTCCTGCTGCCCGCGATGGAAAAGAGCCAGCTCTTCCGCGGCGTCATTGCCGACGGTATCCTGCCGCGCAAGACGTTCTCCATGGGTCACAGCCGCGAAAAGAGATACTATCTGGAAGGCAGAAAGATCAAGTAATGCAGACGATCACTGAAAGCGCTTTCGCAAAGCTGAATTTGACGCTGGACGTGCTGGGAAAGCGCGCCGACGGCTATCACGACATCCGCTCCGTTGAGCAGACCATTTCGCTGCGCGACGATGTGGTCGTAAGCATCGGAACGAACGCGCCATGGGCGCTGCACTGCTACCGCGAGCGGCTTTCGTCCGACGATGCGCGGGAGAGTGTTCTGGAAACGGACGGCTTCCCGCAGGACTCCGACAATCTGGCATGGCGTGCGGCGGAGGCGTTTTTCCTGCGCACCGACCTTGACCCGGAGGGCTTGGAGATCTTTATCAACAAGCGTATCCCGATGCAGGCGGGTCTCGGCGGCGGCAGCGCGGACGCGGCGGCGGTTTTGCGCGCGCTCAACCGGCATTACGGCGCGCCGCTGAGCTTGCCCGCGCTGTGCGAGCTGGGCGGGACGGTTGGCTCGGATGTGCCGTTCTGCACGCTGTGCGGCACGGCGGTGGTCGAGGGTCGCGGCGAGCTGCTGCGCCCGCTGCCGCCCGCGCCGGAGATGTATTTTGTCATCTGCAAGCCGGATTTTTCCGTCTCCACGCCGGAGCTATATCAAAAGTTCGACGAGACTGTGCCGGAAAAGCGTCCGGATCATAAGGTCATGCTGTCGAACCTGCAAAAGGGGCAGCTGCTTGGCATCGGAGGCAGCCTGTGCAATGTGTTTGAGCCGCTCGTGATGCAGGAGCATTTCGACATCAACTACATCAAGTCCATGATGATCACCTATGGCGCTTACGGCGCACAGATGACCGGCAGCGGCTCAGCGGTGTTCGGCATTTACGACTCGTTCGAGTACGCGACCGTCGCGTGCACGATGCTGCGCGAGCGCTACCAGAACATTTATCTGGCGACCACCGTATAAAAAACGGTATAAGAATCAAAAATGCCGCCCATACTTGCAGTAATTCTGCAAATATGGACGGTGTTTTTATGAAAAAACGGATCATTCCACTTATTTTGACGGCGCTTTGTGTACTTACGCTCATCACCGGCGCGGTGCTCGCGCAGCAGCAGCGGACGCTTGCCGACAAGTTCATTCGGCTGCACGTTGTGGCAAATTCCGACTCACAGTACGACCAGATGGTCAAGCTGCGCGTGCGCGACGCGGTGCTGGACGAGACACAGCGGTGGCTCTCCGGCGCGGACGACCCCGCCGCTGCGCTAGCGGAGCATCTGGGCGAGATCGAGGCGGCGGCAGGGCAGACGCTCCGCGCCTGCGGCAGTGGGGAGACGGTCTCGGTTCGGCTGCAAAACGAGCTGTTTTCACGCCGCGATTACGAGACGTTTTCGCTGCCGTCCGGCGTGTACCGCACGCTGCGCGTGACTATCGGCGATGGCGCGGGGCACAACTGGTGGTGCGTCGTGTTCCCGGCGCTGTGCATGAGTGCGAGCAGTGATGAGCTGGAGCAGGCGGCGGAGGCGGCGGGCATCACCGACGGCGAGCTGCGCCTCATCACCGAGGACGGTGCGGCGTATAAATTAAAGTTCCGAACGGTGGAGCTATTCGAGAAAATTCGAGAATTTTTAACGGTCAGCCGTAGCTGACCGTTTTTTTGTACACCGTTTTGTGGTATACTGAAGAAAAAGATCGAAAGCGGTGATTGAATGCTGAAAATTCTCTGCGGACCTGACCGGCTGGAAAATACTGACCGCCTGATCGGGACGATCTGCCGGCGTGCGCAGGACGGCATGGGGGGTCAGATCCTCATCGTGCCGGAGCAGTTCTCACACGAAGCGGAGCGCACGCTCTGCCGCGCCGGAGGCGACGCCATCAGCCGCTATGCGGAGGTGCTCAGCTTTTCGCGGCTGGCAGGGCGGGTATTTTCGCTCTATGGCGGCGTGAGTGAGGAATATCTGGATGGCGGCGGGCGGTTTTTGACGGCGTACCGCGCCGTCTGGCAGGTGCGCGAGCAGCTCAAATGCTACGCTGCCGTGAGCAGCCGCCCGGAATTTTTGCAGCAGAGCGCCGCGATGATGGAGGAATTTCTCTCCGATGATCTCACGGCGGATGCGCTGCGCGCCGCCGCTAAACAGCAGCAGGGGCAGTTTGCGCAGAAGCTCGAGGAGCTCGCACTGCTGTATGAGAGCTATCTATCCGTCTGCAAGGGCAGCCGCAGTGACCCGGTGATGCGCCTGTCACGCCTCGCGGAGCTGCTGCGGCAGGAGGATTACGCGGCGGAGCGGCTGTTTTACCTGGACGGCTTTTCGGATTTTACGGCGCTGGAGCTTCAGCTTGTGGAGACGCTGCTGCGACAGGGGCGCGAGGTGCAGATCGCGCTGCGCACCGACCGCTCGCAGCGTGCGATCTTTCGCACGGCGAGTGAGACGCTGCGTGTGCTGCAAATAATGGCGGCGCGCTGGAATGTGCCGGTGGAGGTCGAGACGCTTGGCGCGTACTCCGGGCGCTCCGAAGCAATGCGCCACGCACTGTCGTACCTGTTCACAGCTGCCGCGCCGGAGTTTTCGCAGCCGTGCGGCATGATGCTCCACACGGCGGACACGCCCGCGCTGGCGTGCAGCTGGGCGGCGCGCCGGGTACGCGAGCTGACGCAAAGCGGGCTGCGATACCGCGATATTTGCATCGCCGTGACTGACCGCGCGGCGTATGAAGCCGATCTGCGCGACCTGTTTGCGCGCGCGGAAATTCCGGCATATTTTACCGGCAGCGCCGATATTCTGCGCCAGCCGGTGCTGTCGGCGCTGCTCTGCGCGCTGCGCGCGGCGGTGCGGCTGGAGTATGACGACGTGCTGCGCTACTTAAAATCGCCGCTCTCGCCGTTGGATCTCGACGCGTGCGACGCGCTGGAGCGCTACGCGAATTTCTGGCAGGTGGACCGCACGGTCTGGCTGGACGCGTGGACGATGCATCCGGCAGGCTTCGGTGCGGCGTGGGATGATGACGCGCGCGCGCAGCTCGAACAGCTCGATCTTTGGCGCAGCGTGGCGATGCAGCCGCTGGCAGCGCTGCGAAAAGATTTACATAACTCAAAAAATACAGATGCAATGCTGCGCGCCGTTGCTGCGTTTCTGGACGCGGTCGGGCTGCGGCAGACGCTTCAGGAGTCGGCGGAGGAGCGCGATCTTGCCGGGGACGCGCAGGCAGCGCAGCAGCTTCGGCAGCTCTATGAGGTCATTTTGGGCGCGCTGGAGCAGATGGACCTGGTGCTCGGCGACGTGCCGATGCCGGAAGATGCGTTTTTGCAGACGCTGCGGATGCTGCTGGCGCAGTATCAGGTCGGTACGATCCCGGCGTGCGTGGACGAAGTGCAGATCGGCGCGATAGAGGACTTCCGCGCGGGGCGTGCGCGGGTGCTGCTCGTGCTGGGCGCGGACGAAGGGATGCTCCCGGCGTTTCATCCGGCGGGCGGGCTGCTGACCGATGAAGAGCGGCAGCGGCTGCTGTCGCTGGGTCTGACGCTCGCCCCGGCACAGTTTGACCGCTTTGAGCGCGAGATCGGCGGCGTGCACGCGGCACTGTCATTACCGCTGGACGCGCTGGAGCTGTGCTGCTGCGGCGAGCCTGCGCAGGTGTTCGATCAGCTCGCGCGGCTGTTTCCGAACGCGCCGCGCACGACGTCGCAGTCCTATCCGTTCCTGCCTGACGCGGCGGACGCCGCCGCGTGCGCCATCCGCACAGGGCAGGCGGAGGCGTCGCTTTCGCCCGTTGTGCAGCAGGCGGTTTTTGAACTGAAAAAACGGGCGGAGTATCGCTTTTCGCCGCTTTCCAAGTCGGCTGTTCAGGGGCTTTACGGCGCGGAACTGCGCCTGTCCGCTTCGCGCATTGACCGCTTTGCGGCGTGCCGCTACGCGTTTTTCCTCAGCGACGGGCTGAAAGCCAAGCCGTGGAAGCGCGCGAAATTTGACGCGCCGGTGTTCGGCACGTTCGTGCACTATGTGCTTGAATGCACGCTTCGCGAGCTTCAGCCGCTCGGTGGACCGGCGGCGGTGGACGATGCGCGCCTGCACGAGACGGCGCAGCGGCACGCTGAAAATTATGTAAACAAATTTATGCCCGATCTTGCCGCGCGCGGCAACCGCTCGTCGTACCTCTTCCGCCGCAATTTTGACGAGGTCATGCAGGTGGTGGATGATGTGGCGCGCGAGCTGCGCCTGTCTGATTTTTCCGCATGCGACATGGAGCTTTCGTTCCATGACGGCGGGTCGCTGCCTGCAGTGCGTGTGGACGGAAGCGCCGGGCGGTGCGTCATTTCCGGCTCGGTCGATCGGGTCGATCTCTACGAGCGCGGCGGGCGCTATTACTGCCGCGTGATCGACTACAAGACGGGCGTCAAGGATTTTGACTACGCCGGCGTGCTGTGCGGCGAGGGGCTGCAGATGCTCATCTATCTCTTCGCGCTGCGCAGGTTTGGCGCGGACTATTATGGGAAACCTGTTGAGCCGGTGGGCGTTCTCTATGTCCCGGCGCGCGCCGCGATGGAGCGTGTCGAGCCCGGCGCGGACGAGAGAAAGATCGAAGCCGCGCGTGCTGCGAACCGGCGGCGCAGCGGACTGGTCATCGACGACGAAGCTCTGCTGCACGCGATGGAGCGGCAGGAGCAGCCGGAATATCTGCCCTGTAAGTGGCAAAAGAGCGGACTCACCGGCGACATCGCCAGCCGCATTCAGTTTTCGGAGCTGGAACACTTTGTGCAGGACAAGATCGCAGGCATGACCGACGAGATTTTCGGCGGCAATGTCACGCCGAATCCCATTGTGCGCGGGCCGCAGGTGTCGAGCTGCCAATACTGCGACTATTACGCCGCGTGCCACCGCGACCTCGGGCAGCAGGAGGCGCGCCCGATCCGCAAGGTGAGTGCCGAAAAATTCTGGACGCAGGTCGATGGAGGTGCGGACCATGGCTGAGATCATTCTGACGCCCGCGCAGCAGGCGGTCGTGGAAAATTCCGGCGGCGCGCTGCTCGTGTCCGCCGCAGCGGGCTCTGGCAAGACGCGCGTGCTCGTCGATCGTGTGCTGCGGCTGGTCTGCGACGATGAGCGCCCCGCGAATGTGGACGATTTTCTCATCATCACCTACACAAAGGCAGCCGCAGCGGAGCTGCGCGGAAAGATCGCGCAGGAGCTGGCAAAGCGTCTGGCGCGTGACCCGGAAAACCGCCATTTGCAGCGCCAGACCACGCGCCTTGCCATGGCGCAGATCTCAACGGTGCACGCGTTTTGCGCCGCGATCCTGCGCGAATACTGCCATATTTTAGACCTTCCGGCGGATTTTCGCGTGGCGGAGGAACAGGAGGCGGCGACGCTGTGCCAGCAGGCGCTGGATGGCGTTTTGAACGAGTGTTATGAACAGTGCCTGGACAGCGCGGATTTCCGCGCGCTCATCGACCAGCTTGGCTATGGGCGCGACGACCGGCGGCTGGGCGACATTTTGCTGCGCGTCTATGACGCGGCGCGCTGCCGCGTCGATCCGATGGCGTGGATGGCGCGCTGCGAGGCAGCGTCCGCCGGGGACGCTGCCGGGGCGGAGGAGACGATCTGGGGCGCGTACCTCATCGCGGAATACCGCGGCGTGCTGCAAAGCGCACAGCGAACGCTTGCGCGGGCGCTGGAGCAGATGCAGTACGACGCCGTGCTGACGGAAAAATACGCGCCGACGTTCACGCAGAACCTGGAGAGCGTCGCCGCGCAGCTTGCGCTTTCCACATGGGACGAGCTTGCGGCGCAGCCGACCATGAGCTTTGGTACGCTCCCGCAGGCAAGAAAAGTAGAAGACGCGGCGCTGAAGGAGCGTGTGCAGGAGAGCCGCAAGGCGTGTCTTGCGAGCATCCGCAAGGCGCAGGCATGGTTTTACGCGCCGTCGGAGACAGTGCTGCGCGATCTTGAGAGCTCCTGCGCCGCCACACGTGGGCTGATGGAGGTACTGCGCCGCTTTGACGCGCGGTATACGCAGGAAAAACGCCGCCGCAAGCTGCTGGATTTTTCCGATCTGGAGCACGAGAGCATCCGCCTGCTCACGCAGCGCGGCACAACGCTGCCTACGGCGGCGGCGCGGGAGATCGCCGCGCGGTATTGCCAAATTCTCGTGGACGAGTATCAGGACTCCAACGCCGTGCAGGAGCGTCTTTTTGAGGCGGTGTCGCAAAACGGCGAAAACCGCTTTATGGTCGGCGACGTGAAGCAGTCGATCTACCGCTTCCGGCTGGCTGACCCGGGGATCTTCCTTGAAAAATACAATAGTTATGTAAACCATACGGATGCAGTTCCGAGGCAGCCGCGTAAAATTCTGCTCAGCGATAATTTCCGTTCCCGACAGCAGATCGTGGACTGCGTGAACGATGTTTTTTCGCTCGTGATGTGCCGCGAGGCAGGGGAGCTGGACTACACCGAACAGGAGGCGCTGCGCTGCGCGCGTGCGTTCCCGGATACGCCGCAGCCGAAGGTCGAGCTGCACTGCATCGCGCTGGATGACGCCGCGCCGCTGGACGACGAATCGCCGCAGAAAAACGCGCAGGAGGCGGAGTTTGTTGCCGCGCGCGTCGAGCGGCTGCTGGCAGAAAAAACACCCATCGCCGACGGCGCGGGCACGCGCCCGGTCACGCCGGACGACATTGTGATTTTGCTCCGCTCGCCGGGGAATGTGGCGCACCTGTACAGCGCCGCGCTCGCGCGGCGGCACATCCCGTGCGTGTGTGACCGCAGCGGCGACGTGCTGCAAACGACCGAGGTCGAGGTGCTTTGCGCGCTGCTGCGTGTGGTCGATAATCCGCATCAGGACATCCCGCTCGTCACGGCGCTGGGCAGCGCGGTGTTTGCGTTTTCACCGGATGAGCTGGCGCTGCCGCGCACGAGATCGCGCAAGGGCGACTATTTTGACGCGCTGCGCGCGTGCGCGGGGGAGTCGGAAAAATATCAGAATTTCCTCGCGTGGCTCGCGGAAATGCGCGCGCTTGCCGGGCGCGCTGCGCTGCGCGAGCTGGTGGACGCGATCTTGCGCACGACGCAGCTTGAAAGCATTTTTGCCGCGCAGCCGGACGGCTTGCAGCGCGTACAGAATCTGGCGGCGCTGCGCGCGTATGTGGACCGCTATGAGGAGATCTCCGACGGCGGGCTGTCGGGTCTGAACGCAAGTCTTCAGCAGATGCGCGAGCGCGGCACGGCGCTGCCGCCGCTTGGCGGCGAGACCTCGTCCGGCGCGGTGCGGATCATGAGCATCCACCGCTCCAAGGGGCTGGAATTTCCCGTGGTGTTCCTCGCGGACCTTTCGCGAAAATTCAATTTGCAGGACACGGCGAAGCCGGTGCTGGTGGACGAGGAGCTGCTGATCGGCATGAATGTAGTCGATACCGTGCAGCGCAGCTATTACCCAAGCGCCGCAAAAATGGCGATCGCGCGGCACATGACGCAGCAGGCGGTGTCGGAGGAGCTGCGCGTGCTGTACGTCGCCATGACGCGTGCGCAGGAAATGCTCATCATGTCGTGCTGCTCGGGGCAGTTTGCGTCCATGCTGCAAAAATGCGCCGACGCGGTGAGCGTGCCGCTGCGCCCGGAGGTCTCGGCGGCGGCACGGCGACCGATCGACTGGATCTTGCTGGCGGCGCTGTGCCGGACCGAGGCGGGGGAGTTGTTTTCTCTCTGCGGCGCGAGCGAATGCAGCAGCGTGCGGGCAGAGCCGTGGGTCATCCGGCTGTATCAGCCAGACCGCCTTGTGCGTCCGGGGAAGCCGGTCGATGACAGTACGCCGAAGCCGGAGCAGGTGACGGCTGAGTATCTGCCGCCAGAGTATGCGCACGCCAATGTGGCGGGCGTGCCGTCCAAGCTGACGGCGACGAGCCTGAAGGGTCGCCTGCCCGATGCCGAGGCAGCGGAGCGCGCGGCGCAGACGGACTCCGTCTCGCGCCCGGACTGGCGAAAGCCGGAGTTTTTGCAGCGCGGCGCGCCCCTGACAGGACGCGAGCGCGGCAGTGTGACGCACCTGTTCATGCAGTATGTGCACTACGAGGCGTGCCGGGACGAGGCGGGCGTCCGCGCGGAGCTGGAGCGGCTGGTGCGCGATCGGTTTTTGACGCCGCAGCAGGCGGACGCTGTCGAGCCTGCGCGCATCGCGCGGCTGTTTGCAGGCGACCTTGGGCGGCGCATTTTACAGGCGGAGGAGCTGCACCGCGAGTTTAAGTTCTCGCTTCTGATGGACGCGGCGGCGTATTTTCCGCAGGCGGCAGGGGAGCAGGTCATGCTGCAAGGCGTGGTGGACTGCTTCTGGATCGAGCGCGGGAAACTCGTCATCGTGGACTTCAAGACCGACCGCCTGCGCGACGGCGCGCAGGCGCGCGCCTTGGAGTACGCCCCGCAGGTACACGCCTACGCACAGGCGCTCTCGCGCATCTGGCAGCTTCCCGTGCGGGAATGTATTTTATATTTCTTTGACACCGGCGAAGCGGTCTCGCTGTGAGCTGGAAAAATCCCCGGATGCGGCTGCATCCGGGGATTTTTTGCCTAAAATTTCAGGTTTTCAGAAATCGGCGGAGCATTGCAGCGATCTCTGCGCGCGTTGCCGTGCCCTGCGGGTCAAGGAGCTTGCCGGGCTTGCCGGTGATGATGCCGTTCGATACCGCCCAGCGCATGGCATCCCGCGCCCAGGACGAGACCGTCCCGGCGTCCTTAAAGTCCGTAAGATCGGTTTCGATCTGGAGGCGCTCGCCGGAATACTGCGCGTAGCGGTAGAGCATTGCGGCGAACTGCTCGCGCGTGACGGGCGCGTTCGGGGCGAACGTGCCGTCGCCAAAGCCGCGCACGATGCCGTTTTCATTCGCCCACGCGACAGCGGCGGAGTACCACTGACCGCTCGCAACATCGGTAAAGCGGCTGTCCGCATCTGCCTTTGGCGAGCCGTCCATGCGCCAGAGGACCGTTGCGATCATGGCACGCGTCGTGCTGGCGTAGGGGCTGAACGTGCGCTTTGCAGTGCCCTTCAGCAGCCCCTCGCTGTGTGCAAACAGCACATCCTCATAGAACCAGTCGCTTTCAAACACATCACGGAAGGGGCTTTCCTCATCGTGCTCCTGCTCAGATGGGCGCTTGCTGCTGCTGCCGGAGCTGCCGCCGGACGAGGGATTCTCAGGCGGCGTCCACTGCTCGCGCGGAGTGACGATGACCGCCGCCGGGTCAGACAGATTGCCCATGCTGTCCTGCGCCGTGACCTTGCCGAGCAGAGACTCAAAGCCTGCCGTCTCAGACGGGTCAGTGCCGGAATTTCTTGTGAGCACGCCGGGGATCGTAAAGCGACCCGTATCATCCGCCGTGGCGATGACCACCTCGTCGTCGGCATCTTCATCCTGCTCAGTGGCTCTGGGGATCGTGAGCTTGACGCTCAGCCCCGGCTCAGTCGTGCCGGTAATGGCGTATTTGCCGGTGTTCGGGTCGGCGGCGACGTTCTCATTGTCGAGCGTGACGACCGGCGCGATGTCATCGAGCGTCAGGCGGAGGTAGTATTCCGTCGTGTCATTGCCCTCCGTGACGGTCAGCTTGACGCGCCCGCTGCCCTCGATGAGGGCTTTGCCGTCGTCGTCTGCCGTGACATCGCCATTAGCGCCGACCGTAAATGTACCCGTGCCCGGCTCGGGCGCGATCTCGACGGTGAAGCCGCCGCCGTCATAGCCGTCGATGGTGAACAGAGTGCCGTCCGGCAGCTCCTTCCATGTGAGCGTGTCATAGCCGTTGTCGGCGTTCAGCGTAACCGCCTGACCATTCGAAGCGGTCACGGTGATTGCCTTCGGTGTGTAGGCGGGGAGGTTTGTTTCGGGAGACAGCATGGCGTTGCTGTAGTAGCGCGTATCCAGAGCGCCGTCCTCGCCGCTGGCGTCGGCGTCCCGCTTGAAGGACTCGACTGTGGCGCGGTAGTTCACATTCGCGGGCGCGTTGTCATACGCCGCGCCGGTCCCTGTGACGGACGGGTTCTCCGTGCCGCTGATCTCCAGCTCTTTGCCGTACACGGTGGGCGCCATGCGCAGGGAATAGGTGCTGCCGTTGATCGTTGCGGCGGGCTGGTTGCTGTTTGCCGCAAAGTCGGCATTTTCCAGCTCATAGGGCGCTCCCGCCTGCTTCCATTCGCCGCCCTCCTCGTAGTAGAGCGTCACACGGTAGCCGTCGGCGTCGTCAACAGCCGTCCAGCTCGCGGCCAGCGTCTCGTTGCCGGTGGCAGCCAGCGTGACGTTGGTCGGCTCGCTGGGTGTATTGACGTTGGTGTAGGAGATCGTAGCGGTGGAGGTTGCGGTGTCCACCGTGACCCAGGAATATTCATCCTCGCCGATCTCACCGTCGCCGTTAAAGTCGCCGGTGATGCGATCGACCAGCACCGCCGTAACATGGTACTCGCCTGTGGGGGCGAGAGAGCCTTCCGTGGGAACGGTATAGTTGAAGGGCTCGCTCTCGATCATGTCCAGGAAGTAATGTTCGCCCGAGCGATCCGGCTCCGTATCAAGGTAGTAGCGCACGGCGTAGGTCTTGCCATCACGCTTGTTCGCGATCGTGCTTTCGGCATCGCGATCGCTCAGACTGAAGCTGAGCGTCGTGGGCTTGGCGGAGGCGGACAGAACGTAGGTAAAATCGCAGCCCGCCTTCACGGTGAAGGTCTGCGCCGCATTGGCGGGCAGCCCGGTCGCGATGAGAAGCCCCTCGACAAGCTCGTCGTCCACAATATCCGTAATATCCGTGCAGTTCGCCTGCTCCGGGTTTGTAAAGACGTTTCCTGCGATGACCGGGTCTACCAGCGTGAGGGGAGAGTCGTCCGGCAGGGTGATCTCGAGACCGTTCTTCAGCTCCGCAAGCGTTGCGTCCTTCGGGAAGAGCTGGAGGAGCAGCGTGTCCGCGCCGGAATTATGCGGAGAGGTGATCGTCTCGGAATAGCGTCCGTCCGCGCCCTGAACGGCATACAGCGCGTCCTGAGTCTCGGCGACCGGCAGCTCAAACAGGCTGGTCTCCAGCACGGCGATGCCGACCTGCTCGCCGGTCTCATCGTCACGGAGCACTCCGAGCGGTATCGACGTGACCTGCGTCGAGGCGCTGCGCCCTCCGCCGACGTACCACGCGTTTTTGTCGATCTCCTGCTCCAGACTCCAGCCGTTGTTGATGTTTCTGTACAGATGGAAAGCACCGCCGACATGGTCGGGAATGACATAGAATACGCGCCAGTGCGTCAGCAGGAAGTTGCCGGTGTGCGACAGACCGCCGTAGATGCTGAGGTTATCCCATGCGGACTTGGCGGCGTCGGAGAAGGAGGTGCCCTTTGCGACCTTCATCGCCGTCTGCCCGCCGAGGATGAAGTCCGCATCGGCGCTCGCCAGCGTGCGCCCGCCGATCCTGCCCAAGCTCAGCTTGCCGATCTTTTTGGGGGTCTTTACGGTTGCCTTGATGCTGCCGCGGCTGTCGAGCTGGAGATATGCCCAGTTGGGCGCTTCGTAATTATCCAGCCCGCCGAACATACTCGCCTCTACGTTGGTATCGACCTCAAAGATCGCGGCGTCGCCCTGCGGCGCTTTGAGCACCAGCCCCATGCCGCCGCCCGCGCGCACGCCGGTGTATTTGATGCCCTGATAGACGCGTTCCTCACCCGTCAGACGCAGGTACATCTTGTAGCTGTCCACAACGTCCGCGCCGGCGAGCTGAATGTTCGTGCCCGCGTATTCCAGATAGCTCGGGCCGAGCGTCAGATGCAGCCGCCCCTTGAGCACCTTGAGATAGTCGCCCGCCGCCGTGAGCTTGAGGCTGATGGGCGGGATGCCGATATAGTCGCCGTTGATGGTGTCCGCCAGCCCGTCAAAGCCGCCGCCGCCGCCGCGCAGGAACGCCGTGGGCACGGGCGGCGCGATGGGGATGCCCGGCTGCACCGCAAGGAAGAAGTAGAGCTTATTCGGCGCAAGGCGACCGTTGTTCAGCCGCTTGAGCTCCAGATTTGCCTCCGTTTCAAACAGATCGAAGGCGTTCAGCTCCAGCGAGAAGTCGTAGACCTCGCGGCCCTGGAAGGTGTTGATGTTCGCCTTGAGCTCGGCAAGCTCCAGACCCAGCAGCGAGGCGGTATCCAGCTCGCCGGTCGCATTGATGCCGTTCTGCTTGAACTCAGCACCCTTCGGGCCGTAGCCCAGCTCATGCAGCGTGAGAAGCTGGTTGGGGTTGCAATTCAGGATCAGATCCAGCCCCATCTGCCCGGAGAGGATGATATTGCCGTCCGGCTTGAGCTGCGCCTTGTTAATGAGGCTGCTGACCCGCGGGATGTCGATGAACACGAGCACGGCGTTGTCAGACGGCTTCATGCCGAGCGTCAGCATCCCATCCTCCACCGTGAGCTTAGCGGGGGGCGTATCCGGCTGCTTGCCCCAATAGAGCTTGAAGCTCGGCGTGGAGTACTGCACCATGGAGGTGGTGTCAAAGCTCGTGAGCAGCCCGTTCTCATCCACGCGGACGTAGAAGTGGTCGCTTGCCGGCCAGGTGGCGGTGATGGTGGAGGTCAGGGCGAGCTTATTGTCGGTAAATTCGTAATACTTGCCCGTTCCGTCGGATTGTTGCTTAAAATTGCCGCGCAGGGTGCAGATCGGATCGCCGTAGAGCGTTTGGAGCTTTTTGGTGATCACCTCGTCGGTCAGCGCGGCGACGACCACGCCGCTGTCCGACTGGTAAAGCCCCAGCTTGCTGGCGTTCTGCGGGATGGTGACCTTGTCCGGGTCGGTGAACTTGGGATCTTCCACCTGCCCCTCATTCTTACTGTATACGTCACGGAAGCCCCAGACGTGCATCGCACGCGCATAGGTGCGTTTGCCGCCTCCAGCCCCGATCGTAGCGCCGCGGGACTCGGCGGTGAGGCAGTCCGCCTTTGCGTCGTACGCCACGAAGCGCGTAGGGTCTATGCCGAAATTGGCATCATTGAGGGTCGGCCATTCCGTCAGCAAAAAGGGGTTATCCACGCCGTAGCTGTCGGAGTAGACCTCGGTGATCTCATCCGAACCGGCGCACGGCGCCCAGAGGCTGCTGCGGCCGAGGCCGGAGGTGATGTCGGTGCTCTTATGACCATAATCAGTGTATCGGCTGATCAGGACGTGTGCGCTGTTTGCCTCTCCGCGGGCGTGGCCCATGCGGGAGAAGCCGCGGAAATCCTGAAAATAGCGGAATGCAAAGTCCGGGAAATTGTCCGTTGGGACGCCGCCGGGTCCCCAAGCAGCGCGCGCGACGACCGCGTAGGTATGGCTGTTTTCAGGATTTTCGGCTTCCCCTGTCAATGTTCCATCGGTCACGCCGTCGCCGAGCCTCACGATATGGTAGGAGATGTAGCACATGACCTCCTGGTCGCCCCTGCCGTAGCCGCTGAAGGTGCAGCGGACAGTCAGCGCGCCATTGGACGGCACGTCATAGGGAAAGTAATTTTTGAAGCCGGGCTCTTTATCCGGGTCGATGACCTCCATCTTCTCCAGCTTCAGCTCCTTCTGCTGATTGCCGGTCTGGAGCGTGAAGCGCGCCTGCTCATAGACGCCAAGATTGATGGAGTCCATGGTGTACGCCTGATGGTGATAGCGGGCGGAGCTGGTGACCGACTTGCCCGCGTGCGGGCCGTTGATCGCCAGATAGAACTCGATGCCCTCGCCGTTGGGCGTGCCGCCCTTTTTGTCGGCGACCTTCATCGACCAGATCTGCGAGCCCCCATTGGTGCCCTCCAGCTTGGTGACGACAGGCACTGCATGATATACCATCGACCCATTGATGCCGCCGACATAGGCAAACACCTGCATGGGCAGCAGCGAGAGCGTCAGGATCAGTGCCAACAGCAGGCACAATAGTCGTTTTTTCATAGTAACCTCCTCTTTCCTTTGGTTTTGCAAATTCCTTTCCAACGATAGTATAGCAGAAGCCGTGCCTTTCCCGCATCACCCGTTCGGGTAGTATTTTGGAGAGCGCCGGGGCGCTCCGCATCAAGCGACCCGGCGTTTGCTTACCGCAGCATTTCAATGAGTCTGCTGCGGCGGTCGATGTTCATTTTCTGGAACGCGTTTTTGAGGTGGTGCTTGACGGTGTTTTCCGAGATATGCAGGTGCTGCGCGATCTCGTGGTTGCGCAGCCCGCGCGCCGCCAGCTCCGCGACCTCGCGCTCGCGGTCGGTGAGCGTTTCCTTCAGCTCCGGCACGTCGTCCAGCATGGCGAAAATGCGGCTCTCGTCGGCGCGGGTGTAGTGGATGCCGAGCGCCTTGATCTCCCGGATCGCCTGCGCGTGATTGGACGCGATGGACGGCAGCAGGAACAGCACCTGAAAATATTTGCGGAAGCAGGCGAGGAAGGAGTAGTTTTTATCCTGCTCCGCGATCGAAAGCGAGCGCCCCAGCCACTGGGCGGCTTTTCCGAGCTGCCCGATGGCAAGGTAGCACAGCGCCAGCCCGCTGTACATAAAATTCCGCGCCGCAGCGGAGACGAGCCGCGTGTCCAGCTCCAGCGACGCTTCGACCGACGCGATGGCACGCTGATATTCCTTCCTGAGCAGCAGATCGGTAATGCGGCAGGTCTTGATCATGAAATTTGTAAACGTCAGGTCGGACAGCGAATCCGCCGCGCCCTGCGCCCAGAGCGCGGAGCGGTTCGGCTGCATCATCAGCCCCAGCAGATACCCGCGCACGGTCTCGGTCATGCTTGCGCCAAGGCTCGTGCCGTGCAAAAATGCGTAGCCCTGCGCCTTGTTTTCCAGATACTCCACCGCGCGCTGCAAGCCCGCCATGTCGGAGCGGTAGATGGCGTTGATGCCGAGCAGCAGCGCCGCGCCGTAGGTGGCGGAGGCATTCTGCGCCTGCTCCGACAAAAACGCCGCCTGATACGCCTGGATGTCCGACTCCTCAAAGCGCCCCTGCACGGAGTATGCCTCGCCCCGGTAGATCTCCGCCATCCCGGCGGCATGACCGCCCGTGAGACGATTATAGCACCCCAGCACGACCGTCAGCCGCGCTGCCGTGGACATCATCTGCCCCGGCTCGGCGTAGAACAAATACCACATCGAGGGACAGCCGAAGAAAAACGGCTCTTCGGGGATAAACAGCTCCGATTCGTGCGTCAGCAGCTTTTCCGCGCGCGCATACGCCGCGTCCATGCCGCCAAGCTCCGGGAAAAATTCCAGCGCGTCCAGAAGCTCCCACTCGCCGAGCAGATGCTTGTCGCCCAGTTCCTCCAAAAGCGGGCGCAGCGCCGCCATCTGCGCGGAAAACTCTGCAAAGTCACATCCCGCGTACAGCGCGTAGCACAGCCGCAGCAGCGACAGAGGATAGCGCCGCCGGATCTCCTGCGGGCAGCGGCTCAACACGGTCCTGGCGATGTGCGTATAGCTCACGCCGGAAAAATGCTCTGTGATGAGACCGACAAGACGGCAGGAAAGCAGCCCCTCGTCGTCCTCTGCCTGGAAAAAGCAATCTACCGCCGCGCGCGTCGAGCCGTTATCACGATACCAGATACCCGCGCGGGCGTAGATCTCGCGCCGCAGTGCCGGGTCAGTCTCCGCCAGCCGCGCCCGCAAAAAATGCAGCAGCAGCTCGTGGGGATAGTAGCGGTCGCGCGCGGGGTCGTGCCGCACGAGCGGCGTGCGGCGGAACAGCTCTTCCCGCGCGCCGCCGGGGAGCGCGCCATCCGGCAGAAGGCGGCTTAACATCGCAGGCGTGATGCAGTCAAACAGGCACAGCCGCAGCAGCGCCTCGCGCTGCGCATCGTCCAGCCGCTTCCAGAAAATGCGGTACAGAAGGTCATCCAGCTCGCCCGAGACACCGCCCGCCGCAAGGCACAGCGACACCGCCGCCGGTAAGCCGCCGGTCGAGGCAACGATCTCGTCCGCCTGTGCTTCCGAGAGCGCCGGGGCGGCAGCGCCGCACAGATCGTCGCGGCACAAAAGCAGGTCGCTCACGCCGAGGAAGCACACGCTGCCTTCCAGCGCCTCCACAACGCCGCGCAGCCTGCCGAGATTCTGCGTGATGAAGATGACGTGCAGGCCGTCGGCGGGGCGCTTTGCCAGCGCGTCGATGATCTGCGGCTGCCAGTTCGCGGCGGCAAACTGAAAATTGTCGAATACGAGCGTGAGCGGCTTTTCCACGCGCAGCTCCGTGAGAATCTGCGCGGCGCGTGCGGCGTTGCTGCGGTTGACAAAGCCCAGCGCCTCCACGCGGCGGACAAAGCGGTCGTCCAGCGCCGCGAGCTGCCGCACGAACCAGTAAAAGCTCGTGTCTGGCAGATCTTCCACGCCTGTGTA
Organism: Clostridiales bacterium; assembly: GCA_022779365.1. Taxonomy (GTDB): domain Bacteria; phylum Bacillota; class Clostridia; order Oscillospirales; family Oscillospiraceae; genus CAG-170. The sequence goes on from JALFSI010000050.1 coordinate 68,941, forward strand.
CCACGCCACGGCGTCCTGATCTCGCAGCGCGAAGCTGACCGCCGTTGTTTTGCCGTATCCGGCGGGCGCTTCCACGACCGACAGGCGGCTGCGCCGCATCTGCGCGAGCTTTTTGAGAAGCCGCTCCGAAAAAATAGATTGTTCCGTATCGCGCATTTGCTCCACCGCCCGGTTCATTCTTACCTTTATTTTATCGGAACTTCCGCCGAAACGCAAGCGGCGAATCGCGTCGGTTTTGCGGTGTATATCGTCAGGTGTTACAAAATAGCAACGAGATTCTTGTGCAACATCACAACAGATGGCGAAATTCTGCAAAATTTTTAGCAAAAGTATGGAATTGTCAAAATAGGGCTTGATTTTTTGAAAACTCGTGCTATAATCGGGGCAATTAAATAAAGCAGTCAAACAAAAAGATATAGAGGCGCGGAAACGATCAGTACCCGCCGGAGACTCTCAAAGGTCGCCGAAGGCAGGGGAAAGGCAATTCCGCCGAAATGGAACGGTGTTTGAGCGCCGCTTCGTTGGGTACAGGGAAAACATCCCTGTGACTGTCGCAAAACCTTTTGCGGAGTGCTATATTCGATTTTGTTTTGCGATGGCGATTCTAGATGGTCCATTTCAAACGGTCGAAGCACTTTGCTTTGGCCGTTTTATTTTAATTACCGGCAAAACCGAATCATCTCGGCACGCCGCGCGCTTGCCCCTTTTCCTCCCGGCTGCGTAAAGATCCTCGGGAATCCACAAAGGATTCCCTGCGGCTTTTACTTGCCAGAAGAAAAAGTTGCGGCGCGGGCGGCATACCGATCTAATTCGGATTTGCCTATTTGAGAATAGGCAATGCGCTCGACGCACCGTTTCAATGTGCATTTGCCTATTAGAGAATGGACGAAGTTCCATTCTATGCAACTTCCGCGGAATTGTGAATGGAGGAAATTAAAATGAGAAGAGTATTTGCATTGATTCTGGTAGCGGCACTGCTTTGCACGGCGCTGGTTGGCTGCGGCGGGCGCGAGAAGACGGACCTGCACAACGCCACGTCGCTCGCCGATCTCAAGGGCGCAACGATCGGCGCGCAGACCGGCACGTTCCACCTCGAAGCGCTCGATCAGGTGGACGGCATCACCAAGAAGGATTTTGCAGATTTTACCGACCTTCTGAACGCCCTCAAGTCCGGCGCGATCGACGGCTATGTCGCCGAAGAGCCGACGGCGCTGGAGGTCTGCGGCAAGGATGACACGCTGACGTACCTGCCGTTTGTGAATAACAGCACCGGCTTCACCGCCACCGACGAAGAGACCGGCATCGCCGTCGCCTTCAAGACGGGTTCTGAGATGGTCGCGCAGGTGAACGACATCATCGCGGGCATCTCCACCGAGACCCGTCAGGCGCTGATGGCGCAGATCGTTGCTCTGAGCGCCAGCCCCGACACGCAGTCGTCCGACGCGATCGTCCTCGCGTCCGGCAACACCGACACCTCGAACGGTACGCTGAAGATCGCCATGGAATGCGCCTACGCGCCGTTTAACTGGACGCAGACGACCGACGCCAACGGCGCAGTGCCCATTCAGGGTCAGGACGGGATGTATGCCAACGGCTATGACGTGCAGGTCGCAAAGTACATCGCGGCGGAGCTCGGCATGGCGCTGGAGGTCTACTCCTACGTTTGGGATTCGCTGATCCCGGCGGTCCAGTCCGGCGCGGTGGACGCCATCATCGCCGGCATGAGCCCCACGGCAGAGCGTGAAGAGCAGGTCGATTTCACCGACTGCTACTACAACAGCAACCTCGTGGTCATCATCAAGAAGTAACGGCAGTAATAGGGGAAACACCGTGGAATTTATCAGAGAAGTTCTGGCGATCGTCCGCCAGTATCACAGCTACCTGCTCTCCGGCGTCGGCTATACGATGCTGATCGCGCTGGTCGGTACGATCGCCGGCTTCCTGATCGGACTGCTGACCGGCGTCGTGCGGACCGCCCCGATGAGCAAAAACGGCTTTGTCCGCGCCCTGCACAAAATTCTGAACGCCATCATCGCCGTCTACATTGAAGTCTTCCGCGGCACGCCGATGATGGTGCAGGCGATGGTCATCTACTGGGGCTACGCGTTTGCAAACGATGGCACGACGCTGCCGCTCATCCCGGCGGGTCTGTTTATCGTGTCCATCAACACGGGCGCGTATATGGCGGAGATCGTCCGCGGCGGCATCATTTCTGTTGACAAGGGGCAGCTCGAGGGCGCGTACTCTGTTGGCATGACGCACGCGCAGGCGATGAACAAGGTCATCATCCCGCAGGTGCTGCGCAACATCCTGCCGTCCATCAGCAATGAGTTCGTCATCAATATCAAGGATACGTCTGTGCTGAACGTCATCGGCGTGACCGAGCTTTACTACATGGCGGGCGTTATCAAGCGCATCAACCTGCAAACGTTCCAGACCTACGCCGTCATCTGCGTGCTGTACTTCATCCTGACGTTTACGGTCACACGGCTACTGCGGCTGCTGGAGCGCAAGCTCGAGGGCAGCGATACCTACACCATCTGCGGCTCTGGGTCGGATTCCAGCGCCGAGATCCACATCAAGCGCGAGGGAGGGGAGCTGGCATGAGCGAGATTCTGCGCGTGGAGCATCTGCAAAAGCGCTTTGGCACGCATGACGTTTTGCAGGACATCAGCTTTTCGGTGAATAAGGGCGACGTCATCAGTGTCATCGGTCCGTCCGGCTCCGGCAAGAGCACGATGCTGCGCTGTATCAACCTCCTGGAAACGCCGACCGGCGGCAAGATCCTCTTTGAAGGGCGTGACATCACCGAGCCGGGCACAAATGTGCCCCAGTACCGCGCCCGTGTGGGCATGGTGTTCCAGCAGTTCAACCTGTTCAACAATATGACGGCGCTGGAAAACTGCGTCAGCCCGCAGACGACCGTTCTCAAGCGCTCCCGCGCCGAGGCGCAGAAGATCGCCGGGGAATATCTGACGCGTGTGGGCATGGCGGCGTATCAGAACGCGCGCCCCGCACAGCTCTCCGGCGGGCAGAAGCAGCGCGTCGCCATCGCGCGGTCGCTGTCGATGCACCCAGACATCCTCCTCTTTGATGAGCCGACGTCCGCGCTTGATCCCGAAATGGTCGGCGAGGTGCTGGACGTGATGAAGAGGCTGGCGGAGACAGGTCTGACCATGATCGTAGTCACGCACGAGATGGGCTTTGCCCGCGACGTGTCTGACCGCGTGATCTTCATGGACGGCGGCTATATCCTCGAGGACGCCTCCCCGGACGAAATTTTCCATGCACCCAAGCAGGCGCGCACACGCGAGTTCCTGGCGCGCTACTTCGAACGGTGACTGGCAAAATTCGCTGCTTGGCACAGCAGAAATACAAATAAATTTGGGCGAACTGCACAAAACAGTTCGCCCATTTTTTGCATTTATACTGATATTCAATGAAAAACTTTAATTCGTAGAATTGAAGTTTTTCATATGAAGATCATTATGAGACGAGATTTCGTGATTTTTTCAAAATCACGAAATTGGTTACGCCAAAGGCGAAACCTTTCTGATTAAAGAATTTAATCAGAAAACAGTATTAAATGGCAGCACTTTCTTGCGCGTTCGCGCCGCTATGGTAGTATGATTTTTGTAGGAAGAGTTTTCAATTTACCGAGAAAGGAATGAACCTATGCAGAAATTCATCGACTTTTTCACCGGCAGTCTCAACACGGTGGCGTGGCTGTACATCTTTCTGCCATGTACCATCCTCGGCGGTCTCTATCTGACCATTCGCAACCGGGGCATCCAGTTCACCAAATTCGGCTATGTCATAAAGAACACGCTCGGCAAGATGTTCACCAAGCAGACGGCGGGCGAAGGCGCGGTCACGCCGCTTCAGGCGGTCACAACGGCGCTGGCGGCTACGGTCGGCACGGGCAATATCGTGGGCACGTCGCAGGCAATCGCGCTCGGCGGCTACGGCGCGGTGTTCTGGCTGTGGCTGGCGGCGCTGCTCGGCATGATCATCAAATACTCCGAGGTCACGCTGTCCATCCGCTACCGCGAACGTGACGCGAAGGGTGACTGGGTCGGCGGACCGATGTACTACATCAAAAACGGTCTCGGACCGCGGTGGAAATGGGTCGGTACGGTTTTCTGCGTATTCGCGGCGATCGCGTGCTTCGGCATCGGCAATATGTCGCAGGTCAACTCCATCGTCGGCTCGCTCAATGACGCCATCGACGTCTTTAATCCCGCCGCGGCAGGGGAGCGCAGCACGCTGAACCTCATCTTTGGCATCGCCATCGCGGCGCTCGTGGCACTCATCCTCTTCGGCGGCATCAAGCGCATCGGCGCGGTGGCGGAAAAGCTCGTGCCTGCCATGAGCGTTCTGTACATTGTCTTCGCGCTCGTTGTCATCATCGGGCACGCGGGGAATATCGGTCCTGCGTTCGGCAAAATTTTCTCCACCGCCTTCACGCCCGGCGCGATCGGCGGCGCGGCGGCAGGCATCGCGCTCAAACAGACCATCGTCTGGGGCTTGCGGCGCAGCGCGTTCTCGAATGAAGCCGGTCTCGGCTCGGCAGCCATCGCGCACGCCGCGGCGGAAACGCCCAGCCCCGTTCATCAGGGCATTTACGGCATTTTTGAGGTCTTTGCCGATACCATCGTCATCTGCACGCTCACGGCGCTCACCATCATTTGCAGCGGCGTGGAAATTCCGTTCGGCACTTATGTAAACTCAGAGCTCATCTCCGGCGCGTTCGCCACCATCTTTGGCGCGAAGTTTGCGAATGTGTTCGTGGCGCTGGCGCTCGTACTCTTCGCGTTCACCACAGTGCTCGGCTGGGCGCTCTACGGCAGCCGCAGCGCGCAGTACCTGTTCGGTCTGAAGTTTGCCAAGGTCTATCAGGCAGCGTTCATCGCGGTCATCGTTGTCGGCGCGGTCGCCAAGCTCGACGTGGTTTGGAACATTGCCGACACGTTCAACGGTCTGATGGCGATCCCGAACTTCTTCGCGCTCTTCGCCCTGTCCGGCGTAGTCGTAAAGCTCACAAAGGACTATTTCTTCCCGGACAAAGCCAAACTGAAATAAACAAAAGCAGCCCCCGGTGCTTTGCACCGGGGGCAATTTTTAATGCCATTTGCTATTTGCGATCCTGCGGGAAGAGGAGCTGGATGCCGTGCTGCTCCAGATACTGCACCCATGGGCGCGGCGGGCGCGTGTTGGTGACGACGACGTCGATCTGGTCGATCGGCGCGATCTCCACGAACGAGACCTTGTCGAATTTTGTCCCGTCCAGAATGAGGATGCGCTTTTTCGCGGCGCTCAGCATGACCTGCTTGCTCTGCGCGTTCAGCTCGTTGGAGTCGGTGATGCCCGCCTCACGGTCAAGCCCCTTGCAGGAGAAAATGACCTTGTCCACATGATAGCAGCGCAGCGCGTCCAGCGACCGCGCGCCGACCAGCGCCAGCGATTCGCGCTTGAGCTGCCCGCCGGTGGAGAGGATCGTCCACGTCTCCATGCCCGCCAGCTCCACGACCAGCCCCACGGAATTGGTGATGATCGTCAGATCCTTCTTTTCCTTCAGCCGCCGGGCGGTAAAGAGGGAAGTGGAGCTGTCGTCCATCATCAGATGGTCGCCGTCCTCAATGAGCGTGCTCACCAGCTCCGCGATCTCGTTTTTTGCCTCGACGTTCGTCTTGTTGCGGATGGTGTAGGACAGGTCGGATTTTGTGATGTTGCCCCAGATCGCGCCGCCGTAGGTCTTGGTGGCGTAGCCGTCCTTTTCCAGCTTGTCAAGGTCGCGCCGGATGGTCTCCTCGGTCACGTTGTAGTGCGCCGCCAGATCGCTCACCAGCACGCGCTGCTCCGTGCGCAGCTTGTTGAGGATCTCGTTTTTTCGTTCGATCGCAAGCATGGCTCATCAACTCCTTGCCTGCTATTGTAGCACGAATCTCACATAAAAGCAAGGAATCAGAAATAGAATGCTGTGGGATTCTGATGCATTCTGTAATCTGCTGCGCAGGTTATGTAAAGGAAATGTTACCCAATTTTCACTACAATTTAACCAGTGCAAAACACGTCAGAAAATTAAGAAAAAATAAGAAGGAAGCACTTGAAAATCCCTTTTGCGTCTGCTAACATAATGAATGTTCTTATGTAAATCATGTATGTTACGGAGTGCTATCATGGTCTTTTCCAGCCTCACATTTTTGTTTTTATTCCTGCCGCTTGTGCTGCTTTTATATTATATTCTCCCAGGCATCCGCGCGAAAAATATCCTGCTGCTCATTGCGAGCCTGCTGTTTTACGCCTGGGGTGAGCCGGTGTATGTGTTTTTGATGGTCGCCACGGCGCTCATCAACTGGGCATTCGGGCTGCTGATGGAGCGCGGACATAAGGGGCTCTGGTGCACGCTCGCGGTCGTGTTCGACCTCGGCTGCCTCGTTGTGTTCAAGTACACGGGCTTTCTGGTGGAAAATCTCAACGCACTGTTTTCGCTTTCGCTTCCCGTGCCGCAGATCGCGCTGCCGATCGGCATTTCGTTCTACACGTTCCAGATCCTCTCGTATGTCGTGGACGTGAAGCGCGGCTCGGTCGCGGTGCAGCACTCGTTTGCGCGGTTTTTGCTGTATGTGACGCTCTTCCCGCAGCTCATCGCGGGTCCCATCGTGCGCTACAGCGATGTGGAGGCGGAACTGACGGACCGCACCGTGGACGCACAAAGCGTTTTTTACGGGCTGTACCGCTTCTGCGTGGGTCTCGGCAAAAAGGTTTTGCTTGCTGACTACGCGGGCAGCGCCGCGTCCAAAATTCTGGACGGCACGCTCGCCGCGCAGACCACGCTCGGAATGTGGTTCGGCGTGCTGATGTTCATGTTTGAGATTTATTTCGACTTCTCCGGCTACAGCGACATGGCGATCGGCATGGGGCGGATGTTCGGCTTCAAATATCCCGAAAATTTCCGCCTGCCGTATACCGCCAAGTCCATCACTGATTTCTGGCGGCGCTGGCATATTTCCCTCAGCACGTTCTTCCGCGACTACGTCTACATCCCGCTCGGCGGCAACCGGCGGCACGTCTACCTGAACCTCGCCATCGTCTGGACGCTGACGGGCTTGTGGCATGGCGCAAGCTGGAACTTTGTGCTTTGGGGCGTGTATTTCCTTGTGCTGCTCGTGCTCGAGCGCCTGCTGCGAAAGCCGATCGAGCACATCCCGAGGCTGCTGCGCCACGTCGGCACGCTGCTGCTGATCTTGATTGGCTGGAATATTTTTTATTATACGGATACGTCGCGTTTGCTTGAGAGCTTCCGCGTGCTCTTCGGTGCGTCCGGCGTGGGCTTTACCGATCACCAGACATCGATCCTGATGCTCAACTCCATGCCGCTGGCGGTGCTGTGCGCGATCTGCTGCACGCCGCTGCCGCGCATTCTCGGCGCGTCGCTGTCTGTTCTGTGCGCAACTGACGGACGCGTCAGCGTCCGGCAATACCTGTTTTCCATTGGGATGTACGTCATTTCCATCGCACTGTTCGTACTCAGCGTCATCTCGCTGACCGGCTCGTCGTTTAACGCATTCTTGTATTTCCGATTCTGAAAGGGGCGTGCGGACATGAAAAAATTCCATATCGTCCTGTTATCTCTTACGCTGGCGGCGGTCTTGTGCGTGACGGGGCTGTCACTGTTCGGAAAAGACCCGACGTTTTCTGCCTCCGAAAACCGCAAGCTCGCGCAGCGTCCGAGGTTTACGCTCTCATCGCTGCTGGACGGCAGCTTCATCTCTGCTTTTGAAGCGTATTACTCCGACACCTTCCCGGGGCGGGAAAAAATGCTGGAGCTGAACCGTTCGCTTAATAAATTCTACTACTACTCCGGCACGTCGGAGGAGGACAGTGTGCTTGTGATCGGCGGCAGCACCGGCGCGGAAAACGGCGGCGAGTCGCTGCACGATGTTCAAAAAGAGCAGGAGGCGCTGTCGCGGGCGGATGCGCCGGACGACACGGCGTCCGCTGACGAGCAAAAGCCGGAAACGCCCGCAACGGAGCAATTGCCTGATACGCCCGCTGTGCCCGATACGCCGGAAGCGCCTGCCGAGGAGCCGCCGCACATCGACACGCCGGATGAGAGCGAGGCGACCTACGCCGGAAATGTCGTAGTCGTCGGCACGCGCGCGATGGAGATCCCCACGGCGAGTGACGATCTGGTCGTCCGCTATGCGGGCGCGGTCAACAATCTCGCCGCAGCGCTTGGGAGCGAGGTGCGCACGTTCTCGCTCGTCACGCCGAACGGCGGCGAGTTCTACTCGCCGGAAAGTATGCACGAGGGTCTGCACAGTCAAAAGGCAATGATCGACCTGTGCTATAAAAACCTCCAGTCCGGTGTCACGCCGGTGGACGCGTACAGCGCGCTGGCGCAGCATGTGGACGAATACCTCTATTTCCGCACCGACCACCACTGGACGCAGCTCGGCGCGTACTACGCCTACACGAAATTCTGCGAAGCTGCCGGCTTTGAAGCCGAGCCGCTCGACGCGTTCGAGACAGGGGAGTACACGAACTTTGTCGGCTCGATGTACACCTTCACCTCCGGCTATCCGCAGAGCCAGATCCTCAAGGATAACCCCGACACGCTGATATATTATCTGCCGATCTATGAAACACACGCGAAGTACTACGCCGACGCGACACTTCAGAATGGCGTGCCCATCAGCGTGGTTTACACGAAGCTGGCGGACGAAACGACGAACAAGTACCTCTGCTTCATCGGCGGTGACACGCCCGTCTGCGTGATCGAGTCCGCCGCCGAGGGCGGCGTGTGCATGGTGCTCAAGGAGTCCTACGGCAACGCCTTCGTTCCGTTCCTCACCAGCCATTACAGCAAGATCATCGTGGTCGATCCGCGCGAATTTAACCGCGACGGCAAGCCGTCGCTGGATATGGCATCGTTCGCCAAGGAACAGGGCGTGAACGATCTGCTCGTCATCAACTATCCCTATACGGTCAACAGCGTCTCCTACATTAACTGGCTCAACCGTCTTGTCGGCAAAGATCCGAATTGGCAGTAGATCAAAGCCTCGCCTGTTCAAAATGAACAGGCGGGGCTTTTTTGCGCATAAGCTATGGGCAGTTCTTATCGAGGCGTAGGGGAGGGGCTCTGCCCCTCCCGTGGTGTACGACTGTTTTCGCCGGAGGGCTTCGTAAAAACGGAAATGCCTGCTGCGCGGGAGGGGCAGAGCCCCTCCCCTACGCATTACTTGTGGATTTGCGTAAAAGGGGAGCGGCACATAAGTGCCGCTCCCAATTTCATGATTCAGTGACTGTGATGTCCTGCTTGACGAGCGCGAGCCCGTTGAAGTAGATCTCGAACGTGTACTCGCCAGCCTTCTTGACCGGGCGCGGGAACGCGCCGACGCAGAGGTTATCCTTCCACATCTCGTTCCAGACCGCGCTGGTGACCGCAGCGTCCACGATCGCGCCGTCCTTATCGCGGATGACCATGACGATGCTGATCTCCTCAGCACTGTCCTCCAGCGTACCCACGCCCTGTACGGCGAAGGCGAGCGTCTCGGTCGTTTTGAACGTCGAGGCTGGCGTTGCGAGGTCGAGAACCGTCCAATCGTCCTTATCCGGCTCTTTATACAGCCCGATGTAGCCGCTTTGCAGCCCGTGGGCGTGATAGTTGCCGGTCTCGGGCGTGGTCAGCTCGGCGGTCGTCGTGCCGTCCAGCACGTCGCCGTTGGCAAGCTCAAGTGTGACGGTGTAATCAGTCTCGGGGATGAGCTGCGCAGCCTTCACGGTGCAGCTTTCCTTCTTTTCCGTCTCAAAGACGAGGGCGGAATCCTCCGCCGCGCCCTTCGGCGCGACCTTCACGATCCAGCCGATGTCCTCATTGCCGCCCGTGCTCATCCAGCTAATGGTGTAGTCGCCGCTGTCGGTCTCCGTGACCTTCAGCTCCGTAACGCTCGTAACCGTGGGGACGATCGTCAGCGTGCCGTCCATCAGCATGGTCGGCGCAGAGATGGTGATGGTGTAGGTCATGCCGGACGTCAGATTTTCAAACGTCACATTCGGCGACTCGACTGTCTGTTCATCGGTGCTTCCGTCCTCACCCTCGATGCGCACTGTCCAGTGCTCCGGCGCTTCGCCGGTGTAGGTCCAGGACAAGATCGCGCTCGACGAGGACAGAGCGACTGTCGATTTTTCAATATCGACCGTCGGCACGGTGGAGTAGCTTGCCTGCGTTGTGCCTGTCAGGTGCGTGTTCTCCGGCGGCAGGAGGATGAAGGTGTACTCCTTGCCGGATTCCAGATTGGCGATGACAGTGCTGTGACCGGCAAATGTCGCAGTCTTTGCGTCCACACCCTCGGCGGCGTAGGAAACGGACCACTCGCCGGGGTCAGGACCGTTGAGCGTCAGGTTGACCTCGACCTGCGTCAGCGCCACGGGCGTGACGGTGAAGCTCAGGATCTCCGTCTCGGCGACCGTGGTCGCGCGCGTGACGTAAGTACCTGTGATCTTCTTGTCATTCGCAGCGATGGCGGTGATGGTGTACTGTGTGCCGGGGACTAGCCCGGTGAACACATTCTGCTCGCCGCGCACATACGGCGCGCGGAAGCTGTTGCCGTAGGCGTCGGCGCAGGTGATCTCAAGTGCGCCGTCCTTCTCGCGCGAATCGACCTGCACGGTGATGCTGGTCGTGGAGGTGTCGATGAGCTGAATGTCACTGACGTGTACGCTCGACGGGGCGATGACGAAGAAATACACCAGCGCGGCGGCGATGACTGCCAGAATGCCCACCAGCACCAACCCGAGGCTCTTGCCGCGGCGACGCTTGCGCACCGGCTTTTTGGCGGCGGTTTTTTTCGGCGCGTCCGCATCCGCGGCTTCCGCCTCTTCATCTGGCTCGTCCGGCTCTTCTTCCTCATCCGGCTCGTTTTCCATCTCACGGTGGACGGAGTCGATGATGGCGTTCAACATATCGGTATCGGGGGAGAAGCTCTGCTTGAAATCCTCCGGCAGCGCGTCAGCGTCGGCGAACTGCACCGGCTCGATCTCCTCATCCTCCGGCGTGGGCAAAACGGTCTCGCCGTCGGTCACGATGGGCGGCACGATGGGCGTGTCCTCCACCTGATTGCGCTTGACGTACTCCACCAGCTCCTGCCGCAGCTCCTCCGGGGACTGATAGCGGTCCTCCGGCTTGAAGGCGCAGGCTTTGAGAAGAATGGCGGTCAGCTCATAGTCGGCGTAGAGCGGCGCGGGCAGCTCTTCGCCGGTGATGCGGCGGCGGTCAGCCGCCTTGGCGGACGTTTTTTCATCCTCAAACGGTGCATGATTGCCGTTAAAGATGCGGTAGAGGATGAGACCGACGGAGTAAATATCCGTGGTCGGCTCGATGCTGCCCACGAGATCGAACAGCTCCGGCGCGGAGTAGGAGCTGAGCATATGCTCCGGCATGGAGCAGTATTTCAGCTCGTCGATCTTGGCGATGCCGAGGTCGCCCAGCACGAAATGCCCCTGCTGATTGAGGTAGACATTTGACGGCTTGACGTCCCGGTGGATCAGCCCCGCCTCGCGTAGGTCGCTCAGCGCGGCGCACAGGTCGAGCCCGAGATTCACCGCGCACAGGTGCGTCATCGGCGTCTCGTCGAGATAGTCCAGCAGCGTTTTGCGGTTCTCCGCCAGCAGGTACACGTCGTAGCCGACGGCGTTTTCCTTCGGCGCGATCTGATAGCTGCGGTAGCTCTCGATGTTCGCGCTGGCGGACAGCGTTTCCAGCAGCTCCAGCTCCGTCTGGTAGTCGGAAACGACCTGCTCGTAATATTTCTGCGCTTCCTCGTTGTTCGCCGCCGCGCCGGTGTAGAGCAGAGCGTCTACCTGCTTCTGCGATTCCGGCACGGAGATGTGCTTGAGAATATAGGTCGTATTTGTCTTGGTGCTGCGCACAACGTACACCGACGTCCCGCCGCGGACGCTGAGGCACTTGACCACTTCCATATTGGAAAGCAGCGGCGCAATGAGTTTGAGTTCCGGCAAATACTTCGCCTCCTTTGGATCAGCCGCACGCGCGGCTGCGTCTGGGTGGAGGGGCACAAGCGCCCAAATTCCACTCTGTCCTATTCTAGGACATTTTTAGAAAAAATGCAATACAATATGTTGTGCTTTCTACTTGGAATATTCGACAAGTTGTGCTATAATGCCTCGTATAAGGCGTGGTGCGCGCATTTGCAGCCGCATTGCGCCCGTGCAACACGATTGTGCATACCCGCGCGCGGCGGATTTTTGCCGCGGCAGGCGGGTCCTGAACGGAGGTTTCTATGAAATTAAAGACTTGCGAATATTGCGGTCTGGAGTTTTCTGCCGAGCTGACGCACTGCCCGCTCTGCGGGCGTGCCGCGCCCACCGCGCCGAAGACTGCGGCAGAGGATGACTCGCCGAGCGCTCCGAAGACCGCGCCCGCACCGCAGGGGCAGGGGAAATGGCTCAAGAAAAAGGGCGGCAAATACGCGGCAAAGCACGCGCCCGCTGCGCAGGCGAAGGGCGGTAATGTATACTCCGTGCCCAAGTGGGTGATGATCCTGCTGTGCTCGGTGCTGGCACTGCTGGTCATCGCGGGCGCGCTGTTTGCGTTTTACAACATCGGCTATTTTGGCGAGCCGGTCTCCATGCTGGCCCTCTTTGGGCGCACGGAGCAGACGGTGACGCAGACGGACGCGACCGCCGAGACCGCGCAGCCGGAGACGACCGCGCCTGCCGAGGAGACCAAGACCCCGACGGCGGCGGACTACATGAACGAAGAGGATTATCAGCAGCAGGCGGACCAGCAGCCTGCCGTCGAGCGCGCGATCCCGTGTACGGCGCTCTCGCTCGGCAGCACGAGCGTGACATTTGAGGAAGCGGAGCAGTTTTACAACATGACTGTCCAGCTCACGCCTGCCGACTGCACGCAGGAGGTCGTTTACACCTCCGCTGACGAATCCATCGCCACCGTCAACTCCAACGGCAAGATCGTCGCCGTATCGGGCGGCGCAACGGAGATCACCGTCACCTGCGGCGAGCAGAGCGCGGCGTGCCTCGTCACCTGCGATTTTACGCTGGCAGCCGGGGAGCAGCCGCCCGCCGAGCCGCCGGTGCTCAACAATACGGATATGTCCTTCTTCACGCCCGGCGAGCAGTATCAGCTCAAGGTGCTGAATCTGGAGGATGGGACGGACGTTACGTTCGCGAGCTCTGACAGCAGCGTCGCGTCTGTCGGTGCGGACGGCACGGTCACGGCAAAGGGTATCGGCACGGCGACCGTCACCGCAACGGTGGCGCTGGACGAGCCGGTGTCGCTTGAGTGCATCGTCCGCTGCCGTCTGGAGAATTCGGCGGAGAGCGCCGAGCCTGCCGATCCAAACTGCACCATCAGCCATTCGGATGTGACGATGTCCATCCTCGGCGAATATTTCCGCCTGAGCCTGCGCGACTCGAATGATGAGCGCGTGTCCGGGCTGACGTGGCGCTCGTCGGATACGTCGGTGTGCACCGTGGACGAAAAGGGTACGGTCTATGCCGTCGGCAGCGGCACGGCAACCGTTTCCACCACCTACGGCGGCACGACCTACGAATGCATCGTCCGCTGTAGAATAGGATAAGCGATTATAAATCATGGAGCGTATCGGTGTCGATACGCTCCATTTCTTATGTGCTTGGCTCTCCCAAAGGGAGAGCCAAGAGGCGCAGAGCTTTGCACGAATCTCAGTGCAAGCCCGCTCAACTGAAAACCAAGCGAAGCGGTTTTCGGTTGAAAAGAACTCCCCGGCTACGCCGGGGAGTTCTTCATAGGAGGTAATGATGCTTATTTGTCGTACATTTCGACCAGCTTGAGCAGGTGCTCGTAGCGCTGCTTCGCGTTCTCCTCGTTCTTCTCGAACAGGACGCTTGCACGTTCCGGGAACTCGCGGGTCAGACGGCTGTAGCGCGCTTCGTTCATCAGGAACTCCTGATAACCGCCGGCGGGCGCCTTGGAGTCGAGCGTGAACTTCTTCTCCGCGGCGGGGTTGAATCGGAACATATTCCAGTAGCCGCAGTCAACAGCCTTCTTCATTTCCTTCTGGCAGTTCGCCATGCCGCCCTTGATGGAGTGCATCTCGCACGGAGCATAGCCGATGATGAGGGACGGACCATGGTAGGCTTCCGCCTCCTGAATCGCCTTGAGGGTCTGCGCGGCGTTAGCGCCCATGGCGACCTGCGCAACGTAGACATAGCCGTAGCTCATTGCGATCTCGGCAAGGCTCTTGGACTTGACCTCCTTACCGGCAGCCGCAAACTGTGCGACCTGACCGATGTTGGAAGCCTTGGATGCCTGTCCGCCGGTGTTGGAGTAGACCTCGGTGTCGAACACGAAGATGTTGACATCCTCGCCGGATGCGAGCACATGGTCCACGCCGCCGAAGCCGATGTCGTATGCCCAACCGTCGCCGCCGAAGATCCAGACGGACTTCTTGGAGAGGTATTCCTTCTTGCTCAGGATCTCGCGCGCCAGCGTGCAGGCAGCGCAGTCGCAGTACTTTTCGCCCTTTGCCTTCAGCTCGTCGGCGTGCGCCTTGAACTGATCCACAGCGGCGAGCTCGTCCACGGTAGCGATGTTCTCCTCCAGAGCCGCAACATAAGCCTTGGTGGCAGCCGCGTTGGCGTCCAGCTCGTTGACGGTGTCGAGGTACTTCTGCGCCGCCGCCTTCAGGTCAGCGTTGACCCACTCAATGGCGATGAGCTCCTTGGTCTTGGCGATCAGGCTGTCGCGCAGCGCCTTCTGACCGAGGTACATACCGTAGCCGTGCTCGGCGTTGTCCTCAAACAGGGAGTTGCACCATGCCGGGCCGTGACCATCAGCATTCGTGCAGTACGGGGACGTAGCGCCCGGACCGCCCCAGATGGACGAGCAGCCGGTGGCGTTGGAGATATACATCTTGTCGCCGAAGAGCTGCGTGACCAGACGCGCATAGCTCGTCTCGGCGCAGCCTGCGCAGGAGCCGGAGAACTCAAGCAGCGGCTTGCGGAACTGGCTGCCCTTGACGTCGGCAGTCTGAAGCTCCTTCTTTTCGGAGACCTTGCTGACACAGTAGTTGAACACATCCTGCTGATCGAGCTGCGTTTCCTGCGGGACCATCTTGATCGCCTGCACCTTTTCGGGGCACGCGCCGACGCAAACTGCGCAGCCCATGCAGTCCAGCGGGGAGATCGCCATGGTGAACTGATAAACACCCTTGCCCTTGCCCGCCTTGACCGGGACGATCTTGGCAGCCGCGGGCGCGTTCTTTGCTTCCTCGTCTGTCAGAGCGACGGTGCGGATAGTGGCGTGCGGGCAGACATAAGCGCAGTTGCCGCACTGGATGCACTTCTGCGCGTCCCATTCGGGAACGGCAACGGCAACGCCGCGCTTCTCATAAGCGGCAGCGCCCAGCTCGAACTGACCGTCCACATGATCCATGAACGCGGAGACGGGCAGAGAATCGCCGTCCATCTTGTCGATGGGGAAGAGGAGGGTCTTGACCTGCTTGACCAGCTCCGGCTTGCCTTCGAGCTTGTGCTCAACGACAACATCCTCGGCGCTCGCCCAGTCGGCGGGCACGTCGATCTTGACGTAGGCGGTAGCACCGGCGTCGATCGCCTTGTGGTTCATCTCGACCACGTCCATACCCTTCTTGGAGTAGGACTGCGTCGCCTTTTCCTTCATGTACTGAATGGCCTCTGCCTCGGGCAGGACCTTTGCCAGCGAGAAGAACGCGGACTGGAGGATGGTGTTCGTGCGCTTGCCCATGCCGATGGACTGTGCAAGGTCGATGGCGTTGATGGTGTAGAGCTGGATGTTGTTCTTGGCAATGTAGCGCTTGGAAGCGGCATCCAGATGATGCGCCAGCTCCTCCGCCGTCCACTGGCAGTTGATCATGAACACGCCGCCGGGTTTGACGTCACGCACGATCGGGAAGCCCTTGGTGATGTAGGACGGGTTATGGCAGGCGACGAAGTCAGCCTTGTTGATGTAGTACGGACTCTTGATGGGCTTGTCGCCAAAGCGCAGATGGCTGATGGTGACGCCGCCGGTCTTTTTGGAGTCGTACTGGAAGTATGCCTGCACATACTTGTCGGTATGGTCGCCGATGATCTTGATGGAGTTCTTGTTCGCGCCGACGGTGCCGTCGCCGCCCAGACCCCAGAACTTGCACTCGATCGTGCCCTCGGCGGCGGTGTTGGGCGCTTCCTTTTCCTCGAGGGACAGGTGCGTCACATCGTCCACGATGCCGATGGTGAACTGGTGCTTCGGCTGATCCTTCTTCAGCTCGTCATACACCGCAAACACGGATGCGGGCGGGGTATCCTTCGAGCCCAGACCGTAGCGGCCGCCGATGATGGTCGCGTGCACGCCGGCATTGGCGAGTGCGGTGACAACATCCATGTAAAGAGGCTCACCCAGAGCGCCCGGCTCTTTTGTGCGGTCGAGCACGGCGATCTTCTTGGCGGTGGCGGGGATGGCAGCGACCAGCTTGTCGCCGCAGAACGGACGGTACAGGCGGCACTTGACAAGACCGACCTTTTCGCCGTGCGCGTTCATATAGTCAATGACTTCCTCCGCAACGTCGCAGATCGAGCCCATGGCAACGATCACGCGGTCAGCGTCGGCAGCGCCGTAGTAGTTGAAGAGCTGATAGTTCGTGCCCAGCTTTTCATTGATCTTGCCCATGTACTTTTCGACCACTGCGGGCAGCGCGTCATAGTACTTGTTGCAAGCCTCACGGTGCTGGAAGAACACGTCGCCGTTTTCGTGGCTGCCGCGCATGGCGGGGCGCTCCGGGTTCAGCGCGTGCTTGCGGAACGCTTCCACAGCGTCCATATCGCACATATCCTTCAGGTCGGCGTAATCCCACACCGCGACCTTCTGGATCTCGTGCGAGGTACGGAAGCCGTCAAAGAAGTTCAGGAACGGAACTTTGCCCTCGATCGCAGCCAGATGCGCGACGGGCGCGAGATCCATGACTTCCTGCGGGTTCGTTTCGCACAGCATGGCAAAGCCGGTCTGACGGCAAGCCATCACGTCGGAATGGTCGCCGAAGATGTTCAGCGCATGGGTGGAGACGGTACGCGCGGAGACGTGGAACACGCAGGGAAGCTGCTCTGCCGCGATCTTGTACATATTCGGGATCATCAGCAGCAGACCCTGTGACGCGGTGTAGGTGGTGGTCAGCGCGCCAGCGCCGAGAGAGCCGTGCACCGTGCCGGATGCACCCGCTTCGGACTGCATCTCAGCGACCTTGACGGTCGTGCCGAAGATATTCTTCAGACCAGCCGCCGACCACTGATCCACAAAGTCCGCCATCGGAGACGACGGCGTGATGGGGTAAATGCCCGCCACTTCCGTAAACGCATACGAAACGTGCGCGGCGGCATTGTTGCCATCCATTGTTTTGAACTTACGAGCCAATTTCAATTACCTCCTAGTAATTATAAAATCGTACAGGGTCATCATAGCACAGAATTTGTACAATGTAAATGAAAATTCCGCGCTGCGCGCACAACTTTCGACGATCCCGCGCAAAAGATCGCGCTTCGGGCATTTTTCCTGTTGGTTTTTTCAGCAAAATGCGCTATCATATACGCAGAATGATTTTGCGGAGGTGCGCTATGTTCAGCCATATCCGTTCTCTTGGCATTCAGGGCATCGGCGGCTATGAGGTCGAGGTGGAGTGCTATATCACCACCGGGCTTCCGGCGTTTGACGTCGTGGGGCTGCCGGACGCGGCGGTCAAGGAGGCGCGCGAGCGCGTGCGTGCCGCCATCAAAAACTGCGGCTTCAAATTTCCCGTCAGCCGCATCACGCTCAACCTCGCGCCCGCCGGGACGAAAAAATCCGGCACGCTGTATGACCTGCCGATTTTACTCGGCATTCTCAGCGCGTCGCAGCTCATCAAGCAGCCCGACAAAACGAGCGCGTTTCTGGGCGAGCTGAGCCTGGAGGGCAATCTCCGCCCGGTGTCGGGTGTGCTGCCGATGGCGCTGACCGCGCGGGAGCTTGGCATTCAGACGCTCTACGTCCCGGCGGAAAACGCCGCCGAGGCGACGCTTGCCGACGGCGTGACAGTCTACGGCGTACACACCGTGCGGGAGCTCGTGGAGCATCTGCGCGGCGAAACACTGCTCACGCCCGCCGAGCCGTGGCAGCCCACGGCGAATACCGACGCGCAGCCGGACTTCCGCGACGTGATGGGGCAGGAGAATGTCAAGCGTGCGCTGGAGATCGCCGCCGCGGGCGGGCATAACGTCCTGCTCATCGGTCCGCCGGGCTCGGGCAAAAGTATGCTCTCCAAGCGCCTGCCGTCCATCCTGCCGGATATGACGCGCGAGGAGGCGCTGGAGGTCACAAAAATTTACTCCGTCATCGGGATGCTGGACGCGCGCCATCCGCTCGTGACCGAGCGTCCGTTTCGCAGCCCGCACCATACCGTCTCCGCCGCGGCGCTCGCCGGCGGCGGACCGACGCCGAAGCCGGGTGAAATTTCGCTGGCGCACAAGGGCGTTTTGTTCCTCGATGAGTTGCCGGAGTTCCGGCGCGATGCGCTGGAGGTCCTGCGCCAGCCGCTGGAGGACGGAAAGGTCACCATCTCGCGCGTGCAGGGTTCGGTGACGTATCCCAGTGAGTTTATGCTCGTGTGCGCGATGAACCCCTGCAAATGCGGCTGGTACGGCGACCCCAGCGGGCGCTGCCGCTGCTCGCGTGCGTCGGTCGATCAGTATCTTTCACGCGTGTCAGGACCGATGCTTGACCGCATCGACCTCATCGTGGAAGTTCCGGCGGTCGAATTTGACGACCTGCGCAGGCGCACCCCGGCAGAGCCGTCCTGTGCCATCCGCGAGCGGGTCAACGCCGCGCGAGCGCGCCAGCGGGCACGGTTCGGCGCGGGCAGCACGCTCTGCAACGCCCAGATGCCGCCGGAGCAGCTCCGCGAGAGCTGCAAGCTCGACGAAGCCAGCGCCGCGCTCATGCGCTCGGCGTTCGACCGCCTGCAAATGACCGCCCGCAGCTATGACCGCGTGCTGCGCGTGGCACGCACCATCGCCGACCTCGCCGGAGACGAGCAGCTCGCCCCGCAGCACATCGCCGAGGCGGTGCAATATCGCTCCTTCAAGTTTGGTACTAACTGATATTCTATTTATAAAGGAAGAACCGCCATGAAAGAAATGTTCCTGCTCAAGCTCGGTGAGATCGTCCTCAAGGGCGCGAACCGCCGCACGTTTGAGGATAAGCTCAAGCAAAACGCCCGCCGCCGGATGGCGTGCTTCGGCAACTTCAAGGTCTATATCATGCAGTCCGCGCTCTACATTGAGCCGCAGGACGATGCGTGCGACCTGGACGGCGCGTGGGAGGCGTGCGGAACGCTGTTTGGTGTTGCGTCGATGTGCCGCTGCCGCGCGTGCGACAAAACGCTGGACGCGATTTTTCACGCCGTCACGGAATACCTCGGCGACGACCTGACAAACGCCAAGAGCTTCAAGGTCGAGTCCAAGCGTTCCGACAAAGCCTTCCCGCTCAACTCCATTCGAATCTCGCAGGAGATCGGCGGGCGCATCGCCGAGGCATATCCGCACGTCGCAGTCGATGTGCATGACCCGGATTATCTGGTCAACATCGAGGTGCGCGATTTTGCCGCGTATGTGCATGGACCTGCCGTGCCCGGCGCGGGCGGGCTGCCCACCGGCACGGGCGGACGGGCGGCGCTGCTGCTCTCCGGCGGCATTGACTCGCCGGTCGCGGGCTATATGATCGCCAAGCGCGGCGTGGAGATCGAAGCCATCCATTTCTTCTCGTATCCGTATACGTCCGAGCGCGCCAAGGAAAAGGTCATTGAGCTGGCGCACCTGATGACACGCTATTGCGGGCGCATGACGCTGGACATCGTCGGCTTTACCGAAATTCAGGAAGCCATCCGCGACCACTGCCGCGAGGAATATTTCACCATCATCATGCGCAGATTTATGATGCGCATCGCCGAGGCGATCGGGCGCGACCACGGCGTAAAGAGCCTCGTCACCGGCGAAAATCTCGGTCAGGTCGCCAGCCAGACGATGGATGCGATGGCAGTCACAGGCGCGGTGGTGCATATGCCCATCTTCCACCCGCTCATCGGCATGGATAAGGAGGAGATCGTCACCCGTGCGCGCAGGATCGGCACGATGGAAACGTCCATCCTGCCCTATGAGGACTGCTGCACCGTCTTTACGCCCAAGCACCCCAAGACAAAGCCCGTCCTCGCGCTCGTGGAGGCGGAGGAGGCAAAGCTCGACGTGGATGCGCTCGTAGCGCGCGCCATCGAGAACACCGAAAAAATGCAGCTTCGCTATTATGAGCAGCGCTAAAATTTCCGCAGCCGAGGTGCTGCAACGGCTGAACGCCGAACATCTCACACTCTGTACAGCGGAGTCGTGCACCGGCGGACTGGTCGGCAAGCTCATCACGGACGTCCCCGGCGCGTCGAGCGTCTATGTGGGCGGCGTCATCAGCTACACGAATGAGGTAAAGCACCGCGTGCTCGGCGTTTCGCGCGATACGCTCGCGCAGTACACTGCCGTTTCCGCCGAAACAGCGGGGGAGATGGCGCGCGGCGCGCGCCGGCTTCTGGGCGCGGACATCGCCGTGAGCGTCACGGGTCTTGCCGGACCTGACGGCGACGGCACGGGGCGACCCGTGGGGCTGGTGTACATCGCGCTGGACCGCGCCGCCGGGTGCTTGGTACAGGAGCTGCACCTTGCGGGCGACCGCGCGGCGGTGCGCGGGGCGGCGGCGCAGGCGATCTTTGCGCTGCTGCTGGAAGCCTTGTCAAATTCTGAGGAATGCTTATGAATTTTTTTCTCTGTCTTGCGTATCTGTTTTTTATCGGCTCGACGTTCGGCTGGGTGCTGGAGCTGTTCTTCCGCAAGTTTTTCTCCGGCACGAACCCGGAGCATAAATGGATCAACCCCGGCTTCTGCGCCGGACCGTATGTGCCGCTCTACGGCTTTGGGCTGTGCATCCTGTTTTTGCTGGCGCTGCTCGGCGAGCGCTGGAATGTCCGCACCGCCGGCGGACGCATCGCGCTGTTTGCGGCGATGGCGCTGAGCATGACGGTCATCGAGTATATCGCGGGCGTCGTGTCGCTCAAGGTGCTGCACGTCCGCCTGTGGGATTACAGCCGCCGCTGGGGAAATATCCAGGGGCTTGTCTGCCCGCTGTTTTCGTTCTTTTGGGCTGTTATCAGTGCGGTGTATTATTTCTGCGTGCATCCGTACATTCTGAACGCGCTGCGCTGGCTGTCGGAAAATCTTGCGTTTTCGTTTGTTATCGGCTTTTTCTTCGGCGTGTTCACGATCGACGTGGTGTATTCGGCGCATCTGGTGTCCAAGCTGCGGCAGTTTGCCGACGAGCACGACGTGGTCATCCGCGTCGAGCGTCTGAAATCGCAGGTGCAGAAGCGGCAGGAGGAGCTGCGGGAAAAGCGGAATTTCCTATTCCCGCTGCATACGGCGCGCCCGCTGCCGGAGCTTCTGAAGGAAGCGCGCGAGTCGTGGGAGGAGCGCCGCCACGAAAAACCATAACGCGAAGCCCTCGGTCAAGCCGAGGGCTTTCCTTTTTATGGACGTGTGCTGACATTTCGGGCATCAAAACTATACATTTCGTGCCGCCTTTGCGCATGGCGGCGGAAAAGCTGCTATTATAGAGTCGCAATATTAGACGCGGCGGCAGCGACCCGCCGCAGCGAGACCCATGGGTCTCGTGTCTCTCTTTTAGAGAGACACGATCGCCCGCTGGTCAGGGATCGGAAGGAGAGAGCACACATGAAAAAACGGATGGTCAGCCTGCTGCTGGCGTGCTGCCTGGTGCTGGCGCTGCTGCCGACGATGGCGTCGGCGCTGGATATGAACGCCGTACCCACGCTGCTGTACGTCGGCGATACGAACGTCATCGGCGGCGGCTACTGGAAAACTACGGCGGACGGTAGTCTTGTGAAGGCGGACGCTGGCGATTATACGGTCTACTACGAAGCGAACAGCCGGAATCTTACGCTGAACGGGGCGGACATCCGCAACGGCTCTAGCTCAAGGTACGGGCTGATCAATACTATTCAGTCTCCTATTTTTGCCGGTATCCATACGGATGGCTCGCTAGTCATCACGCTGGTTGGAGAGAGCACCATCGACCTCACTGACCTCGGCGAGATCACTGGTGACTGCGCGGGTATTGCGCTCGGCAACGAATATCAGTGGCTTACGTTCACCGGCACAGGCAGTCTTACTGTCCAGAGTGGCAAAGCGACCGGGCACAGCTTCGGCATTTTCACGCGTTCTTCTGTCACGGTCGGTAAGACGCGCGGCGAAACAGCGGAGTATTTGGCAAGCGACAACTGCACCGTGACCGTGCTTGGCGGTCCGTGCGGCTACAATAAGATCAGCGCCGGTATTTACGATGCAGGTACGTTGGATGATTTTCAAGCCGTCGTAAAGCCGAAATGCGGCTCGCTCACGGCGGGCACAAACTATGGCGGTGCGGGCAGCTACGGTGTGTACGGTAAGGTGGAGCTGTCGGAATCTGGGCGCGATCCCTATCCGAACGGGAATTTTGAAGCGTTCTCCGGCAAAGCGACTACGTCCGCGGCACTGTCCACAATACCGTTGTATATGCCTATCGAATCGACCGCCGCACTGCTTGCGGCGGAAGCTGACGGCGCGGAGGTCGCCTACCGCAGCGAAGATAACGGTCTGTATACGCGGGTCGAGCTGCGCCGCAGCCTGCAAATCGGTGCGAGCATCAGCGACGTGGAAGTGCAGTCTGTCACGCCGTATACCATTACGGTGAAACCGATCGCCGCTGCCAGCAATGGTCAGATCGTGGAATACGCACTGACCGCTTCGGGCGAAGTACGAACGCCTGCGGCGGGCTGGCAGACCAGCCCGGTCTTTATCGGTCTTTCCGAGAAAACGACCTATGAGGTCGTTGCGCGCACCGCAGCCACAACGGAATATGCTGCAGGTCCGTGTGTCCGTGCGGTAGCTGTAACACCAATATCCAGTACAAAAAACTATTCTGTAAGTACCGGCATGAGCGTGGACGGCATTGCGATCAACAGAGATCATGACCTTTCAAAGTGTCAGGTCGGCGACGATCCAACCGGCTGGATGACCTATGACAAAGATTCTCGCACGCTGACGCTTGGCGGAAAGGTCGTGATCACGCACGGCTGCAAGACGATCCGCTCCGGCGAAGCGGTGGGTATTTTCTGCAACAACAACCTGAACATTGTGCTGGCGGATGGCGCGGAGGTCAGCATCGACATGGCGAACTACGCGCGTGATCCGAACCTGACAAAATCACTGGAAGGAAAACTCGACAGCTCCGGGCAGCTTACCGGCAGTGATCCCATTACCGGGCGGACCACCGGCATTTTGTGTCAGGGCGATCTGACCATCAACGCAGCGGATGATTGCACGACGATGCCGAAGCTCACCATCAATGTGTTCGGCGCGGGCGATGCGCAGGGCATCCGCACCGTGCAGCAGCGCGACCCCTCCAGCGCGGTGACCGTGCCGGGCATCGTCACCATCGGTGCGGTGGATGTGGACATCACGGTGGGCGCTATGAGCGCGCAGCCTGTGATAAGCCCCCGCGTCTACTCCCAGCGGCAGAACGGCTCGGCGGGTGTCTGCGGTATTTACGGCGGTGATGATATTATCCTCAACGGCGTCGGCGCGGTGCTCAACGTCAAAACGGTCGGCGGCTATCAGGGACATCTGCTCAGCTCCGGCGAGATGGGCTACGGCGAAGTTTTCATGCAGGGTACGGAGGTGCATCTGAAAAACACCGCCCGCAACGGAAGCTATCGTGTTTCCTATTACGGCATCAAGTGGGAGCTTGGCTATACCTGCTCGGACAGCGAAGGAAACCGCGTGGCAATGAAAGAAGCCTACTGGGTCAATGACAGCGCTGATTTTGATCCAAACGGCGAGCCGGTGCTGCTTGGCACGGTGACTATTGCGGGTGAGCCAAAGACCGGCGAAACACTGACAGCAAAAGCTAAGATACAAAGCACACTGCCAAGTGGCAGCAAACTGGTCTATACATGGTATCGCTACTGGTATGGTACGACGTCTGCCGTTCTCAGCGGTGTAAATGAGACGGCATACAAACTGGGTGATACGGACCTTGGCGGTCAGTTTTATTGTGTTGTGACCTGCGACGGCTGTGCAGGCGAGATCAAGAGTGAAATGACAGCCACTGTGTCATATGAGTATTTTCCGCCGATTTATGTTTGCGGAATACTAATCGACAATACGAATGCAGGCGATGTGTTGAACGATGGCGGTTCTGTGTCCTATGACAAAGGCAGTAATACTTTGACTCTGAAGAATGCAAACTTGACGGAAACCGGGACACAGGACGCAATCATCGTCTCAGGAAACGATGTTTTCCACACGCCTATTGTAATCAATCTGGTTGGTGAAAACAAGTTGACGACGAATGTCAGCGGTAAGATGGCGCTCAACTGCGATACACTGACCTTTATTGGCTCTGGTTCGCTGGAAGCCTTTGCGGCTTACCCGCCCGAAGACAGTGGCGCGATCAATGCGTCTTGGAAGCTGGATATTCAAGGAGACTGCAGCATCACTACCTCCTGCATCAATAACGCAACTGTCGCTGATTATAATCATACCGTCATTAAACAAACCGAGTCAGGAGCACTGGTCACTGATGACCTGACTATTTCTGGCAACAGTTCTCTATTCGCTTATGTAGATGATGACGACTACAGCAAGAATACGAAATGCTCTGCGATCTATGTCGCTTGCATAACGACTGTCAAAGACAACGCGCAGATCGTTGCAAAGGCTAGCCGCCACGAGGCATTTGTCACCGGCTATCTTCGCATCGAAGGCGGCAGCGTCAGAGCTGAGAACATTGGGTCTGGTTTTAAGTACACACTGAAGAAAGAGTTTACAGAAACTGCCCAATATGCGGCGCTGAAACTGTCGGATTACGATCTCTATTCGACCAATCTCAAAGAAGGCGGTCCGAAGATCCCGATGAACAACGGCAAACTGGAAGTCCATTCTGAACTTGGTCTTGGTATTTTGGTGGAAAATACAGCACCCCGCCCCACCAGACCGGGACAGGAAGCCCCCAATGTTTTGGAGAACATCGAGATAACGAACAGTACACTCATCGCAAGCGTTGACACGGAAAACACTGCCGTCATTAAAATAGTTGACCCGGAGAGCCAGCTTATCGCCGGCGACTGCACCGTTTACGCAGGCACAGACGAGACCGGCGCGAACGCGACGCTTTCAACGAAGGACGCGTTCTTAACGAAGGGCAGCCGCTATGTGCGTCTGATCGCCGGTTCTGCCGTAGACGTTGGCACGAAGATCACGAAGAGTGATACGGAAACGACGGTCACGGCTGACATCGCCGCCGGTCCTGGGGCGGAAAAGGAAGCGTCGGTGCTGATCGTCCGCTTTAACGCCGCCGGAAAGTTCGCGGGTCTCAAATATCAGACGGCGGTCCTGTCCGGCAAAACGTGGACGATCGAGGCGTCGTTTGCCAACCCCCAGCCGGGCGACACCTACAAGGTCTACGTTCTTGACGGCACGCGCTACGTTCCCATGCGAAACGCAGCGCTCGTGCACCTGAAAAATGTATAATACACAAACGAAAAGAGCATTGCCCGAGCGGGCAATGCTCTTTTTCTATGTACTTACGACGCAAGCAGCGTCTTGAGCCTCTGGATGTTCGCCTCGGAGAGCGGCGTGAGCGGCAGGCGGGGCAGCCCCACGTCAAAGCCCGCCAGATTCAGCGCCTGCTTTACAGGGATGGGATTGACCTCGCAGAACAGCGCGTCGATGAGCGGCATCAGCGCCACCTGCATCCGTCCTGCCTTTTCAAAATCGCCGTGCTGGCAGGCGCGGATCATCTCCAGTGTCTGCTTCGGGCGGATGTTGGACAGAACGGAGATCAGCCCCTTCGCGCCGACCGACATCATCGGCACAGCCTCGTCATCGTTTCCCGACCAGACGGGGAGTTGGTCGCCGCAGGCATCCAGAATGCGCGCCGTTTTGCACACGCTTGCCGACGCTTCCTTCACGCCGCCGATGTTCGGGTGCTCGGCGAGTACGCGGTAGGTGTCCACGCTGATGTCCACGCCTGTGCGGCTGGGGACGTTGTAGAGGATGACCGGGATATTCACCGCGTCGGCAACGCTCAGATAGTGCGCGATGAGCCCCGCCTGCGTACACTTGTTGTAGTACGGCGTGACCAGCAGCAGCGCATCCGCGCCGATCGACGCGGCAACGCGGCTCATTTCCAGACAGTGGGCGGTGGAATTGCTGCCCGTGCCCGCGATGACCTTGCAGCGCCCCGCGACGTAGCGGATGCAGTGCGCGATCACGCCGAGCTGCTCCTGCGGCGTCATGGTGGCGGCTTCGCCGGTCGTGCCGCAGACGACGATCGCGTCCACGCCGCTGGCGAGCTGGAAGTCCAGCAATTGTTCGAGTTTTGGATAATCGACGGTACTGCTTTGGAAGGGCGTGACCAGCGCGGTCGCAACGCCTTCAAAAACAGGCTGCTTCATCCTAAGACCCCTTTACGCTTTATTTTGTTGTGATATATCCTTCTGCGCACAGCAGCTCCGCCAGCAGCACCGCGCCGCCGGCCGCGCCGCGCAGGGTATTGTGAGACAGGCACACGAACTTATAGTCGTACTGCGTATCTTCGCGCAGGCGACCGATGGAGACTGCCATGCCGCCCTCGAGCATACGGTCGAGCTTGGTCTGCGGGCGGTCGGCTTCCTCAAAGTAGTGCAGGAAATGCTCCGGCGCAGAGGGGAGCTTCAGCTCCTGCGCGCGCCCCTGATAATTTGCCCAGATGGACTTGATCTCGTCAATGGACGGCTTTTCGCCCGCGAATTTCACAAAGCACGCCGCCATGTGTCCGTCGGAGCACGGCACGCGCAGGCACTGCGCGGTGATGGACGGACCGTCGGCGCAGACGATCTGGTCGCCGTCGATGTGACCCCAGAGCTTCAGCGGCTCCTGCTCGGATTTTTCTTCCTCGCCGCCGATGTAGGGGATGACATTGTCGATCATCTCTGGCCAGGTCTCAAATGTCTTGCCCGCGCCGGAGATCGCCTGATAGGTGCACACCAGCGCGCGGTCGATGCCGAATTTCAGCAGCGGATGCAGCGCCGGAACATAGCTTTGCAGGCTGCAATTGGACTTGACGGCGATGAAGCCGCGCTTTGTGCCGAGGCGCCTGCGCTGGGCGTCGATGATGCGGATGTGGTCGGCGTTGATCTCCGGCACGACCATCGGCACGTCGGGCGTCCAGCGGTGCGCGGAGTTGTTGGATACGACCGGGCATTCCAGCTTTGCGTAGCGCTCTTCGAGCGCCTTAATTTCGTCTTTTTTCATGTTGACCGCGCAGAACACAAAATCGACCGCCTCCGCGATCTTCTCCGCGTCCTTCTCCGCGTCCATTACGATCATATCCGCCGCCGCGTCCGGCATGGCGTCCGCCATGTGCCAGCGGCTGCCGATGGCGTCGCGGTAGGTCTTGCCCGCGCTGTGTTCGCTCGCGGCGAGCACGGTGAGCTTGAACCACGGATGCTTTGCACACAGCAGCACGAACCGCTGACCGACCATGCCCGTTGCCCCGATGATCCCGACTTTGTACTGTTTCATACTTCCTCGCTCCGTTTCGTTTTGACATCCCGCAAAGTTGCGGTTGATTGTAGACTAAGAATATATTATAATAGAATCCGCTATGGACACTGCTGCGCGTGTTTTTGATTCGCGGACAAATGTCCATCTGGCGTGACGCTATCATATCACACTCATCCGCGCCTGTCAATGTGCCATCTGCACAGATTCGCGGGAAAGCGAGGAGATTTTTCTTTTGAAAACGCACGATTTTTACTATGACCTGCCGCCGGAGCTCATCGCGCAGACGCCGCTGGAGCGGCGCGACGCGTCGCGCCTGCTGACCCTCGACCGTGAAACAGGGGAGGTCGCCCACCGGCATTTTTATGACATCGCGGAGCTCATCCAGCCGGGTGACTGCCTTGTGCTCAACGACTCGCGCGTGCTGCCTGCACGTCTGCTCGGTCACCGCGAGCCGACCGGCGGCGCGGTGGAGGTGCTGTTGCTGAAAGACGAAGGCGGCGGCGTGTGGGAATGTCTGACGAAGCCCGGGCGCAAAACGCACACCGGCACGGAGCTGTCGTTCGGCGACGGTGAGCTGACCGCCACGGTCGTCGGCGAGCGCGACGACGGCAACAAGCTCGTGCAGTTTCATTACGAGGGGATCTTCCTCGAAGTGCTCGAGCGCCTCGGCAAAATGCCCCTGCCGCCGTACATTAAGGAAGAATTGCAGGATCAGGAGCGCTATCAGACGGTCTATTCCCGCGTGAACGGCTCTGCCGCCGCGCCGACCGCCGGACTGCATTTTACGCCGGAGCTGCTGCAAGCGCTGCGGGACAAGGGCGTGAGGCTTGCCTATGTCACGCTGCACGTCGGGCTCGGCACGTTCCGCCCCGTCAAGGCGGAGGAGGTCACGGAGCATCATATGCACTCGGAGTTCTGCATGATCTCGCAGGAGACCGCCGACCTTCTTAACCGCACGCGCGAAAATGGCGGGCGCATCGTGTGTGTGGGCACAACGTCGTGCCGCACGATCGAATCGCTCGCGGACGAGAACGGGCACTTCACCGCGCGCTCCGCGTGGACGGATATTTTTATCTACCCCGGCTACCGCTTCAAGGCGATGGACGCACTCATCACGAATTTCCACCTGCCCGAGAGCACGCTCGTCATGCTGGTCTCCGCCTTCGCGGGACGCGAAAAGATCCTGAATGCCTACAAAATCGCCGTGCAGGAGCGTTATCGGTTTTTCTCTTTTGGCGATGCCATGTACATCTACTGACACCCTATGCATCAAATGAGGTAATTATGTTCAAACTTCTCAAACAGGAGGGCGCGGCACGGCGCGGGGAATTTTCGTGCGCGCACGGCACGGTCCAGACGCCGGTCTTTATGAACGTCGGCACGCAGGCGGCGATCAAGGGTGCGCTGAGCGCTGAGGATCTGGAGCGCATCGGCACACAGGTCGAGCTCTCCAACACCTACCACCTGCATCTGCGCCCGGGCGACGAAGTCGTGCGCAAGCTCGGCGGCATCCACAAATTCATGACCTGGAACGGTCCGATCCTGACCGATTCCGGCGGCTTTCAGGTGTTTTCGCTCGCAAAGCTGCGCCAGATCAAGGAAGAGGGCGTGACGTTCGCCTCGCATATCGACGGACACCGCATTTTCATGGGGCCCGAGGAGAGTATGCGTATCCAGTCGAATCTCGGCTCGGACATCGCGATGGCGTTCGATGAGTGCGTGGAAAACCCCGCGACGTATCCGTATGCCAAAGCCTCCTGCGAGCGCACGGCGCGCTGGCTGGTGCGCTGCAAGGCGGCGCTGGCAAAGTACAACGCCGAGCCGGACGCGGTCAATCCCGCGCAGCAGCTCTGGGGCATCAATCAGGGCGCGACATTTGAGGACCTGCGCGTGTGGCACATGAAGGAGATCGCAAAGCTCGATCTGCCGGGCTACGCCATCGGCGGGCTCGCCGTCGGCGAGGACACGCAGACGATGTACCGTATCATCGAAGCCGTTGAGCCGCATATGCCCAAGGACCGCCCGCGGTATCTGATGGGCGTGGGCACGCCGTCGAACATCGTCGAGGCGGTCGCACGCGGCGTAGACTTTTTCGACTGCGTCATGCCCGCACGCAACGCGCGGCATGGGCGGCTGTTTACATGGTCCGGCGCGATCAATATGAAAAACGCCAAATATACGCTCGACGAAGCCCCGATCGACCCAGAGTGCGACTGCCCGGTCTGCCGCCGCTTCTCTCGCGCATACCTGCACCACCTGTTCAAGGCGGACGAAATGCTTGCCATGCGGCTGGGCGTGATGCACAACCTGTATTTCTACAATTCACTCCTTGCGCGCATCCGCGACGCGCTGGATGCCGGCACATTCGCGCAGTTCCGCGCGGAATATTCCGAGCGGCTGGACCGCAAGATATGACCGCGGCGAAGAAATTTCTCCAAAATGCCGCGAATGGCTTGCATTATTTTCCGCAGCCCGCTATAATAAAAAAGTTCAGTAAACCGCAAGGCGGTTTATTTCGGGGCGGTCGCTCCGAAACTAAAATTACGGAGGAATCGCAATGAACCTGTTTTTGTCCAGCGGCGCGTCTGCCGCAGCCGGCGGCGGCAGCACGATCCTGATGTTCGTCGTTCTGATCGCTGTTTTCTATTTCTTCATGATCCGCCCCGAAAACAAGCGGAAGAAGGAAGCGCAGCAGATGCGCAACTCCCTGAAGGTCGGCGATAATATCACCACCATCGGCGGCGTCATCGGCGACATTGTCAGCGTCAAGGAGGACTCGCTCGTCCTCGAGACCAGTGCTGACCGCGTCCGCATCGAGTTTGCGAAGTTCGCAGTTTCTACGAACAACACGGCGGAAAAGGAAGCCGCCAAGCAGAAGGCAGCCGCCCTTGCCGCCCGCAAGGAAGAGCGCGCCAAGAAGGAAGCCGAAAAGAAGGCTAAGAAGTCCAAGTAAATGATCTGGCAAAACCGGGAAGCACCAGACGGCGCTTCCCGGTTTTTCTGCCCGCCGAGGGCATACCGCCTTCTACCGCCGAATAGACTGGCAGCAAAGGGGGGAATGACCATGAAACGGACAAGATCAAAATCCACGCCTGTCGGGAAGGGCAGGGGACTGGCACGAAGCGCCCTGCTGCTGATGGCGCTCACGGCGGTGCTGTGCGCGATCGGCGCGGCGCTCGTGATGGGCGGCATCATGCCGCAGAGCGCCGTCCCGGCGGCGTCGGCGACCGCGTTGGGGGTGGCGGCGCTCGTTACTGGCGCACAGGCGGCACGGCAGGCGGGGGAGAAGAAGCTGCTCTGGGCAATGCTTCCGGCGGCGTGTGTGCTCGCGGCGCTGTTCGTACTCTCGCTGATCGCCTTTCCACATGAGCAGTCCGCTGTGCCGGTGACGCTCGTCACCGCGTTCCCGGCGTCTGCGCTGGGCTGCCTGCTGACGATGCGCAAAAAGCACACCTACGCCCGCCATAGAAGATGACGGAGTTCCTGCATATTGCGGGTGGGTAAATTACATTTACATCTATGAATTTCCTGCATTTTTTCCTGCAAAATGCAACATTTGGCGTGCGCGGCGGTGCGGCTACACCAGATGTGGTGGAGGTGCCCGCCACTATGCCGCTGTAGTTGTCCGTTCTGTTACCAAATTTACATAATGTACTTTACATAATCTTTTGACATAATCAACAAATTTTAGAAATTATTCCGATTTTCCTTGCTATTTCAGTTTGTTTGCGGTATATTAACTACGCTTCCGTATGGCAGATCAGGTAGCGATAATTCTTTGCAGTGCAGCGTACCACGCGCTGCCGAATCCGTCCTGCGCACGCAGGAGAGCGCGCCTGCCCGGTTTTTGGAGTGATTTTTTGCCGCAAACCGTTCAATCACGGCTGCAAGACACAAGATATTGTGGCGTCATTCCTGCGTTTTTGCAGAAAAGCGCAGGATGCTGTTTTTGGACGGTCTGGTGAGTTGGAAGGACATCCCGATGGCAAACATTATCAGCAGATATGAATCATATCTCATTCATGTCAAACACGCATCAGATAACACGGTCTCGTCGTATATGCGCGACATCCGTCAGTATGCGTCATATTTGCTGAGCGCCGGTGTGGAGGTCCTGGATGCCACGCAGCAGACGATCTCAGATTACATGACCTGGCTTCGCGATCAGGGCAAATCCCCGGCGACCATTTCGCGCAGCCTCGCGTCGCTCAAGAGCCTGTACATATTCGCCCTGAGCGAGGACGAGATCGACGCCAACCCTGTCACGAACATCAAGGTCGAAAAGACGGAGAAGAAGCTGCCGCAGATCCTCACCGGTAAAGAGGTGGAGCTGCTTTTGCAGCAGCCGAAGCGCGGTGACATGAAGGGCTGCCGCGACAAGGCGATGCTGGAGGTCCTGTACGCCACCGGCATCCGCGTCAGCGAGCTGATCGGTCTGAACGTTGACGACGTCAGCATCTCCGGCGGCTTTCTCCGCTGCGAGGGCGGCGGGAAGCTGCGTATCATTCCGCTCTATCCCGAGGCGCTTCAGGTGCTGCACGACTACATCGCCAACATCCGCCCGAAAATGATCGCCACGCCCACGGAGCAGTCGCTGTTCGTCAACGTCTCCGGCGAGCGCATGAGCCGTCAGGGCTTCTGGAAGATCATCAAATACTATCAGGAAAAGGCGCAGATCGACAAGGACATCACGCCGCACACCCTGCGCCACAGCTTTGCCGCGCACCTGCTGGAAAACGGCGCGGATCTGCACGCCATTCAGGAAATGCTGGGTCACAGCGATATTTCTTCCACGCAGGTCTACGCGCAGCTCGTCAAGCAGAACCTCAAGGCGGTCTATAACAAATACCATCCCAAAGCGTAAAATA
Source organism: Clostridiales bacterium (assembly GCA_022779365.1). Lineage (GTDB taxonomy): Bacteria > Bacillota > Clostridia > Oscillospirales > Oscillospiraceae > CAG-170. The sequence goes on from JALFSI010000050.1 coordinate 101,517, forward strand.
TCCCCGGCAGTTCCAATGAACTGCCGGGGATTTGTGTATTGAATAGGGAATAGGGAAGTGGAAGTTAACTGTCTATACCAGTCATCGCTTCGAGCACCTCGTATTGCTGCTCGCTGATGGTTTTCTTCATCGAAAGCCCCTCGAGGATGTCGATGTCCACCATTTTGCCCTGCTGCGCGCAGATGACGCGGTTGGTCTTGCCCTCTGCCAGCGCCTGCACAGCGTGGTAGCCCATACGCGTTGCCATCACGCGGTCGCGTGCCGACGGCGTGCCGCCGCGCTGAATATGCCCCAGAATGGTCACGCGCGGGTCAAGACCCAGCTCCTCATGGATACCCTTGCCGATCTCGATGGCGCTGCCTGCGCCCTCGGCGACAATGATCATAAAGTGCGTGTTGCCTGCAAGACGCGCCGCGCGGATGCGCTCGATGACGTCCCGTTCAAAATCCACGCCCTTTTCCGGCACGAGCACAGCCGTCGCGCCAGTCGCCAGACCGACGTACAGCGCCAGATGCCCGGCGTTGCGCCCCATGACCTCCACGACGGAGCAGCGCTCGTGTGACTGCATCGTGTCGCGCAGGCGGTCGATCGCCTCTACGGCGGTGTTGGCGGCGGTGTCATAGCCGATGGTGTAGTCAGTGCAGACGATGTCGTTGTCGATCGTCGCCGGAACGCCCACCACGCTCACGCCCTGCTTGCTCAGCTCCACAAGACCGCGGAACGAGCCGTCACCGCCGATGGCGACAATGCCGTCCAGCCCCAGCAGCTTGCAGGTGGCGGCAGCCTTCTGCTGACCCTCCAGCGTGCGGAACTCCTCGCTGCGCGCAGTGTAGAGCATTGTGCCGCCGCGGTTAATAATGTGCGCCACGCTTTCGGCGTTCAGCTGAATGAAGTCGCCGGAGATCAGACCGTTGTAGCCGCGGCGAATGCCGATGCACTCGATCCCGCGGAAAGTGGCGGCGCGCACCACAGAGCGGATCGCCGCGTTCATGCCCGGCGCGTCACCGCCCGAGGTCAGCACACCGATCCGTTTGACTTTAGAATCCTGAGCCATAAAACAAGCTCCTTCCTGTTTTTTTGAATATTGTAGTACCCGCGACGCAAACTGTAAAGCACAAAACTGTGAATTTTTCAAAAATTTTACGGTAAGGGGTTTGATAGAGTGATTTGACAAACACGGCATAGTCAGTATAATAAGAATGCGATGATGACATTGACAAATAAATGCTATTGTTCAGGCGAAGGAGAAAACACAAAGATGGCTGGGTGCTGAATTGTCCAAACAGCCCTTTGATAGTAAATTTTGCGCAATAACGCAACAAAATTTTTATTTTGTTGCGTTCGAAGCGGGCTGGCATCAAGCTCTTTGCAGCACTTCCCCCCGGCTTCGGTTCTTGAACAATACAATTATAATATTGATGTAATCATCGCTTCTCTAAAGGAGCGATGGGAATGGAACGCTTACAGGACTGTCCGCAGGTTTTGCGGGAGTTTTTATCTTATCATGAGACGATCAAGGGTCAATCCAAACGGACCGTCTCCGAATATTATCTCGATCTGCGGATGTTTTTGCGCTTTATCAAGCTCATGCGCTGCCAGATGCCGTACAGCACCCCGCTGGACGATATTCCGATCAACGACGTTGATCTGGACTTCGTGCGCAAGGTCACGTCTGCCGAAGTTTTCGACTTTCTGTCGTATCTTGCGAACGACCGCACGTCGGAACAAGCGCCGCAGGATGCCGGGATCGGCGCGGCGGCGCGGGCGCGCAAGCTCTCCGCCATCAAATCGTTCTACAATTATCTGACGGTCAGCACCAAGCAGATCACGGAAAATCCCGTGAAGGACATTGAATTTCCGCGTGTGCGGCGCGCGCTGCCGAAATACCTGTCTTTGGAAGAATCCTCCAAATTACTGTCTGCCGTGCGTGGACCGAATCAGACGCGCGATTTTGCCATCCTGATGCTGTTTCTGAGCTGCGGCATCCGGCGCTCTGAGCTCGTAGGGCTCAATCTGACGGACGTTTACGACGACCGTATCCGCGTGGTCGGCAAGGGCAACAAGGAGCGCATCGTGTACATGGGCAGCGCCTGCCGCAGGGCGCTGGACGACTATCTGATCGAGCGCAACCAGATTGTCCTGACCGACAACCGCGCACTGTTCGGCTCGCGCGACAAAAACCGCATCAGCGTCACGGCGGTGCACCGGCTGGTCAAAAAGCACCTGCTCGCGTCCGGGCTGGACGCCACGCAGTTCTCCGCGCACAAGCTGCGCCACACGGCGGCGACGCTCATGCTCTCACACGGCGTGGACGTCAAAACTCTGCAAGAAGTGCTCGGACACGAGCACCTCAACACGACAGAAATTTACACGCACATCGAAAACACAGAGCTGAAGATCGCAGCCGAGGCGAACCCAATCTCGCACCTGAAACTGAATAATGACAAAGAAAAGTAGGGGTTTCACCTACTTTTCTTGCATTTTATATCACTTTTCCGAGAAATTCGGCACGATACCGCTGGCGATGTCGCCGACGCCGTTCAGGACCAGCCGCGGGCGGTACGGGAACTTTTTGATCTCATTGCGGTCGGTCACGCCGGAGAGCACCAGCACGGTATCAAGACCCGATTCGATGCCCGCCACCATGTCGGTATCCATGCGGTCGCCGATCATTGCGGCGTCCTCCGAGTGCACACCAAGAATGCGCAGACCTGTGCGCATCATCAGCGGGTTCGGCTTGCCGATGAAATACGCCTGATGCCCCGTCGTCATTTCGATCGGCGAGATCATCGCGCGGCAGGCGGGAATAATGCCCTGCTCTGACGGACCGGTCAGGTCGCTGTTCGTGCCGATGAGCTTCGCACCCTTCATGACGAGCCGCACCGCCTTGAGGATATTTTCGTAATTGTAGGTATTCCCCTCCCCGATCACAACGTAATCAGGATCGACGTCGTTCATCGTGATGCCCTCATCGTGCAGCGCCATGATGAGCCCTGCGCCGCCGATGACATACGCACTGCACCCCGGCGCCTGAGAGCTGATAAAGCGGGCAGTCGCCTGCGCGCTGGTATAAAAATGTTCCTCCGACACATCGAGCCCCATCCGCCCGAGCTTCTGCTGAAGCTCCTTCGGCGAGCGCTCCGAGGAATTGGTCAGAAACAGAAAGTGTTTTTTGTTTTCATACAGCCAAGCGACAAATTCTTTCACGCCCGGCAGCAGACGATTGCCATGATAGATGACACCGTCCATGTCGCAGATATAACCTGATTTTCTTCTGAGTTCTTCCATAACTCGTTCTCCTTTCCCAATGTCTCCCCTATCATACCGCAAAACGTTCCGCTTGAAAAGCAGTTTTTTTGTAAAAATTTATAAAAAATGCAGACCCGTAAGGGTCTGCATTTCAATCTGTCGAAAAAGCCTCGCAGAGTTTTGCGCCCGCAGGCGCAAAAATGATTCAGATCATTTTCTGCGGCGGCGTGTACGTCGCAGAAAATACAATACAGGCTGCAAGTGTTGAATTTGTGTGCCTGCGGCACACAAATTATGCGCGCAGCAGACTGCTAGCCTGTTCAAACGAAAACCCAGCAAAGCGGTTTTCGTTTGAGAGCGTGTCAAAAATACTTTTTTGACACGCTCAAATGCAGACCCGTAAGGGTCTGCATTTTGCGTTTGTGTTAGCCGCCCAAATACGCTTTGCGGATCGAGTCGCTTTCGATGAGCTCCTTGCCCGAACCGCTGAGGGCGATGCGCCCGGATTCGAGGACGTAGGCGCGGTCGGCGACCTGAAGCGCCATCTGCGCGTTCTGCTCCACCAGCAGGATCGTCGAGCCGCTCTTGTGAAGCTCCCGAATAATGTCGAAGATCTGCTCCACCAGCAGCGGCGCAAGACCCATCGACGGCTCGTCAAGCATCAGCAGCTTCGGCTCGCTCATCAGCGCACGACCCATGGCAAGCATCTGCTGCTCACCGCCGGAGAGCGTGCCGCCGATCTGCTTGCGGCGCTCCTTCAGGCGCGGGAACTGGTCGTACACACGCGCCATATTCTCCGCCAGGTCGTTCGGGTGCGTGTACGCGCCCATCTCCAGATTCTCCTCCACGGTCATGTGCAGGAAAATGCGGCGTCCTTCCGGGCACTGCGCCAGACCATGCTGCACGATCTTGTTCGGCGCCATACCAGCAATGCTCGAGCCCATGAACTCGATCGAGCCCGTGCGGCTGTGCAGCAGACCCGAGATGGTGTTCAGCACCGTGCTCTTGCCCGCGCCGTTCGCGCCGATGAGCGTCACGACTTCGCCTTCATTGACCTCCAGGGAAACATCCTTGATCGCGTGGATCGCGCCGTAGTACACGTTGATGTTTTTCACATTCAGCAGCAAAGCCGTCACTCCCCTTTCTTTTTGCCGAGGTAAGCCTCGATGACAGCCGGGTTCGACTGGATCTGCGCGGGCGTGCCCTTAGCGATGATCTTGCCGAAGTTCAGCACGCAGATGCCCTCGCAGATACCCATGACCAGATTCATATCGTGCTCGATGAGCATGATGGCGATGCCGAACATATCACGGATGCGGACGATGTTTTCCATCAGCTCGCTCGTCTCCGAGGGGTTCATGCCGGCAGCCGGCTCGTCCAGCAGCAGCAGGCACGGATTTGTCGCCAGTGCGCGGACGATCTCCAGACGGCGCTGCGCGCCATACGGCAGCGACCCAGCCTTGTGATCCGCCAGATCCTGCATATCGAAAATGCTCAGCAGTTCCATCGCGCGCTCGCGTGCCACGCGCTCGCGCCGCCAATACTGCGGCAGGCGGAAGATCGCGGTGGCTGTGTTGTATTTTGTCTCGTTGTGCAGACCCACCAGCACGTTTTCCATCACCGTCATGTCCTTAAACAGACGGATGTTCTGGAAGGTACGGGCGATGCCCATGCGGCTGACCTGCTCAATGGTCTTGCCCGCGGTATCGATGCCGTCGAGCATGATCATGCCGCGCGTGGGCTGATAGACCTTGGTCAGGAGGTTAAACACGGTGGTTTTGCCGGCGCCGTTCGGACCGATCAGACCGGCGATCTCCGTTCTGCCGATGGCGAAGTTAAAATCGCTGACGGCGGACAGACCGCCAAAGTCGATGCCGAGGTGACGCGCCTCCAGGATCGGCGGCAGCGTAATATCACGCTCGGGGATAATGTTCGTAGACGGGACCGGGACAAGCCGGGTCGGCTCCTTGTGCTTATTCATCCTTCCCAGCCCCCTTTTCAGTCTTTTTTGCCTTCTTTTTGCGCAGCTTCGGGCGGAACAGGAAGTTCAGCGCCTTTTCGATGCAGCGCGACATCGAGAAATCGTAGCTGCCCATGAGTCCCTTCGGGCGGAAGATCATCATCACGACCAGCGCCAGAGAATACGCCACCATGCGGTAGTCATCGACCGAGCGCAGCAGCTCCGGCAGCACCGTCAGCACACTTGCCGACAGCACCGAGCCAAGCATCGAGCCCATGCCGCCGAGCACCACCATCACGAGGATCTCGATGGACTTCATGAACTTGAAGGTCGAGGGATACAGCGAGCCGAGGTAGCCCGCGTACAGGCAGCCCGCGATGCCGGCAAACACGGCGGACAGAACGAACGCATACGTCTTGTAGTACGTTGTGGGAATGCCGCTGCTCTCCGATGCGATCTCGTTTTCACGGATGGAGAGGATCGCACGGCCGTGCCGGGATTTCATCACCATATGGATGACCAGGCATGTGATGACCACACACACAAACACCAGCGTGAAGCTGGAGAACTTCGGGATACGCTTGAGACCTGCCGCACCGTAGGTGAACTTAAAGCCGAGCACGGAGTCGATATTCGTCAGGATCACGCGGATGATCTCGCCGAAGCCGAGCGTGATAATGGCAAGGTAGTCGCCGCGCAGACGCAGCGCCGGGATGCCGATGATAAGCCCGAACAGACCTGCCACGATAGCGCTGAGCACGAGCGCGATGAGCACATACGGCAGCGCGCCCGCGGTATCGCCTGCCTTGAGAAGGTCTGCCGCCGGCGTAGCGCGCATAAAAATGCCGCCCGTATAAGCGCCGACCGCCATAAAGCCGGCGTGACCCAGCGGGAGCTGCCCAAGGTAGCCGGTGGCAACGTTCAGGGAGACCGCGAGGATGATGTTGATGCCGATGGTGATGAGAATGCCGGACCAGTAGTTCGTGATCGTGCCCGCGCCGATCATGCTGTTCAGCACGAACCAGAGGGCGAACACGAGCACGGCATTGATGAGATACCGCAGCGGCATAGGGATGCGGATGGGGGTAAGCTGCCGCGCTTCGCGCGAGAGGGTCGGGGCTTTTTTCTTAGTCATCCTGATTCCCTCCTTACACCTTTTCCGTGACCTTGTGACCCATGATGCCGGTCGGCTTCACGAGCAGCACAACGATCAGGATCGCAAACACAACGCCGTCCTTCCAGACGGACAGCCCAACAGCCGCCACGATCGCCTCCAGCAGACCGATGGCAAAGCCGCCGATCATTGCGCCGGGGATCGAGCCGATGCCGCCGAGCACTGCTGCGACGAACGCCTTCAGACCCAGCATCGAACCCATCGTGGGCGACGCCTGCGGGTACGCGCACAGGTACAGCACCGAGCCGATGCCGGCGAGCGCCGAGCCGATGGCGAACGTAAAGGAGATGGTCTTATTGAGGCTGATGCCCATGAGCTGCGCCGCGCCCATATCCTCCGATACCGCGCGCATCGCCTTGCCGAGGCGGGTTTTTTGAACGAGGAACGTCAGGACTGCCATCGACACGACCGCGACTGCGATGGTCAAGATCGCCGCATAGCTGACTGTGGTGCTGCCAATGGTCACATTGCCGGGGACGATCACGTCCATGCTCTTGGTGTCCGCGCCGAAGAGAAGCTGCGCACCGTTTTCAAGCAAAAACGAAATACCGATCGCCGTGATGAGCAGGCTCAGACGCGGCGCGGAGCGCAGCGGCGTGTAGGCGACCTTTTCGATCACCACGCCCAGCAGCGTACTGACGACGATTGCCAGCAGAGCCGATACGATCGGGTGCAGATGGAATGCCGTCATGGCGTAAAACGCCGTGTAAGCGCCGACCATGATGATGTCGCCGTGGGCAAAGTTCAGCAGCAGGATGATACCGTAGACCATGCTGTAACCAAGCGCGACCAGCGCGTAGACCGAGCCGGTCTGCAGACCGTTGAAGAGCTGGGAGATGATTAAGGACAACTGCCTCACACCTTTCTGTTTTCTCTCTGATAAAACCGCAATGCGGCGCTATCTAAAACTTGCGGACGTCAGATGGCTGTTCCCAAGGCTTGGGGGCATCCATCTGACGTTCTCCTGTGCTTTTTCCGCGGCAGCGGGGAGGGAAGGCGTTCTCCCCTCCTCGCGCCGGAAAAAGTGAAATAAAGTCAGCAACCGTGCAGGAATGCTTCCTAAAATTAGTACATCTCCTTAAAGACCTCGTCGCCGTTGGTCAGCTCGATGATGGCGGCGGACTTAATGGGGTTGTTGTACTCATCGAAGGAATATGTGCCGGTCACGCCCTTGACGCCGTTTATGGTCTTGATGGCGTCGATGACAGCCTGCTTGTACTCTTCCGTACCGGCCTCAAGACCGGCGTCCTCAGCCGCCTGCAGACCGTAGGTCATGATCATGGCAGCGTCGTAAGCCAGAGGCGCGAACATATTCGGGACTGCCTCAACACCGAAGGTCTCGCAGTAGTCCTTTTCGAACTGTGCAACGTCCTCCGTGCCGGGAGCGTAGCCGGAGCAGTAGACCGTGCCTTCCAGGTCCTCCGCAGAGGCATAATCCTTCACAGAGCCGAAGCCGTCGCCGCCCATGAACGTTGCGGTGCAGCCTGCCTGACGGGCAGCGGTGACAGCAAGACCGGCTTCACCGTAGTAGATCGGGCAGAACACGACGTCGGGGTTTTTGCTTGCAATGTTGGTCATCTGCGCCTTGAAGTCCTTGTCACCGGTGGCGAATGCCTCGGATGCGACAACCTCCAGACCAAGCGCCTCCGCCTTCTCAACGAACGCGTTCATCAGACCCTCGGAGTAGTCGCTGCCGGTCTCATAGAACACGGCGGCCGTCTTGGCGCCCAGCACGTTCACGGCGTAGTCCGCCATCTTTTCGCCCTGATACGGGTCGATGAAGCAGGCACGGAACACGTTGGAGCGGATCTCGCTGGAGGGATCGTCCGGGTCAATGACCGTGACGCCAGCAGCCGTTGCGGAAGCAGTGATCTGCGGCATATTGACCTCGTAGGTGGCGTCAGCCAGAGCGATGGTCGCGCCGGTCAGGACCGAGCCGACAACAGCAGTGATGCCATTGTCCATGGCGAGGTTGAAGGCGTTGACAGCCTCCACGCCGTCGCCCTTGTCGTCATACTCCATCAGATTGACCTGCTTGCCGTTGATGCCGCCGTTGGCGTTGAGCTGGTCAAAGTAGAGCTTGACGGCGTTGCGGACGGGGATGCCGTACTGCGCATAGTCGCCGGTGGTGTTGCCGATGAACGCGACATTGATCGTGCCTTCGCTGGCAGCCGGAGCAGCAGTCTCACTGTCGGCAGCAGCAGCGTCATCGGTGGCTGCGGGCTGCTCAGTCTGAGCAGCGTCGGTGCTAGTTGCGGGGGTAGCCTTATCGCTGGAAGCACAGCCTGCCATCATGGCAAAGAGCATGGCAACGACCAGCACAAAGGACATGACCTTCATGGTTGTTTTCATTTTCATTTTACCTCACTTTATATATTTTTCAAGCTGAAGGCTCAGCATGAAATCAAAAAATATAGACGGCCTTGCGATCCGCAAAGCCGCCCGATCGGACGTCTTTTATGAAATACACGCCGGTCCATTCGACGTATTTTTCATGCTTCCTGCAAAGAAATTTTTCTTCACTTGTTCCCCTGCCAGTACATTCCATACCAGCAGGCTCATAATCATCAGAACGGCTACCAGAACAAGCCCATGCAGCAGTACCATAATAAAAATGGATACCGCGATCATGGCGGTACCCAGAAGGCTCAGGATGCAGTTGTCAGCGGAGGTCATACGCGCAGCGGAAGCCGCCGGTGCACATGCGCGTGCATCGGATGCAGCCGTATTCTGAGAAGCATAACGGAAACTGAACATCTTGGCGACTTCCTTTCTGAATTTTTCATCATTATAATTGGATAAAGCAAATTTGTCAACGTTGAATTTTTGACAAATCCGTAAAAATGACATAGTTTGTTTTATGCAATTTGTATAGTGTTCGCCGGGAAAAGCCAAAAACCGCCAAACTGCCCACGGCGTGGGAACATCCGGGGCGGATCGCTGTATAAAATTTGACTAACGCGCCATGCTTTGCTATAATACCCGTGTCAATTTCTGACGAAGGTGTGTGAAAAGAATATGGAAAAGAAGAAACGTCGCTGGGGCGACCGAAAAGACGGCACGTTGCTGCGCGATCTGGACGGGATGCACTTCATTACGCCCCTCATCTACCCCAATCGCTGTGACAATGAAGCGTACATCGCGGAGACGATCGACCTGACGAACCTCAATGCGTATCTCAAAAAGCGCAACGAGAGCGAAGCGGAGTTCCCCTACACGATGTTCCACCTCATTGTGGCAGCCCTCATCAAGACCATCACGCTGCGCCCGAAGCTCAACCGCTTCATCGCCAACAAGAATTTCTACCAGCGCAATGAGGTCACGGCGTCCTTTGTGGTCAAAAAGCAGTTTTCCGACACTGCGGCGGAGGCGCTGGCGGTCATCCATGCGACGGATGACAGCACGCTCGATACGCTCCATGAGCAGCTCCGTCACCAGATCCTGGACTGCAGAGATCTCAAAAAGGTGGACAGCTCCACCGACAGCATGGACTTCTTTAATAAGATGCCGCGTTTTCTCGGCAAGTTCCTCGTCTGGATCCTCACGCGGCTGGACATCCACGGCTGGATCCCTGCCAGCATCATCGAGACTGACCCCTATTACTGTTCGGCGGTGCTGTCGAACGTCGGCTCGATCAAGCTGCGCAGCGGCTACCATCACCTGACGAACTGGGGCACCTGTTCCCTCTTCTGCCTGATCGGTGAGAAGAAAAAGTCGCCCTTTTTCGCCGACGACGGCACGATCTCCATGCGCGAGACGGTCGATCTGGGCATCACCATCGACGAGCGCCTGGCGGACGGCTACTATTACGCCAAGTCCATCCGCCTGCTCCGAAAGCTCCTGGAAAATCCGGAGCTTCTTGAGCTGCCTGCGGATAAAGAAGTAGAGTATTAAAAGATTGGGAGAGGCAAGAGCCTCTCCCCTTTTCTTGTTCTGACGCACGCCCTACAGGGTGCGCAGCATAGACAAAGCGCCCGGGCATTCGCCCGGGCGCTTTTGGATGTTACTTTACAGAGCGGTAAGGTAGACGCGTTCGCCGTCGATCTTCCAAACCTGATTGTTGATGGTGGAGTCGCCTTCGCTGCTGCCGCTGTGGATCTCGTAGTTGAACATCTGCTTCAGCGTTGCGGCTGTCAGCGGGTTGGCTGTGTTGTTCTCATCAAGAATGCTGCACGAATTGAAGTTCACTTCGATTGGCACCTTTGTGCCGGATGCGATACCGCTTTCCAGACCGGCAAAATAGTCCTTGCTGAACGTACAGTTAGTAAGCGTTGTGTTGCCGTACATTTTGAGCGTTGCATATCCGGCACCCTTGCCGAACGAGCAGTTGCTGAAATAGAACTGCTCAGCGGCACTGTCAAAGCTGGTCCAGCCGTTGAAGGACGAATCCGCCGCGCTGAAGGTGATGTCTGTGCCGCCGGTGACATTGAACGGATAGATGCTGGTCAGCTTACAACCCGTCAGCGTAATGCCCGTATTACTGCAGTTTGCAAAGTAAATAGCCTTGAAGCAGTCTGTGATGGTCACGTTTTCAAAGCTCAGAGAACCGCCGCTGGTCCTTGCGGTAACGCCATAGGCATCGCCGACTCCGTCGACATTGCCTGTGATTGTGATATTTTTCAGCGTAAAGTCAGAATTACCGGTTACATCGATAACAGAGCCTTTCTTTCCCACCTTGGAAACGATCGTATGACCGCCGCCGTCGATCGTCAAATTCTTGTTAACAGCGATCGGCTCAGACGTTGTGACGTCATCCAGAAGCTTGATGGTGTCACCCGCGCTGCAGGCAGACAGGGCTTCCGTAAGCGATTCGTATTTGCCCGCACCGACCTGCATGATGTAATTGCCGGCGCGTTCACTGACTGTCCACACACCGCTCTCTTCCGTTGCCTGATAGCCCGCCGCCACAAAGTTGCCATGCGGATTTTCGCTTGCGCTGTCGGACGGATCATAGTTTGCAAACGTACCGCCCGTGACCGTGATTTTGGCAGTACCGTCTTTGAGAGCCGCATCAATGCAGTTCAGCAGGAACTTGTAGCCGTACACAGGGTTGCTATACGGTTCAACCGCATAATCGCCGCCGTTGATGGTCAGCTCGCCTTTTTGCACCTGCACAGCCGTACCGCCGCCATAGTAAGTACCGCCATTGATGGTCAGCTTTGCACCGCCGAGCACGTTGATGGCATAGCCGCCGTTGGTACCGGTGTCGATACCGCCGTTTTCATTTGCATTGATAACCGTATCCGCAGCAATGATAAGCGCAGTGAAATTTGTGTTATTATTGCCCATATTATCGGGCGAGATGATCTTTGCGTTCAGGTTAAGGGTGATTTTTTTGTTGACGACGATTCGCGCTGCAAAAGTATCCGCGATATTCTTAGTTTCGGCATCCTTGATGACCGTGAGAGTATCGCCGTCGGCGGTGTTTGCAACGGCATCGGCAAACGTCAGATAGCCGACCGAATCATTGACGGTTGCGACCACTGCGGGGTCAAACGCACCGCAGGAGCACTTGTGGGTCGCCTCGTCATAGCTGTGCGAATGCGCATGACCGACAGACTTCGGGCGCTCCACGGTCTCGGGGACGATGTGGATGTCGTTGGCGTCCACGCTCTTGCCGTTGACCTTCAGGTTCTTCGCGCTCGCGGCGGCGACGACCTTGGTGCCGGCAGGCGCGTCCTTGATCTGCACGTCCTCGGCGACCACGACGATGATGCCGTCGACATCGTCGGCCTTCACAGTCGCGCCGTCCTCATCGGCGTAGATGGCGATCGCACGGTCGAGGATGGTCACGAACTGCGCACGGGTGATGTTCGCGAGCGCGGCCAGACGGCTGCCGCTCACGCCGCTCACGATGTCCGCGCGAAGCAGCGCCGCAACGTAGCCGCGCGCCCAATCCGGGACGTTCGCGGCGTCAGCATAGCCGTTCAGCACGGATGTGCCGGCGGGCTCGATGCCGAGGGCACGCGCCAGCATGACCATCGC
>JALFSI010000003.1:0-47704 GCA_022779365.1 Clostridiales bacterium
GCGATGGTCATGCTGGCGCGTGCCCTCGGCATCGAGCCCGCCGGCACATCCGTGCTGAACGGCTATGCTGACGCCGCGAACGTCCCGGATTGGGCGCGCGGCTACGTTGCGGCGCTGCTTCGCGCGGACATCGTGAGCGGCAGCCGTCTGGCCGCGCTCGCGAACATCACCCGTGCGCAGTTCGTGACCATCCTCGACCGTGCGATCGCCATCTACACCGATGAGGACGGCGCGACCGTGAAGGCCGACGATGTCGACGGCATCATCGTGGTCGTCGCTGAGGACGTGCAGATCAAGAACGCGCCCGCCGGCACCAAGGTCGTCGCCGCCGCGAGCGCGAAGAGCCTGAAGGTCAACGGCAAGAGCGTGGACGCCAACGACATCCACATCGTCCCCGAAACCGTGGAGCGCCCGAAGTCTGTCGGCCATGCGCATTCGCATGAGTACAAATACACCGACAACGGCGACGGCACCCACACCGGCGTGTGCACCGCCAACGATTCCACCCTCGACCCCGAAGCGCACACCATCGTGGATGGCAAGTGCACCATCTGCGGCGCTGAGCAGCCCGAAACGGCAGTCGCGTCCGTGCTCGGTGAGGATGGTACGTATGCCTATTATGACTCCCTCATAAAGGCGCTCAACGCCGTGGCCAATGGCGGCACCGTGAAGCTGACGAATGATGTCAGTAATTTTGCCGGCGTGACCATCACCAAAGACTTGACGATCGACTTTGGTACATACACCCTTACCGGCGCTGTCGGTGCCGCAGTGATCAAAGTTCAGAATGCAGCAGTCACTCTTACCGGTACGACCGGCGGGATCAACGGCGGCTTCGGCGGCGACAACGTTGCGATCTGGGCACTGGATGATTGCACGATCAACATTACCGGCGGTAACTATACGGTCGGCGGTGACGCGAGCGGCCTTGGCAACTCCACGGTCTATGTGAATGGCAGCGGCACCGTCAACATCTCCGGCGGCCATTTCTCTTCTGAAAAGACTTATCAGGACAAGTACTATGTTCTGAACCTGAACAATAGCAACCACGGCAGCATTTCTGTCACAGGCGGTACCTTTGTCGGGCAGAACCCCGCGGATGGCGACGACAATCAGGGCGGGTGCTTCGTGGCGGACGGTTACTTTGCGCTGCCGAACGGGGACGGCACCTATACCGTCGTCACCGCCGATCAGATCACGAGCGGCGTGACCATTCAGGGCATCGCGGGCTACGAGCACAGCGCTTTTGCCACCGTGGCGGACGCTTACAGCGAGATCAACCCCAAGGTCGCCGCGCTTGGCGGACTTGGTCAGGAGACCTGCTCCAAGGAGGCGTTTGATGCACTCTATACTGACGATGCCAAGATCACATGGACGATCTACGGCAAGCAGGCGCTGGTCGCGGGCAGCGAAGGCAAGGATGCGCATACGTTCACCTTTGGCCGTGCGGCGTCCTACTATCGCAATGACTGCAACATTGCGGCGATCATCGTAAAGGGCGGCAATGACAGCGCTGCACTGGATCTTTCCGCCACGGGTGGCACGTTTGCGCTGCCCTACAACTGGTGGGGCGAGAAAATTAAGAACTGTGAGGTCAGCTTTACCGGCATCACGTTTGATGGCATCAAATCCATCCCCAGTACGTGGGCGTCTCAGGCGCAGTCCACGCCGTATACCTTTGACCGCTGCACCTTCAACGGCAGTGTTTACGGCTACCACGATTACAATATCAACCTCACCATTCAGAACAGCACGTTCAATGCCCCCGAAAACACCGACTATGCCGTCATGCTCCAGTCCACGGCCGGCATCAACGGGACTGTGACACTGGATCACAATACCTTTAACGGCTATACCCGCGGTGTGAACCTCCAGCGCCCCGGCACAGACTTCATCTTCACCAACAACACGATCATCAGCACCGTCAGTAAGCCTGACCGTGCTGCGATCCAGCTGACCGACGGCAAGAGCTTTGTTGTCAACGGCAACACCGTGCGCGTGAACGCGGGCAACGCCTTCTGGTTCCACAGTGCCGCGACCAATGATGCCGTGACCTACACGATCAGCAACAACAACATTCAGGCGCCGTATCTTGGCTATTCCGCCGCCAGCTTTGATGTGAACCCCAAGATCACGTCCTCCGGCAACATCTTCAACAGCACGGATACTACCCGCTGCATGGAGAAAGAGGCGACCGAAGCAACACCCACCAACCTGACCGCGATCCAATAAAGGCAAGCGCCCGGGCGAATGCCCGGGCGCTTGCCCTTTTTCTCCAAATACTTGACGGGTACGATGGAACCTGCCATACTTTCCTCATCAAAGGCTGCGTGAAAGCCTGCCGTTTCGGATCATGGGGCGGCAGAGCGGACACGGGAACAGCTTTTGGTGCGCGACGGCCTGCTCCCCGGCGTCATGACGGGACATGAGTGCATCCAGGAATTGTAGATTGGCCGTGCGTGATAGGGTGGAATTGTCATTCGGCGTATTCTCGCTGAAATGACCTTAATGAGAGGAAGTAAGCTGTCAGGCGTGCAGGGGAGGCGAACCCCTGCCTATGCGCCGGGCAAGTCTGAAACCGGTATTTTCCCGAATTGGCTGTACTTGCGGTCGACATTGCCGTTTGCGGGTACACACGCTGTCCGTTTGTGCGAGAATGAGTCAATCAAGGTTAAATAAGATCGTGAACGAAACCATTCAAAACGTCCCTGTGGAAACGCTGGTGAGCCTCTGTCTGGTTCTGAGATTGAACGAGGATGAAGCCGTAGATTATTTGGCAAGGTGTGAAAGAGCGTTTTCCCCGGAAAAGCCTGTCCACCAATGTTATTTGGAGCTGATCCGGCTTTACTCACAAGCAGAACAGAATTACAGAGGTGTATCAAACGAAGAATTGCAAGCGGTCTTGAACGAGGCAGATGATTATTTAATAGCGAAAGGCTTTCCGGCGCTGCCGGACTGCAATCTGTAAAGGTGAGGCAGAGGACAAAAGTTATTCCATTGCGGAATAAGTATTGTCCTCCGCCTTTTGTTATTCTATTCCTGCAATCAGGATCGCTTCATTCCTACCAACCAAACAACGCCCGATCAGCGTTGTGCAGAATTTATGAAAGTACGAGGTATTACCCATGCTGAACATTCGTGATCTTCGGATCGACCCCGCCTCGCTGGGGGCGAAGAAGCTGCTGGTGGATGTTGCACCGGCGTATGGCTGCACAAGACCCGCAAAGCCGCAGATGGTCGCTGACCATCAACCATCCAAAAGACTGCGGTCTTGACCATGATACGATCATCGAAAGGCTGCACCTGTTTCATCCAAGGTATTTTTGCCTCGCAGACGAGATTGGTGAGAACGGGACCTATCATACGCATATCTATCTGTTTTCCCATTCTCCGATTCGATTCAGCACCGTAAAGAACCGCTTTCCGCCCGCTCACATTGAAAAGAGCATGAAGGGGTCTGCGGCAAATAGGGATTACATCACCAAAAGCGGAAAATGGGCTGACACGAAAAAGGCGGAAACCTCTGTCGGTGGGACTTTTTTTGAGTTTGGTGACCTTCCCACAGAAGCCGAGGAGGATTCTCCCTCTATGTATGCCCTCATGGGCTGTGTGGAGCAGGGCATGACCAATGCCGAAATTATCCGGCAAAAGCCGTCCTATGCATTTCGACTCAAAGGCATTGACGAGATGCGGGACACCTTGCAGGCAGAGCGGTATATGCATGAAAACCGTGCTGTTCAGGTTTTTTACCTCTATGGTGACAGCGGAACTGGCAAGACGCGAAGCATTTTTGCATCCCATAAGACAGATGCCATCTGCCGCATTACCGATTACGGCGGTAAGAACGGCACAAAATTCGATGCCTACCACGGACAGCCTGTGTTGGTGTTTGAAGAATTTCACAGTCAGATCCCAATTGCCGCCATGCTCAATTATTTGGACATTTACCCCTTGCAGCTCCCGGCGCGATACCACGACCGCACAGCCTGCTATACCACCGCCTACATCACCTCTAACATCCCGTTGGAGGAGCAGTATGTGGACATCCAGCGCTCCGAGCTGGAAACATGGCGGGCTTTCCTGCGGCGCATCGGCTGCGTGAAGGAGTTCCGCAGGGGAAAACCGCCGAGGGATGTGACAATCCATGACAAGAGAAGATAAGAAAAAAATCCAACGCCGTGCCTATTGGCGCGACCTCTGGCGTCAACTCTGTGGCGCTCCCGATTTCTCGCCCATGCTCTTTTTCGTCGCGCTGTACCTCATAGGTGCTTCGCATGTCTGCGTCAAGCAAGCGGCGTGGCGCACGCTGGCGGGAAATATCCCTTTGATCTCTCCGCTGCTCAAGGCCGCGATGGAACACGCCTTGACCGCCTATCTGCTGGCGGGCGCGGCGGTGCTGCTGGCGCTCCTGCTCTATCCCTTTGGCAGACGGGCGACGAAAGACCAGCTTCAATGCATCGGTCTAGCAGGCAGTCCCTTTCCCTTATACATGAATGTCACGCTATCCGCTCCCCATAGCGTGACATTTTCAAGCTCAACAATCAAGCAAAATCCATTAAAATAAAAAATCAGTTGCAAAATCGGGCGATTTTGCAACTAATCGTTGGAGCAGGATACGGGAATCGAACCCGCCTCCTCGGCTTGGGAAGCCGATGTACTACCGATGTACTAATCCTGCATCTGCGTATTCTTTTTCGTGTGGGTCTATTCTATCATCCCGCGGCGCGTTTTGCAACCGTTTTGTGTCGATCCGGCGCAAAAAAGTTCCCTCGGCAGTTTGCTGCCCCCTGACAGGGGTAACAATGGCGGCGGGGATTACCCGGCTGGTGTTTCGGGCACCAGCCGGGTTTTCCATGCAGCCAATGTCGGCGTAGTGAATTTCCACCGTCTGTGGTGCGTGTTTGGACCATTTTACTTCCTTTTCATGCACCACGATCTTCTGGATGAAGAGCCGCAGCAGCTCCGGTGTCAGCGCTTGAATGTCCGTGTACCGCTTCGCTTTGTCGAGGAACGCTGCCGTATTGCTTACCGTCTCTTTCAGCCGATGTATTTCCGATTCTCGCTGCGGGAGCGATTCTGTCAGCTTTGCCTGTTCATCGGTGTAACTGGCAGAGAGCAGCTGGAACTGTTCTGCTGTGATGCGTCCCAGCACGCTGTCCTCATAAAGCTTCTTGAAAATCGCATCCAGTTCGGCTTTGCGTTTCTGCATGGCCGATTTCTCTTTTTCCAGCTTGCGGATCTCTTTTTGAAGCTCTGCGGACTGTTTGCTGTTCAGATATTCGGCAAATTCCTGTGGATGCTCTCTGGCTTCCACCGTCACCCGGCGCAAATCTTCCAGCACAATCTCATCGAGAATGCACTCTCGGATGTAGTGCGCAGTGCAGGCTTCACCATCCTTTTTGTAGGTACGGCAGGTGAAGTGGTTGTAGTCGGCGGACATCGTATGTGCCCGGTGGAGCACCATCGTTTTCCCACAGTCCGCGCAGATCACAAGTCCGGAATACTTGTTCTGCTCATCCATTTTCGTTCTGCGGCGTTTGTTCTTCCGCACCCGCTGCACAATATCCCAGACCTCTTTGGGAATGATGGCCGGATGGGTATTTTCGAACACCAGACATTCCTCACGCGGATGTTCAATTTTGCGCTTGTCCTTATAGGACCGGGTGCTGAACCGGTAGTTCACGGTATTGCCGAGATAGATCTCATTTTCCAGCATGTCGGCTACCGTATCCCCAGACCAGTGATACGGGCGTTGGGTATCCAATCCCGTGTGGGTCATGCCGTACTTGGCATAGGCATACATGGTGGGTGTCAGCACCTGTTCTTTTTTCAGGATTCTGGCGATTTGGCTGGGGCCATTGCCCGCAGCACAAAGGGCGAAGATTCGTTTCACAACGGCAGCGGCTTCCTCGTCTATGACCAGCTTCTTGGTCTCCAGGTCTTTGACATATCCATAGGGAGCGCGCGTCCCAAGCCGCTCGCCGCGCTCCGCTTTGGCTTTTTGAACTGCGCGGATCTTTCGGCTGGTGTCCCGAATAAACCACTCGTTGAACAAATTTTTGAACGGCATGAGATCATTGCTCTCTGCGTTTTCCGTGTCCACATTGTCGTTGATCGCAATGTACCGGACGCCGAACATGGGGAAGCGCTCCTCAATATAGAGACCGGTATGAAGCTGATTTCTGCCAAGGCGGCTGAGGTCCTTGGTCACGATGATTCCAATCTCCCCGTTTTCCATGTCCGCAATCATCTGCTGAAATGCGGGTCTTTGGAAGTTACCGCCTGAAAAACCGTCGTCCACATAGAAGCACGGATTTGGAAAATGATGATCTTCCGCGAACCTTTGCAGGATACTCTTTTGGTTCTGGATGCTGTTGGAATCGCCATCTAAGCCGTCGTCCTGACTGAGTCGGCAGTAGAGGGCGGTTTTCTTCTGGTTTGACATTTGTCTTTCCTCCTTTAAGTCAAACCGCTCAGAGCATTGTGAGCACACAATACTCCAAGCGGCGCGAGAAATCTAGCCCTTATGCCGGCTTTTTTCGTTGAAGTTCCAACTCGGCCAAAACCCTGAGTTTTTCTTCCGCTGTCTGACTTCCGTTTTGGGGGAAAACGGAGACGACGCGGATGGCTCGTCCGTGCGAGATCTGAATGCGCTCAACACGGACGGAATCAGGGCAGGCCGCTGGTTTTGTAGTTTGGTTCATGACGACCTCCCTGATTTGATTTTCAAAAATGTACTTGCAAAAAGCAGCCAGGAGAGTTAACATCCGACAAACCGTTTGAGGAGGATCGCCGATGGTAACTGCCTGTTTGTCCATGATGCTTCACTTGCTGCTCTTGCTGATTCGTATTGCGATAAAACTGAAACTATCCATTCCGCTGGTGTACCTGGTGTTGATGCTCACAGCGTTTCGACCGTGGTATCGTGCACACACGGCGTTTGCGGATGGGTTTTTTCTAGCGCTGGTGGGCTGCACAGTTTTGTCATGGATCATCCCCCTCGTTCGATTTGCAAGGCGAGGGCTGGCTTGATGCCAGCCCTCGCTTTTTTGCGCCGCACGGCGGGCAGACGCGGCGTTTGTGTGGCACAGACCTGCACGGATGCGCAGTCGGCCCATAAAGCCGCACACGTCGGCACAACGTACCCCACGCCGCGGAGCAAACGGCTGCGCCGATGAACGATTGTCAACTTTCCGCCCGGAGGCGGCATTGGGGTCAGGGTTCTCCCTGCAAGCTGCGTTTTGGTACCAAAACGCGATGCTTGCGCTTTTCTTGCGTAGCAAGAAAAGCCTAAAACGCAGCCTGATCCTCATTCCGTTTGGACGAGCTTTTTGATTTTCGTTTCGTATAAGCCATAAATTTCAAAATTTTGAACTGTGGATTCTGTAGTCGCTACATTAGTCGCTATGTAGATTTGAAATTCGGATTTTTGCCTTTTGTAGTCGCTAGTATAGTCGCTATGGTTTTCTTTTCCGCCGTATTTGCAGCTCGCGCCCCGGCGATGGGGAGCAGCGCGGACAGAGCTTGGCAGCTCTCACAGCCTGTGACTGGGGTCTTTACTGCTTTCAACCCCAGCGCATAGCAGCCTGTCTTACGTGCAGGCCGGACATTGTGTGTCCAAGCAGGTTGGGCGGCATGATGCAGCCTGCCAGGGCTGCCCACGGTGCGTTTCTCGCTCACCGGAAGCTCACTGCTTCCGGTGAGCGCGCCGTGCGCGTTTCCCAACCTGCGGTATGATCCGCGTTGCTGGTTATTCAGTTGTTTGGGATTTGAGTTCCCCACCTCCCTTTTTCCCCTAAAGAGCGCCAAAAGGAGCGCTGCGACCATTTCTCGGTCGCAGCGCTCCTTCATTACGTTTCATGGTGCGCTTCGGAATATTTTGTTGTCGGCAGGATTTCCTGCTATGCTACACATGGTAGCACCAGAACAAACGTTTGTCAATGGCGCATTTGAGTAACTTTTTGATATTGGAACGAAACGGATAACGATTATTCTTCAAATGGGGCACGGTCCAAGGAAGGTATTCCAATAGAAAGAAGGGGCGGCTTGGCCGCCCCTTCCGGGTCTTGCGATGTGACGTTCCGGCAAACGGCGTATGCCGCAAGCGCAACGATGAATCATCACGATTTACTTTTTCATCAGCTCGCAGAAGCGCATGAGGATCGTGGCGGCCTCGGCGCGGGAGGCATTC
Organism: Clostridiales bacterium; assembly: GCA_022779365.1. GTDB lineage: Bacteria > Bacillota > Clostridia > Oscillospirales > Oscillospiraceae > CAG-170. The sequence continues at coordinate 8,192 of JALFSI010000003.1, forward strand.
GCCTGCGGGTGCAGCTGGCCGTTCGAACCCTGAATCAGGCCTTGACCGACGGCCCACTGCATCGCGGAGACGGCCCACGCACTGATGTCGGAAGCGTCCGTAAACCGCGTCAGATTCTCAGAGAGCGTAACCGCTTCGAGGCCGTTCTTGACCGCATAGCGGAACAGCATTGCGACGAGCTGTTCGCGCGTGATCGCGCCGGTCATATTCGTGCCGTCGGAGATTTCGTACTCCATTGCCCAGCGCTGACCAGCGGCGTACCACGGCGTGCCAGCGGTGCTCTTGCCGTCCAGACGCGCCGGAACGGTCACGATCATGCCGCGCGTGGTATCCGCATTCGGAGAGAACTTGTCCTCGCCCGTGCCGTTCATGAGACCCTTGTCGACCACATAGTTGACGGCAGAAGCGTACCAAGCGTTGTCCGAAACGTCCACAAATCTGGTCTTACCGGCGTCGGGGTTGAACGGATTTTTCGCGGGTTCGCCCGCAGGAACGACCGGGATCGGCGTGTATTTGCCGCAGACCGGGCAGGTCGAGCCCGCGGTGTGCGCTTCGCCGCACGGAGTCTTGCAGACCTTGCAGATACCGAAATGGTAGCTGCTGCTTTTTCATGCGGGAAAGGAGATTTTATGAGCAGAGAACCGTTTGAAGCCATGCCCGATGTGATGGATGCAAAACAGCTTGCGGAAGCGTTGCAGATTTCCAAAGCCGGGGCATACAACCTTTTGAGCAGCCCGGATTTTCCAACCTTGCGGATCGGCGGGCGCAAATTGGTGATGAAAAATGAGCTGGTGGAGTGGCTGAAAAGCCGGACAAACAGAACACCATGAAAACACAGTCAAGAGCTGGAAAAGCAGCAAATCAGCCGATAGAACGAGGCAAAATGTACTCCGCGTCGTTTGGGGTGTTTCCATCAAAAAATCGCAGCACTTTTCCAATTCAAGAGCTGGGAAAAATCTATGAAAATCAGGAGGTTTTATGAGAACAGGGCTTACCAAGAAGCAAAAGACAACCGTGATTTATTTTGACGAGCATAGCCGCATTATTGAGGAGCAGACCCACAACACCGACCTCAAAAAGCGGCTGACAGCATTTGCGGCAAAGCACCCGCAATGCTGCCGCCAGACCGACGATGATGAGCAAGGCGGGCTGACCTTTGAGATTGAGAAGGGGCGGTTAAGTTTTCGGCTGACTGCGCCGTATAGCGAGGAACGGCGCAGGTAAAAGCGGCAGAGCAGCAATTAGCGGGCACCATGCACGAGAAGCCTTCCCTTATTATGCTGCTCAGCGCCAAGCAGGAAACGTCTCGACTGCTCGGAGAGGATGCAGAAGAACGGCAGGTGCGACAACTCATTGCTCACAAAAGGCAGGAGCAGCATCGAAATTCAATCAGCAAACGAAAAAGAAGTGACCCTGAGCGGTAATCATGTAAAAGGCGGTGGCTCTTACGAGTCGCCGTCTCTATACATGGGGCATGTCGTTGAGCGTTGTGCAGATCGTTCCACAGGAAGATTATTGCAGATATCATATGTCGTTCATGTTGTGTTAATTCCTGCTTTTTTCTTGTAATCAATCCATCCGTGCAATATGAATCAAAATGGGTATCAGAGCGCAGCATTTGAATGCTTCGCTCTGATGCCCTTTTACGATATAGTTTCTTTTACAGCGGCGACAACGATTACCGGAATTCCGTCGTCTCTTTCTGCAACACTGCACTCCTTTTGATTAGAGATTTTTTCTCCACACCCCTTGCAAAACAGAAAGAGTCATGATATAACATGACCAGAATAACCGAAATGGTCATTTGGATGGTGAACGAGCTTGGCTTTTACCGACTATGAAACAGAACAGCTCCGCAAGGCGTTGCTGAAGGAAACGAGGCATTGCGCTGTCACGCTGGGGATGAAGAAAACCTCAGTGGATCAACTGACAAAGGCTGTCGGTATCGCAAAAGGCTCGTTTTATAAATTCTACGAATCCAAGGAGCTGGCCTTCTTCGCGGTTCTGGAAAGTATCCACTCCGAGCTTTACGGGGTGGCTGACCAGGCGTTGCACAGAAATGGCGGCCTGCCAACATCGGAGCGCGCGGCAGAGGCGGTTCTGGCCGTCTGTCGGAGGCTGTCTGATACTGGCGACATGGTTTTCATTGAACATGACGCCAAGTTGCTTTTACAGAGATTGCCGGATGACATCAAAAATGTCCATTACCACGATGACGAGACGCACATCCGTCTGCTTTTGGAGAAATATGACCTTATGCCGAATCGCGGCATCTCTTTGGCTGCCGCCACGGTACGGGGACTGATCTTGACCGTCTCCCACAAGGAGCAGATTGGGGAACTGTACCCGCAGGTGCTGGAAACGCTGGTGTACGGCGCTTGCAGGGAGCTATTTGAATAAGCCGAAAGGCCGCAGAAATGCGGCTTTTCCAAGACATGCCGGTTAGCCGTCTCTAACCGCGCAGCTGCGCACACCGATTAGATAAATCTAACGCCAAAAGGAATGAAAGAGATGCGAGAACAAAAGAATTTCTGGGACAAAAATGCCGGTCGGTACGACCGCTTTATGCGAAAGGATCGGGCGGCATATGAGGAGATGTATACGCTGATCCGGCCGGTCGTGAAAGCCAAAACGGTGCTGGAGCTGGCGACCGGCACGGGACTGATTGCAAAGCACATTGTGAACGCGGCAGCGCGCATCGAGGCGACGGACGCCTCCGCGGAGATGATTGCCGAGGCCAAGCGGGATAACCGCTCTGCTAAGCTGCACTTTTCCGTGCAGGATATGTTCCGCCTGCCCTATGCGGATAAGTCCTTTGATGTGGTGATCGTGTCCAACGCACTGCATATCGTGCCGCAGCCGGAGAAAGCCCTTGCCGAGATTCGCCGGGTGCTGAAAGACGATGGCGTGTTGATTGCGCCGACCTTTACCCACGCAGGGAACTCGTTTACCGGCAAGGTCAGGGCATTTTTCATGAAGCTGGCAGGCTTCCCTCTTCACGGCAGGTGGACGAGTGAGGAGTACCTGTGCTTCCTGCGGCGGAACGGCTGGACGGTGCGGAAAAGCGCTGTGCTGAAAGCCTCGTTCCCATTGACCTATGCCGAGTGTGAGAAAACGGAGGTGTGATATGTCATTCTTTGAAAATACCCGCAAGCCCGTAGGCTTTGGCGGGAAAATTATGGTCGCCATGATGAATGTCGGGCACAGCGCCGTGGCCCGGTGGGGGCTTCAATTTCTGAATGCTGCGCCGGACGCCAAGGTGCTGGACTGCGGCTGCGGCGGCGGGGCGAACATGAAAAGACTGCTGAAAAAATACCCGCAGGGCATCGTCAAGGGCATCGACTATTCGCCCGTCAGCGTGGAAAAGGCTCGAAGGCTCAACCAAGCTGCAATTCAGGAGGGGCGCTGCGTGGTGTGGCAGGGCAGCGTGGAGCGTATCATCTTTGCAAAGGACTGGTTCGATGCGGTCACGGCCTTTGAGACTGTCTATTTCTGGCCTGATCTGCCCCAATGCTTCCGGGAGGTTTATCGAGTGCTGAAGCCCGGCGGGACATTTCTCATCTGCAACGAAAGCAATGGCGACACGGACAAGGACGAAAAGTGGACGGAGATCATCGGCGGCATGACCATCTACAAGGGCGCCGAGCTGAAGACGTATCTGGAGCAGGCGGGCTTTCACGATGTGCAGATACACAAAAAGAAAAGCTGGCTCTGCATTACGGCGTGGAAATGAGGGGGCTAAATCATGAGTATCTTTGCATCTATCTTACGCAGCGTATACAAGCTCTCCGGCGCGAAAAAGGTGTTCGCCTTGCCGGAGGATGCACTGCGAAAGGAAATTGAAAAGCAGAACCGGCATCGCGGTTTTTTTACGCCCACCGACAGCAAGGCATATTATGAAACGATCGCGGTAAACGGCTTTCCCTGCCTGATCGTGCGAGAGCATCCGAAGCCGTCCGAGCGCGCTATTCTTTATTTTTTCGGCGGCGGTATGGTGATCGGCCCGGACAAAGGCGACCTGCCTGTGATGCGCAAGCTCTGCCGCGAGACCGGCTGTGATGTGTGGTTTCCGTTTTACCCGCTCTGCATGGAACACTGCATTACTGAAACCTACGCGATGGTGTACGAATGTTATCGAAAAATGATTACACTGTACGGCGGCGGAAATGTCAGTACTTGCGGCTTTTCCTCCGGCGGTGCGCTGGCTTTGGGGATCGCGGCGCACAACAACGCACAGCCCGAGCCGCTGCCGCAGCCACGGCATATCGTCGCCGTATCTCCCGGCGAAGTGCCGTGGAACGATGCGGAAAAGGCGCGGATGCAGGCGCTCAATGAAAGGGATGTTTCCATCGACTATGCCTTTATGGTGACAGTGGAAAAAATCATGCGGCATGGCTGCGAGAATGTGCCGGACTATATGCTCTCCGGCTCCCGGGGAGATTTTACCGGCGTAGGCGATATTCACTTCTTCTATTCTGCCGACGAGGTGCTCTACGGTGCTTTGCCGGACTTTGAGGAAGCCTGCAAACGGGCAAATGTTCCCTATACGGTGTCCGCCTGCCCGAAGATGGTGCATTGCTACTGTATGCTGCCGATCTTCAAGGAGGCAAAGGAGGACTTTGCGAAAATCGTGGACATTTTGAAAAAATGAGATCGGAAACGGTCGTGTGATGATTGAAACACGGAAGGAAGGCCATGGAACGAAAAGAAGCCATTCGCGGTGCGTACCGCATGACGGGCGGAAACAGTTTTTATGACGGCATGATCACCTGCTCTACTCTGAGCGGGAAAGCGGTGTGCCGCTTGGTGTGGGCAATGAACAAGGCGGAAAACGACGCCTATCTGGAAAAGGCAATGTCCGGTATTCCGGAGCATTTCTCCGGCAAGCTGCTGGAAGTGCCGGTGGGAACAGGGATTCTGACCATGCCGGTTTATCAGACTATGCCGGAGGCGGACATTACCTGTCTCGATTATTCGCCCGATATGATGAGGCAGGCACGGGAAAAGGCTGACCGCCTGCACCTACATAATGTAACCTTCCGGCAGGGCGATGTGGGGGCGCTTCCCTATGAAGATGATACCTTCGACATCGTTTTGTCCCTGAACGGCTTTCATGCTTTTCCGGACAAGGAAGCCGCCTATCGGGAGGTTTTCCGGGTTTTGAGACCCGGCGGGACATTCTGCGGCTGCTTTTATGTGAAGGGCGAGCACAAGCGGACGGATTGGTTTGTCCGGCACGTTTATGAAAAGGCGGGTTTTTTTACGCCGCCCTATGAGACGGTTTCCAGTCTGAAAGCACGGCTGGAGCGTATGTACGCAGCCGTGACCCTCGGAAATGTGAAGAGTATGGCATGGTTTGTCTGCCGAAAAGCGGGTTAAATCTGAGATGGTCTCATGCACGCAAGAAAGAACAAGGAGGGAGGCAATCAGATGAAGGACAACGAGCTTCTTTTCGACCGCAAATGCCATGTGCTGTATTCCCGGTCCTGCAAAAAAGAGATACGGGCAAAAATCGCCCTGCACTATTCGGAAGCGGAGCGGGAGACGATATGGGAACAGGTACAGCGGCAGTATGCGGACTTTCTCTCCGACTGGCGTACCGACTTGGGCGGCAAACGGAACTTCCACAACGGCGTAGGCGGCACCTACGACTGCATCGCCATTATGAGCTATTACACAGTCTGCAAAGCCGTCACATCCTTCCGCGAGATCGAGGAGATGGAGGAAAACCTGATCCTGCCGATCTTCCGCAGGCTGCGCTTTGTGGACTGCAACAAGCCGCTTTGGAGGAAGCTGATATACAGAGCGTTTGTGCGGGCGAAAGGCGGCTGCGACAAATGGCACGATTACGAGATGACGGTTGCGCCTTATGAAACCGACAAGCCTATTTATTATGAATTTACATCGTGCCCGGCAGCGGAGTTTGCCATCCAGCACGGCCTTACCGACATCATGCCCGCCCTGTGCAATGTGGACTATGCGTCCATGGAGCTGCTCCACGCAAGGCTGTTGCAGACGACCACCTGTGTGGACGGCTGCCGATGCGACTATACCATCTGCGGTGACCAGGACCCGTATGTAAAAGAACATCCCGAATATCGGGATGAGGCGGGCTTCAGGAGGAATCGGTAATGCTTTTACAGGTGATTTTGGAAGGCATCGGGCTGGGCGTTCTGCTCATTTTGGTTTGCGCCATCGGTATCCGCAAGGGCGCGGTGGGCATGGTGCATCTTTACAGCCAGGAGGTGCAGGAGCGGTGCGTAACGCTGGGGCTTACAACACACGCGAAAATCAAGCGAAATGCTTTGATTTTCAAAGCTGTCTGCGTCCCCGGATACATCGCCTATGTGCTGGCGTGCGTCTATGCGGTGAACGGTGCGCGGGGTTTTCTTGCGGGCTTCTGGCAGCTGCTGGTCATCCTTTCGGTCATGAATCTGATCGACCGCTTTCTGATTGACGGCTACTGGGTCGGTCACACAAACGCATGGACGATCCCCGGCACGGAGGACTTAAAGCCTTATATTACCGCCAAGGACACGGCGAAAAAGTGGCTGTTCGGCACAGTTGGTATGGCGGTCATTTCGGCAGCACTGGCGGGAATTATGGTGGCATTTTTTCACTGAGGGAGGTACTTATGAAATACAAAATCGAGAAAAACACCGTACAGGAGACGCTGATCATTCCGCTGTATGCGCGGAAGGTCTGCTCAGAACTATACCCGAATCTCTACCGGGACGAAACAGCGGTTCGCCTGATTGACGAGATCGACTACGATTTTTCAGAGGCGGAGAAAAACTCCCGCGGCCTGATGCAGCGTTTCGGTTCACTGGAGGTGGCCATGCGGCAGAATGACCTTGCTTTTGAGGTGCGGGATTATCTGAAATCTCACCCCAATGCGGCGGTGGTCAACTTGGGCTGCGGGCTGGATTGCACCGGCAGATCCTGCGACAACGGCAGCTGTAAAATCTACAATCTGGATTTTCCCAATGTCATTACCGTGCGCAACGAGCTGCTGCCTGTCGGGGAGCGTGAGGAAAATATCCCCTGCGATCTGAACGACACTGCATGGTTCAGCGAGGTTGATACATCCGGCGGCGCGGTGTTCTTTGCCTCCGGCGTGTTCTATTACTTCCTGACCGAGCAGGTCAAAACATTACTTACTGCCATTTCAGGTTGCTCTCACTGGGACGGAGAAACTGGCGCTCCATATCTGCCTGAAACTTGTGCAGGCGCTCCAGCTCGCTATTCAGTTTCTGTGTGTCGATAAAGCCAAGGGCGTTTGCCTTGACGGAGATCTGATGGATGTTATTGCCGATGGCGGAGAACTCTCGCATCGCATCATAGAAACGGTCGTCGGGTTTTTTCTTTGGCTCATAATGTGGCGGGGCGCATCACAGATGAAAAGTTCTCTATGATGAGCAAGACCTATGAGGACGAGCAGGCACAGCTTAAAGTGGAAATCCAGACTTTACAGCAGGAAATCGAAGTACAGGAACGACAGATTGAAAATTTGGAGCAGTTTATCCAGCGGGTACGTAAATACGAGGATTTGGACGAGCTTACCCCTTACGCTCTGCGGGAACTTGTCAAGGCGATCTACATTGAAGCCCCGGACAAGAACAGCGGAAAGCGGCGGCAGAACATCCGCATTTCCTATGACCTTGTGGGCTTCATCCCGGTGGAAGAACTGCTGAAACAGGAAACGGCGTGACCAAAGCCACGCCGTTCCTGAGAAAATACAATATTACTTTCTTACGACCCCCGCCCATTCTGCCGAGGGAACTTTTTTGCTTATTCCGCGAACACGCGGTAGAGGAACGCCACGATCTGTGCGCGGGTGCAATCGTGGTCGGGGGCGAAGCGGGTGGCGCTCACGCCGTCGGTGATGCCGTGCTTCTGCGCCCATGCCACCGCTCCGGCGTAGTAGGCGGTTTCGGCAACATCCTCAAAGTCTGCCGTATCGCTGACCTTGGGGCTGCCCGCCGCGCGGTAGAGCAGCGCCACACATTGCGCCCTGGTGCAGGGGGCGTCGGGGTCGAATTTACCGTTTCCGACGCCGTTCGTGATGCCTGCCTCGACTGCCCACGCGACCGCCCTGGCGTAGTAGGCGCTTGCGGGAACGTCGGTGAAGTTCGCGGCGCTCTTGGGTTCGGGAGAGCCCGCCGCGCGCCAGAGGAACGTCACGATCTGTGCGCGGGTGCAGGGCAGGGTCGAGCCGAACAGCCCGTCTCCGATGCCGTTCGTAATGCCGTTCTGCTTTGCCCAGCGGACGGCGGCGTAATAGTACGCATTCACGGGCACGTCGCGGAACAGCGCCTCGCCCTCGCGGACGAAATAGCCCGTGACGGTGACGCTGCTTTTCGGCATGACAAACGTGAACTCGCCGCCGCCCTCGTCCGTAAGGTCGAGCCGTTCGCCGTCGATGTCGCGCACCGTCAGACCGCCCAGCTCGTAGCCCTTATCGGGCGTGGTGAGGATCGTCACGGTCTGCCCCGGCGCGGCGTTTTTCGGACGCAGCTCGATCGTGCCGCCGGGGACGCGCCCGGGGGCGGTAATGCCCATCGGCTGGCGCTGGGGCGGCGCGGGGAGGATGGTCAGCACGCCGGAAACGGTCGCGATGTCGTAATTTTTCAGCGTCGCCGCGATATTGATGGTGTACGTCCCCGCCTTGCTCGTGTCGGGCGTTTCGTTATAACTCATCGTGACCTGCGTGAGCGCATCCGCGCCGAGCAGACCCTCGACCGTGTAGTCCTTGCCCTCGACCGGGCTGTTCAGATCGGGCGCGTCCTCGCCCGCGACGATCTCTTTATCCAGCACCGTCACAGTGAGCGTGGCGGGCGCGATGGTAAAGGTGTATTCCTTCGCCGCCGTCGTGCCATCCGTCCACTCGGTGTTCGCGGTGTCGTTCAGCGAAACGGTGACGGTGTAGCTGTCCGCGTCCGTCTGCGTGGTGTTGGACGAAACGGTGTAAGCCGCGTTCGCCGCGAGCTGATAGGTTTGCTCAAGCGCGGTGTAAGCGAACTTCGTCGTATCCGCCGCGGGCGGTGTAATCTGCTTTTTGGCAATGGTGAAGTCTGCCGTGCCGGAATAGGTCAAGCTGTCGGTCTGGTCTGTGTACTCGACCTTGACGGTGTATGTCCCTCTGTTCGTCGGCACGGTCGGGCTGTAATTGTTCGCGTCCTTCACGCTGTAGGTGACGGTCGCCTGCTCCAGCGTCACGCCCTCCGGCAAGCCGGTCACGGTCGGGCGGGGCGGCTCTGCGTCGCCGTAGGTCCAGTTATTCTGCGTCACGGTCAGCGCCGTCCGCTTGACGGTCACGACCGCCTTGTCGTTTTGCTGCTGGACAATGCCGCCGGCGCTGTTATACAGGAAGACCGTGCAGTAATAATAGTGTGTACCGGCGGGCAGGGTGTCCGGCACGTTGAACATCCGATCCGTCGCGCCGGGGAGCTCCGTGCCGCCCCAAATGCCATCCCACGTGTTCTGATACCACTGATAGGCGTAACTGTAGCCTGATTTGGCTCTCGCCTCCATCGTAAGTGTCCCGCTCGTGCCCTGCGCCAGCGTCAGCGTTGTGGGACTTACGGCTGCCGTAAGATTCGTAGTACCTGAGTCCAGTCCCGCTGTCACCAGCACCACATGGTCCGACGGGCGTTCGTTTATAAAGCAGTACGAGCCGCCGCCGCCTTGGAAATATCTGCTGACGTCTGTATCGGTCGGGTAGGTGATCTCGGCGGTCTCACCGCTTCCGTATGGGGGGCTGTATTGCATCCGCGTATAAAAGCGATTGTCGCTGGTCAGCCCGCCCGCGCCGATGGCGATCTTTACGCCGTTGCACAGGTAAATATCGTCCATGATGCCGTTGTCGGAAATGTCGGCGTCGCGGGACAGCTCGATCGTGCCGCCGGTGGCGACAAGCACGCCCGAAATGTGCGGGGCGTTGGGGTCACTGGCGGAGAATTTGTTATTATTGATCGAGCCGCCATACATATAGAATTTGCCCGTGCCCGACACATACATACCGCCCGCGTATTCGTTTCTGATGGAATAACCATAGTTGTTGGTGATCGAGCCACCGTACATATAGAACGTGCCGTCCACGCGCATGCCATGACCGCTTGAGCTGCCGCGATGGGTGATCTTGCCCGCGCCGCAGTCAAGCAGCGTGAACGTGCTGCCCTGCGCAACGTGGATCACCGCGCCGACGGCGTTTCTCAGCGCGAGCACCTTGCCGTTCAGGCAGAGCACCGTGCCGTTTTGGGGCGTCCATGTGCCGCTCAGATCAATGTCGGCAGTCAGATAGTAGCTGCCAGCCTCCGCCGCCAGCAGTCGCTCCGCCGAGGCGATGGGCGTGGCGTTTTCAAAGAGGGGGTCGCTGTGCGTGCACGCCGCGCCGCCGCAGTAGTAGTGGTCTGCGTGTGTGCCCTCGCCGGTGCTCCCGGTGTCGCGCAGCGCGTCCGTGGGCTGCTGGAGCGCGTCGTCCGCAGGCTCGCCGTCCGCCGCCATCGCCGCCAAAGGCAGCAAGCTCAGGCACAGCGCGAGCACCAGAATCAAGCTGATGATCCGTTTTTTCATAAAATGTCCTCCTGTCAGGCTGGCATTGCGAATACTCCAGAATCAGTATATCAGGATTCAAACAAATTGTAAATCACCCCAAAGTAGGAGAAGAAAGGAACTTTTTGCAGAAGCCCCTTGGCTCTCCCTCTGGGAGAGCTGTCAGCGGAGCTGACTGAGAGGGCGCTTGGCTCTCCCTCTGGGAGAGCTGTCGCCGAAGGCGACTGAGAGGGTCTTCCTTATTTACCCTCTCCGTCCTTCGCTGCGCTCGGACACCTCTCCCAAAGGGAGAGGCAAGGGTGCGTGCCGCACCGGCGGGTTTGCGCAAGTCCAAATGGCTTCCCCTCGGGGGGAAGCTGTCGGCGAAGCCGACTGATGAGGGGTGGGGTTCTTGTTTTTGAGATGCAGCGCGTTTTTGAGTCGAAACGTGGCGACCGCTCAGGACGTACCACCCTTCTCCTCATCCGGCGCTTCGCGCCACCTTCCCCTCAAGGGGAAGGCATCGGATGGTGCAGTGCAAACAAAAAAGACGTCCCGTTCGGGACGTCTTTTCTGCTCTGATCTTTACAGCCTGCTGTACGCCACCGCGATCTTACTGGCGGCGTGGGCGTTGTTATACGCCAGCTCAAGGTTGGAGGCAAAGGATTTGCCGCCCGTCATATCCTTGATATGCGCCAGCAGGTACGGCGTGATGTTCTTGCCGTGGATGTGCTCGGCGTTCGCCTGCGCGACTGCCCGTTCGATGATGCCGTTCATGTAATCGGGGTCCATCGCGTACTGCTCGGGGATGGGGTTGCCGACGATCGCGCCGCCCTTGAGACCGAGATCCCACTTTGTTTTCATGATCTTCGCGACGGTCTGCTCATCGGGGCAGTTGTAGTCGAGCTTGAAGCCGGACGTGCGGCAGTAGAACGCGGGCAGCTCGTCGGTGCGCAGACCCAGCACGGGCACGCCCTGCGTCTCCAGATATTCCAGCGTCAGACCGAGATCGAGGATGCTCTTCGCACCGGCGCAGATGACGCACACGGGCGTGTTCGCCAGCTCCTGCAGGTCTGCCGAGATGTCCATCGTCTTTTCCGCGCCGCGATGCACGCCGCCGATGCCGCCGGTAGCGAAGAAGCGGATGCCCGCCATGGCGGCGATGAGCATGGTGGTGGCGACGGTGGTCGCGCCGGTCTGATTCGTTGCCAGATACGTCGCCACGTCGCGGCGGCTGACCTTGCCGACGTTCTCCGCCTTGCACATGACCAGCAGCTCGTCGGCGTTCAGACCGACCTTGAGCTTGCCGCCGATGATGGCGGTGGTGGCGGGGATCGCGCCCTCGGCGCGGACGATCTCCTCGACCTTATGCGCGAACTCCACGTTCTGCGGATACGGCATCCCGTGGCTCAGAATGGTGGATTCCAGCGCGACGACGGGCTTGCCGTCGGCAATTGCCTGCTGAATTTCGGGGGTGATGGAAAGATAATCGTTACGGTTCATAGTGCATACTCCTTTATGATAGATTCGACGAGCGCTGCGCTCATATCGGGGTTGATGGTTTTTTCGTGGCTGATGGCGGCGATACCGGCGGCAAGACCGTAGTCCAGCGTCCGCTCGGTGGAAAAGCCGTGCAGCGTGCTGTAAATGACCGCCGCCATAAACGCGTCGCCCGCGCCGGTGGCGTTCTGCATTTTTTCAAGCGGGCGGAGCTTGCGGCGCAGCACCGTGCCCGCGCGGTCCATGTAAAGACACCCCTCTTTTCCGAGGCTCACGAACAGGCGGCGCAGACCCTTGTCCAGCACCGCGCGCCCGGCGTCCTCCAGCGACGCCGCGTCCGTGATGCGCCGCCCGCTGAGAATTTCCAGCTCCAGCACGTTCGGCTTCGCCGTGTCAAACCGCCCAATGTGCGGCGCGAGCACGCGCGCATACGCCGTGGACACGGGATCGACGTACACCGGCACGTCCTCCCCGCACAGGTCCAGCAGATGCAGGATGGTCGCCTCCGGCAGGCTGGGGTCGCAGGTGACGATCCGCGCGCCGCGGATGAGGCTCTGCTTGCCGGACAGATAGCTCAGCGGCAGCCTTTGCAGAACGTGCATATCCGACAGCGCCACGAACATATCGCCGTTTTCATCCAGCAGCGACATATAGGTGGACGAATGCGCGCCCTCCACGGTGTACAGATGCGAGATGTCGATGCCCGCGGCGCGGCATTCGCGGCGGATCTGGTCGGCGTAAACATCCGTCCCGACGGCGGAGATGAGCTTCACGGACGCGCCCAGCCGCGCGAGATTTTCGCAGACGTTGCGCGTCACGCCGCCGGCAGACGAGCTCATATAGCCGGGGTTGCTGTCGTGCATGACGAAGGCTTTTTTCGACCTGCCGTGGATGTCCACATTCGCCGCGCCCACGCCCAGCACATAGCTGCTGCTGTTGAGGATATAGCCCTTGCCGAGAATGTAGCCCTTTTTTTGCAGATTGGCGATGTGCACCGCCGCCGAGCTGCGCGCGATGCCAAGCTGCGCCGCCAGCTCATTCTGCGAGATGGAAGGATGCTGCTGTAAAATGCGGAAGATCTCCGCTTCCCGCTCCGTCACAAGCTCACCTCCGTTCAAATGTTTACGTTGTAAGCACATGTTTAGTATAGCATGGAACGCAGATTTGTCAAGCAAAAAATCGCCCGGCGCTCAGAAGAAGCGCCGGGCGGCTGCTATTTACCAGAATGCGGGGTCGTTGGGATCGACGTAGCCGGTGTTGTCATCGTCACCATCCTTGGGGTCGGTCGTGGGATCGACGGACGGGTCGCCGATGTAGTTGCCGTTTTCGTCGTAATCATCGGGATTGGCGCCATCGGGAATCTCCGGCGCGACGGCGAGCGGCTCAAGCAGGAGCTTGCGGTCGCGCTTGGTATAGACACTGCTCGCGACCTTTTCCTGCGAGAGCTCGTTGTTGTCCTTGTCCATGAAGTGGCGGTAGGTCACGACCGACGAGCCGGTGTACGCCGTTGCCAGCACGCTCTTGACGGTGTAGGTATTGCCCTGCGCGTCGGTGGCGGTCGTGCCGGCGGCGTCCACGGTGATCTCGAACGCGTCCTCGTCCTTGGCGTCCGCGCTCAGCACGCCCACGGTCTTCCACGGCGTGGTGGAGAGCGTGGTGTAGGTCATCTTGATGTGGTCATAGTCCTTTTCCTCCGCCGTGCCCACGAGCGCAATGTGCACATAGCCGCCGGAGACGGACGCGTCGATGCGGATGGGATGCTTGGTGGAGTTCTTGAACTTGAAGTCCAGCGAGCCCCAGTAGATGGTGGCGTCCTGCCCCATATCGACATACGTCACGGTGAACATATGCGGCGCGCGCTCGACCACGTCCAGATCGGCGTACAGCACGGTCTCATAGATCGTAGACGCGACCTGGCAGACGCCGCCGCCGGTCTCCGCCTCGCTCTTGCCGCCCGCCTGATAGATGGTGGCAGGGCGGTAGCCCTTTTCGGGCGTGCGCTCGCCGACGACCTTGTTGAACGAGAAAATTTCGCCCGGATTCAGGATCGTGCCGTCGATGGCGGCGCAGGCAAGCTCCAGATTCTTTGTGCGGTCGGCGTTGACAACGTGCGGGCTGTCATATTTGGCGAGCGTGGTGGAGAAATACTCCTTTTCCAGGCTCTCCAGCGTGACCTCGGGCACGAGGTCCTTCATCTGGATGGTGAAGGTCTGCCCCGCGTCCGCCATGGCGATCTGCTGGGTATAATACTCCAGATCGAAGCCGAAGCCCTTGACCTCCGGCACGAGCTCGTGCTTTTCCTCGTCGTAGTACGCGTCCGTCATCTCGGTGCAGTATTTGTCGTAGTACGGCTTGAGATCGACCGACTCGCACGGGACGGTGTTGTAGTCAAAGGTGAGCTCGGAAAAATTCCCGGCGTCATAGCGCGCGAGCACGGCGTCATAGAGCTTGTCAACGTCCAGCGAGACCTTCGGCGAGCCGGTGACGACGGTGATGGTCTTGCTTGCTTCATCGAAATCCACCGACGGCTCGACGAGCGTCTTCTCTGCCTTGGCAGCCGCCTGCTCCAGCGTGCTGCGGATATACTCGGTGTCCAGATCGAGGCTGGACGTGAGGTTCACGTCGTAGCGCCCGGTCTGCGCGCGGCGATGGGTGAGAATGGCGCTGAACGGACCGCGGTTGCGCCCGTAGGTCATGGCGGCGTCCACCGCTTCGTCGGCGTTGAGCGCGATGTTCGACGCGTCGGAGTCGATCGTCACGGTCTGGTCGGGCAGGGCGATGGTAAGCGTGTCGGCGGTGAAGCGGTCGGACACCTCGTCCTGCACGGCGGCAAGCGCCGCCTCGCGGTCAAGCCCGCCGACGTCGATGCCCGCGATGTAGACATTGGGATAAATGGTGCTGCCGCCCATGAGCACGAAGCCGTAGGCGCACACGGCGAGCGCCGCGACAAGCACGAGCGCGCCGAGAATGATGGCGGCCTTGCCGCCGGCGCTCATCCCGCGGCGCTGTCTGCCGCTGCCGCGGCTCTGCTCGCCCGATGCAGGTCTCCGCGGTGCGCGGCTGGCTTCGAATTTACCTTTTTTTCTGATAAAGATCCCCTCCCGGATATTGCAGCGGGCGGACGTGCCGCCCGGAAAAAGCAAAATATAGTATGTACCCTGTATTATAGGGCAAGCCGGCGGTTTTTGCAATGTGCTATCCGCCTGAAATGCCGCCCAAAAATTCTAAATTTTTTATGAAGAGCCTCAGCTCTCGGCGCTGTCCTCGATGAGCGGGCGAATGACGCCGCAGGCGGCAAAGCGCGTATCGCGCGAGGACGTGAGGAACACGATCTGCGCGGCGGGATCTCGCAGCACGGGCGACATCTGCTCGACGATGGAGTTCACGTCCTTCGCCGCATCGGTGCGGATGCACACGCGGTCGCACAGCGCCGCGACCTCGGCGGAAGCCGACCCGAAGAGCACCTCGATGCCGTAGCCGTACAGACTGTCGGCAATGTTGGCGGCGGCGTCGAGCACTGCCTCGCTGCGCGAAATGTCGGCGTTCCACATAATGCGGTCGGAGTCGGGGAAATAGAAATCGTCAAACAGCACGCCGTCAAACCCGCGCTGCGACAGCTCGATGGCGATGGACGTCAGATACCCCTGCACGCTGTTGGAGTACGGGTTCAGCCAGTAGCACACGTCGTCGCCCTCCCACAGCGCGCCGTTCCAGATGGGAAGCCCCTCCGACTGGTGCTCCAGCGCGTAGCGGCGGTCGGAAAACGCTGGCACGCGCGCGATGACGATCAGGTCGGAGCGCCCCGTCAGCTCCGAAATGAGCTTGTCCACGTCCGTGATGTCCAGCGCGTCCGCCTTCGGCGCGCCGGTCAGCTCTGTGGAGTAGTAGAAATTGCCGTAGATGCTCTTGACGTCGATCACGACGGCGTTATAGCCCTCGACCTCCTTCAGCGCCTGGCGCACCTGCTCCACGCCGTTTACGAGCATCGTCGTGGAGATGGAGTAGCCGTCCAGCCGGGTCTGCTTTTCCGCCTCCCCGTCCGTTTCCGCCACCGCGTCGAGCACCGTTTCAAACGGATAGTCCACCGGGTCGGGTTCAAGCTGCTCCTGCCCGGTGTAGTCCAGATGCTGGTCGTAGTCGAGCCTTACGCCGTCCTGCGTGTAGGTCACATAGCGCTGCACATACAGCACGCGCCCGATGACGAGCAGCGCCAGCGCCAGCAGTATGCAGCCGAGTATCCGCGCCGTTTTGCGCACGGCGCGCTTGTTGCGATAGGTAAAAATGCGCAAGCGCTCATCTCCTTTAGCCTTCCCAAATTGCGGCAACGCGCCGCCAATCCTCCTGCGCGTCGGTGGAGAGGATGTGCAGCCCCGCGCGCTTTAATGCCGCGTGCACCTCGTGCAGGCGCACGTCCAGAATGCCGGAGCAGATGAAAATGCCGCCCGGCTTTAAAAACTGCGGAACGTGCGGCGCGAGCGGGAGGATGACGTCCGCGACGATGTTCGCCAGCACCACGTCATAGCCCCCGCCGAGCTTTTCCGGCATCTGCGCGTCCGCGATCACGTCGCCGGTCACGGCGGTGAAGCGGTCAGCATAGAGGTCGTTCATCGCGGCGTTCTCGCGCGCGATGTCCTCCGCCTTGGGGTCGATGTCCACGCCCACGGCGGATCTTGCGCCGAGCTTTAACGCCGTGATGGACAGAATGCCGCTGCCGCTGCCGAGGTCGAGCACGCGCTCGCCGCCGGCAATGCAGTGCTCCAGCGCGCGCATACACATCTGCGTGGACGCGTGCGCGCCCGTGCCGAAGATCATGCCGGGGTCAAGGCGAATTTCTGTCCTGCCCTCCGGGTTTTCCGGGTGCAGCCACTGCGGCACGACGAGCAAACTCTTGCCGATGGGCAGCGGCTGGTAATACTGCTTCCAGCTATTTTCCCAGTCCTCGTCGCGCACATCCTGCAAAACGACCATGAGCGAGCCGAAGTCCACCTGCGGGAACTGTGTTCGGAGTGACGCGAGCTGCTCGGTGAGGAAGCTCACGCGCTCGGCGGCATCCGCCGCCTGCTCCAGATACAGGCGAATTTGCGACAGCCCGTGCATTTTCTGCGCAAGCTCCTCGTCCACATAGTCCCAATACTGGCGGTTTTCCTCCAGAAATTCCTGAAATTCCGCCTCGTCGTCCACAATAAAGCTGTCATAGCCCAGCGCCGTCAGCCGGTCCGCCACCAGCTCGATCGCAGCGGATGTTGTTTTGATCGTGACCTCTGTCCATTCCATGCGAATAGCCCTCCACGGTATAGTTCTTATTATTTTACAGGATTTGCGGCAAAATAACAAGCGGGAGATTTTATGAAGTTCCCGCCAGCCGAGCCGTAGGGGCGGGGTTCTACCCCGCCCGGCGGTACAACGCCGCAAATTCAACCGCGCCAATGCAAATACGCACGCACCCTTGCCTCCCCTTGGTGACCAAGGGAAGCCTTTGGACGGCGCAAACGCGGCAGTGCGGTGCAAACTCGCAACAGGCGGGAGGGGCAAGTCCCTCCCCTACGTTACGACGAAACGCGCGGGGACTGTACATTTTCCTTGCAATGCGCTATAATCAAATCAACTATCACACACAGGGGAGCTGCTATGGAACAACGTATGGAAATTCTGCCGGGGGTATTTCTGACCGCCGTGCAGACGGAAAAATTCAAGACGGGCTGCTGCAGCGTCAACCTGCTGCGCCCGATGGCGCGGGAGGAGGCGGCGGCGAATGCGCTCGTGCCGAGCGTGCTGCTGCGCGCCACGGCGCAGCATCCCGACATCCGCAGCATCTCCGCCCATCTCGACGAGCTGTACGGCGCGAGCCTCGGCCCGCTCGTGCGCAAAAAGGGCGAGGTGCAGACCACGGGCTTTTTCGCCGATTTTATTGAGGACCGCTTCGCGGGCGCGCCCGTGTTCCGCCAGACGGCGGAATTTTTGGGCGAGGTGCTGCTTGAGCCCGCGCTGCAAAACGGCGCATTTTTGCCGGACGTGGTCAGCGGCGAGCGGCTGAATCTGGAAAACACCATCGCCGCGCGCATCAACGACAAGCGCACCTGGGCGACCTCGGAGCTGCTGCGCGTGATGTGCGCGGGCGAGGCTTACGGCGTGCCGCGCCTGGGCGAGCTGGAGGACGTGCGCGCGCTGGACGAAAAAAATCTCTACGCGCACTACCGCGCGCTGCTCACGCATTCGCAGGTGGAAATTTTCTATATGGGAAGCCACACGCCCGACGCGGCGGCGGAGGCGTTCCGCGAGGCGCTGCGCGACCTGCCGCGCGGCGAGCTCACGCCCTGCGGGACGGTGGTCGTGCCCAAGGCGGACGCGGTGCGAAAGGAAGAGCGCGCGCTGGACGTGACGCAGGGCAAGCTCGTGCTCGGCTTCCGCACGGGCTGCACGCTGACGGACCCCGCGTTCCCGGCGCTTCTGATGATGAACGCCATCTACGGCGGCGGCATCACCAGCAAGCTCTTTATGAAGGTGCGCGAGGAGCTGTCTCTTTGCTACTATGCGATGTCCACGCTTGAAAAATTCAAGGGCGTGATGCTCGTCTCGTCCGGCATCGACTGCGCGCAGCGGGACGTTGCGCAGGCGGAGATCCTGCGGCAGCTCGACGCGGTGCGCGCGGGCGATATTTCGGACTATGAATTTGAGTCCGCGCGGCGCTATCTGCGCTCCAGCCTCAGCACCGGGATGGACAGCCCCGGCAGGCTCGACGATTTTTACATCGGGCAGATCATCGCCGGGCAGCCGGACACGATGCAGGCGCTCTCCGAGCGCATCGCGCGCGTGACGAAGGACGACGTCGCGGCGGCAGCGCGGCGTGTGAGCCTCGACACGGTATTCTTCCTCAAGGGGGTGCAGGCATGAAGCGGATCGACTATGCCGAGCTTTGCGACGGGTTTTATGAGGAGCTTCTTCCGAATGGGCTGCGCGTGCGCGTGCTGCCGAGGCCCGGCTTTGCGCGGAAATTCGCGTTTTTAGCCGTAGATTTCGGCTCGAATGACCGCGATTTTACGCTGGACGGGCAAAAATATCACGTCCCGGCGGGCATCGCGCACTATCTGGAGCACAAAATGTTCGACCTGCCGGAGGGCGGCGCGATGGAGCAGTTTGCCGCGCACGGCGGCGGCAACAACGCCTTTACGAACTACTCCATGACGGCGTATTACGTCGAATGCACGGAGGAATTTGCGGAAAATCTCAAGATCCTGCTGCGCATGGTCACAACGCCGTATTTTACGCCCGAGAGCGTGGAAAAAGAGCGCGGCATCATCGCGCAGGAGATCAAGATGTATGCCGACAGCCCGGACTCGGCGGTGTTCGAGGATCTGTTCGCCGTCATGTACCCCAAGCACCCCATCAGCGTGCCCATTGCTGGCAGCGTCGAGAGCATCGCGGACATCACGCCGGAGCTGCTGTACGCCTGCTGCCGCGCGTTTTACACGCCGCAGAACATGATGCTGTGCGTCGTGGGCGACGTAAGCGCCGAGGAGGTCGCGCGCCTTGCCCGCGAATTTACCCCCGCGCCCGTGCCCGGCGGCGTGCGGGACGAGAGCGGCTGGTCGGGTGCGTTTTCCTGCGGAACGATGGAAAAGACCATGGAGGTCGCCATGCCGATGTTTGCGGCGGGCTTTGCGTCCGACCCCATCGCGCCGGAAGCGTCCCTGCGGGCGGAGATCGTGGGCGACCTCGCGGCAGAGGTCTTAGTTGGCGAATCGTCGCCGCTTTACCAGCGGCTGTATGAGAAAAATCTCATCGACTCCGATTTTTCCTGCGGCTTTGAGCAGGTGCGCGGTGTGGGGCTTTTGGAGCTGTCGGGCGACAGCGAAGCGCCGGACACGGTCATTGACGCCGTCGTGGACGAGGCGGAGCGCATCGTGCGCGTGGGCGTGGACGCCGCACAGCTCGAGCGTCTGCGCCGCTCCATGATCGGCAGGCGCACGCGGGAGCTTGACAGCTTTGAGAGCACCTGCTACCGCATGAGCGCATATTTCTTTGAGGGCGCGGAGTATTTTGACTCCGTGCGCACCATCCAGTCGGTCACGGTGCAGGACATCACGGACTTCCTGCGCACCGTCTGCCGCCGCGACCGTCTGAGCGTTTCGTATATCCGCCCGAAGGAGGCATAAGATATGTTTTTGACCGATCCCATCGTATTTCCACACCTCGGCATCACGGTCGATCCCGCCCCGGCGGCGTTTTCGATCGGCGGCAAAGCCATCTACTGGTACGGCATCATCATCGCCGTGGGGTTTCTGGCGGCGTATGCGTATATGTCGCGCCGCGCGCCGCTCTACGGCTGCACGTCCGACGACGCGCTGGACGCGGTCTTGTGGGCAGTGCCCATCGGCGTTATCTGCGCGCGGCTGTATTACTGCATTTTCTACTGGGAGCTGTACGCCGACGATCCCATCAAGATCCTCTACATCTGGGAGGGCGGGCTTGCCATCTACGGCGGCGTGATCGGCGGCATGGCGGCGCTGCTTTTCGTGGCGCGGCACAAAAAAATGCCGCCGCTGACGCTCATGGATCTCGCAGCCCCGGCGGTGATGATCGGGCAAATTTTTGGGCGCTGGGGGAACTTCTTTAACCGCGAGGCCTTCGGCGGCTACACCGATAATTTCCTCGCCATGCGCCTGCTGGAGAGCCATCTGCCCGCGCAGACCCGCGCCACCGAAGCCGGGCAGAGGCTGCTGGAGATGGCAAAGGCGGGCGGCTACGAGGGCTATATCCAGGTGCACCCGACGTTCCTCTACGAATCCGTGTGGAATTTAGCCGGCTTCATCGCGCTGCATTTTTACGCGAAAAAGCGCAAGTTCGACGGCGAGATCTTCCTCCTGTACCTCGCATGGTACGGGCTGGGGCGCGTGTGGATCGAGGGGCTGCGGACGGACAGCCTGTACCTGTTCTCAACGGGCATCCGCGTCAGCCAGCTTCTCGCGGGCGTGATGTTCCTCGTCGGCGGCGGCATCATCGCCTATGTCCGCCTGCGCAAAAAGCCGGACGGCTCGGCGCTGTACGTCAATCGCAAGGCAGCCGCAGAAGCGGCAGAGGCAAAGGCGGAAGATATTTAAATCTTTGTGAATTATGAGGGAATCCAGTTTACGGGCAATTTTTTGCGTGCTATAATGCACATAAATATAAAAAATGCAGAAAGGATGCTTGACTTATGAATCTGAGTGAAAATTTTGAGACCGCAAAGAACATCGCCGTAGAAGCCGCGCAGGCAGCCGCCCGCAAGGCAAAGCAGCTTGCCGCCATCGCCAAGGCGAACGTCGCCATCTACGCCGAGGAGGACAAGGTCCGCAAGGCGGAGCGTGAGCTGGGCAAGCTCTACTACCGCGACTACGCCGTGGGCGAGGAGCAGGACAGCGCTGAATATCTGCCCTGGTGCCAGAAGATCGACGAGAGCAAGCAGACCATCGCCGCGCTTCAGGATCAGATCGCACAGCTCCGCGCGCAGGAGTGCGCCTGTGACGCGCCCGCCGAGAGCGAGTGCTGCTGTGACAAGCCTGCGGACGACGCGCAGAGCTGCTGCTGCGGCAAGCCCGAGGGTGAGGCGGAAAAGCCCTGCTGCTGCGACAAGAGCGCGGAGGACAGCGTGGAGATCAAGCTCGAATCCGGCGACGCGCCGGAGGCGTAAGGCAAACCAAAACCCGGGCGGGGAGCTCCCCGCCCGGGTTTTTGCGTATGTATCGTTTTGGGTCGTAATGTAGGGGCGGGGTTCTACCCCTCCCGGCGGTAAAATGCCGCAAATTTGTTCGCATCCATGCGGGCAGGCACGCACCCTTGCCTCCCCCATTGGGGGAGGTGTCCGAGCGGAGCGAAGGACGGAGAGGGTAAATAAGGAAGCCCCTCTCAGTCGCCTGCGGCGACAGCTCTCCCAGAGGGAGAGCCAAGCGCCCTCTCAGTCAGCTTCGCTGACAGCTCTCCCAGAGGGAGAGCCAAGGAGCTTCTGCAAACCGCCACTGCATCAGAAGGGCGGCACATTGCGCGATCATGCTCTTGGAATTACCCGCGGAATGTGGTATGCTATTAGATAATGGACACCGACAGGGGGGAGACGATGGCACGCACAAAGGACGGCGGGGACGCGCTGCGGCAGTTCAAGAGCGACCTGCGCGCGGGCACGCTGCGGACGCTGTATGTGTTCTGCGGCGAGGAGGCGTATCTGCGCGAATACTACATCCGCCAGCTTGAGCAGAAGCTCACCGGCGGCAGCCCGGACGCGTTCAACTACCACCGCTTCTCCGCCGAGAATTTCTCGCCGGAGGCGGTGTCGGACGCGGTGGAGGCGATGCCGATGCTGTCTGACCGCACGCTCGTGCGCATTGACGACATAGACCTCTTTAAGCTCGCGGAGGGCGCGCGCGGGCAGATGACGGACATCCTCTGCGACCTGCCGGACTACTGCTGCGTGGCGCTGTATTACGACACCGTGCCCTACAAGCCCAACGGCACGATGAAAAAGCTCGCCGGGGCGCTGAAGGAGCACGCGCAGGTGCTGGAGTTTTCAAGACCCGGCGAGAGCGACCTTGCCGCGTGGGTGCTGCGTCACTTCCGGGCGCACGAAAAGGCAATTTCGGACGAGCTGTGCCGCTACCTCATTTTTCTCACCGACGGCAGCATGACGACGCTCGGCTCGGAGATCGACAAGATCGCGGCGTTCTGCTCCGGGAAGCCGGTCACACGGTCAGATATTGACGCGGTGGTCACGCCTGCGCTCTCGGCGCAGAGCTTTGATATTTCCAATGCCGTTGCCAAGGGCAATTACGAGCTGGCGCTGACGAAATTACAAACGCTCTTTGCCCTTCAGGAGGACGAATTTATGATCCTCGGCGCGCTGGGCGCGCAGCTTCGCAGGCTGTACTACGCGCGCGTGGTCGCGGCGGCGGGCAAGGGCGCGGACGCGCTCATGGAGCTGACGGGCATGAAGAGCTACGCCGCGGGCGTGACGATGACGGCGGCGCGCGGCATGACCGACGCGTTCTGCGAGCGGGCGGTGGAGCTGTGTCTGGAGACGGACTATCAGATGAAATCGGGCGGCGGCGACGCGCAGCGCTTACTGGAGCTGCTGCTGGCGCGGCTGTATGAGGAGGCGCGCCGTGCATAAGCTGAGGCAGGCGGTCGTGGTGGAGGGAAAATACGACGCGAATGCGCTGCGGCAGCTCATCGACGCGCCGGTGTTCGAGACGGGCGGCTTTCGCGGCATTGCAGATAGAGAGCTGATCGCGCTTTTGCGCGCGGCGGCGCGGGCGCGGGGCTTGATTATCCTGACGGACTCCGACGGCGCGGGCTTTGTCATCCGCAACCGGCTGAAAAGCGCGCTTGCGGGCGAAAACGTCCTGCACGCCTACATCCCCGATGTGTACGGCAAAGAGCGCCGCAAGGCAGCCCCCGGCAAGGAGGGCAAGCTCGGCGTGGAGGGGATGCGCCCGGAGGTGCTGCTCGCGGCGCTCAAAAATGCGGGCGCGGAGCTGGACGGCGAGAGCACGCACGAGACTGCCGACCCCATCACGAAGGCGGACTTGTATGCCGCCGGATTTTCGGGAACGCCCGACGCGCACACGCGCCGCACAGCGCTTTTGCGCAGTCTGGGGCTTCCTGAGCATCTGGGCGCGAACGCGTTTTTGCAGGCACTGCGGCTCATCATGACGCGCGAAGAATTTGCAGAACGATATTGTAGTTTTGGGGACACACCATGATCGACATTTCGGTAAAAGACCTCGTCAAGAGCTTTGACGCGGATGAAAATTTACTCGACGGCGTGACGTTTGACGTCCAGTCCGGCGAACGGGTGGGGCTGCTCGGCAAAAACGGCGCGGGCAAGACGACGCTCTTCAAAATTCTCACCGGCGAGCTGGACTATAACTCCGGCGAGATCGCCTTTGCCGCGGGCAAAAGGGTGGGGCTTATCTCCCAAATTCCGAGCTATCCGGCGCAGTACACCGTGCTGGATGTGCTGCACGCGGCGTTCGCGGGGCTGGACAAGATCGCCCGCGAGATGCGGCAATTGGAGCAGCAGATGACCGAGCACACGCCGCAGGACATCCTGCGGCGCTATGACGCGCTCTCGGCGCGGTATCTCGCCGAGGGCGGGTATGAAACGCAGACGGAGACCGACAAAATTTGCAACGGTCTGGATATTTCGCCCGCCATGCGCGCGCAGCTTTTTGCGAGCTTGTCCGGCGGCGAAAAAACGCGCGTGAATCTGGCGCGGCTGCTGCTGGAAAAGACGGACATCCTGCTGCTGGACGAGCCGACGAACCATCTGGATATGCGCAGCGTCGAGTGGCTGGAGGACTACATCGCCAAGTTCCGCGGCACGGTGCTCACCATCTCGCACGACCGCTATTTTTTAGATCGCGTCGTGACGCGCATCGTGGAGCTGTCGAACGGCAAGGCGGAGTTTTACAGCGGAAATTATTCGTTTTATGTGCAGGAAAAGCAGGCGCGCTTTGCCCTTCAGCTCCGGCAGTATGAAAAGGAGCAGGCAAAGCTCTCCCAGCTCGGCTTTACGCTCGAGCGCATGAAGGGCTGGGGCATCAACAACCGCACGCTCTATCGCCGCGCGATGTCCATCCAGCACCGCATGGACCGCATCGAGCAGACAAAAAAGCCCCATAAGGACAAGACCATGCGCGCGCAGTTCGCGCAGCGGGACTTTTTCGGCGACGAAGTGCTGAGCGTCAAGGGTCTCGGCAAGAGCTACGACGGGCGCGTGCTGTTTGAGGGTGTCGATCTTCTGGTGGAGGGCGGCGAGCGCATCGCGCTGCTGGGCGACAACGGCACGGGCAAAACAACGCTGCTGCGCGTGCTGCTGGGCGAAGAGCCGGGCACTGGCAAGATCAAATTCGGACCGACGGTCAAGTGGGCGTACCTGCCGCAGGTCATCCACTTTGAGCGCCCGGAGCGGACGCTTTTAGATACGATGCTGTATGAGAAAAACTGCACCGTGCAGACCGCGCGCGACCGGCTGGGAGCGTTTTTGTTCGAGGGCGAGGACGTGTTCAAGACCGTCGCGTCGCTCTCCGGCGGCGAGCAGTCGCGGCTGCGGCTTTGTATGCTGATGGACGAAAGGATCAACCTGCTCGTCCTTGACGAGCCGACGAACCATCTGGACATCGCCGCGCGCGAGTGGGTGGAGGACGCGCTGGAGGAATACGAGGGCGCGCTGATCTTCGTCTCGCATGACCGCTATTTCGTGCAGAAATTTGCCGAGCGCATCTGGGAGCTGGACGGCGGGCACATCCGCGATTTCCCCTGCGGCTATGACAAATACCGCGCCATCAAGGCGCATGAGCAGGCGGCGGCAGTCCCCGCGCCGTCCGCGCCCAAGCCCAAAAAGGAAAAGCCGAAGGGCGGCGCGAAGGAGCTGGAAAAGCAGGTGCGCGCGGCGGAGCGGGCGGTAGAAAAGCAGGAGCAGGTGGTCGCCGCGCTGGACGGGCAGATCGCCGCCGCCGCGAGTGACTATCAGGAGCTTGCGCGCCTGATGGAGGAAAAAACGCGCGCCGAGGACGAGCTGACGCGCCTGATGGACGAATGGGAGGCGCTGTCGCTGCGCCTGGAGGACGAAACATGAAGCGGCTTCTGATCTTCGCGGCGGTGTGCGCCGCGTTGGGCGCGGCGCATTTTGTCACGCCCTTCCATCTGGAAATGACGGGGCTTTGCTGGCTGGCGTTTGCGGCGGGCTTTGCCGTGTTGGCGTGGCTAACGCGCAAAAACGCGCAAAAAGCCGCGCGCGCCGTGAAAATTCTGATGCTTTCGTTTCTGGCGGTGCTCATCGCCGGGACGGGCTATATCATTCTCGGCGAGGGCGATACGGCAGACACCGACGCGCCGCCTGAGTATGTGGTGGTGCTGGGCGCGCAAATTCACGGAAGCCGCCCCTCGCGCACGCTGCGCGAGCGGCTGGACAAGGCGGCGGGGTATCTCGAGGAGCACCCGGAGGCATTCTGCGTCGTGACCGGCGGGCAGGGCGCGGACGAGACGCAGACCGAAGCCTCCGTCATGGCGGCGTATTTGACGGCGGCGGGCATCGACCCTGACCGCATCGCGCAGGAGACGCAGTCGGAAAATACGCGCGAAAATCTCCGAAATGCCGCCGAACTTGCCGAATTGCACGGCTTGGATGCGTCCCGCGTGCTGATCGTGACGAGTGAGTTCCACCTGCGGCGGGCAAGCTATATCGCCGGGACGCTGGGACTGGACGCATCGCGCCTCGGCAGCCGCACCACGCCCTACATCCTGCGCCTCAATTACGAGCTGCGCGAGGTGTTCGCGCTGGTCAAGGCAATGTATGTTGCCGCCCGCGCTTGAACTTTTGGGCACACGATATTACAATAACAAAAAACAAGGCAGCGCCGCGCGGCGCTGCCTAAATACGAAGGAGTGTATCAACATGAGTGAAGGCTGCACCGGCAGCTGTGAAAGCTGCTCGCAGAGCTGCGCCGATCGTAAGCAGGAAAGCCTGCTTGCCGCGCAGAACGCAAAATCGAATGTGAAGCACGTCATCGCCGTGGTCAGCGGCAAGGGCGGCGTGGGCAAATCCACCGTCACGTCGCTGCTGGCGGTCGCCATGCGCAAGCTCGGCTATTCCGTCGGCATTCTGGACGCCGACCTCACAGGTCCGTCCATCCCGCAGGCGTTCGGGCTGCACGAGCCTGCCGCCGGGTCGGACGACGGGATCCTCCCCGCCGTGACGAAGGACGGCATCAAGGTGATGTCCGTAAATCTGCTGCTGCCCGACGCCGCCGACCCCGTGGTCTGGCGCGGTCCGGTGCTCGCGGGCGCAGTCAAGCAGTTCTGGTCGGACGTCATCTGGGGCGATGTGGACTACCTGTTCGTCGATCTGCCGCCCGGAACGGGCGACGTGCCGCTGACGGTGTTCCAGTCGCTGCCGGTAAACGGCGTGGTCATCGTCACCTCGCCGCAGGCGCTCGTGTCCATGATTGTGGAAAAGGCGGTGCGCATGGCGCGGATGATGAACGTGCCGGTGTACGGCTTTGTGGAAAATTACAGCTACCTTGCCTGCCCCGACTGCGGAAAGCACATCGAGGTGTTCGGCAAGAGTAAGCTGAACGAGCTGGCGCTCCAGTATTCCCTCCCCGTCCTCGCGCGCCTGCCCATCGACCCCGCCGTCGCCGCCCTGTGCGACGCGGGCAAAATGGAGGAAGCGGATGTCAGCGGCGTCATGGCGGCAGCGGAGCTGATGAGCCGGGCGTAAATTACACCGCGCCCTTGCCTCCCCCTTTGGGGGAGGTGTCCGAGCGCAGCGAAGGACGGAGAGGGTCAGCAAGGAAGACCCTCTCAGTCAGCTTCGCTGACAGCTCTCCTAAAGGGAGCACCAAGGGACTTTCGCAAATCACAAAAAATGCGCCCCCTATCCGGGCACGAAAGGAATTTATGGCATTTGAAGCAGGAGCATTCGACGTTGCGGTGATCGGCGCGGGGCACGCGGGGATCGAGGCAGGTCTGGCGTGCGCGCGGCTGGGGCTGTCCACCGCCGTGTTCACCATCAATCTGGACGCCGTGGGCAATATGCCCTGTAACCCCGCCATCGGCGGCACAGGCAAGGGGCATCTCGTGCGCGAGCTGGACGCCCTCGGCGGCGAGATGGCGCGCGCGGCGGACGCCTGCTGCATCCAGTATCGGATGCTGAACCTCGGCAAGGGCCCGGCGGTGCATTCCCTGCGCGCGCAGGCGGACCGGCGGCGCTATCAGGAATATATGAAGCACACGCTGGAGCTGCAGCCGGGTCTTCGCCTCATGCAGGCGATGGTCGTGGACATCGACACCGAAAACGGCGCGGTCGCAGGCGTGACAACGAGCCTCGGCGCGCATTACCGCGTGCGCGCGGTCATCATCGCGTCCGGGACGTATCTGGACGCGCGCGTGGTGATCGGCAGCAGCGCCGTCTCGTCAGGACCTGACGGGATGCAGGCGGCGACAGGTCTGACGGACTGCCTGCGCGCGCTCGGTCTGCGCCTGCGCCGGTTTAAGACCGGCACGCCGCCGCGCGTGAACCGCCGGTCGGTCGATTTTTCCAAAACGGAATTGCAGCCCGGCGACGCGCACGTTGTGCCGTTTTCGTTTTCGACCCAAACGCCGCCCGAAAACCGCGCGGTGTGCTATCTGACATACACGAACGAACAGACGCACGACGTCATCCGGCGCAATTTTGCGCGCTCGCCGCTCTTTAACGGCATGATCGAATCGACCGGGCCGCGCTACTGCCCGTCGATCGAGACGAAGATCGACCGCTTCCCCGACAAGCCCCGCCACCAGCTCTTCATCGAGCCGTGCGGGCTTTCCACGGAGGAGCTGTACATCCAGGGCTTTTCGTCCTCGCTGCCGCTGGACGTGCAGCTTGCAATGCTGCACACCGTGCCGGGTCTGGAACACGCGGAAATGATGCGTCCGGCGTATGCCATCGAATATGACTGCGTCGATCCCACGGAGCTGCTGCCCACGCTGGAATGCAAAAAGGTCGCAGGGCTGTACGGCGCGGGGCAGTTCAACGGCTCGTCCGGCTATGAGGAGGCGGCGGTGCAGGGCTTTGTCGCCGGCGTGAACGCCGCGCTGAAGCTCCGCGGCGAAGCGCCGATGGTGCTGAGGCGCTCCGACGGCTATATCGGCACGCTCATCGACGATCTGGTCACGAAGGGCACGGAGGAGCCGTACCGCATCATGACCTCGCGCTCGGAATATCGCCTCTTGCACCGGCAGGACAACGCCGACCGGCGGCTTGCCGCCATCGGGCATCGCGTGGGGCTGGTGAGCGATCGGCAGCTTGCCGCCGTGCAGGAAAAGTACGCGGCGGTCGATCGGGAGCTTGCGCGGCTGGAGCACACGGGCGTTGCGCCGTCTGCGGCGCTGGACGCGCTGCTCATCCAGTGCGGCAGCACGCCTGCCGCCGGGTCTGCGCGGCTTGCCGATCTGGTGCGCCGCCCGCAGGTGACGTATGCGGCGCTCGCGCCGTTTGACCCCGCGCGCCCCGCGCTGCCGCCGGCGGTGCAGGAGGCGGTGGAGATCGAGCTCAAATACGCCGGCTACATCGCCCGCCAGCAGAAGCAGGTGGAGCAGTTCGCCCGCGAGGAGGCGCGGCTGCTGCCGCCGGATGTGGACTATATGAAAATTTCGGGACTGCGCATCGAGGCGCAGCAGAAGCTGAGTGACATCCGTCCCCTGTCCGTCGGGCAGGCAAGCCGCATCTCCGGGGTCAGCCCCAGCGATATAGCAGTGCTGCTGGTCTGGCTCTCGCAGAGAAAATAAGCCTTCCCCATGTGGGGAAGGTGGCGCGAAGCGCCGGATGAGGAGAGGGGTTGTACGTTTTGCGTTGCGACCGCGTTTGCACAACGCAAAGGCTTCCCTTGGTGACCAAGGGAAGCTGTCAGCGAAGCTGACTGAAGGGATCAGAACGTTGCAGGTAGCAGAGCGCCACCCGATGGCGCGGCAAAACGTACACCTTCTCATCCCTTCCGTCACGGCTTCGCCGTGCCACCGTCTCGCTGCGGCTCGGTCACGGCGTGGGTCTGACAGCCCACCGGGCTGTCATTCAATGCCACGCCGCCGCTTCGCTACCTTGGTCACCAAGGGGAGGCTTGAGAACGCCGAAACGTGGCAGCAGCTCAGAAATAAGAACCCCTCCCCTCATCAGTCCGCTTCGCGGACAGCTTCCCCCGAGGGGAAGCCTCGGACTTTTGTAAATGGAGACAAAATCATGTATTTTGATTCACACGCGCATTTGAGCGACCGAAAATTTGACTCTGACCGCGAGGCTGTGATCGCGCGGATGCAGGAGAACGGCGTGACGGGGATGGTGGACGTCGGCTGCGACCGTGCATCATCGCTTCTCGCGGTGCGCATGGCGGAGCGGTACGGCTGGTGCTGGGCTGCCGTCGGGACGCACCCGGACAGCGCGCCGGAGGTGACGGACGCGCTGCTGGACGAATACCGCGCGCTGTGCCAAAACCCGCGCGTGTGCGCCATCGGCGAGATCGGGCTGGACTATTTCTACCCCGACAATCCCCCGCGCGCGGTGCAGAAGGCTGCCTTCCGCCGCCAGATGGCGCTGGCGCAGGAGTTGGGGATGCCCGTCATCATCCACGACCGCGACGCGCACGGCGACTGTCTGGAGATCGTTTCGGAATTTCCGCAGGTGCGCGGCGTGTTCCACTGCTTTTCCGGCAGCGTCGAGACGGCGCAGGAGCTGGTGCGGCGCGGCTGGTACATCGGCTTTACGGGCGTGGTGACGTTCAAAAACGCGCGCAAGGCGGTGGAGGTCGCGGAGTGGACGCCGCTCAGCCGCATCCTCATCGAGACCGATTGCCCCTACATGGCGCCCGAGCCGCACCGCGGTCAGCGCAACGACCCCGGTCTTGTGCCGCTGGTGGCAAAAAAGATCGCGGAGCTGAAGGGGATCAGCGAGGAGCAGGTCGCAAAGGCGACATGGGAAAATGCAAGAAAGCTGTTCCGGCTGCCATAATACAAAGATACCCCCGGCGGTTCACAAAACCGCCGGGGGATTTTATAGCCTCGCAGAGTTTTGCGCCCGCAGGCGCAAAATAAAATTCCGATCATTTTTGCCGGCGGCGTGTACGTCGGCAAAAATTCTGCTCACGGAGCGGAGTGTAGAATTTTTGTGCTTGCACAAAAATTATGCGCGCAGCGCAGTGTGAGCCTTTTCAAACGAAAACCTGTTTTCGTTTGAGAGCGTGTCAGAATGACACGCTCAGTATCCCGGTTTGCCGAGCAGATGGAACATATTTTTCTTATATGCCTCCACGCCGGGCTGGTTGAAGGGGTTGACGCCGCTCATGTAGCCGGACACGCCGCAGGCGAACTCGAAGAAGTAGATGAGCGCGCCGACGGCTTCCTCATTATCCTTTTCCAGCCGCAGGACGGTGACGGGCACGCCGCCGTCGATGTGCGCGGCGCGGGTCGCCTGCATCGCCTTTTCGTTGATGTAGCTCATCGTGCGCCCCGCGAGGTAATTGAGCCCGTCGAGATTCGCCTCGTCACTGGGGACGGTGACCTCGGCGCGGGCGCGGTCAAAGAACACGACCGTCTCCTGGAGCATCCGCTCGCCGTCCTGGATATACTGCCCCATGGAGTGCAGGTCGGGCGTCAGATCGACGGAGGCGGGGAAAATGCCCACGCCGTCCTTGCCCTCGGACTCGCCGTAGAGCTGCTTCCACCACTCCGCCATAAAGCGGAACGCGGGCTCGTAGGCGGCGAGGATCTCGACCTTTTTGCCCTGCTTGTAGAAATACTGCCGCTGCATGGCATACTGCGCCGCCGCGCTGGAAACGCCCTCGGCGAGGATCTGCCTGCGCTCGTCCTGTGCGCCGCGCATGAGCCGATCTATGTCGATGCCCGCGCAGGCGATGGGCAGCAGCCCCACCGCGGTGAGCACGCTGTAGCGTCCGCCGACATCGTCAGGCACGACGAACGTCTCGTAGCCCTCCTGCGCCGCCAGCGTCTTGAGCGCGCCGCGCGCCTTGTCGGTCGTGGCGAAGATGCGCTCGCGCGCGCCGTCCTTGCCGTACTTCTTTTCCAGCAGCTCCTTGAAGATGCGGAAGGCGATGGCGGGCTCGGTGGTCGTGCCGGATTTAGAGATGACGTTCACGGAGAAATCGCGGTCGCCGATCAGGGTGAGCAGCTCCGACAGCGCCTCGCCGGAGATGCCGTTGCCGGCAAAGTAAATGTCGGGCGTATCCTTCGGCAGCGCGTTGTAATTCGGGCTTTTCAGCAGCTCGATGACGGCGCGCGCGCCGAGATACGACCCGCCGATGCCGATGACAACGAGCGCCTTGGAGCTTGCCTGAATTTTTTTGGCAGCCGCCTGAATGCGGGCAAATTCCGCGCGGTCGTAATGTTCGGGCAGATCCACCCAGCCGGTGAAATCATTGCCCGCGCCGGTACCGTTTACCAGCGTGTCGATCGCCGCCTTGCAGGCAGCCGTGTCCGGCGCAGGTGCGAATTTCTGCGTGCCGGTGAGATCAAGTTTTACCATATGAGTATCCTCCTTGGTGATGGATTTTTACGAGCTTGTGAGAGTTTGCGCGCAGTGCCAGTCGAGCCGTAGGGGCGGGGTTCTACCCCGCCCGGCAGGACGCGGGAACAAGTTTTGCACAGCGTATGGCGACAACGTAAAACGTTCTGTAGGGGCGGACGACCCTGTCCGCCCGGCTGTACGCACCGAAAATTCGTATGCACCGATGCGGGACGGGACGTGTGTTGCGAGGTCGCCGTTCGCTGTGCAATTTTGATGGTGCATTCTGCGCGGGAGGGGTAGACCCCCTCCCCTACGGCGTGTCGGACAATTTTACGTTTTTTACGATACGTTGCGGCAAACCTGCTATTGCCCAACGGGCGGACAGGGTCGTCCGCCCCTACGGGTGCATACCGTTCCGCATTGGTGCACACAGGTTTGCAATGTCGTGCCGCGCGGGCGGGGTAGAACCCCGCCCCTACGCAAATTTGAAGGTTTTGCGGATTTGGCGGGATTTCTGCGCAATTTACGCCTGCGCGTTGCGATGCAGCATCGCAGCGCCGATCATGCCGGCGTCGTTGCCAAGCTGGGCGGGGACGAGCGCGCCGTGGGCGGCGTGGTAGAAGCAGCGCTCGTTGACCAGCTCCTGAAGCGGGGCAAACAGCAGGTCGCCCGCGCCGCTAAGCCCGCCGCCAATGGCGAGGACTTCGGGATCAAGCAGGTTAAAGATCGACGCGCACGCCGATGCAAGGTGGCGCAGATATGCCGAAAAGACGTTTTTCGCCGTCTCGTCGCCCGCGCGGGCGCAGTCTACGACCAGCTTGGCATCAACTGCCTCGACGCGTCCGCCGCTCTTTTCCGCCAGCAGGCTGTCGGGGCGCGCCTGCATGGCGCGCGCGCCCTCGCGCGCGAGGGCGGAGGCGGAGCAGTATGCCTCGGCGCAGCCCTGATTGCCGCAGGTGCACGCCTCGCCGCCTTCCACAAGGTAAATATGCCCCAGCTCCGAGCCGTGGTGCATCCCGCCGGTAAACAGCCGTCCGTTCAGGATCGTGCCGCCGCCGAGCCCCGTGCCGAGCGTGATGAGCACGCCCGTTTTGCACCCGCGCAGCGCGCCGCAGTACAGCTCCGCCAGCGCCGCGCCGTCGGCGTCATTCGCCATATACACCGGCATGCCGGGGAAGCGGCGCTCAATGAGGTCGCGGAAGGGGACATTGTGAAAGTCGAGGTTATACGCGTCGAGCACCGTGCGGCACTCCGCGTCCAGCGAGCCGGGCAGAATGATGCCCACGCTCTGCACGTCCTTGTCGCTCGCGCCGACCTGCCGCAGCACATCGTCCGCCGCCGCGCGGATCTCATCCGCCGCCGCGTCCGCGCCCGCGTGCGGGAAGGGCACGCTCGTGCGCGCCGCAAGGCTAAGCTCCTCATCGACCAGCCCGAGCTTGATGTTCGTGCCGCCGATGTCCACGCCGATCTGATACATATTATATCCTCCTAAGTGCGGGTTTTACCGCTCAAAGCCCGAAGTAACGGGCAAAATTGCCGTAAAAAATCTTTTCCTCCGTCTCCTTGCCAAGTCCCAGCGCATGGAGCTGCGCCACCATCTGCGCCGGCTTCCACATCGGAAAATCCGTGCCGAAGAGCATTCGGTCCTCGCCGTAGCGGTCAAGCATCCGCAGGATAAATTCGCGGTCAACGAGCGGGGTCGTGCTGGACGTGTCATAGACGACGGGGCTTGGCAGCGGGTGCTCATACGCGTGCTGCCACGTCTGCCAGCCGCCGAAATGCGCGGCGATCGGGCGCAGGTCGGGCACCTGGCGCAGGAGGTTCAGCAGCCGCTCGGGGCTGGAGAGGTCGGAGTGCGCGTCGCCCATGTGAAAGAGCACCGGGAGGTTTCGCCTTGCGATGGCGCGGTAGGTATCAACGCCCTCGGGCGCGTCGATCGCGAGCTTTTGAAAATCGGGGTGGATCTTTACGCCGCGCAGCCCCAGCTCCAGCATCCGATCCAGCTCCTCCTCCACGCCGGGCATTCCGGGGTAGACCGAGCCGAAGCCGATGTACTGCGGGTGTTCGCGCACTGCTTCGGCGAGAAAATCGTTGATGTGGCGCACCTGCGAGGGGGACGTTGCCGAATTGCAGACCACGCCGCAGGTGATCTGTGCCTCGCGGTGCTCGTCGAGCAGCCGTGAAAGGCTCGCCGGGCGCGGCGGCTCTTTTGTGCCGTAAAACGCGGAGATGGAGTGCGTCGCCTTTTCGGCGAGCGCGTCGGGGAAAATGTGTGCGTGAACGTCTGCGATCTTCATGGAAAGCGGTCCTTCTTCTGCTGCATTTTTCAGATGAATAGTGTAGCACAAATCGACCGGGATGACAAGTGACCGCCGCTATTTTGCGCCGCGGATGGTGATCGTGCCGCAGCGGTCGGTGCGCAGGATGCTCGCGCCCGCGGCGGCAATGCGGCGCAGCGCGGCTTCGGACGGGTGCCCGTAGGGGTTGTCCTCACCGACGCTCACAACGACCGCCTCCGGCTGCACGCGCGCCAGCAGCGCCCAGCCCGTCGAGCTTTCCGCCCCGTGGTGTCCGGCGACCAGCAGCTCCGCGCGCGGAAGAACTCCATCGCGCAGCCAGTCCTGCTCGCCGTGGTGGTTCAGGTCGCCGACGATCAGCAGATCATAGTCTCCCGCCGAGGCGAGGACGCAGACGCCGTTATTGTCCCGCGAGGCCGCGCCGCAGGGCAGGTACAGATGGAGGCTGCCGCCGGAAAAGGCGAGCGCTTTCTCCTCACGCACCAGCTCTACCCGTGTGCCGTACGCCTGCGCCGCTGCGAGGAGGGACGCCTGCGCCTCGTCCTCGTCCGGCATTTGCGGGAGGTAGAGTGTGTCTACCCGCACCTCGCGCATCAGCTCTGCCGCGCCGTTTATGTGGTCGCGGTCGTAGTGCGTGAGAATGAGCGCGTCCACGCGGCGCGTGCCGCTTTGCAGGAGCGACCGGGCGGCGTATGCGCCGATTTTGGGCGTATAGCGGTCGCCGCCGCAGTCGATGACGGCGCAGAAATCGCCGCTGCGGAACGTGACGCACTGCCCCTGCCCGGCGTCCAGCACCGAGCAGGTGAACGACGGCACGCGCACGCTCAGGCAGCTCAGTCCCGCGCAGAGCAAAAATGCTCCGCAGAGCGCGGCGGCGGCGTACCACCGGCGCAGCGCCGGGATGCAGAGCAGCCCAAGGAGCGACAGCCACAAAAGCGCCGAAAACGTCAGCCAGTATGGGTCGTCCGTCAAGACGGCGGCGTACATCGGGCGCGCAAGCAGCCGAGCCGCGCCGAGCACATACCGCGCCAGCCACGCCAGCACGCCGCCGCAAATTTTCGCCGCCGGAAGCCATACCATTCCAAGAAAACACACGGCAAAGCCGCCCGCGAACAGGATCGTCACCGCCCAGAGAATGAGCAGATTCGACAGCGGCGCGATGAGCGAGCAGTAACCGAAATAGTACACCGCCAGCGGCAGCGTGAGCGCCGTTGCGGACAGGGTGCAGGAAACGCCGGATGTGACGGCATTCGCCACGGCTTTGCCCATCGGCTTTTTCGCCATCCATTGGCACACTTTGGCGTTCAGCATCGCCCGCTGCGTGCGGGCGTAGAACAGCACCAGCCCCGCCACCGCGCAGAACGAGAGCTGCAAGCCCGCCGAGGCAATGCACCACGGGTCCTGCACCAGCAGCATCAAAAGTGCGGCGGCAAGCGCCGTGGGCGCGTCATATTCGCGCCTCATGAGCGGCGCGTAAATTAAAAGCGCCTGCATCAGCGCCGCGCGGACCGTGGACGGGCTTGCGCCCGTCATGAGCGTGAATACGATCAAAACCGGCACGCAGACGAACAGCTTGAGCCGCCGGCTGCGGATCGCGCCGGAGATCATCCAGACCAAAATCGAAACGTGCATCCCGGAGATGGCGACGGCGTGATACACGCCCGCCTGCTGTAAACTCACCGTGTCCGCCTCGCTGAGACCCGTGCGCACGCCGGTCAGCAGCGCCAAAAACAGCCCGCGCACATCTTCGGGGAAAATCTCGGCGCACAGCGCCTGCAAGCGCGCCGACAGCCGCGCCGGGAAAAATCGCACAGACGGGCGCGCGCACGGCGTGACGGTCACGCTGCCTGCGCGCAGCGTCAGCATGGTCCCTCGTGCGCGGACATACAGCTCGTCCTGTGCGTCGGTGCGGTGCGCGGTCGCGTCGCATTTTATGGTGTCGCCCGGCTGCGGGACGCTGGGCGGGTCGTCCTCCCAGTACAAAACGCCCTCAAACCCGCGCCCGCCGACCGGCACAAGCACCGCCGCGCGCCAGCCGTACTGCGTCCGCTCCGCCTGCTCCAAAACGCGCACCGTGTACGCCGCGCGCTCTTCGCTGAGAGAAGCCAAAGGCTTGAGAAACAGCGATTCGTAAGCAGTCGTCCATAAAAGTCCCGTAAGCAGCCCCAGAACGCACAAAAGCGCCGCCCGGACAGCCCGGCGGCGCACGAAAACGCATAGAACCACAGCGCAGCCCGCCGCGATGGCAGACGGCAGCACCCAAGTGCCCGGCATCGCCAGGCACAAAAACAGACACGCCCCCGCAAACCCGCCGCAAAACAGCACGAGCCTGCGCATAGAGTTCCCCCTCCGTTCGTCAAAATAGTATAAACAGTATACCACCGCCACGCAAAATTTTCCACACGGAATTTTGAAAAATACGCCGCACGCCCCGCCCTTGCCCGCGTTGACAAGCCGCCGCGGGAGGTGGTAAGATAAACGCAAAAGCTGCAAGGAAGGAGAGCTTATGACGCGGATATTATTCATCTGCCACGGCAATATCTGCCGCTCTGCTATGGCGCAGTGTGTGATGCAGTGGCTCGTTGACGCGCGCGGGGCGGCGGGGCGGTTTTTGATCGACTCGGCGGCGACGAGCTGCGAGGAGCTGGGAAGCCCCATCTATCCGCCTGCGCGGCGGGAGCTTCAGCGGCACGGCGTTCCCGTTCTGCCGCACCGCGCGCGGCGCGTGACGGCGGCGGACTACGACCGATTTGACCATCTCGTCGTGATGGACGCGCGCAACGAGCGGGGACTTCGCGCGATCATCCCCGCCGACCCCGGCGGCAAGGTGCGCCGTCTGCTTCCGGGGCGCGAGGTCGCAGACCCCTGGTACACGGGCGATTTTGAGGCGGCGTGGAGCGACGTGCTCACGGGCTGCGAGGCGCTGCTGCGCGAGCTGGACGGGTAAAACTGCACAAAAATGCCTGCGTGATTTTGGGAGCTTTCACGCGGGAAAGTATGGTAGAATAGACGCAAAGGGGGCATTTCTATGCGCATGGTCGATCTGATCGAACGCAAAAAACTCGGCGAAGCGCTCACCGACGCGCAGATCCGATTCATTATCGAGGGCTTTACGAACGGCAGCATCCCAGACTATCAGATGTCCGCATTTGCGATGGCGGTGCTGTTTCGCGGGATGAACGACCGCGAGACCGCCGTGCTGACGGACGCCATGATGCGCTCCGGCGACACGGTGGACTTAAGCCGCTTTGGCGACAAGTCCGTGGACAAGCACTCCACCGGCGGCGTCGGCGACAAGACGACGCTCATCGTCGCGCCGGTCGTGGCGTGTCTGGGCGGCAAGGTCGCCAAAATGTCCGGGCGCGGGCTCGGGCACACGGGCGGCACGGTCGATAAGCTCGAGGCGATCCCGGGCTACCGCACGGTGCTCACGCCGGAGGAATTTATGCGGCAGGTGGCGGACATCGGCATCGCAGTCATCGGGCAGAGCGGCAATCTCACGCCCGCCGACAAAAAGCTCTACGCCCTGCGCGATGTGACGGCGACGGTCGATTCGCTGCCGCTCATCGCCTCGTCCATCATGTCCAAAAAGCTGGCGGCGGGGTCGCACTCGATCGTGCTGGACGTGAAGATCGGCTCGGGCGCGTTCATGAAAACGCCGGAGGACGGCGCGCGGCTGGCAGAGCGCATGGTCGCCATCGGGCAGCACTGCGGCAGGCGCGTGCGCGCGGTGATGACCGACATGGACATCCCGCTGGGCAAAAATATCGGAAACGCCCTCGAAGTCGCCGAGGCGGCGGACGTGCTGCGGGGCGAAGGTCCTGACGATCTGCGCGAGGTGAGCCTTGTGCTGGCGCAGAATATGCTGGAGCTGTGCAACGGCTGGTCCGCCGATGAGGCGCGGGCGCGCGTGGAGGAGGCGGTCACGTCCGGCGCGGCATTCCGCAAAATGCAGCAGTGGGTCGCGGCGCAGGGCGGCGACGCGCTGGCGCTGGAGAATCACACGCGGCTGCCGCAGGCGCGCTGCGCGCTGCGCGTGACGGCGGCGCATGGCGGCTACATCACCGCGACGGACGCGCAGAAGATCGGCGAGGCGTCGTGCATCCTCGGCGCGGGGCGCAAGACGAAGGACGACGCCATCGACTACGCCGCCGGCATCACGCTGCACCGCAAGCCGGGCGACCATGTAAAGACCGGCGAGGAGCTGGCGGTCTTATACACGAACGACGAAAAAACGCTCGCGCCCGCAAGGGAGCTGCTGCTGGACGCGCTCACCTGGGGCGAGGAAGCGCCCGCGCCGCAGCCGCTCATTTTGGGCGTTGTAGAATAAGAGACAGAGGAGAAAAAGGCAGTGGGGGATCAGAACATTATCGTCATTGGGGTCGCGGGCGGTACGGGCAGCGGCAAAACCACGCTGGTAAAGGCGCTGATGAACCGCTTCGGCGAAAATATCACCGTGCTCAGCCACGACAATTACTATAAGCAGCACAACGAGCTGACGTATGAGGAGCGCGCAAAGCTCAACTACGACCACCCGGACGCGTTCGACACCGACATGATGATCGAGCATCTGCGGCTGCTGAAGCAGGGCGTCGCCATCGACTGCCCGACGTATGATTTCACGGTGCACAACCGCGCCGAGGGCATTCTGCACATCGAGCCGGAAAAGGTCATCGTGGTGGAGGGCATCCTGATCTTTCAGGATCTGGAGCTGTGCCGCGAGATGGACATCAAGATCTTCGTGGACACCGACGCCGACGTGCGTCTGTGCCGCCGCATCCGCCGCGACGTGCGCAAGCGCGGCAGGACGATCGAGTCGGTCATCGACCAGTACCTGACCACGGTCAAGCCCATGCACGAGCAGTTCGTCGAGCCGAGCAAGAAAAACGCCGACCTCATCGTCCCCGAGGGCGGCAAAAACCTGATCGCGCTGGAAATGATCGTGGGACGGATACAAAGACATATCGAGCAGCATTGAAAGACGCCCCCGGAGGAATTTCCTCCGGGGGCGTCGTTTTTCTTTTTATACTGATTCTTGATTAAAATATTTAATCAAGAATCCCGTGTGCTACGCACACTCGCATCGTGCGAATGCACGCTGCGCCGTCTCATGCAGAATCTGACGCGCCGTTGGCGCTATAAAAAGCTCTTCAAGCTTTT
>JALFSI010000008.1:0-25163 GCA_022779365.1 Clostridiales bacterium
ATTTGTACGCAGAAGCTCCTGTTCCGCCGCGCTGAATTTTTTCCTTGTTCCCATAGCCGTCTCCTTCTTCCTGCCTTCAGTATACCATGTTTCGCGCCGCTATGGGTCATTTCCTTGTCCACTTCTTGGGGTATAGTTTACACGTAAACGCGGTGGATTTATCGAGATTTATTTGACAAAATAGCACAAGTTTCTCTGTTTTCAAGAATATTTTGAACGTTTGAACGGCGGCTGCAACTTGCAGCCGCCGCTTTGGTTTTCTGCTTCAGATCGCGTTGCGGATGGCGTTTCCGATCGCGTCCGCCGCGCTCTGTTTCATGCCTGACGTCGAGTGGACATAGGTGCTGAGGGTGAATCCTGCACTGAAGTGTCCCAGCGTTTCCGACAGCGTCCGCACGTCCACGCCGCTTTTCAGTGATAACGTCGCGAATGTGTGCCCTTACGGTATAATTACGACAAACCGGAAAAGCCCCGTACATCAAGGGTTTTCGGTTATCTGGCAAGGTTTTTCATCCTTTTCCAAACCGAAAAATCGAGCCGCGAAGTAGTTATATCGTAGGGGGTGTTATAGTAACGACAAAAATAAAATACCGTTTGGGCGGGCTCTCAGCCCGTCCAAGAAATCAGGACATTCCCTCTGAAAAGAAGAAATGTCCTTTTTTTGTACCCAAAATCAGATGCCGACAGGAGGAACACAATGCCTGAAAAAACCGTGCAGAAGGAACCGGGCAAAAAGCCCGCGCCATCCAAAAAGCCGAAACCGCAGCAGGAAGTAGTCGTTCAGATTCCGCTCTCCGAGCTGCATCCATTCCCGGATCACCCCTTTCAGGTGCGGGAGGATGCGTCCATGCAGGAAACCGCCGAAAGCGTCAAGGAGTACGGCGTCCTCGTCCCCGCGCTGGCGCGGCCACGGGAGGACGGCGGCTATGAACTGATCGCAGGCCACCGCCGCAAACACGCCTGTGAGCTGGCGGGGCTGGCCACCATGCCCGTCATTGTCCGCAACATCGACCGGGACGCTGCCACCATCATCATGGTGGACAGCAATCTCCAGCGTGAGAACATTCTCCCCTCTGAACGCGCCAAAGCTTACAAGATGAAGATGGAGGCCATCAAGCGGCAGGGCGCACGGACGGATCTGACTTCGCCGAAAATTTCGGCGAAGTTCCGCAGCGATGATGAAGTTGGTCAGGATGCCGGTGTGAGCGGCGACACCATCCGCAACTACATCGCCCTGACGCAGTTAGTCCCGGAGCTTCAGCAGATGGTGGACGAGAAGAAGATTGCCCTCAGTCCCGCCTATCAGCTTGCGGCGCTGACACCCAAGGAACAAGGGCTGCTTCTGGAAACCATCGACAGCGAACAGACCACCCCCTCGCTCTCGCAGGCGCAGCGGATGAAAAAGCTCAGTCAGAGCGGCGAGCTAAACGAGGACACCATGCTCTCCATTATGATGGAGCAGAAGAAACCGGAGAAAAACGACATCACCCTTTCCGGTGAAAAGCTCCGCAAATACTTCCCGCGTTCCTATACCCCGTTCCAGATTGAGAACACCATTTTCAAATTACTGGACGCATGGCAGAAAAAGCGCCAGCGCGACCAGAGCCGATGAGCGGACAAGCAGTTTGTTTGTCCGCTATTTTCATGCCAAAAGGAGGACGCCATGTATATCAACACATTCAAATATTCCCCCAAGGATGTGAGCTGCCAGCTCTGTACCGAGTATGTGAAAAAGCTGGGCTGTACCGCCCTGCGCTGCCCGTGGCTGGCCGAGCGTATCGAGGCCGGTGTGGTCGGCTACCGCGAGGCCGTCATGGAAACATTCCCCCGCGACCGCCGCCTGTCCTCGCGCCTGAACCTGCTGATCAAGCACTATCCCGGAAGCCTTTGGAGCTGCGAGCAGCATGAGCGCCGAATGCAGTATCAATGTGCCGTGCAGGGCTATCGCCGCCGCAGAGGCACCAACGCCTACTATGCGGCCATGTACCTGCTGACCTCCAACGACGATATTTACCGCCGCACGGCAAATTGCTTCTGCAAGGACGGGATCGAGTTCGGCTATGCGGTGCTGAAAAACACCTCGCCGCACAACTACGCACTGTTTATGGCGGCGCGCGACCTCTGCGACAAGACGGAGGCGGTCACGATGGCGGACTTAGCAGAACCGGAGGTGATTGATCCGGAGGCGCTGCGCCTGATCGTCAACGCCACTCTGATCGCCCGTTACGGGCTTGCCGCCTTTCAGATCAGAGCGCGAGGTGCCGAATATGAACGCTGATGATTTTGTCGGCGGTCACAGCATCCTTGCGCTGGAGCGCTTTATGGACGAAACCCGCCACATGATTATTTTTGATGTCCTGTCATGGAAATCTCCTGTGGGTGAAAAGGGCGAACGGCTGAGGTTGTTCCTCTCCGATGTGGGATACGCCAAGGCGCAGGCATCCGAGAGGCGCGGAGAAATCAAAATCCGCAAACACGCCGCCGTCATTGAGGGGCATATCCTCCCTGACCGGAAAAAGCGGCGTCACTAAAATGATTGGAGGAATTACCATGAGCAGAGTAACAGAGCTGGAAAAAGCGCTGACCACGCTGTTCCGCAAGGGTACGGAGGTCGGCTACACGGAAACGGAGATCGACGAGTTTCTGGAAAACATCGACTATCACGCCCTGCTGCAAGCCGTTTGGAACAAGGCCGAAACGGTCTATGCCTACCGC
Source organism: Clostridiales bacterium (assembly GCA_022779365.1). Taxonomy (GTDB): domain Bacteria; phylum Bacillota; class Clostridia; order Oscillospirales; family Oscillospiraceae; genus CAG-170. The sequence goes on from JALFSI010000008.1 coordinate 2,716, forward strand.
GCAGACGGCAAAAATGCGCTGAGTCTGGACTACCGCAGCGCGGAGCTGTTCAAGCAGCGAGCGACGCTTCTCTATGAGGATGTGGGCGACAGCTATATCGGCGCGGTGTTTGCCGCCCGCTCGATGGAGCTGTGGCTGCTGGAGGATATGGGCTTTGCCGTCGTTGCCAAATTCAGCGTGAACGCCGGAGAAGGCGAATACGTCACCGAGTATCGCGTCTACAAGGGCAGCGATTGGGCTGACAGCGAGATTTCTCTGGATTTGGAGGACTTGGTGGCTGAGCTTGCCGCCCTGTGCGATCCCTACTACGAACACGAGCAGCCCATCTATGAGCTGTGATGTGGGAAAGGAGTGAAAACGGAGCGGCTTCCCCATGCGGGAAACCATTCAGAACGCGAACGGCAAGCAGTTTCACGCCGTCAGCCTGTCCGGTGGCAAGGACAGTACCGCCATGCTGCTTTTGATGATCGAACGGGATATGCCCATCAATATGGTGCTGTCAGCGGACACCGGCATGGAGTTCCCGGAAATGTATGAACACCTTGCCAAACTGGACGAGCATCTTTTCCGGGAGCGCGGCATCCATATCACCACGCTGCGGCATCCCAAGGGCTTTGAATACCTGATGTTCGACGAACCCAAGCAGAAGCCCCGCAGTCTGGAAAACCGCGCAAAGCTGGGCATCCCGCCCTACGGCAACGGCTGGCCGGGAATCCGCGTCCGCTGGTGTACCGGGCAGCTCAAAACGCACCTCATCACCAAGGAGGTCAACCGGCTCAAAGGCGAGCTGGGCGCGATCCACTATGTCGGTATCGCCGCCGATGAAGCGTGGCGCTGCAAGGATGAGCGGTATCCCCTCGTGGAATGGGGCATCACGGAGGCGCAGGCGCTCCAAGCCTGTTACGACCGTGGCTTTGACTTCGGCGGGCTGTATGAGATTTACCACCGTGCGTCCTGCTGGTGCTGCCCGTTCCAGCGTATCGACGAGCTGCGGAAGCTGCGAAAGCATCACCCGGAGCTGTGGGAAAAGCTGCTGGAGCTGGATCGCCGTGCGCTGGCGCAGTTCGGCACCGGCCCGCTGGGACAGTTCAAGCAGAACTGGAGCGTAAAGCGGCTGGATACACGGTTTGCCGAGGAGGACGGCCAAACAGGTTGACTGCCCTGCGGAAAGGATTGAAGCAATATGGCTGTATTTCGCGTTGAACGGACGCGGGATTACACGGTGATGTGCAACCATCACCTGAAAGACAGCAATCTTTCCCTGAAAGCCAAGGGGCTGCTCTCCATGATGCTCTCCCTCCCCGACGAGTGGAATTACACCACGCGGGGGCTGGCTGCAATCTGCAAGGAGGGCGTGGACGCCATCGGGAAAACGCTCAAGGAGCTGGAGCTGGCGGGCTACATCATCCGCCGTCAGCTTCGCGGCAAGGACGGGCGCATTTCCGACACGGAGTACACCATCTTCGAGAAGCCCCGAAAGCCCTCTCCACCGGATACGACTTTACCAGATACGGAAAACCCGTATCTGGATAACCCGGATACGGAGGCACCGGATACGGATAATCCCGCGCAATTAAATACTAAGAAATCTAATACTCAAAAATCAAATACTGATCTATCAAGCACTCATTCATTCTTTCTGCCTGCGGCGGACGGAATGACGGAGGGGCTTGAGAAAAAAGCGGAGATCAGAGAGCAAATCGAATACGACATTCTCTGTCAGCAGTATGACCGGATGCAGCTTGATGAGCTGGTGGAGATTATGCTGGAGGTTGCTATGAACCGCAGCCCCACAGTCAAGATCGGGCGGGATGCGGAGTATCCCACCGGCTTCGTGCAACAGCGCTTTGAAAAGATCACCTCCATGCACATCGAAAAGGTCATGGACGGTATCCGCGAGAACACCACTCGCGTTTGGAATACGAAAGCCTATCTTATGGCGGCGCTGTTCAATTCCGTTTCCACCATCGACAACCACTATGCCATGCTGGTCAATCACGATTTTCACGGCGGCCCCTAAAGGCCGTCTTTTTTCATGCCCGATTCCGGGAGAAAGGATTTGATACCGATGAAACGCCCCCTTGCCTACATCACCGCTCCGTGGAGCGAGAATGAGTTTGAGAACACCGAAAATGCCGCCAAGTATTGCAGGGCGGTCTATGATGCGGGCTTTTCGCCCGTCTGCCCCACGCTGTTTCTGCCGCTGTTCCTGCGCGATGAGATTCCGCAGGAGCATAAGGACGGCATCGACATGGCACGGGAATATCTGCGCCGCGCTCGTGTGCTGGTGGTTTGCGGCAGCACCGTAGATGAAAGCGTGAAAAATGACATCGCCGTGGCCGAGCGCCTGCGGATCACCGCGACCACGCTGGACGGCATCCTGACCGTCAAGGGACAGGGGCGCAGAAATGAATAAGCATCTTCTGCACCGGCTGGTGGTGCCGCCTCAGCTTGAAAACCTCTATAACCAGCAGGCAGCGGCAAAGGCTGAGGTCGGTAAGCCGTTCCCGCAGGAGCAGGAGCTGACCGCAAAGACTGCACGGCTCATCGAACTGGATATGGAGCTGAATCTGGACGGCAAGGGACAGCCGCAGCCTGAGCAGGCGATTGCAAAATCGACGCGGCCTTCCGTTCTGGACAGGCTGAAAGCGCCGCCCGTTCATGGCACACCGGAAAAGCCCCACAAAAAAGAAATGGAGGCACGATAATGAAAAATCTCCCCGTTTACAAGCACCCGGCATCCTATGCCAGAGAGCATGACGAGCTTTCGGCCTACCGAGCTTCCAATCAGGCGAACACGGCCTGCAAGGAAGCGATTGAAGCCGCCATCCGTGACCACTACCGGGATAACCGGCTGGATACAGCAGCGGTCGATCAGGTAGTGCAGCAGTTCGGCTATGACCGCACGTTCCATGTCCTTGCCATCACCGTCTGTCAAGCGGACTGGGACAGACGGTATTCTCCTGACAACAGGGCTTGGGCAAACGCCATGTCCATCCCCGCCAATCCTGACGCATGGGGTACTGACCGCAACTGCTATCTGGCCGTCAACAGCCATCCCGGTCTGGTGGATCTGTTTCTCAGCCAGACCCGCAAAGCCTACGCGCAGGAGCGGCAGAAAACCTCCGTCCGGGACAAGCTGAAAAAGCCGCCTGAAACAACTTCGCCGAAAATTTCGGCGAAGTCCAAAGCCCCGGAGCGTTGAGCGATGGCAAAACGCAAGCGGGATATTCAGCTCAAATTCCGCGTCACGCCACAGGAGCGGGAAATGATTGAAACGAAGATGGCGCAGTTCGGCACCACCAACATGGCGGCGTATCTCCGCAAGATGGCGATTGACGGATATGTGGTGAAGCTCGACCTTCCGGAGCTGCGGGAGCTGGTGTCCCTGCTTCGGTATTCCAGCAACAACCTCAACCAGCTTACCCGCCGCGCTCACGAAACAGGCCGCATCTATGAGGCCGATTTGGAGGACATTCAGCAAAGTCAGGAACGGATATGGACGGCGGCAGAGAAAATCGTTTCCTCGCTGGCGGCGCTGAAATAAGTCGCAGGGGCGGCGGAATAACCGCCGCCCCTGTCCGCACAAAGCCCCGCATTGTTGCAAAGCGCGTGCTGTCATGGTATTCTGATATTAGAAAAGCATAACGTCTTTGAAAAGGAGGCCGTCAAATGTCTATTCTGAAAATTATCCTTGTGCCGCTATCGCTTATCCTGTCCCTGTTCGTCTGGCTGTGCGCGGGGCTGCTGTCTTGCTCCGGCTTCGTGTTCAAGCTGGCAAGCGGCCTGCTCTCCCTGCTGGCTTTCGCCGTGATGATTACCTACTCTGTAAAAAACGGCATTATCCTCCTTGTGCTGGCGTTCCTGATCAGCCCGATGGGACTTCCGCTGCTGGCGGTGCAGGGACTTGGCAAGCTGCAAGACGTGAACGCTGCCATGAAAAACTTCATTCATAGTTAAAGCGCAAGCCGGGGCGAACGCCTCGGCTTGCTTTTCTAAAATCGTTGTTTACTTTCTTGCTAATCTCGGATATAATATTAGCAAGAAGGAAGTGATAACATGACCGCCTACGACCGGCTTGATCTGCTTTTTCAGCAAAACAATGGGATCGTCAAAACCGCGCAGGTTTTGGAAATCGGTATTGCCAAGTCCACGTTTTACGCCTACGCCAAGCAGCGCGGCGTAGAGCAGGCCGCGCATGGCGTTTATGTTTCGCCAGATGCATGGACGGACGCCATGTACCTGCTGCACCTTCGTTGTGCGCAGGCCGTATTCTCCCATGAGAGCGCGCTGTTTTTCCATGACCTGACCGACCGGGAGCCGAATCCGTATTCCATCACGGTCAAGACCGGCTACAATCCTGCCAGCCTGCAAGCAGGCGGCATCAAGGTCTACACCATCAAGAAAGAATTGCATGATGTGGGGATCGTCACGATGAACACGCCCTTTGGCAACCCGGTTCCCGTCTATGATATGGAGCGTACCATCTGCGATCTGATCCGCAGCCGCAGTGGAATCGAGGTGCAGACCTTTCAGGATGCACTCAAGCAATACGCAAAACGAAAAGACAAGGACTTACGGAAGCTGATGCGCTATGCGCAGATGTTCCGTGTTGAAAAACTGCTTCGGCAGTATTTGGAGGTACTCTTATGATTAAGACTGCACGGCAGCTCAAAGACCTGATACGCAATCTCTCCAAGGACAAATCCGCAGATGCGCAAATCCTGATGCGCAATTACATGATGGAGCGCTTTCTGGAGCGCATTTCTCTTTCGGAATATCGGGACAAGTTCATCCTCAAAGGTGGGATGCTGGTGGCTGCAATGGTCGGCCTTGACGCCCGCTCCACGATGGACATTGACGCGACCGTAAAGGGTGCGACGGTCGGCATCGAGGAAGTGGAGAACATGATTGCCTCCATCATCTCCGTACCGGTGGACGATGGCGTGGGGTTCCGGGTGAAGCGCATTTCCGAGATCATGGACGAGGCCGAGTATCCGGGCATCCGTGTCAGCATGGAAACGGAGTTTGACGGCGTGATAACGCCGCTCAAGATCGACATTTCCACCGGCGACGCCATCACGCCCCGCGAAGTGCGTTACAGCTTCAAGCTGATGCTGGAGGATCGTTCCATTGAAATTTTGGCGTACAATCTGGAAACTGTTCTGGCTGAGAAGCTGGAAACTGTCGTGTCCCGCGCCACCACCAACACCCGCATGAGAGATTTCTATGATCTGCACATTCTGAGCCAGCTCCACGGCCAGAGCATCGTCCCAGCCGATCTCCGTGCGGCGCTCATTGCAACGGCCAGGAAACGCGGTACAGAGAAGTATCTTGCCGACACGCCTGCGGCCTTTGATGAAGTTGAGGCCGACCCAAACATGGAAAAGCTGTGGCGGGCTTATCAGAAGAAGTTTTCCTATGCCGCCGACCTGTCGTGGCATACGGTCATGGAATCCATCCGCAGCCTATATGAACTGGCACGGGAGTAATAGAGAGCAGCAAATCGGAATTTATATATAAAGGAGAATATTGATGAAACTGTTTTTATGTTCGCACTTTTCAAGTGTAGGAAGTCTGATAAAGGAAGAAATTGAAAATAAAAAAGTCGCATTTATTCCAACAGCTTCGCTGCGTGAAGGCTACACCGGTTATGTCGGCTCGGCTCGAAAATTATTCAAAAAGTTGGGAGCAATCGTAACTGAAATTGATATTTCAACGGAGGCTTATTCAACGATACAGTCTGTTTTTGAAGATGCGGATGTGATATATTTTACCGGCGGAAATTCTTTTTTCCTTATAGACCAGCTCCGTAAAACGGGAACGGATGAGCTGTTGAAGAAAGAATTGGCAAAGGGAAAACTGATGATTGGTGAATCGGCAGGTGCGATTATATGCGCTCCAAGCATCCAATATATCGAGCAAATGGATGAAAAGCCGGAGGACTACTCACAAGAAGATGCAGGGCTTGATTTGATTGATTTCTATGTTCTTCCGCATTATCTTACAGCACCATTTAAGAAAGTTACCGAGAAAATAATGACTGAGTTTTCGGATTTGAATCTATGCCCAATTAACAACCGTCAGGGAATAGTCGCTATGCAAGTTTGAAATTCGAATTTTTGCCCTGTGTAGTCGCTAGTATAGTCGCTATGGTTTTCTTACGCCGTATTTGCAGCTCGCGCCCCGGCGATGGGGAACAGCGCGGACAGAGCTTGGCAGCTCTCACAGCTCGTGGAAGGGGCCTTGACTGCTTTCAACCCCAGCCACGGCAGCCTGTCTTATGTGCAGGCCGGACATTGTGTGTCCAAACAGATTGGGCGGCATGATGCAGCCTGCCAAGACTACCCACGGTGCGTTTCTCGCTCGCCGGAAGTTCGATGTCTCCGGGTCTTCGCGCGCACCGTGCGCGTTTCCCAACCTGCGGTGTTGTCCGCGTTGCTGGTTATTCAGTTGTTTGGGATTGTGATCCCGCCCCCCATATTTTTCCTAAAGAGCACCAAAAGGAGCGCTGCGACCATTCTCGGTCGCAGCGCTCCTTTATTACTTTTCATGTATTACTTTTCATGGTGCGCTTCGGAACATTCTGTTGTCGACAGGATTTCCTGCTATGTTTCACATAATAGCATCAGAACAAATGTTTGTCAATAATCTTTCGCAGAAAATTTTTCTTGCTGCCGCCGCTTCTGAATCGAATCGATTCTATCAGTAATTTATATATCTTTACTTAATATATCTTTATTTTATTGCGTTGGATTTTCCAACGTCGGGTATGATGAGATAAGCTTTCGTCCAGAAAAAGGATTCGATATTTGGGATTGCTTGTGGCGCGCTGACAGGCCGGAAGCAGGGCGTCGGGATCAGGGTTTTTTTCTTCGATGTTTTTCTCGTTTTCTATGATCCGATTGGAGATGGCAGAGGGGAGCGGCTGGATGGCGTCAAACTCTGTAAGCCGGAGAGCGTCGTCCAGCAGTTCCTCTAATACATCGTCGATATTATTATAATGCAGGTAAAAGGTTGCTCTGGTAATCTCGGATTGCTTGCACAGGGCAGTAACGGTTATTTTTTCATAGGGGGTATTCTGGAGCAGTTCCAGAAGCGCATCCTGAATCATCCCTTTGGTCATGACGGTTCTTCGGTCTGTTTTTCTTACTATCAATTTGGTTTTCTCCATAAAAAGTGCTATACAAAATTCAAGCATTTGTAAAGAACTGTTCCTGTCCGCAGGATGTTGGATAGGACTTTGAATGCCATAAAAGTGGTGCGCGGGAAAGAAAAACGAAACGCAGATCACATGATTTTCAATGGCCAAAAACGGCAAAAAGATTCGATCACTTTTGGAGAGTCTCATTAAAAAGTGCCCATTGAATAACTGTTTGCACAATGCTATAATTCAATTTATGCATCAATAAAAACAGTGGGTTAGAGACTTTCTTCACACCCCATAAAAGGAGAGACGATCTATCATGGACATCAAAGGAGATTGGAAAAAGCGGGCCGTCAGCGGATTGATGGTGCTGGCAATGGCACTGAGTTTGCTGCCAACTTCTATTCTGGCGGCCGATACGCGCAGCGTTACGGACAACGCCATCAAAAACGGCAGCTTTGAGCAGCCTGCGTTTGACAATATGAATGCGCCGCAGTGGGTTCCAGATCTGGCTTTTGACTGGAAAACAACGGCATCCGACAAAAAGATCGAGTTCGGGTCGACGAGGAAAACTGGAACAGTTCCTCATATTATGGGTACGCCGAATCTTCAGGATAGTGGGTGCCAGTTTGCGGAGCTGAACGCCGACGAAGAGAGCACGCTTTATCAGTATGCCACGACGGTCGGCGGCAATGTGTATGAGTGGGGCCTTTCTCACCGCGGCCGTATGGGCGTTGACCAGATGGCGCTCATCATCGGCCCGAAGCAGGACGTTAAACCAGCCAAGCCGAGCAAGGATGGCAGGGATCAGTTCATGCGCATGACGGACTGGGTGCGTCGGCACGAATCGGATATGGGCGTGACTGTCTTCAATACGGGCTGCACAGAGAAAATCACGGTCTACTCCAAAAAGTTTGCCGCAAACGGCGGCTTCCAGAATGATATCGGGGATGCGTTCAGCGCTTCGCCGTCTGACGTGTACACGGAGAAATGGAATGTCTGGATCATCGGCACGAGTAACAACGCCTGGGGCAATTACGGCACAAACAGCTCGGACTATGCGGAGGGGAGGCTTGCGTATAGCTGCCGCTACGCCGTGCCGGACGGGCAGAGGGAGACCGTCTTTGCCTTCTGCTCCTATTCTGCGGCAGGCGGTAGTACACAAGGCAATCTGATCGACAATATTCATTTCAGCCTTTATCAGACCATCACGGCGGCGGCCACGGCGGAGGGATGGGGCAATATCCGCATTTCGACCGACGAGAATTACAAGATCGGCGGCAGTATGCGAGAGCTGGTAGTGGCTGACGGCAGCACCATCACGGTGCAGGCGGTCGAACCAGAAAGCGGCGATGTTCAGTTCGTCGGCGCGTATGTCACGCGCCAGACGCAGAACGGGCTGGAGAAGAAGTTTATTCCCGCAGGGAGCTGGACGAAACATGACAAAATCTATGCTTATGAGCACTGTGTGAAGGAACCGGCGGATATCGTGCTGGTCTTTGTCAAAAAGCCTATGGTCATATATGAGGCCAACGGCGGAGACCGGTATACCTACGGCGACAATGGAACAAATGCGGTCTCCTTTGCGCAGCAGCCGGGCAGTGACGGCACGTTGACGCCGCGTGGACCTTATAATGCGCAGGCTGCCACAACAGCAAAGGATGGCTGGCGCTTCGACGGCTGGCTGCTTGCGCGAAACAATAAAGTGCTGCCCGCGGTCCACACCGTGAGCTATGACACGGAAGGCGATACTTTTACCTTTACGGCGGCTGATGGTACAAATGAAACGCTCCAATCCGGCGGCGCAACGCTCATCGCCCAGTGGAAGTGGCGTCAGCGCTTTGTCACCGCCTCGCGCGTGAAGGGTGAGGACGGCACAGTGAGCAATGATTTTCTGGTAAATGCGAACTGCGGCAGCATTACAGTAGGAAAGAGCGACGGATCGACTGTTACAACAGAAACGAATGAAGCGGTCACCGACTACTATTCTCAGGCCAACGAGAAGATCACGGCGACTGCGACGGCGAAGGAAGGCTACTGCTTTATCGGCTGGTATCAGCAGCTGGACGGCGATAACTACCAGTTCGTCAGCAATCAGGCAACATATACTTATACGGCAAAGGCTGAGGGCGTGCAGACGATCTACGCCCGCTTTGCCCCCACACATACGGTGACGTATCAGTGGACAGAGACCCCAAACGAATGCCCGACGGATGAGGAACTGGCGGCAGCGGGAAAGACGCTTCCTGCCCCTGCTACCGTGATGGACGGCGATAACTATCCTATTTCGACGGATTACAAGGCAAATGAAACGAGCATTCCCGGGACCAAGCGGGAGAATGACGTGACGGTTTACGGCAAATGGACGTTTTCCGGCTGGCGTGATGAGCAGAACCAAATCCGCGAGGTGAATCTTGTGAACATCCGCGGAAACCGCACGCTGACGGGCCACTGGACGTTCATGCCGAATACCAGATTTACGCTGACCTATCAGGTGGCGGAGAACAGCAGCAGCTGGACACCGAGCAATCTTTCCGCACCGGCTGATAAGAAGCAGTATTTCCGCACGGAGCCGGTCACTGCGGCGGGTGAGCCGAGTTATAAGCAGGGCGAGCTTTACGTAAGTCCGGACCTGACGCTCAAGGGCGCGTGGACATTTGGCGGCTGGAAACGCAGCGACAATGAAGGTGTTGTTGCTGCGGGCGGCGGCTTTAACATGCCGGGAAATGATCTGACGTTGACCGGCCAGTGGAGCTTTACACCCGATACGTATACGGTGTCGTATGATATTGGAAATGGCACAGGTACGCCGCCTGAATCGCACGACAGTTACGATTATTCTGCGCTTGCGGGAAAGAGCGGCTGTGATACAACACAGCGCGGTATTCCGTTCGGCGCGTCGATCACGCTGCACGAGTTCACCGGTACGGCGCCGGATGGGACATATTTTGCCGGTTGGAGCCTTGTAAAACCGACAAATGATAATTTAGACACCATTCAGACGCAGGGCCCCGGCGCGGTGGTCGACAATGAGACGCTTCGAATCACGAAAGATGGCAGCCATGATGTGACGCTTTACGCCGTCTACAAGCCTGTGGACACGGCGACGGTGGAGTTTGATGCCACACCGGCTGAGGGCGGCACCGTGAGTCTCCGCAGCGGCAGCTTTACGGTGCGGGGCAGTACGGTAGACGAAAAGCCTGTTTCCTCGACCGCAACTCCGCGTGACGGCTACCATTTTGTCGGCTGGTATGAAAAGACAAGTGATGGCAATTTAACAAAGGCAACGGATGAAAACGGAAATGTGATTACAGGCGTGACGCTGACTGTTACCACGGCCATGATGCAGGCGAAGCTGGACTTGCTCACGAAGAGCAGAGAGGAGAACGGACCGCCCGTGCTCGTGGTGCGCTATGTCGCCGTGTTTGAACCGAATACGTTTAAGATTCATTATGAGCCGAACTACCCCATCATAGACGCAGGAGCGCAAAGCGGTGAAATGGCGGACCAGACGTTCAGCGCCGCGGATACCTCACGTAATCTGAGCCAAAATCAGTTTCAGTGCAAGGGGTATACCTTTGACGGTTGGACAACTCAGAGTGATGGCAGCGGTGACTTTTACAGCGACGGCGCAGCGTTTACCAAAACGGTTGAAAACAATGGGAAAGTGAAACTCTACGCGCAGTGGAGAGAGATCGAACATGTGACGATCACCTACACAGCCTTCCCCGATTCGCTTGGCAGTGTTGCGCTCAATTTGAAGAGCGAAGCAGCGGTGCAAAATGACCCTGCCGTGCAGAGCGAGATCATCTATGAAAAGGTTAATCCTGAAATGGGTGAGATTGTCGGCGCGACAGCCACGGTGAAAAGCGGCAGCGTGTTTACAGGCTGGTATAATGACCTTACAAAGGCAAATGTGGAGACCAGCGGAACGTTTGTCCCGAAGAAGCAGAACGGCCGCTATGTGAGCGCAAGCTATGTGGCCTATTTCCGTCCCCAGCGCTACACGCTGGCATTTGATGCCAACGGTGGCGTGGGAGAGATGGCGGCGCAGACTTTTGGGCACGGGCAGTATCTCCCGCTGAATGAATGCCGCTTCAGCCGCGAGGGCTATGACTTTGTGGGCTGGGCATTGTCAAAAGGCGGCGCAAAGCAGTTCAACGACAGAGCGGAGGTGCAGTTCACGGACCTCGTTTCATCAGGGAGTGAGCCAAAAGACGGCGATAGTGCAACCCTTTACGCCGTCTGGCAGGAGCGTGACGTCACGCTCAACTATGCGAGCAGCGATGAATCGCTCGGCACGGTGACTGCCGGGTCGGAGACCATTGGGGCTGTGAACGGCAAGCCCACCGGTTCGACTGCGCAGGCGAAGAACGGTGCGCGGTTTGACGGCTGGTACAGCGCCGACGGCACGCTGCTTTCGACTGATCTGACGTTCGTTCCGACGAGGGAGGCTGGCACCGTCTGGCAGGGAACGACCTATTACGCGCACTTCAGTGCCAAGAGAAGTCCCTCGACTCCGTCCACACCGGCAAAGCCGAGCGAGACAAAGCCGACGCTCGCACCCATCCCGGAAATGCTCAACGGCAAGGATCATTACGCATACTTGCTCGGTTACGAGGATGGCACCGTTCGCCCGAACGGAAGCATCAGCCGCGCTGAGGTGGCGACCGTGCTCTTCCGCTTGCTCAAGGACGATGTGCGCATGCAGAATTTGACGAAGGACAACGCTTACAGCGATGTGCCGGGTACCGCGTGGTACGCCGCGGCAGTGTCCACACTCTCGAAGATGGGCGTCATCAGCGGCTATCCCGACGGCACGTTCCGACCGAACGCACCCATCACGCGCGCGGAATTCGCCGCGATGATCGCGCGCTTTGACGAGACTGCCAAGTCGGCCGACACGCCGTTCACCGACATTTCCGGCCACTGGGCCGAGAATGCGATCGGCAAGGCTTACGGCAATGGCTGGGTGGAAGGAAGCAGCAAAACGGTGTTCTGTCCGGAAAACAACCTTACCCGCGCCGAGACAGCGACGCTTCTGAACCGCGTGCTGCACCGCCTGCCGGAGAAGGAGAGCGACCTGCTCGCAAACCAGATCGTCTGGCCGGACAATCCGGAGACCTTCTGGGGCTATCTTGCGATCCAGGAGGCGACGAACTCGCACGAGTACGAGCGCAAGGCGGACGGCATTCACGAAACGCAGACCGCCAAGCGTGAGAACCGCGACTGGTCGAAGGAATTTGAGCAGTAAGCATATAAACCGCCATCTCGGTGAGCAGTAGCTCATTGAGATGGCGGCCTTCTGTTATTGCGGCATATAGCATTTTTCCGGGGCATTCGCAGGCAGCAGCTTTTCAGCTCATGCTTTATCTGTTTCGCTCAGACCCGACGCATTTCGCAGAACCCAAACCAAGTCCGAGACGTTCAGCGCAGATCCGTTCGAGTATGAGTTCATGTATGAAAACTACGGTGTGGACTACATCACCATCGACACGATGTACCTTGGTCTTACCGACGGCGCGGCGCAGGAGCGCACGCCGCTCTATCCCGCGGCGCTCAAGGGCTGGGGCAATACGGTCAGCTATCACGAGCGGCTCAAGCCCTCGTACTACATTCTGCAAAAGCTCTGGCAGTAACACGAGAAAGGAGGAACGCCGGTGTTTGTTCAAATTCTGATCTATGTCTATCTCGGCATCTGCACCGGCATGATCCTCTATAACATCGTGACGGTGCTGCTCTCGCGCCGTCTGGCGCAGCGCAGCTTTCGCGACAGCACCCGCCTTGAACTGGCGGTGGAGCGCGAGCTCGACCACTTTGCCCTCACCGGCGAGGTCAACGAGACGCACCTTCGCTACATGGAGCGCCGCCTTCGCCGTGTGAACAACATGGTGACCTTTGACAAGGCGCTCGAGCGCCTTCGCCCGCGCCGCCCGGAGCTGGTGCGCGCGTATCTGATCGCGCTCAACGGCGTGACGATCGCGCTGGCGGAGGACTACTGCCGCCGCGAGGAGATCGAGGCGGCGTACTTCCCCTACATTATCAAGAAATACCAGCTGCTCGGCAGCGCGGACGATGCACCGCTCAAGGAGGTGCTGCTCAAACTGCTGAACGAGCCGAGCATCTACTGCCGCGAGAACGCGATGCAGGCGCTCTACACCTCGGGCGACGCGCAGATCATCGTGCGCGCGCTGCGCATCATCGACGCGAGCAGCCTCTACTACAACACCAAGCTCCTTGCCGACGGACTTTTGAACTTCAACGGCGACGAGACGCAGCTTGCCGAGGCGCTGTGGGCGGCGTTTGAGGATTTCAAGGTCTGGATGCAGGTGACGATCCTCAACTATTTCCGCTTTTCCTCCGGCGCGCACTGTGAACGGGTGCTCGCGCTCCTCAACGACGGCGCGCGGGACGACGAGCTGCGCTTTTCCTGCCTGCGCTACCTCGGACACTACCCCTATCCCCCCGCCTATGCAGACCTGCTGCGCTATGCGACGCCCTCGGAAAACGCGCGCTGGGAGTACGCCGCCATCGCCTCGTCGGTGCTGGCGAGCTATCCCGGGGCGGAGACTGCGGCGGTACTGAAGAGGAACCTCTATCATCCCAACTGGTATATCCGCTTCAACGCCTCGCAGAGTCTTGAGCGGCTTGGCTTCGGCTACCGCGATCTGATCGACGTGATCGAGGGGCACGACCGCTACGCCTCCGAGATCCTGCGCTATCGCTTTGATGTGCGGGAGCTGGAGGAGCAAAAGGAGGACGCAGTATGTACGACGGTATAAAGCTGTTTCTTGAGTGGGTGAGCTATTTCTTTATCGCCTATCTGATCGGCTATTCGACCTTTTTGTTCCTCTCGGTCATCGTCGGCTCGCTCGACCTCTATAAGAGGAACCGGCAGGAGAAGTTCAAAAGCATCCTGCCCACGGACTACCATCTGCCCATCAGCATCATCGTGCCCGCCCACAACGAGGAGATCACCGTTGTGGACACGGTGCGCTCGCTGCTTGCGCTCGACTACCGCTCCTATGAGATCATCGTGGTGGACGACGGTTCGAGCGACGCGACCTCCGAGGTGCTTGCCAAGGCGTTCGATATGCACGTTGTCCACCGTCCCATCCGCCGCCGGATCGAGTGCCGGCGGGAGGAATGTGTCTACGAAACGAGCGCACAGAAGGTGCCGCTCACGCTCATCCGCAAGGAAAACGGCGGCAAGGCAGACGCGCTGAACATGGGCATCAACGCCTCGACCTTTCCCTACTTCATCTGCATGGACGCGGACTCCGTGCTGCAATACGACTCTCTGCGCCGCATCGCCCAGCCGGTGCTGGAGGACGGCAAGGTGGTGGCGGTAGGCGGCATCGTGCGCATCTCGAACGACGTGGAGCTGGAAAACGGGCGTGTCAAACGCTACCGCCTGCCGCGCAGCATCCTCGCTTTCATGCAGGTGCTGGAGTACGACCGCTCCTTCCTCGCTTCGCGCATCCTCTTTGACCGCTTCAACGGCTCGCTCATCATTTCCGGCGCGTTCGGACTGTTCAAAAAGGACACGGTCATCGCCGTGGGCGGCTACGACAACAAGACCATGGGCGAGGATATGGAGCTGGTGGTCAAGCTGCACGAATACTGCACAATCAACGGCATCGACTATGCCATCCGCTACGCCACCGACGCCATCTGCTGGACGCAGGTGCCCGAGCGGCTGCGCGATCTGTGCAAGCAGCGAAAGCGCTGGCATCTGGGACTTTTCCAGAGTATGTACAAGCACCGCATCATGTTCTGCAATCACAGGTTCGGCGCGGTGAGCTATATTTCCTACATCTATTTCCTCATCTATGAGCTGCTCTCGCCGTTTATCGAGGTCTTCGGCGTGTTCACGATGGTGCTCGCATGGTGGTGCGACCTCATCAACGTGCCGTTCATGCTGCTCTTCTTCCTCATCTACGCCGTTTTCGGCGGGGTCCTGACGCTCACTGCCTTCTTCTCGCGCATCTATACGGCGGATCTGAGCGTGTCGTTCCGGGATGGGGTGAAGGCGGTGTGCCTGTGCCTTTTTGAACTGGGGCTGCTGCGCTTTATCCTCGCGTGGGTGCGCTGCACCGCCTTTGTCGGCTACAAAAAGAAGAAACTCAACTGGGGGCGCATCGAGCGCCGAAAGATCGATCTGAAGTAAAAGGGGGCGCAACGCGTGCGTCGTAAGAACATTCTAAGGGGTCTTCTGTGTGCCGCGGTGCTGCTCGGCGCAGCGCTGGTCGGCGCGCAGGAGGTCTGCGCGCGGGAGACGGTGCTCATCGCGGGCAACGCGGACCTCTATCCCATCGAGTCCTACGACAGCCGCAGCGACTCTTATGTGGGGCTGCTGCCGGAGCTGTACCGCCGCGTGAGCGGGTGCACGGACTACGACCTTGTCTACCTGCCGTACAGCAAACATACCACGCAGGCGCAGCAGGCGGAGAACCGGCAGGCGGATATTATCTCCGCCTTTCCCGCCGGAACGGTGGACAGCGCGTACCTGCGCCGCAGCGAGCTTTTCTGCTCACTGCCCGCGTCCGGCAAGCCGCAGAAGATCTGCATCGGCTTTGCCTCCGCGCTGCCCGAGGCGCAGGCGGAGGAGATCGCGCGTGCGCTCGACGGCATCGGCGCGGCGGAGCGCCTCGGCATCCTTGCCGTCAGCGTGAAGGACGGCGGCGCGTCGCTCTATCGCACGCGCTGGCTCGTGACGCTCGCGGCGCTGGGCGTGATGATGCTCGGCGCGGGGGTCGCGCTGGGCGTCCTTGTGCGCAAAAAGCGCGCGGAGCTAAAGGCGAACGCCCTCATCGACCCGCGCTACGGCATCGGCAACGACGGGTATTATCTGAACTGCATGGAAACACGCATCCCCGCCCCGCTCAGAAGCATCGTCTATGTCATCTGCATCGGCTGCGATATGCCCTCGCTCGAACGGCGCTTTGGCGAGGCGGAGCGCGAGGAGATCTTCTCCCGCGCGGCGGAGTATCTGCGCCTTGGCTGCGGACGCGAGGAATACCTCGCCTGCGTGGGGCGCGGGATGTTCGCGCTCGTGTGTCAGTGCGGCAGCCGCGAGGCGGCACAGCAGCGCGCCGAGGGGCTTATCCGCGGGCTGGACGGCTACCTTGCGGGCTTCCGCGCCGAATATGCCGCCGCGTTCCGCGCGGGCATCTGCTCGCTGTCGGAAAACCCCGACTGCGGCGCCGAGGCTGCGCTCTATAGCGCGCGGCAGGGCTGCGCCTATGCGTTCGGTCACGGTATGCTCTGCGCGTTCAGCACGCGCGGCATGATCGACGAGAGCGAGCAGCTCGAGCGTCTGCGCGGCAGCATGAGCAAGGCGGTGGAAAAGGGCGAATTTGAGCCGTACTTCCAATTTGTGGTGGATCGCGGCGGCACGATCATCGGTGCGGAGACCGTATCCCGCTGGCAAAACCCGGAGGAGGGACTGCTCAAGCCCTCAAAATACATCGACCTGATGATCCGCGCCGGCACGGTCACAGAACATGATCTCTATATGCTCCGCTGCGCCTGTGCACAGCTCCAGTCATGGAGACGCGAGGGGCTGGGGAAGCTCTGCCTGTCCTGTAATTTTACGCGCCAGTCGCTCTCGGACGAGCGGACCTTGCCGCGCGCGCGTGAGATCGCGGAGCAGTATGACTTTTCACATGACTGCCTTATTATCGAGATCACGGAGGATTGCCTTGTGCATGACCGAAGCGCGGCAGCGGAAACGCTCAACGGTCTGATCGCGCTGGGCTTTCATATCGCGTTGGACGATATGGGTGCCGGTTACTCCTCGCTTTCGGATCTGTGTACCTACCGATTCGACTATGTAAAAATCGACCGCAGCATCCTCCTCGATGCGGAGGAGGAGCGCGGAAGGGCATTGCTTGCCGGTTTGGTGCAGCTTGCTCACAGCATGGGTATCCGAGCGCTGTCTGAGGGTGTGGAAACAAAGGAACAGTTGGATATTGCGCTTGCGGCGGGCTGCGACTTCATTCAGGGCTTTTATTTCTCGCGCGTCCTGCCGAAGCGGGAGGCGGAGCGCTATCTGCGCGAGCTGACAGAGCAGTAAGGAGAAAGAAATGGAAAACAAAACGCGTTCGCGTGTCATGCTGGCGATCACGCTGTTCAGCGCGATCGAATTGTCGGGTACGGTCTTCGTCTGCGCAAGGCGCGCAGGTAAGGAGGTCACACAGCGCTCCTTCGATGAGCTGACGACCGCAACAAAGCAGCTTGCCAAGGACATCAACAATGCCGCACGCACGGACCAGATCATTCTCTCCGCCATGGCGGAGCTGATCGCGGGGCAGGACGAGGACGATCTGGATTCTGTGCTGCGCATCATGAACACCTTCAGCCTTGATAAGACCTTTGTCTCCACCGTCGCGCTGCTGCGACCCGACGGCACGCTGCTGACCGACGGCGCCCGCTACGACGTTTCCGGCGCATTCGATTTTGAAACAGAGGCAGCGCGGGGCGCGTACATCTCAGACCGCGTGACAAGCTACTTTGCGCCGGAAAAGCTGGTGGTGCGCAACGTCGTGCCGGTGAAGCGCGACGGCGAGACCATCGCCATCCTCTATGGCATGGTGCCGTTGCAGGAGCTCTCGCGCAGCTACAAGACCGACCTTTACGGCGGCAACGCCTTCGTTCTCATCGTGGATGGAAATACCGGCGACATTCTGGTGGACACCTGGCACAATACGCTCGGCAATCTCTCCGACCTGAGTGGCCGGAAAATGCTCATGGGCTACACCTACGAGGAGGCGATGAAAGAAATCCCCAACGGCATCGGCGGCGATATGTGCACCGTATCCCGCTCCACGGGGCTGACGCTCTACCTGCACTACGAGCCGGTCGGCATCAACAACTGGAGCGTCGTTCTCGGCGTCAGCGAGCAGGACGCGCTGGCGGGAACGCGCGGCGTGGTGAAGATCCTCTACCTGATGTCGGTCATCGTCGGCGTGATTTTGCTGAGCTATCTTGCCTATATCAGCTGGTATCTGATCTCGGCGCGACGCGGCGTTTACCGTATGAGCATTACGGACCAGGGCACGGGCCTGATGAACCGTGTCGCCTATGAGAAGCTTCTGCACGGGGGCGAGGGGCACACGTCTGTACCGACTGTCTGCATCTATATCGATGCGAATGGCCTGCATGAGATCAACAACAAACACGGGCACGGGGCAGGCGATAAGCTGCTGCAGTCCGTGGCTGAATGCCTGAGAGCCCAGTTTCCCGACGGCGGCCTTTATCGCATCGGAGGCGACGAGTTTGTCGTCTTTTCAAAGGCAGATGCAGCCGTATGTGAAGCGCGTATGCAGGCAGTATCATCGGCGCTTGCCGCACAGGACTACAGCATTTCCTACGGCATTGCCGCGCAAAGGGCGTCAGCCGGATTGGGAGATCTTGTCCGCGAAGCGGACGAAAATATGCTGAAAAACAAGCGGAGCTACTATGCCGAGCACGATCGCAGAAGGCCGAGATAGCGCTAAGACGATAGATCCTGTCAAGATTTATGCGCAAAATTATTTGCAGGCTCCGGCTGAATAAAGTCAGCCGGCAATAGAGGCGTCGTCCATGACCGCCTCCAGATGCTTCATGTTCATGTATTTCTTGCAGCCCCACTGGGCGCCTGCCACATGGCGAAGTCGGGCACAGACCAGCATCAGGGCAGAGTTGCCGTCAGGGAACGTCCCTACCACCCGCGTCCGTCGGCGGATCTCCCGGTTCAGCCGCTCGATCACATTGCAAGGGTCGGGTGCTGAGCCGCAGGTCATCTGACGGCAGACATCTGCCGCACGCGCCCGGCGGTCCATATACGGAAAAATGCCGCAAAAATGTTGACAAACGCGGAATTTTTGGGTACACTATCCTCGAAATTATGCGATGACAAGGACAAGTACGGTCTTTTTCCGTGTGCAGAGAGCCGCCGGGTGGTGAAAGGCGGTCGCGGCGGGATCGGAATATCCCCTTGGAGCAGCGCGCTGAACGGTCTCCTACTAGGCGCGACGGGTCTTTCCCGTTACAGAAGGGTCGAGCGTCCGCCCTGCGGCGGAAATTCAGGTGGTACCACGGCTTCTGCCGCCCTGAGCGAAGGCTTGGGGCGGTTTTTTGCTGCGCCCGATAAAGCCTTCCCCTTGAGGGGAAGGTGGCTCGCGCAGCGAGACGGATGAGGAGAGGGGTGGTGCGTTCTGAGCGGTCGCCACGTTTTGGCTCAGAAACGCGCGACAGCTCAGAAATAAGACCCTTTCCCCTCATCAGTCAGCCTTCGGCTGACAGCTTCCCCCCCAGGGGGAAGCCATGGTACTGTGCTTTTTACAACAGAAACAATATCAAAAGGAGTTTTGATGATGGAATACAAAAAGACACTGAACATGAACAAGTCGGGCTTTCCGATGCGCGCGGGGCTGCCGGCGCGCGAGCCGGATATGCTCGCGCAGTGGTACGACATGGATCTGTACCACGAGCTGCTGAAGAAAAACGACGGCAAGCCGCGCTTTTCGCTGCACGACGGTCCTCCGTTCTCCAACGGCGCGCTGCACATGGGGCACGCGCTCAACAAGTGCATCAAGGACTTCATGATCCGCTCGGCGGCAATGCGCGGGTACTATACGCCCTACATCCCCGGCTGGGATAACCACGGGATGCCCATTGAATCCGCGATCATCAAGCAGAACAAGCTCAACCGCAAGCAGATGTCCGTGGCGGACTTCCGCTCGGCGTGCCACGAGTTCGCGCAGCACTACATCGACGTGCAGATGGCGGGCTTCAAGCGCCTCGGCGTGCTCGGCGACTGGGAGCATCCGTACAAGACGATGTCGCCGGAGTTTGAGTCCGAGGAGGTCAAGGTCTTCGGCGCGATGTACAAAAAGGGCTACATCTATAAGGGGCTCAAGCCCGTTTACTGGTGCTACCACGACGAAACGGCGCTTGCCGAGGCGGAGATCGAATATCAGGACGATCCGTGCACCACGGTGTACGTCAAGTTCGCCATGGCGGACGATCAGGGGAAGCTCTCACATCTGGATAAATCCAAGCTGAACTTCGTGATCTGGACGACTACCATCTGGACGCTCCCCGGCAACCTCGCCATCGCGCTGCATCCCGATGAGCCGTATGCCATCGTGAAGAACGAGGAAAACGGCGAGATGTATATCGTCGCCTCCGCGCTCGTGGAAAAGGTCATGGGCGTGGGCGGCATCGAGCACTACACCGTCGTGGAGGAGCACCCCGGCAGTTTCTATGAGAATATGCTCGCGCAGCATCCGTTTTTGCCCAAGACGTCGCGCCTGGTGCTGGCGGACTATGTGACGATGGACTCCGGCACGGGCTGCGTCCACACCGCGCCGGGCTTCGGCGCGGACGACTATCAGACCTGCCGCCGCTACGGTATGGACATGGTCGTGCCCGTGGACGATCAGGGCAGACACACCGACTACGCCGGAAAATACGAGGGGATGCTCGTGGAAGAGTCGAACCCCGTTATTCTGGAGGACATGAAGACCGCCGGCAGGCTCTTCGCCTCCGAGCAGATCGTCCACTCCTACCCGCACTGCTGGCGCTGCAAGCAGCCGATCATCTTCCGCGCAACGCCGCAGTGGTTCTGCTCCGTCGATTCCTTTAAGGACGAGGCGTGCGCCGCGTGCGACGATGTGCGCTGGGTGCCCGCGTGGGGCATCGACCGCATGAAGGCGATGATCCGCGAGCGCGCCGACTGGTGCATTTCCCGCCAGCGCCGCTGGGGTCTGCCCATCCCGGTGTTCTACTGCAAGGACTGCGGCAAGCCCGTCTGCACCGATGAGACGATCGCCCGCATTTCGGAGCTGTTCGGACAGCACGGCTCGAACATCTGGTTTGAGCTGGATGCCGACGAGCTCGTGCCCGCGGGCTTCACCTGCCCGCACTGCGGCGGTAAGCACTTTGATAAGGAGACTGACACGCTCGACGGCTGGTTCGACTCCGGCTCGACGCATTTTGCCTCCATGCAGCGCGATCAGGGCTTCTGGCCCGCGACGGTGTATCTGGAGGGTCTTGACCAGTACCGCGGCTGGTTCCAGTCGAGCCTGCTCACGGCAGTGGGCGCTCTGGGGCGCGGCGCGCCGTTTGAGCAGTGCGTCACGCACGGCTGGACCGTGGACGGCGAGGGACGCGCGATGCACAAATCGCTCGGCAACGGCGTCGATCCCGAGGATGTGTTCAAAAAATACGGCGCGGACATCTGCCGGCTTTGGGCGGGCAGCGCGGACTATCATGTGGACGTGCGCTGCTCCGACGCCATCTTCCAGCAGCTCAGCCAGAACTACCTCAAGTTCCGCAACACGGCGAAGTTCTGCCTCGACAATCTCGTCGATTTCGACCCGAACACGCTGACAAAACCGGAGGATATGCAGGAGCTGGACCGCTGGGCGGTCACAAAGCTGAACGCGCTGCTGGAAAAGTGCGAGCAGGCGTATCAGGACTACGAGTTCCTGACCGTTTCGCACGCGATCAACGAGTTCTGCGTCGTGACGCTCTCGAGCCTGTACCTCGACATCGTGAAGGACCGCCTGTACTGCGACGCGAAGGATTCCGCCGCGCGCAAGTCCGCACAGAGCGCGCTGTGGATGATCCTCGACGCGATGACCAAGGAATTTGCGCCCATTCTGGCGTTCACCTGCAATGAGATCTGGCTGGCGATGCCGCACCGCGATACGGACGACGCGCGCAACGTCGTGCTCAACGAAATGACGAAGGGCTACGCAGGCTACGCGCTGAGCGCCGAGAAGATGGCGGCGTGGGAGACCGCGCTGGCGGTCCGCGGCGACGTGAACGGCGTGCTGGAGACGGCGCGCGCCGATAAGCGCATCGGCAAGGCGCTGGAGGCGCAGGTCGTCCTGTCCGCGCAGGATGCTCCGGCAGCGGAAGCGCTGAAGCAGGCCGCGGATATGAAGCTGGCGGAAATTTTCATCGTGTCCGACGTGAAGCTCGCGGATGCCAAGACCGGCGCGGCGGATGCCGTGGTCGGCAGCGGCAGCGCGTTCCCGGGTCTCACCATCGAGGTCCTGAACGCGCCTGGCACAAAGTGCCCGCGCTGCTGGATGCACTCGCTCGAAGCGAATGAAGAGGGGCTCTGCCCCCGCTGCGCCGCCGTCATGAAGACGATCGACGTGGAGCTGTAATACTAGAATCTGTTAAAAAGCTTGAAGAGCTTTTTATAGCGCCAACGGCGCGTCAGATTCTGCATGAGACGGCGCAGCGTGCATTCGCACGATGCGAGTGTGCGTAGCACACGGGATTCTTGATTAAATATTTT
>JALFSI010000013.1:0-9918 GCA_022779365.1 Clostridiales bacterium
GCAGGCGGCGGCGAGCAACCAGAACGCCGGACCTGCGATGGCGTTCATGGGCATGAACATGGCGGGGCAGATGGGCGGCATGAACGCGCAGAGCCTGTATCAGATGGGCGCGCAGCAGCAGGCGGCGCAGCCCGCGCCTGCTCCCGCGCCTGCGGCAGCGCCCGCGGGCGGCTGGACGTGCGCGTGCGGCAAGGCAGGCAACACCGGCAAATTCTGCGCCGAGTGCGGCAAGCCGAAGCCCGCGGCAGACGGCTGGACGTGCGCCTGCGGCGCGGTGAACAAGGGCAAGTTCTGTGCCGAGTGCGGCAAGCCGAAGCCCGCGGGCGTGCCGCAGTACCGCTGCGACAAGTGCGGCTGGGAGCCCAAAGACCCGGCGCATCCGCCCAAGTTCTGCCCCGAGTGCGGAGACCCGTTTGACGACGGGGATCTGATGTGAGACCGGCGGGGAAGGCCTCGCTGATCGCTGTACTGGCAATTGCCATGCTCGCGCTGACGGGGTGCTCCCTGTATCGGATGGTCGTGACCTCACAGATCAAGGACGGAGGCAGGATGGAAAACCCGGATGCTTACAGAGCAGGAAAAGAGCTGGTGGAGGTTTCATGGCGGCAGAGCAGTGATAATTACTACCGCTGCTTTTCGCTGAGATTCTATCAGGAGAACGATATGCCGCTGCTGACCGGCTGGTTTCCGAGCCGCTCCGGCGGCGACGAGGTCAGAAAAAGCGGGACGGATGCATTTTCCGACCCGATCCCCTGGCAGCTTACCTGGGTGCAATGGTTTGAGCTTCAGAATACGCTGGCAGAGTCAGCTCTGCCCGCGTACAAAAAGCCGTCTGCCGACGCCGTGGATGGAACGGACAGCGAGCTCCGGGTCGTTTGGCGCACCGAGGATGGGGAGGAGCGCCAAAGCCTCAGCGGCAGCCATGCGGAGGCGCTGGAGGCGCTGGTGCTGGGCATTGCCGAGGACGCCTATGCCGCGTCAGAGCGGGAGGCAGAGCAGCATGAGGTGCGCGAAACGGCAGCGCTGACCGGGATCTACTGGGATCAGCGCGCACCGTCAGAATCCGACTGCTTCAGCTTCCGCCTCAAGGACGCGCCCGGCGCGCTCCGGGAGGGTATGGGCGCTGCCTTCTCGTATCGGTATCGGACGCAGAGCGGCGAGCCGGTGTCGAGAACGAACGTGCCCCTTTCGCCGGAGCAGGCGCAGGAGGCGCTTACCCACATCGGGCAGGCGCTGCGCGCGCAGGAGCTTCCGGCGTACCGTCCCGGCGCGTACCCGCAGAATACGGCGGACAGCTATCTCGCCGCGACGTGGTCAGATGACGATCAGACGTTTACAAATCTTTATTCGGGCGCGGACACCGGAACGCTTTTTGCCCTGCTGACGGAGCTTGCCGGGCAGGCAGAGGCGGACTATCTGGCGCGGCCCGTGCCGGAGGGCGGCTGGGCGTGCGAGCGCTGCGGCGCGCCGAACGGCAGCAATGTGTTCTGTACAGAGTGCGGTTCGCGGCGCTCTGCAGAAAAATAGAAAGAAAAAACAAAAAAGATTAGGAGGAAAAAACATGAAAGGTCACAAGTTTTTGAAGGTAACGGGTATTCTGATGATCATTGCCTCGGCATTCCAGATCATCGCGGGCGTATTGGTCGGCGGGCTGGGCGCGCTGGCAGCGGGCATCGGCGCGGCATCCGGGCTGACGTTCAGCTACTGGGCAGCGCTGATCCTGACGCTGGTCGCCGGTATCTGCCAGCTCATCGCGGGCATCAAGGGCGTGAAGCACTCCAAGAGCTCGGTCGGCTCCAAGGGCTGCATCGGCTGGGGCATCGTGGTCGCGGTCTTTGCGATCCTCGCCATCGTGATGAACCTCGTCAACGGCGGTTCGTTTGACATCCTGAGCGTCATCACGGGTCTGGTCGTGCCGGTCCTGTACATCTACGGTGCGGTTCTGAACACCAAGGCGGATGACGCACAGCCTGCTGCATAACGCAGGAGGTAGCCATGGGTCTGTTCGATAAGAAATATTGCGATATTTGCGGAGATAAGATCGGCTTGCTTGGCAACCGCAAGCTGGAAAACGGCAACCTCTGCAAAAACTGTGCCAGGAAGCTCTCCCCGTGGTTCTCTGACCGGCGCAGCAGCACGGTTGAGGAGATCAAGGCGCAGCTTGCCTACCGGGAGGAGAATCAGGAAAAGGTCGCGGCATTCCACACGACCCGGACGCTCGGCACGGATACCAAGGTGCTTCTTGACGAGGACGCGGGCAAATTTATGGTGACGCGCGCCAGAAATCTCGCGGAGGCAAACCCGGATGTTCTGGACTTTGCGGACGTGACCGGCTGCAATCTCGACGTTGACGAGAGCCGTTCGGAGCTCAAGCGCGAGGATAAGGACGGCAAGGAGGTCAGCTACAACCCGCCGCGATATGAATACTCTTATGATTTCTATATCACCATTTTCGTCAACAACCCCTATTTTGACCAAATACGCTTCCAGCTCAACTCCAGCTCCGTGGACATCACGCCGCCGCCCGCAATGCGTCCGGGTATGACAAGCCGGTGCAGCCCGGAGACCAATGTCGAGTACCGCAATTACAAAAAGCTCGGCGAGGAGATCCGGCAGGTGCTGACGCAGGTGCGCAGGGATGTGCGCGAAAAGATCGAGCAGGCAGCCGCGCCCAAGGCGGCGACCACCTGCCCCTACTGCGGCGCGACCACCACGCCGGACGCAAGCGGCTGCTGTGAATACTGCGGCGGCGCGGTGAACGGCTGAAGCGTCCGTTAAACGACTACTCAGAAAGAGGGACTCAAAAAATGAAAAAGTATGTGGCATTGCTTCTGATCGCGGCGACGCTCCTGACCCTTGCTGCCTGCGGCAGCAAGGATGCGCTGGCGGGCACATGGTCTGCCGAGCTCGGCGCGGACGGTGTGATCACATGGACCTTCAACGGAAAAGGCAAATGCACCATGGAGAATGCCTATTTGAAGCAGAAAGGCACCTATACCATCGACGGCGACCAGCTTACGGTGATGCTGGAGGCGTGGAGCGAGCCGTCTACCTACACGTTCTCTGTGGACGGCAGCAGCCTTACCATGAACGAGAACACCGGCTACGGCATCAGCGGCACCTTTGCAAAGAAATAATACTGATTCTTGATTAAAATATTGAATCAAGAATCCCGTGTGCTACGCACACTCGCATCGTGCGAATGTACGCTGCGCCGTCTCATGCAGAATCTGACGCGCCGTTGGCGCTATAAAAAGCTCTTCAAGCTTTTTAACAGATTCTAGTATAAGCTGCATAGACACCCGGACGCAGCCTCTGCCCACGGAACCGTATGGCTTCGCCGCACAATTGCATCGGCGCAGCATCGGCGGAGCTCTTCCGCCGATGCTGCGCCTTGACGAAAGCGTGCTCGCCGGAGCTGCTTGACGGATCGTGCGGTGCTGCCTTGGGGTGTATCTGAAATGAAAGCAAAATGCCTCAGGTACGGATCGCTGTTTTTTGCCGGGATCATACGGTATTTTCTGTTGCCCGGTCGATCTGCACATCCCTGAGGGATATTGGGAGGGACTTATGAAACAGACAAAGACCAGGCTTCTATGCCTGCTTCTTGCAGCGCTGATGCTGCTCAGCCTGACCGCCTGTGGTAAGGATAAGGCGGCAGACTCCAATTTGATCCAGCTCGGCGATTATACGCTGCTCTACAAGGGCGCGTGCATCATGGAGGATTCGGACGGAAACGACGCGATCGTCCTGACGCTGGACTTTACAAACAACGGCAAGGAAAATGCCTCCTATCTCTGGAGCATCGACGAGACCGTTACGCAGAACGGCGTCGATCTGGAGGTCGCATCGATCATTACCGACTACGATACGTTTGAGACCGTGATCGAGGACCAGTTCACGGAGGTCGCGCCGGGCGAGACGCTCGAGGTGCGCACAGCCTATGTGCTGAACGACGCGACCGGCAAGGTCGAGGCGACGTTCGAGCAAATGTTTGGCAAGAAAAACGGCAAGATCACCATTGACCCCACCACGCTCAGCCGCGCAGAAGCCGCAGGCGCTGACCCGACTGACGACGGCAGCGGACTGACTGCACCCGCCGCGACCGGCGACGCGCTGCTCGACTGGTGGAACGGCGAATGGTACGGCTGGTGGAAGATAAGCGGCTGTTATGGCAGCTACGAGGAACTGGAGGGGCAGTGGTGGGACGCCTGCGGTCTGGTCGAGATCGGCGCTGACTACACAGGGACCATCACGCTCTGGGATGAGGACTACTCCAGGGCTGAACCCATGGCGCAGGTCGCTGTCAGCCTGAGCGAAGCCGGGACCGGCGAATACGGCACGGTGATGTCCGAGGACGGCTGGTTCACGAACGTTGCCGTGGAGCACGCAGACTGGATCGTTGACCCCGGTCTTTTGGACTATGACTACATGATCTGGATCAGCGGCGACTATGAAGACGGGGATGACGAGTTCCACTATGACTTCTATCTGCGCCCGTGGGGGCTGTACTGGGAGGACATGGACGAGAGCGGCTATCCCCACCGCTATGCCGACTGGTATGTACCGCTGATCGAGGCGGGCGAGTCCATGCCGGATTCCATCGGAGAAGGGAGCGCCCCGACGCAGGGCGCTTCGCTCACCCCGACGGACGCGATGACCTCCGGTGGAGACGGCATCGTGACCGAGGAACAGGTGCAGAAGGGCTACGTCTGGATGAACGAGGTCAATAAGAACATCTTCGACGCGACCTACGATGATATTGCTGCCTATTTCGGTGTGGAAGGCGCGTTTGTCAAGGAAGAGTACAGCGAGCATATGCAGGCGAACTACCGCTACTACAAGTGGATCTCGAGCGATGACAGCTCGCATTTCATCTACGTCAACTTCAAGGAAGATGAGCCCGGTGTCTATAAGGTCAGCGGCTACAACACCAGCGGCTTCTCCGGCAATGAGGCCATCGCGAAATATCTTGACACCGTGAAGGAGGAGGCCGCCGAAGCGAATCGGGCGGCGTCGGCAAACGCTGAGATGAAGGATTTCTCCGCGGAGATCGCCCAGTTTGCAAAAGACGATGTGAAGGTCAAGATCATGACGAAGATCCCGGTATCCGGCTGGTCGTTCGATGAGCAAAAGCGCTGCCTGGTGGAAAATGACGATCCGACGGCGTTTGGCGCGGGCGCCATCAGATTCGAGGTAAGAACCAATGTGGAGGACTTCGACTACTACAAGGACGACTTTGAAAACTATCAGGACATCGACGATCGCGTGATCGGCGGCATCACCTTCAAAGGCCGCACCTACAAGCACATCGGCTATGATTGGATCCAGTATGTCGCGCAGATCGACGACGGCCGCGCACTGTCCATCGGACTGACGAAATTGGACTGCTTCCCGGGAACGATGCCGGACATCATTCTCAATAATCTGACGTTCCAGTAAGGTCGGCGTTCTGCTGAAAATCTGTATATAAACCGGCTCCCGCCCCAATTCGGAGCGGGAGAAGCCGGTTATATGTAAAAAACGGAGGTGCTGCTGTGAAGCTCAAAACGTTCCTCATCATGGCGGGTCTGTGGATGGGACTGCTCGGTCTGACCGCCTGCGGCGGTGCTGACGTGCGCACCTATCAGTACCCGGAGACAGCGGTCCTTTTTGACGACCTTCACATCAAAAAAACCGTTTACAGCCCGGGGCTCATGAAGCTCTATTACCGCGGCGGTCAGTTCAAGGACACGCCCATCCGCTGCTATGATGCAGACTTTGAGGATCTGGGCGATCAGTTTGAATATTCCTTTAAAAACGGCGTCCTGACCATTCGGGCACAGTTCGCGGAGCGGATCAGCGGGCTGACGATCGACGACAGCGCGCACGACACGATCTATCACCTGCGCTATCTGGACTCTCCGCAGTTCGCATGGCTGGCGGATACGCTCTGGATGGATTACGGCGTGATGACGATGGGCGACGAGGCGCTGTATTACAGCGACGCGGAGCGGCAGGCGCAGGCAGAGCGGGAGCGCGCCGAGCGCGAGCAGATGCGCAATACGTTTGCACTGCTCGAGGGCACATGGATCTCCGAGGACGGTCTGCAAAAATATGTGTTTTCCATGGACGAGGACGGGGACGGACTGCGCGCGGAGGAGCTGTGGCGCAGCGAGGAGGCGGAGCAGACATGGAACGGCTGGGAGCTGAGCGTCGAGTCCGCGTTTCAGACGCAGTATTTCGGCGGCGAATACAGTGAGGACGTGGCGGTGCATCTGCGGGAGATCGTGCTGAGAAACAGCGACCATGCGGCGGCGGATCTGCACGTTCTGTACGATACGCAAAACGCGGTCATACTGGACGGCGGGCTGACCTACCGCAGAGAGTAGGGCGGCGAGACTGTCAAATGCCGACACAGGAAATGAGGAAGGAACATGGCAACGCAAGTAACAAATTATCAATGCCCTGCCTGTACAGGTCCGCTCCATTTTGTAGGAGAATCCGGCAAGCTAGAGTGCGATTACTGCGGCGCGAGCTTCGAGGTCGCGGAGATCGAAGCACTCTACGCGGAAAAAGAAGCAAAGGCGGCGGAGGCGGCACAGAAGCAGGAAGAAGCAGAAGCCGCGCAAAGAGCTGCCGCAGCGGCGGAACAAAATGCCGCCGCAGACGGCTCTGACTGGGATGCCTCCGGCTTGAGCACCGACTGGGGCGCGGACGCAGGCAGCATGAAGGCGTATAGCTGCCCGTCGTGCGGCGCGGAGCTGCTCTGCGACGTTACGACCGCGGCCACGTCCTGCCCGTACTGCGGGAATCCGTCGGTGCTCCCGGGGCAGTTCACCGGCAGTCTGAAGCCAGATTTTGTGCTGCCCTTCAAGCTGAGCAAGAAGGACGCGATCAAGGCACTGAAGAAGCATTATCTCAAAAAGCCCCTGCTGCCGTCAACGTTCTCCAAGGCAAACCATCTGGAGGAGGTCAAGGGCGTGTATGTGCCCTTCTGGATGTACGACGGCAAGGTGAGCGGAAGCGCACAGTTCCACGCCACCGCTGTTCGTACATACACCTCGGGAGATTATGAGATCACGGAGACGAGCCACTACGACGTATGCCGCGCCGGTTCCATTGACTTTGAAAAGGTCCCGGTGGATGCGTCGAGCAAAATGCCGGATGATTACATGGACTCCATCGAGCCGTATGACTATGCGGAGCTCAAGCCGTTTTCCACGGCGTACCTGCCCGGATTTCTGGCAGATAAATACGATGTGAGCGTGGAGGACAGCCGGGAGCGGGCGGACAAGCGCTGCACCGGCTCGCTGGTGTCTGCACTGGAGCGCACGGTGTCGGGCTATACCACCTGCATTGAAACGAGCCGCGACATCCGCCTGAAGCGCGGCAAGGTGCATTACGCGCTGCTCCCCGTCTGGATCCTGAACACAAAATGGGAGGGCAAGGATTTCCTCTTTGCCATGAACGGTCAGACGGGCAAGCTGGTAGGCAACCTTCCCGTCAGCACGAAGCGGGTCGTCGGCTTGTTCGCGGCGATCGCGGCGCCGCTCATTGCCATCAGCGTGACGGTGCTGCTGCTTCTGGCGCGCTAGGGAGGGCGGAGACATGAAAAAAAGAGCACGCGTTCTCCTTCTGGTGTTTATGATCGCGCTTACTTTCTGCGCGCGCGCAGCCGCGGCTGAGCAGGCAGGCGCACAGCTTTCTTATGTGACGGACGCCGCCGGGCTTCTCAGCGAAAACGAAACTGCGCTGCTGGAAAGGATGGCGGAGAGCGTCTCCCAAAAGTACGGCGTCGGCGTTTACATCGTGACCGTGGAGGACTATCGGGACTTCCATTCCGAGGGCGTCTATAAGGCGACCTATACCATCTACCATCAATACGCCATGGGCGAAGGACCGAACCGCGACGGGATCATGCTCCTGCTCAGCATGGACGATCGCGACTGGGCGATATTCTGCTACGGCTCACGCTGCGAGTATACGTTCAACAGCTATGGTCAGCAGAAGCTGGAAAAGGTCTTTCTCGACAATTTCGGTGAGAACGACTGGTACGGCGGCTTTGAGGACTACGTCAGGGAATGCGGCGTCTATCTGGAAAAGGCTGCCGCAGGAAAGCCGGTCCGGGCGAGTCTGCTCATTCCGGTCCTGATCGTGATCGGTCTTTCCCTGCTGGCAGCAGCCGCGGTCGTCGCTGTGATATGGCAGAAAATGGACAATGTATCTCAAAAAACGACCGCGAACGCCTACGTTTCCGCAGGGCTTCGGCTTACGGAGCAGACAGATCGTTTTACCCATAAGACGACCTCCAGCCGGAAGATCGAGCGCAGCTCCTCCAGCGGTGGGAGCAGCCGCAGCGAATCCGGCGGCGGCGGTTCCGGACGAAGCGGAAAATTCTGATCTGAAAGGAGCGGCTATGAAAACAACACACAAACAAGTACTCGCGCTGCTGCTGGCACTCGTTCTGCTGCTGTCGCTTTGCGCCTGCGCGCAGAAGGCGAAAACAGAGCCTGACGAATCCAAGATGAGCACAAGGTCCGACAAGGAAGCCTTGAAAAAGCAGCAGGAGGAAGCTACATCGCAGAACGACATGGACGATCGCGCGCCGCGCGACGAGGCAGCGGACACGCTGCCGGTGCAGCACACGTTTTCGCAGGAGGCGGAAACCACGCTTGGATGGCTGCGCGACAGAATCGACTTTCCAATGACAATGTTTGGCGCGGCATATCTCGGCTATGTCGGCGGTCTGTTTGACGAGGGCTTCGAGACGGGCTTCCCCGCGTGGCTGTGGGAAACCAATGAGGCAATGCTCCTCAAATACCCCTTTATCGCGGAGATCGACGAGGAGCACATTATCGGCGGCGCGGGGCATCTGTACTGCATCGTGCCGGTCGATGAAAACGCAACGCTCGCCATCAACCGCGTGCAGTGGAACGAAGCGACACAGACCGACGAGGTCACAGAGGTCCTCTATCGGTCGGAGAGCGGCGAGCCGGTGCTGCTCTTTGCGAACCTCGACGGCGTTGCATACGAGGCGGACACTCAGGTCTTTATCACCGACAACAGCGGCAACACCTGCGAATGGTATCCCTCGCTCGATGCGATGAGCTATCTTGCGCCGTGCATATCGGAGGCCGGCGACTATCTTTCGTTTGACTTTACGGAATACACCTGGTATGACGCCCCGTCCGGATTTGCCGAGTGGCTTTCTGCGGGCTGGACAGGCATGACCGCGCTCGGTCTTGCCGGATCGCAGCGCGACGGCATGGGCTGGATCACAGAGACCATGGTTGGGGAGACCGACCGCTATGCCTATTTCTCGCTGCGCTTCTATCCCGGAGATGAAACGGGCGGTACAGTCGATCTGGAGTGGGTATATGAAGACAGTGACGACATTGAGGCGATGTGGAGCGGCTTCTGGACGATCCAAACCGTTCTGGACGGACCGAGCTATGTGACGCTCAGCTTATCGCTTGTGGGCGGTAATAGCTATGAGACCTCGGATGGGCCGTTTTATATGTCTGAGACCTATCCCCTCCTGATCAGCCCGAGCGGTACGGAGCTGCTGGTCGGCGCGGGCGAGAACGGCATTTGCCTGCCGTTTATGTCGCAAAGCACGACAGCGTGCGTGCTAACGCAGGCCGTAGGCTAGAAAGCGAACGGAGACTCTCCTGTTTTGTGACCAAATTGTCTGCGGTCATCCGCGGCTCTTGCCAATTTCATCTTCGGTTACTTTCAGAAAGACCGGCAGCCGCATGGTTTTGCGGCCGCCGGTTCTTTTTCATACTGTTTCTTGATTAAATTATTGAATCAAGAATCCCGTGTGCTATGCACACTCGCATCGTGCGAATGCACGCTGCGCCGTCTCATGCAGAATCTGACGCGCCGTTGGCGCTATAAAAAGCTCTTCAAGCTTTTTAACAGATTCTAGTATAA
>JALFSI010000020.1:0-41844 GCA_022779365.1 Clostridiales bacterium
AAAATATTTAATCAAGAATCCCGTGTGCTACGCACACTCGCATCGTGCGAATGCACGCTGCGCCGTCTCATGCAGAATCTGACGCGCCGTTGGCGCTATAAAAAGCTCTTCAAGCTTTTTAACAGATTCTAGTATTACAGCACCGCGCCGCAAATTTCCTCTACCACGCACGTCGCACTTCCCAGCGTCACGCGCAGCTGCAAACTGCCTGCCGCCACATCGTCCAGCCGATACCCGCGGCGGACGCCCGCCGCGCCGGCGACGCCGGCCGCGCCCTCGTTTTCCCGGCACGTCAGCGCCTGCCACGCGCCGGAATTGTTCTTGACCTCCACCTCCGGCGCGGTGCCGCTGTGCAGCAGCCACAGGTGCAGCGTCCCGCCCTGCTTCACCGTCGCCTCCGGCGTTGTGAAGCTGCCGCCGGTATACGTCACGCCCGTGCCCTGAAGCAGCGGGAACACCTTGCCCGCGTAGCCGCTCTGGCTGGTCGTCACGCCCATGCTGAAGCTCTTGGACGCGGTCGGGAAGCGGAGCTGGAGCGTGTATTTTTTGCCCGCCGTGAGCGTGAACGCCATGTTGATCGTTTTCACGACGTAGCTGCTGCTGGTCGTGGTGAACGTCCCCTCGGCGACCGCCACGCCGTCCTCCAGCACGGTCAGATAGCGCGTGCTGCCGTCGCCGCCCGAGCCGCTGTCGATCAGCAGCAGGCTCTGCACCGCGCCGCTGCTCGCGGCAGTAAACTCCGCGATGGTCTGCACCAGCGCGTCCGACGCGACGTACACGTTGCCGCCCGACGACGGCGCGACCTGCGTCATCGACCACTCCGACGGCGCGGACGCCGCGGGGACGGGCTTTTTGAGACCGTCCGCAAGATTCAGGTGGTACACCGATCCCCACTGTCCCGCTTTTGAAAAATCCGCCAGCAGCAGATTGCGCCGCCGGTCGCCGAGCGTGTCGGCGTGCAGGCTCTCCAGCGCGCGGTGCGCCGTGTGATACGCCGCCGCCAGCAGCCCCGCGTCGTGCTTTGTCAGGCGCGTGCCGAGCTGCGCGCCCGCCGCGTCGATCTTTGTGAAGTTTTCGTTCATCTGGTCCAGGCTGACCGGGTCGCTCCCCGCCCAGGTATTCAGATCCCAATGTGTCGTTTTCTGCATGGTGATCGCCTCCTTCAGTGATGGGAGCGGCGCTCCCTCACCCGAGGCGGCGGCAGAAAAACAAGTTGCACGCCCGTGTGCAAAAATGCCCGGATTTTTACGCAAAAACCGGGCATTTTCTCGTTATGTGATGACAAATCCGCCGTTCACCGCCAGTACCTGCCCGGTGATGAAGTCCGCGTCCGCCAGATATTCGGCGGCTTTTGCCACGTCGTCCGGCTGACCCAGCCGCTCCAGCGGCGTTTCGTCCCGCAGCATCGCGCGCGTATCGCTGCTTAAATTTGCGCACATATCCGTGTCGATCACGCCCGGCGCGATGGAGTTCACACGGATGTTCGACGGTCCAAGCTCCTGCGCCAGCGCCTTGGACAGCGCGATCACCGCGCCCTTGGTGGCGGAATAGCCCGCCTCGCAGCTCGCGCCGACCTGCCCCCACATGGAGGACACCGTCACGATGCAGCCGTCCTTTTTTTGCAGCATCCCCGGCAGCGCCGCGCGCACGCAGTGGAACACGCCGTCCACATTCACGGCAAACAGCCTGCGCCACTCCGCGTCCGTGATCGCGCAGAGCAGCCCGTATTGCACGATGCCGGCGCTACACACGAGCACGTCCAGCGGCGGGAGCGTTTCAAACACTCGCGCGACCTGCGCCGCGTCCGCCACATCGCAGCGGATAGCGGTCGCGCCCGTCTCGCGCGAGACGGCTTCCGCAGCGGCGTCATTTTTTTCGTATAAGAACCAGACCCGGTCGCCCCGCGCGGCAAACCGCCGCACGCAAGCCGCCCCGATCCCCCGCGCCCCGCCGGTGATGAGTACAGTTCGCATATGCTTTCCTCGATTCGTTTGGTTTTTGAGCCCCAAGGCTTCCCCCAGGGGGGAAGCTGTCGCCGTAGGTGACTGATGAGGGGAAGGGTTGTTATTTTTGAGCTGCCGCGCGTTTCGTCGTAACGTAGGGGCGGGGCAACAGTTCAGAACATACAACTTCTGATCCCTTCCGGCGCTTCGCGCCACCTTCCCTTGGTCACCAAGGGAAGGCTTTGGATCGTGCATACAAAAAGGCAGCCGCGCTGCGGCTGCCTCTTCTATTTTACCGCTTCCGGGTCTTGGTTTTATGGTCGGCGTAGAGCCGGCTGGAGGACATTTTGCTGTTGGAGTCGGTCATGAACTGCTTGAGCATATCGTCAAACGAGCGCGGCTGCCCCTGTGCGCCTGCACCCGCATTCTGTGCTGGACGGCTCTGCTGGCGCGGACGGTCGGAACGCTCTCCCCGGTCGCCGCGCTCTGGGCGGTCATTACGCTCGCCCCGGTCGGGGCGGCTCTGGCGGGGCGCGTCACGCCGCGGCTGCGGCAGAGTGCGCTTAATGGAAAGATTGATCTTTCCATTCTCCAGCCCGATGACCATGACCTTCACGTCCTGCCCCTCGGTGAGGTAGTCGCGGATGTCGCTCACGAACGTGTAGGCGACCTCCGAGATGTGCACCATCCCGGTCGCGCCGTCCGGCAGCAGCACGAACGCGCCGAATTTGGTCAGACTTTTGACTTTTCCTTCATAGATTGTGCCGACTGTAAGCTCCATAAGCTGCGGTTTTCTCCCGTTTTGATTTATATCAGTTCCGCACATCGCGGAACACGATCTCGTTATCCGACACCATCCCGAGCTTTTCCCGCGCGACGGCTTCCACGCCCTCGTCGGTCTCCAGGTTGTCGATGGCGTCCTGCAGGCGCTCGTTCTCCTGCTCCTGCGCGGTGATGCTGCTGGTCAGCTCCGCCGCCTCGGCGGTTTTCTGCGTGACCTGCGAGCGCAGGGACACCAGGGTAACGGTAGCATACACCACCAGGATCAGAAGCACGAGCTTCACAAGCAGGCTCGATCGGACAAATTTCATGCGGCTGCGCGCCCCTTTCTCCCAGCCGGGATATGCTCCGGCGGATCATCTTACCGAACATTGTACCCCATTTTTTCACGATTGCAAAGAGAAAAATCAAAAATTTTTCAGTTTTTTTCAGCGCCCACCGCGCAGGTGCGCTCAAAACGCGCAAAACCGCCCAAAGAGCGCCGAAAACCGCCCTCAGCGCGCGCAGCGCAAGCCGGCTGAGCAGCAGAAAATACACCGCCGTGCCCACCAGCAGCGCCGGGAAAAAATACAGCCGGAACTCGCCGCGCCCGGGCAGCAGCGTCAGCCGCACGAGCGCGAGCGCGCACGCGAGCACGAACAGTGCGTCCAGCGCCGCCTGCGCGCGGGAATGCCGCCGCAGCACGCGCAGCGCGTCGTAAATGAGCCCCAGCGCCGCGCCCGTGAGCGCCGCCGCGCCGAGCTGCGCGCCCTGAAGCGCCAGCGGCAGCTCCATCAGCCGAACAGCCGGGCGAAAAAGCCGCCCGTAGGCGCGTCGGCTTCATAGGCGATCGAATCGACCGTCCCGTCCACGCGCACCTCGCCGCCGTCGAGCGAGAGCATCTGCAAATGCAGCCCCTGCCCGCGGATGAGCAGCGCGCCGCGCGCCGTGACGAGCGCCACGGATTCCTCGTCAAAGCTCTCGACCTCCAGCACGCCCGTGATGGTGAGGCGGCTGCGCCCGTCCAGTGTCAGCCGGTGCGGCAGCTCCGCCGTTTTCAGCTCGTTTGCCATGTGTCCCCCCGCCTTTCCGTGCTTCCTTACCAGAATCTTATGCGGCACGGACAGGCAGTATGCCACTTATTGCACCTCGCGGTACAGCCCCACGGCGTCGTCCTTGCGGACGTTATCGGCAACGCGCAAAACCTCCACCTTCAGCGTGCGCGCGCCGAAGGGGATCTCGATGATGTCGCCGACCTTCACGTCATACGACGCCTTGGCGGGTCTTCCGTTGACGCTCACGCGCGCCGCGTCGCAGGCGTCGTTCGCCACGGTCCGGCGCTTGATGATACGCGAGACCTTCAGATATTTATCCAGACGCATAGTCTTTCCTCCAAAAACAAAAATCCGGCGGGGTTCTCCCGCCGGAAACTTGCAAATTACTTCGAGACTTTATCCTTCAGCGCCTTGCCTGCCTTGAAAACGGGCACGGTGGTCGCCGGGATCTCGATGGTCTCCTTGGTCCGGGGGTTACGGCCGGTGCGCGCCTCGCGCTTCTTGGTCTCAAAGCCGCCGAAGCCGACGAGCTGCACCTTATCGTCTGCGCACAGAGCGTCGGCAATGGTGTCAAACGTAGCGTTGATCGCCTTTTCGGCGTCCTTCTTGGACATGGCGCATTTCTTTGCAACTTCCGCGATCAGTTCAGTTTTGTTCATAAAATTGTTCCTCTTTTCGTATAGTTTTTTCCAAATTTATTTGCCGCTCTCGATTTCTTCGTCCGCCCATAGGCGGAGCAGCTCCTCCTGCGGCAGCTCTTCCGGCGGCAGCCCCCGCTCCGCCGCCGCGCGCTCTATCCGCGCAAAACGGCGGATAAAATCATCGCAGGCGCGGTGCAGTGCCCGCTCCGGATCAGCCTTCCTGTTCATCCCGGCGCACACGGCGGCAAACAGCACGCCGCCCAGCGCCTGCTCCACATCGCCGCCGCCAGAAAACGCGCGGCGCAGTGCGGAGACTTCCTCTTCCAGTTTGCCCAGACGCGCCTCATCCGATCCCTCGTCCGGCAGCGCCCCGGCTTTTTTGCGGAGCTTTTCCGCCCGCCAGAGCGCCGGCAGCGACTTTGCGACACCGTCCATTGCCTCGGACGTGGTTTTTTGCCCCTTTTCGCGGCGCTTGAGCGTCTCCCAGTCGGGCGCTTCCTCATCGGAGAAGAGCGCCGGGTGGCGGAAGATCAGCTTTTTGCACACGCCGTCGCACACGTCGTCCACCGTAAAGCGCCCGGCGGCGCGTTCAATGTCCGCGTGGAACACGACCTGGAGCAGCACGTCGCCCAGCTCTTCGCGCATGAGCGCCGCGTCGTCCCGGTCAAAGCCCTCGCAGGCCTCATACGCCTCCTCCAGAAAGTTCCGGCGGATGGACTGGTGCGTCTGCACGCCATCCCACGGGCAGCCGCCCGGGGCGCGCAGCAGCGCGACGAGCCGGACGAGATCGTCAAAGCCATATCGCGCTTTCCTTGTAAAATCTAACATAGTTTGCCCTCATTCGCAAGAGGAAAGTTTAATTTTTTTCTCGAATATGCAGCAGCCTCGCGATTTTTTCGCCCTTGGGCAGCAGCATACAGTCGGCATACGTCACGCAGCGCAGGCAAACGGCGAGCACAACGTACAAAACCACCGCAAAGGCAAGCGCCGCGAGGCACGCAAGGGTAGCGGACGGCAGCACGCGATCCACCACCTGCCACACGACCCACGTCGCCGCGCCCATAATGGCGGACGCCGCCAGCGGGCGGACGAGGTTTTTAAAGATCGCGGGGCGCGAGGTGATGGAGCGCCGCATGGCGATGACGTCCAGCGCCGTGATGAAGATATAGCACACGAGCGTGCCCACCGGCGCGCCGACGATGCCGAGCGCCGGGATGCCGACGAGAATGTAGTTGACGATGATCTTCACGATGCCGCCGAGGAGCATATTCACGACCGGTGTAATGACGTCGCCGTGCGCCTGCATGATGGCGTTGAGCAGCAGAACGAGCGAGTTGAAGATGACCGCGAGCCCCAGGATCGCCATCATCGGCGCTGCCAGCGCGATCTTGTCCTCCGTGTAGCTGCGGCACAGAAGCCGGATGACCGGCTCTGCCATCACGAACAGCCCCGCCGCGCACGGCATGGCAATGAGGCTCAGCGTGCGCACGGCGGATTCCTCCGTCTGCCGCGCCTCCTTGAGGTCGGCGCGCGTGATGGCGGCGGTGATCGCCGGGATGATGGCGATGGTGATGGTGGGAATGAACGAGCACGGCAGGGCAAAGACCGTCTGGCAGAAGTTATAAACGCCCTTGGCAGAGTCCGCCAGCGCGTCCGTCCAGCCGAGCGCGCCGGTAAGACGCCGCATATACACCATCGTGTCAAACAGGTTGATGATCTGAAGCCCCGCCGAGCCGAGGGTGATGGGGATGGCGATGGCAAGCAGCTCCTTCATGGTGCTCCTGCCGGTCTTGACCGCGCCGCCGGACTGCGCCAGCACGCCGCTCGCCTTTTTGAACCGCCCACGCAGGTAAAAGACCGAAACCAAGCTGCCCGCCGTCACGCCGAGGATGCCGCCGCCTGCGGCAAGCGTCAGGTCGCCGTATTGCATCACCGATTCGCCCGCGGCGAGGGCGATGTTGTTTTTCTGCACATACGCCTGCCCGGTGAGCCGCATCACGAGCCACGCAAGCCCCAGCCCGACGACGAGCCGCACGAGCGCCTCAAAAATCTGGCTGACGGACGTGGGCGTCATATCGCTCTGCCCCTGGAAGAAGCCGCGGTACGCGGAGACGAGGCAGATGAGCAGCACGCACGGCGCGAGCGCCGCGATGGCAGCCCACGAATTTTCGTTCGTCGTGACCATGACCGACAGAGGCTTGCAGAAGATGAGCATCCCAAGCGTGCCGAGGATGCCGATGGTCAGAAACGCCGTGAGCGACGTTTTGTAAATACGGCGGATCTGGGCGAAATTGCCCAGCGTTTTCGCCTCCGAGATCATGCGGCTCATCGCCACGGGCAGACCTGTGGTGGAGATCATCAGCAGGACGTTATACACGTCATAGGCGGTGTTGAAATAGCCGAAGCCGGTGTCGCCGATGATGTTGTTGAGCGGGACCTTGAATAAAAAGCCCATGAGCTTGACGAGCACCGTCGCCATGGCGAGCACCGCCGTGCCCTGCAAAAACGTCTGCTGGTGGATGGGTTTTTCGTTCATGCGTTCTTCGCCTCCGGGCTATCCGAGAAAACCTTGGGGATCACATAGTCGTGCAGCTCGCGCGCGACGGCGTTTAAGTCGATGGTCGGGAACTTGCCGTCCGCGTACAAGATTTTGCCGCGCACCATCGTCAGCGCCACGTCGTGCCCCGACGCGGCGTAAACGAGGTTGGAGATCACATTGTGGCACGGGATAAGGTGCGGCTGGTTGAAATCGACGAGAATGAGGTCCGCGTCCATGCCGAGAGCGACCTGCCCGCATTCCGCCTCGCGCCCCTGGGCGCGCGCGCCGCAGACCGTCGCCATCATCAGCGCCGCCTCCGCCGGGATTGCGGTGGGGTCGCCCGTGCGCCCCTTTGCCATGAGCGCGCAGGCTTTCATCTCTTCAAACAGGTCGAGGTTGTTGTTCGACGCGGCGGAATCCGTGCCGAGGCAGACGTTCATGCCCGCCTTCACCATGCCCATCACGTCCGCGCAGCCGGAGGCGAGCTTCAGATTGCTCACCGGGCAGTGCACGGCGGACACGCGCCGCTTGGCGAGAAGCTGCATATCCTCCTGCGTCAGATGCACGCAGTGCGCGGCGGTGACGCGGGTGCTAAATACATGGTGGCAGTCAAAAAGCTGCGCGGGCGTGAGCCCGTATTTTTCCACGCACTCGTCGTGCTCCTTTTTCGTCTCCGACAGGTGGAGCTGCAGACCGAGATGGTTGTTGACAGCGTACTCCGCCAGCGCGTCCCAGAGCTGATAGGTGGACGTGTACTCCGCGTGGATGGACGCTTCGACCTGAACGCGCCCGTGATCGTAGCCGTGCCACTTTTCATGCAGCGCCACCAGCTCCTGACAGGCGGGGAAGCGCTCAAAATCAAAATCGTCGCCGAGGAACATACTCGTGCCGCGGCTGAGGTTCACCTTCATGCCGCTCTCGGCAAACGCCTCCGCCTGCGCCTCGGAAAAATAGTACATCTCCGAAACGCTCGTCACGCCGAAGCGCAAGCTCTCCGCGATGCCGAGCAGCGTCGCCGCCTTGACGCAGCGCGCGTCGAGCCGGTCCTCGCGCGGGAAAATGTAGTCGTTCAGCCAGCTTGCGAGCGCTACGTCGTCCGCGTAGCCGCGCAGGATCGACATCGGCAGATGCGTATGCGCGTTCACCAGTCCCGGCATGAGCACCATGCCGCTGCCGTCGATGATCTTCTGCGGCTGCTCCTCCGGCGCTTTTTTGGCGAGCCACGAAATTTTGCCGTCCGTCACGCCGACGAACGCGTCCGTCCAGAGGCTCATCCGCGCGTCCATCGTCAGCACGGTGACATGGGAAAACAGTGTATCCATACTTACTCCTTTATACGCGCGAGCAGGTCGAAAATCTCATCCTTCTGCCGCGGCAGCTCGTCCGCGCGCGCGATGTAGTCCTGCGGGGATTTGGGGTTGTGGAAGCGCTCGAGCTGCCCCGGCGCAAGCTGCACCTTCGTCATGCCCCCGCCGCCGAGCGAGAGGATGGTGTGCAGCTCCTCCATCATGTATATGTTGTAAAGCCCCGGATAGCCCTCGCGGCACCAGCCGGTATTTTCAAAGCCGCCGGTCGTGTACTTCTGCCGGTAGAGATAATACGGCGTAAAGCCCGCCGCGCGGAGCTGGCGCGATGCCTCCGAGAGCATATCGCGCACCATCTCCCACCCCGGCAGCTGCGCCTGCGTCCACGAGCGCGCCGCGCCCTTTTTGAGCGCCAGCGTGTGCACCGTGATGTTTGTGGGGTTCATGGCGAGAATCTCCTGCATCGTGTTCGTGAACGACGGCAGCGTATCGCACGGCAGCCCCGCGATGATGTCCATGTTGATGTCGGTAAAGCCCGCCGCGCGCGCCATCTGGTACGCGTCGATGGTCTGCTGCGCCGTGTGGCGGCGACCGATCGTGTGCAGCACGGAGTCGGACATCGTCTGCGGATTGATGGAGATGCGCGTCGCGCCGCCATTTTTAATGACCGCAAGCTTTTCTGCGTCCAGCGTATCGGGGCGTCCGCCCTCCACGGTAAATTCCAGGCAGCGCGAGAGGTCGAAATTGTCCCCAATGGCTTGCAGCAGCCGCGCCATCTGGTGGCTTGAGAGCGTGGTCGGCGTGCCGCCGCCCATGTAGAGCGTGCGGATGTGCCAGCCGGACTCCGCGAGCTTTTTGCCGGTATATTCGATCTCGCGGAGGAGCACGTCCAGATACGGCGCGAGCAGGTCGCCGAATTTTTCGATCGACTGGCTCACGAACGAGCAGTACGCGCAGCGCGTGGGGCAGAACGGAATACCAA
Source organism: Clostridiales bacterium (assembly GCA_022779365.1). Lineage (GTDB taxonomy): Bacteria > Bacillota > Clostridia > Oscillospirales > Oscillospiraceae > CAG-170. The sequence goes on from JALFSI010000020.1 coordinate 9,224, forward strand.
TATACACCGAAAGATCGCGTGGTGCAAGGTTTTTCATCGCGGAAAGCGTCTGATGCGCCGCCTCGATACATAGCTTGCGCCGCGGCGTGGTCACATAAAACTCGGTGCGGAGCATCCGATCGACCTCTTTGTCGGTCTGACCGTTCAAAAGCGCCGCCGTGGCGAGCTTGGTCGGACGCACGCCCGCCAGCGCGCCCCACGGCGGGAGCTGCTCGCGCGCCTGCGCCGCCGCGCGGTAAAAGCTGCGCTGCAAAAGCCTGCGCGTGGCGCGCACGTCCGCCTGTTCCGTGCGGATATGCGCGCGGGAGCGGATGATGGTCGAGCCGCGGATGATGCGCGTGGTCGCCGTGACCCACGTCTTGCCGCGAAACAGCGCCGAAATCATGCCGTCGCCCTTGAAGGGCTCGTCGCAGACCTCCGGGGGATCGTCCGGGAAGAGCTGCATTTGCAGCTGCTCTATGGCGTAGCGCTCGGAATGTCCCAAAAAATACAGCTTCATCGCATTGCCTCTCGCAAATACGGATTTGTCCGGCGCTCATAGTCCAGCGTAGAATCTTCTCCATGCCCCGGCAGCACCGTGCAGTCGCCCTCCAGACGTCCCAGCCGCGCAAGCGAGCGGCGCATGGCGGCTTCATCCCCGCCGATAAAATCGGTCCTGCCGTATGACCCGGCAAAGAGCGTGTCGCCGGTAAACAGCGCGTCGCCGCACTGTAAGCACACCGACCCCGGCGTGTGCCCCGGCGTGTGCAGCACGCGGAACGTCAGCCCGCCGCAGGAAACGATGCCGCCGTCGGCGTAGGTGTCGGTGTAGACGAGGTTGCCGTTGCTCATATTCGTGTTGTTGTCAGCGTCCAGCGCGTGGACGTAGATCGGCACGTCCGGCAGCGCCGCGTGCAGAGACTTCAGCGCGCCCGTGTGGTCAAAATGCGCGTGCGTGAGCAAAATGCACCCCACGCGCCAGCCGTGTGCCTGCACAGTCTCCAGAATTTTCGCGCTGCGCGTCGCCGGGTCAATGACGGCGCACAGACCGCTTTTTTCATCGGACACCAGATAACAATTCGTCTCCAAGGGTCCAAGCACCAGCGTAATGATCTTCATAATGGTTTCTCCTTATTTTGCACCGCACCAAAAAGGCTTCCCCTCGGGGGGAAGCTGTCACCGAAGGTGACTGATGAGGGGAAGGGTAGTACGTTTTGAGATGCCGCCACGTTTCGGCGTTCCAAAGCCTCCCCTTGGTCACCAAGGGGAGCCTTTACATTGTGCAAACGCGCTATAGCTCAGAACGTACCACCCTTCTCCTCATCCGGCGCTTCGCGCCACCTTCCCCTCAAGGGGAAGGCTTTGTATGCGTTACTTCAAATCGTCCGTATCCACAATGAGCGTCACCGGTCCGTCATTGACCGACTCCACCAGCATATGCGCGCCGAACTCGCCGTGCTGCGGGGGGAAACCGAGGCGTTCGCACTCTGCCAAAAACTGCTCGTAGAGGGGGATCGCCTGTTCGGGTCTGGCGGCGGCGAGGAAATTCGGGCGTCTGCCGTGCGACACGTCGCCGTAGAGCGTGAACTGGCTCACAACGAGCACGCTGCCGCCCACATCCGTGAGCGATAAATTCATCTTGTCGTTTTCATCGGTAAAAATGCGCAGCCCGCAGAGCTTTTCCGCGAGCTTGCGGCATTTTTCGGGCGTATCGTCCGGGCAGATGCCCAGCAAGATCAGAAATCCGCGCCCGATGCTCCCGCTCACCGCGCCGTCGATGGTGACGGACGCGGAGCGGACGCGCATCACAACTGCTTTCATAGTATTCCTCCGTTAATTGATGCCGCGCCTGATCTGCCTGACGCCGGAGATCCCGCGCAGGCGCGCGCAGATGCTCTCCAGCTCCGTGAGCGAGTGCACCGCGAACGTCATCGCGATGAGGCACTGCCCGCCGGGAACGTTGCGCGCGTTCATCTCGTTGATACGCACGCGAAGCCCTGTGAGCACCGTTGCAATATCGAGCATCAGCCCGTCGCGGTCCGTGCCCTCCAGCTCAAGGGACGTCATAAACGTCGCGTCCGGGGACTGCACCCACGTCACGCGCACCCAGCGCCCCGCCTGCGCGGGGTCGCTCGCGCCCTTTGCGTTCGGGCAGTCGCGCCGGTGGACGGACACGCCGTAGCCCTTGGTGATAAAGCCGATGATGTCGTCGCCCGGGACGGGCGCGCAGCAGCGGCTGAATTTGACCATGCACGAGCCAATGTCCTCCACCACAACGCCGGAGGTATTCGGCGTCCCGGCGGCGGGGGGCTTGATCTGAAGCGGCTGCTCCTTGGCGGTCTGCGCGCGGCTTGCCTTTGTCAGCTCGTCCTTGATGCGCCCGACGGCCTTGAGCGCCGTCATGCCGCCAAAGCCGATGGTGGCGTACAGATCGTCCAGCGACGCGAAGCTGACCTTTTTGAGAAGCGTCGGCAGCAGCTCCTCGTCACTGACCAGCGCGGGGTCGATGCCGATGTGCCGCAGCTCGGACTCAAAGCTCGCCTTGCCGCGGATGATGTTCTCCTCGCGCTTTTCCCGCTTGAACCACTGCTTGATCTTGATGCGCGCCTGATTGGACTTGCAGATGTTCAGCCAGTCGCGGCTGGGACCCTTGGCAGTTTTAGAGGTCAAAATTTCGACAATATCGCCGTTATGCAGCGGCACGTCAAAGCCCGCGATGCGGTTATTGACCTTGGCTCCGATCATGGAGTTTCCCACGGCGGAGTGGATAGCGTAGGCAAAGTCGATGGGCGTTGAGCCGGCGGGCAGGCTCATGACCTTGCCCTTGGGTGTAAAGACGAACACCTCGTCGTCAAACATATCGACCTTGAGCGAGTGGATGTAATCATCCGCGTCGGTGTCCTGCTGATTTTCCAGCAGTCTGCGCACCCACTCAAATTCCTTTTCCGTGCCGCCCTCGACGTGCTGCTTGTATTTCCAGTGCGCGGCAACGCCGTATTCCGCCGTCTGGTGCATCTCCCACGTCCGGATCTGCACCTCAAACGGGATGCCCTGCGAGCCGATGACCGTGGTGTGCAGCGACTGGTACATATTCGGCTTCGGCGTGGAGATATAGTCCTTAAAGCGACCGGGAATGGGGCTGAACAGGTCGTGGATGTGCCCCAGCACGTTATAGCAGTCGGCGATGTTGTCCACGATCACGCGGAAGGCGTACAGATCGTACAGCTCCTCGATCGTCTTATTCTGCGCGCGCATTTTGCGGTAGATGGAGTAGGTATGCTTCACGCGCCCGTAGATCGAGCCGTGGATGCCCACGGAAGCGAGCCGGTTCGTGATCTTGCCCTGAATGGCGTTCATGAAGCTCTGGGAGCTCTGCTCGTTTTTCTTGAGATAGTCGATGATCTGCTGGTAGCCGTCGGGGTCGAGGTACTGAAGGGAAATATCCTCCAGCTCCCATTTGATCTTCTGCATACCGAGCCGGTGCGCCAGCGGCGCGTATATTTCCATCGTCTCCATGGACTTGGAGATCTGCTTCGCCGGGGTCTGGAACTCCAGCGTGCGCATATTGTGAAGCCGGTCGGCGATCTTGATGAGGATGACGCGGATGTCCTTGGACATTGCCATGAACATCTTGCGCAGATTCTCCATCTGCTGCTCTTCCATCGTGGAATACTGCACGCGCGTCAGCTTCGTGACGCCCTCCACCAGCTCCGCGACCGTCTCACCGAAGCGGCGGGAGACCTCTTCAAAGCTGGCGTCGGTGTCCTCCAGGCAATCATGCAGCAGCGCGGCGGCAATGGCGTCGGTGTCCAGCCCGATCTCCGCCACGATCTCCGCCACCGCCAGCGGGTGGATGATATACGGCTCGCCGGATTTGCGAAGCTGATTTTTATGCTTTTCATCGGCATAGCGGTACGCTGCTTCGATCACGTCCATATCCGCTGAGGGCGTATAGCGCTGCACCGCCTGGATCATCGCCTGATAATGTTCTTCTTTTGTCTGCATAGTACTATCGTTCCTTTGCTTTTTTCAGGCGCGCGAGGATCGCGCTGCTTTCCAGATCGGCTTTATGCCCGCCCGGGCACAGGGCGATCTGGACCGTCCCGCGCTGCGCGCGCAGGCGCAGGAGCTTCTGCTCGGAAAATACGTCCAAACAGATGCGCAGCCGCCCGCAGGTGCACACGCTCCCGGTCTGGCGGGCAATCTTGCGGCTCAGGCAGCCGATCTCGTCGAGCAGCCGCCCGTCCTGCGCGTTTGCGGCGAGGTAGCGCCACACCGCCACAAAGTCGCACCGCTGCGGCAGCAGCGCCTCGACCTCCTCCGGCAGGAGCGGCTCGCGGGAGATAAATTTTCGGTAAATGCCCTCGGTCAGGCGGCGGCTCTGCCGCGCCGCCTCGTCGGGGCGGATGTCAATGAGGTTGAGCTGCACCGTGCGCAGCGCGCGGAAGTCGTTCACCTGCGGGGTGAAGGCGATGTCCACCGTGTCGCCCACGGCGACGGCAGCGCGCAGCGCGTTCACCGAAAAATAGATGGCGCGGAAGCTCCGCCGCCCGCGCGACAGGCGCAGCCGCAGATGCTTGCCGCCGCCGACCTCCGACAGCTCCGTCACGGTCAGGTTCGTCATGCACAAAACCGGGCGCGGACAGCCTGCGCCGCACGGTTCGAGCTCGTCGAGCGCGGCGACGTTTGCAAGCGACAGCAGCGCGGGCGGAATGCAGCAGTCGATCTGCAAGGCGGCGCTGCACGCGTCCGAGCGTGCAAATTCCGCCGCGCGGGCGCAGATCGCCTCGCGGAACGCGTCGATATTTTCGCGCCGGATGGTAAAGCCCGCCGCCAGCTCGTGCCCGCCGTAGCTCTCCAGCAGCTCCGACAGCTCCGAGAGCGCGCGGAACAGATGAAAGCCTCCGTAGGAGCGCGACGACGCCTTGCCCTTTTCCCCGTCCAGGCAGATGAGGAACGTCGGGCAGCGGTATTCCTCGGCAAGGCGCGAGGCGACGATGCCCACCACGCCCTGATGCCAGCCCTCATCCGCCAGCACGATGGCGTCGGGCTGCCGGTCCTTGGGGAGCATGGCGACCGCCTGCTCGTAAATTTCGCCCTCGACCTCCTGCCGCCGCCGGTTCAGGCGGCAGAGCTGCTGCGCAAGCTCCTGCGCGCGCGGCGCGCTGTGGGTGAGAAACAGCTCCGTCGCCACGTTCACCTCGCCCATGCGCCCGGCGGCGTTGATGCGCGGCGCGAGCGTATAGCCGATGAGCCCGGCGGTCACGGGTGCTTTTGTCCCGCACTCCGCCATGAGCGCGGCGAGTCCCACGCGCTGCGGCTCGCCCAATGCGGCAAGCCCCTGCGCGACCATCGCGCGGTTCTCGCCCACGAGCGGCATCACATCCGCCACCGTGCCGAGGCACAAAAGGTCGCAGTACCGCGCCAGCAGCGCCTGCTGGTCGCCGGAGAGCGCGGCGGCGAGCTTGAACGCCACGCCCACGCCAGCCAGCCCGCGCTGCGAGCCGTCCGGCTGGTCGGGGCGGTGCGGATCGACGACCGCCGCGCACTGCGGCAGCTCCGTCTTGCACTCGTGATGGTCGGTGATGACCAGATCAATATTTTTTTCGCGGCACAAAAGTGCCTCATCCATCGCCGTGATGCCGCAGTCCACCGTGACGATCAGGCGCACGCCCTGCGCGCTGAGCGCTTCGATGGCGGTGGGATTCAGACCGTAGCCCTCCTCCAGCCGCGCGGGGATGTAGCTGACCACATTGCCGCCGCGCTCGCGCAGAAATTCCGTCAGCAGACAGGTGGCGGTGATGCCGTCCACGTCATAATCGCCGAACACGCAGATTTTTTCGTGTTCATCCAGCGCCCTTTGCACACGCGCGCGGGCGCGCTCCATGTCCAGCAGCGCGAAGGGGTCGGTCAGCGGACCGTCCGCCGACAAAAACGCGTGCGCCGCCTCGGGCGTGTCATAGCCGCGGCTGCACAGCACCGCCGCCGCGATGGGGGAGTAGCCCGCGCGCTCCAGCGCGTTCGCCTGCCCCGGCTGATACTCGCGGGCAATTGCCCAGGTTCCGTACTTCACTCAAATACACATCCAGTATATCTTTTTATCTTTTTCGGCTATTATAGCATCCTGCGCGGCATTGCACAACAAAAAATCTTTCTGACAGGCAAATAAACCGTTAGTTTTCGCGATTTTGACGGCGGATTTTGCTTCCTTTTTCCGCTGCGTTGTGCTATGCTGGCAAAAATATCACCGGGGGAGGGTGCTTATGAAGCGAAAAAACCGCCCCGTCCGGCGGCTGTGCGCGGCGGGGCTGCTCGCTGTGCTGGCGGCGATGGGCTGGTATGAAAACTACACCGTGCGCGTGCTGACGCAGCCGATCGTCTCCGCGCGCCTGCCGGAGGGGTTCGACGGCTTTCGCATCGCGCAGATCTCCGACCTGCACGCGCGCGAGTTTGGCAAGGACAACGAACACCTCGCCGAGCTCGTGCGCGCGGCAAGGCCCGACCTCATCGCCCTCACGGGCGATCTTGCCGACGAGCGGCGCGACCCCATGGCGCTGAAGCCCTTTCTGCAAGCGCTGTGCGCCATCGCGCCGGTGTATTTTGTGACGGGCAATCACGAGTGGGTGCTGCAAAAAAAGACGCGGCAGGCGATGCTCAAAATGCTGGACGCGTGCGGCGTCAGGCGTCTGCGCAACGATTATGTCACGCTCACGCGCGGAAGTGACAGCATCATCCTTGCGGGCGTGGACGACCCGAACGGTCCTGCCGACCAGAAAACGCCCGCGCAGCTCTTCGGTGAGCTCCGCGAGGAGGCGGACGAGGACGCGTTCATCCTGCTGCTCGCGCACCGCAACGACGAGCTGGCGCGCTGGGCGCATCTGGGCGCGGACGTGGTGCTCTGCGGGCACGCGCACGGCGGCATCGTGCGCCTGCCGGGTCTGGGCGGCGTGCTCGGCACGCACTACGATCTGTTCCCCGACTATGACGCGGGGCTGTATACGCGCGGCAAAACATCCATGTACGTCAGCCCCGGCTTCGGCGGCATCCGGGGACTGCCGCTGCGGTTTGCCAACCGCCCGGCGCTGTGTATTCTGGAGCTGCGGCGGGAAAACACGGAAAAACCGTAAACTTTTTTTAAACAATTGTCAGGATTCGTTGCCTTTTTGTCATCCGGCACTATAATAATGCGTATCAAGCGTGCGTGAAAGGCAGGATGCGGGATGTTTCGGAAGATCGGCGACGCGCTCAGGCGTTTTTTCTCAGGGCGGTATGGGACAGATCCGCTCAATCGGTTTTTGCTGTACGTCGCGCTCGGCTGCCTGCTGCTCGGCTGGCTGGGCGGAAAATATCTGGCGACCTGGATGAGCGTGTTCAACGTGCTGGCATATGTGCCGCTCATTTGGTGCATCGTGCGGATGTACTCGCGCAATTTTGCCGCCCGGCGGCGCGAAAACGCGGCGTATATGCGCTTCTGGACGCGCCTCAAGGACCGCCAGAACCGCTACTTCCGCTGCCCCCGCTGCAACCAGACCGTGCGCGTGCCGCGCGGCAAGGGGCGCATCAGCATCCGCTGCCCCAAATGCGGCGAGCGGTTTGAAAAGAAAACGTAAAAAAAGCTGCGGCATTGCCGCAGCTTTTCATTTTTGACGCGCCCCCAAAGCCTCCCCTTGGTGACCAAGGGGAGGTGGCACGGCGAAGCCGTGACGGAAGGGATGAGAAGGTGTACGTTCTGCCGCACCACAGTGGGAGGGCGCTCTGCAAACCTGCAACGTTCTGATCCCTTCAGTCGCCTGCGGCGACAGCTTCCCTTGGTCACCAAGGGAAGCCTTGGACTTTTGCAAACCCGCTGGTGCGCGCCGCACCCTTGCCTCCCCCTTTGGGGGAGGTGTCCGAGCGCAGCGAAGGACGGAGAGGGTCAGTAATGTCCAGCCCTCTCAGTCAGCTTCGCTGACAGCTCTCCCAAAGGGAGAGCCAAGGGACTCTACGTTACGACGAAAAGCCCGTCCCTTCTGCTGTGAAGGGGCGGGCTTTCTTATTTCTGCATCATGCGAATATCGTTGCCCCGGAACTGGTACAGCTCGTAGCTGCCGAGCAATCTCGACGCTGTCTGCGCGCCGTAGCGGCGCTCTAATTCTGCAGCGGGGAGATTCGTGGAGATGATGGTGGCCTTATGCTCCAGCATCCTCGTGTTCACGATCTGGTAGAGCGCGGAGACGGTAAACTGCGTGGTCATCTCCGTGCCGAGATCGTCCAGGATCAGCAGGTCGCAGGCGAAATAGCGGCGCGTGGGGTCGCTCGCTTCTTCTCCCCGATTGCCGAACTTTTCCGCCTCAAAATCCGAAAACACGCGGATGGCGGACTCATACGCCACCGAAAAGCCCCGGTCGGCGACGGCGCGGGCGATGCACGCGGAGAGGTATGTTTTTCCAAGCCCCGTCGCGCCCAGCATCAGGATCGACCCGCTGGCGGGTGAAAACGTGCGCGCGTAGTGCTGCGCGCTCTGCAAAATGCACTGCATGAGCGTGCGCGGGCTGACGCCGAGCGCCGGGTCAACGGCGTCGGGATACACGTCCAGCCGGAAGTGCTCAAAGCGCTCCTTCCCGCCCAAAATGGACGACAGCTCCTTTTTCTGCTCCTGCCGGCACAGCTCGCGCAGGCAGCCGCACATCACCGCGCCCACATAGCCCGTGCCGCCGCAGGCGGTACAGATGGGCGTGTCGGCGAGGTCGTCGGGCGAAATTTCGTTGGAGTCCAAGATCCACGCCCGCTCCTGCTGGAGCGCGAGATTTTCGTGCTTTAGCTGTTCGAGCGCCGTCTGCGTGTCCTCCCCCTTGCGGAAGCACGCCGCCATGACGCGCGCGGATGTTTTGCGCAGCGCGCTGTCGATCTCGCGCAGGCGCGGCTGCGCGGCGTAGATTTCCGCGATGCGGCGGCGGTTCTGCTCGTCGTGCTGCTGCCGCTCGGCGGCAAGACGCGCCTCGGCGGCGCGCAGGACCGATTCGGAATACGCCATGCTCAGCCCTCCTTAAAAAGTTCCTTGTGGAGCATCCGCTCCACCGCGTCCTTTTCCACGCCCGACAGCGCCCCGCCGTGCTGCTGCACGGGATTTTTCGGCGCTGCTGCGCGCGCGGCGGGCTTCTGGTCGCCCGCCTCGACCTGTTGCAGCGTCGTAAAGCCCTGCTCGTGCCAGCTCCGCAGGATGGCGTTCAGATACGCCCACTTGAGCGTGCCGGTGGACAGGCGCGTTTTTTCATACGCCTTTGCGATGACCTCGTCGTCAAAGCCCCAGTCGATCCACGCGCGGATGTAATTCTCCTCGCCGGGGGTCAGCCGCGCGCTCACCTGCAAAATTTCGCAGATGCGCCCGGCGCGGCTCTGCCGCCGCAGCTCCTGCTGCATATATGCCGCCGCCTGCTCCATCGTCTCGATGCCGCTGTCCGCCCAGCGGTAGGCTTCCTTTTCGATCATGCGCAGCGACGGCATCCGCCCCGCGCCGCGCGCGCGGCTGCGGCTGATGCAGTAGTGGATGAGCAGCGAGATGACCTCCGCCGGAAGCCCCAGATAGCGGTAGATGCCGAGCAGGAGCTTCAGCTCCTCCGTGGACAGCACGCGCCCCAGACGCCGCTGCGCCTCGCCCACGATGGTGGGAAATTCGGAGCTTGCGCCGTATTCGCGCGCGAGATCCTGCTCAGAGTAGACCGGGGCGGCGGACGGCTGCAAATGCGCAGGCACGCGCTCCGGCAAAAGCCCCATCTGGCGCAGAGACGCCGCCGCGTAGTCGAGCTGCCGCGCGTCAAAGCCCAGCGCCCCTGCCGCATCGTCCAATGCTCCGCCGCCGCGCAGATACAAAAGCAGCAGTGCCGCCTCGCCGCTGCCCGCCGCGAGCAGCGAGCGCACCTCGCGCGCGCGCAGCGTCACATCCTGTGCGTCCATACCGTCCGCCCCCCCTTCTCTCTTTTTCGCTATTCTATCACGATGCGGCGGCGATGACAAGCGGCGGATTTTTACCGCGCCACCGCGTCGGATACAAATTGTTTACAAAATGTGCGCGGCGGGCACTTTTCTTTTTCCGTCCGTTGCGCTATAATGTATCCGAATATATGCTGGCGTATTGTGCCGCCGCTTTTGAACTTTACGAAAAAACGAGGAAACGCTATGGAACTGCTCTGCCCCGCCGGGTCGATGGAAGCGCTGCGCGCCGCCGTGCAAAACGGCGCGGACGCAGTCTATCTCGGCTGCGGCGCGTTCAACGCCCGCATGGGCGCGCATAATTTTTCCGCCGACGAATTGCAGGAGGCGGTCGTATACTGCCATGTGCGCGGGGTCAAGGTGCATCTGACGCTCAACACGCTCGTCTCCGACCGCGAGATGGCGCGCGCGGCGGATATGGTGCGCACGGCGGCGATCCTGGGCGTGGACGCGTTCATTGTGCAGGACCTCGGCATGGTCGAGCTGTGCCGCGAGATCGCGCCGCACATCCCCATCCACGCCTCCACGCAGATGAGCATCCACTCGCTTGAGGGCGTGCAGCAGGCGCGGGAGCTGGGCTGTACGCGCGTGGTGCTGGCGCGGGAGCTGCCGCGTGAGGAGCTCGCGCGCATCTGCGCGAAAAGCCCGGTGGAGATCGAGGTGTTCGTGCATGGCGCGCTTTGTATGTGCTATTCCGGGCAGTGCTATCTCTCGTCCGTCATCGGCAGGCGCAGCGGAAACCGCGGGCAGTGCGCCCAGCCGTGCCGGCTGCCGTATGGCTACGGGCGCTTTGAGCCGGACCGCTACCCGCTCTCGCTGCGGGATAACTGCCTGATCGAGCGTCTTTCGGAACTCGAGCGCATGGGCGTTGCGAGCCTGAAGATCGAAGGGCGCATGAAGCGCCCGGAATATGTGGCGGTGGTCACAAAGCTCTACCGCGCGGCGCTGAACGGCAAAAAGATCACCCCCGCCGACCTTGCCGAGCTGGAGGCGGTGTTCTCCCGCGAGGGCTTTACGCAGGGGTATTACGACGGGCAGATCGGCAGCGAGATGTTCGGCAGGCGGCAGGAGGTCGAGGGAAACCGCGACCTGTTCGCCGCTGCGCGCGCGACGTATGAAAACGGCGAAAACGCCCGCGTGGGCGTGCGCTTTTACGCGATGGTGCGGCAGGGGCTGCCGGCGCAGCTCGCGGTGGAGGATGACGACGGGCACATCTGCAAGACCGTCGGACCTGTGCCGCAGGAGGCAATGGTGCGCGCCCTCGATCCCGAAGAACTGCGCCAGCGCATCGCCAAAACGGGCGGCACGCCCTACCGCTGCGACGCGGTGAAGTCCGTGCTCGACCCGGGCATCATGCTCCCGGCGTCGAGCCTCAACGCCATGCGGCGTGACGTTCTGGCGGAGCTGACCGCCGTGCGCGGACGCGTCGCGCCTGCGCACCTGGGCGCGTACAACGAGCCGCCGGCGTATGACGGCGTGCCCGGCACGCCGCAGCTCACGGTGAGCGTCCGCTCTGAAAAGCAGATCACGCCGCGCCTGCTCGCGGCAAAGCCCGCGGTTTTATACGTTCCGCTGACGGAGCTTGCCGAGCATCCCGACCTTGCGCAGCGCGTAGGGCTGGAAACGCAGCTCGCGGCGGTGCTGCCGCGCGTGGTGTGGAGCGGCGAGAACGCGGGGCTGGCGGAGCTTCTGAAAACGGCGTATCAGCTCAATGTGCGCCAAATTTTAGTTGGCAACCTCGGTCAGGTGCGCATCGGCAAGGCGGCTGGCTTTGCCGTGCGCGGCGACTTTGGGCTGAATATCTACAATTCCCGCGCCATGAACTATCTGCGGCGCGAGGGGCTGGACTCGCAGCTTCTGTCCTTTGAAATGACGCTGCCGCAGCTCCGGGACGTATCCAAGGCGATCCCGACGGAGGTGCTGGTATATGGGCGTCTGCCGCTGATGCTGACGGAAAACTGCGTCATTCGCGGTCAGACCGGGAGCTGCGCCTGCACATCCAGCGCGCCGCCGCGGCTGGTCGATCGCATCGGCGAGGAATTTCCCGTCGTGCGCGACCCCGGCACCTGCCGCTCGGTCGTGCTCAACGGCAAAAAGCTGTATCTGCTCGACAAGCTCTCGTCCTTCCGCGGGATGGGGCTGTGGGCGCTGCGGCTGCAATTCACAACGGAAAACCCCGGCGAGGTAGACACCATTCTGGAGGAATACCGGCGCGGCGGCACGTTTGACGCCGGCAGCTACACGCGGGGACTTTACACCAGAGGCGTGGAATAAGCGCCGGAGGGGACTTACCATGATGATTCTGGCATCCGCGTCGCCGCGGCGGCAGGAGCTGCTGCGCGGGCTGGGCGTGGACTTTACCGTCCGCACGGCGGACATTGACGAGCATATGGACGCCGCGCTCCCGCCGGAGCGCGAGGTGGAGCGCGTGGCGCGGGCAAAGGCCGCCGCCATCGCAGAGACCGCCAACTCTGACGATATTATCATCGCCGCCGACACCATCGTCGTCTGCGGCGAGGTGCTTGGAAAGCCAAAGAGCGAGGCGGACGCCGCGCGGATGCTGCGGCTTTTATCCGGGCGCTGGCACGAGGTGATGACGGGTCTGTGCGTGCAAAAGGGTGCGCGCGTGCAGAGCCTTGTCTCGCGCTCGAAGCTCCACTTCCGTGCGCTGTCTGACCGCGAGATCGCCGCCTACATCGCCACCGGCGAGCCGATGGACAAGGCGGGGGCTTACGGCATCCAGGGTCGCGCGGGCGCGTTCTGCGAGTATTTAGAGGGCGATTATTTTTCCGTCATGGGGCTGCCGGTGTGCAGCCTTGCCGTGCTGCTGCGCCGCTTTGGCGCAGCGGTGCTCGGCGAGTGTGGAGAGGGGTGAGGCTGTGAAGCGAAAATTCTGGACGCCGCGCGTCAAGGCGATCGTCGTGGCGGCGGTCGTGCTGGCGCTGCTGGTCACGATCGCGTCCGCCGTCATCACCGGCACGCCGTTCCTCGCCAACGCCGTGCAGACCGTCCTCTCACCGCTGCGCAGCGCCGTCGCCGCCATCGACCGGCAGGCGGAGCGATACTATAACTACCTCTTTGCCTACGAATCGCTGCAAGCCGAGAATGAGCAGCTCAAAAAGGAGCTGCTGGACATTCAGCAGAGCGTGCGCACGGCGGAGACGTATCAGCGCGAAAACGAGCACCTGCGCCAGCTTTTGGGGCTGAGCGAGGAGCATGAGGACTATAAATATGTGTCCGCGTACATCATTTCGTGGAACTCGTCGAACTATAAGCTGGAGTTCACCATCGCCAAGGGCGAGACGGCGGGGCTTGCCGCCGGTATGTGCGCCGTCACGGGCAACGGGCAGGTCGTGGGGCTCATCACCGAGGTGGGCGCGAACTGGGCGACCGTGACGACCATTCTCGATTCCTCGCTGGAGATCAGCGCGTCCATCGCCTCGTCCGGCTACACGGGCGTGGTGCAGGGGACGTATCTTGCCGACGGCACGAGCGTGCTGCGCATGAATTACCTGCCCACCGAGGCGGTGCTCAAAAATAACGACCAGGTCGTCACCACCGGCTCGACCCTCTACCCCCGCGGGCTGCTGCTGGGGTATCTGACGGACGTTGACCTCGATGAAACGGGCGTCGCCAAATACGCCACGCTCGAGCCAAGCTGCGAGATCGGTCAGTTGGAGCAGATCTTTATCATTACGGAATATCAGAATGGGTGAACCCCCGCCCCTACAAAACGAAAAACCACGACCCCGCACAAAGGAGGCGAGCGCCATGCCGGATCGGTACAAAAAAATCCTGATGTGGGCGCTGTATGCCGCCCTGATGCTGGCGGCGGCGCTGCTGCAAACAGTCGTGTTCGGGCGCGTGCGCTATTTTGGCGCAAAGCTCAGTCTGCTGCCCGTGGCGCTGGCGTGCGTGTGTATGCACACAGAGCCTGAGCCCGCGGGGCTGTTCGGGCTTTTGACGGGTCTCGGCTGGTACGCCTGCGGCGCGGACGGCGCGGGGCTTTCCATCCTCACGTTCACGGCAGTTGCGCTCGGCGTGAGCTGGCTGTGCCGGCAGTATCTGCGCGCGCAGCTTCCGGCGGCGCTGATCCTCAGCGCGGCGGCGCTCTTGTTCGCGCAGGGTGCGCTGGCGCTCATTCGGCTGTATCTCGGCACGCCGGGTGAGACGAGCCTTCGCATTTTATTCGTCGGCTGCGGGCTGTCGCTCATCGCGTGCCCGCTGCTGTACCTCCTCGCCTCGCGCATCAGCCGCATTTACCGTCCGCAAAAGATCTAGGGCAACACCCAACCCCACGCACTCTGAAAGGAGCATTCCATGCAGCGACTTATCCGCTTTCGCATTTTTCTGTTTCTCGCCCTCGCGGCGGCGCTCATCGGGCTGTTCGCGCTGCGGCTTTATAAGGTGCAGGCGGCGCAGTCCGACTCGACGTATATCGCAAACGACGCCGACTCCATCACCTACATGACCACGGTGGAAGCCTCGCGCGGCAATATTCTCGACCGCAACGGCAACGTCCTCATCTCAAACCGCGCCAGCTACAACCTCGTTATCATCAACTTTGTGCTCTTCAACTCCAAAACGCCGAACGAGAGTCTGCTGCGCGTGCTGGAGCTGTGCGACGAACAGGGCGTCGCCTATCAGTCGCACTTCCCCGTCACCGCCACGCGCCCGTATACGCTCACGGTGGACGAACAGTCCTCCACCTGGCAGGGCTATTACCGCGCGTTTCTGGCAAACCGCGACTATGACGCCGATATTTCCGCGCAGACGCTCATGAAAAACCTCATGCAGGCGTACCGCATCCCCGACGACTGGACGCAGGAGCAGGCGTACAAGGTCATCAGCGTCCGCTACGAGCTGGAGCTGCGCAGTGTCAGCGGCGTGGGGCTGGAAAACTACACGCTCGCAACCGACGTGCAGGCGGAGCAGCTTGCCGCCGTGATGGAGCTGGGCGTGCCGGGCGTCATTGTGGAGGCGTCCACCGTCCGCGAGTATAACACCACCTACGCCGCGCATCTGCTCGGCTCGATCGGGCAGATGACCGCCGAGGAATACGAGACGTATCAGGAACAGGGCTACGCCATGAACGCGCTCGTCGGCAAGGACGGCATCGAACGGGCGTTTGAGGAATATCTGCACGGCTCGTCCGGGCGGAAATTCACCACCGTCTCCGCCTCCGGCGACGTGCTGAACGAATACTTTGCCGAGCTGCCGCAGCCGGGCAGCAACGTGGAGCTGACGATCGACCTGTCGCTGCAAATGACGGCGGAGGACGCGCTGGAGCGCGTGATCCTCGACCTGCGCGAAAACGGCGTGGGCCGCAAGCACGAGGGCAAGGACGCCGAGGGCGGCGCGGTCGTGGTGCAGGAGGTCAAAACGGGCGAGATCCTCGCCTGCGCGAGCTACCCCGCGTTCAACATCGCCACCTATTCGCAGGATTTTAACGAGCTGAAGGACGCGGACTTCGATCCGCTGTATAACCGCGCGCTGCTCGCGGAATACTGGCCCGGCTCGATCTACAAAATGGTCACCGCCATCGCCGCCATCGACTACGGCAAGCTCGGAGAATTTTACGAGGTGACGTGCAAGGGCATTTATGATTATTATAAGGATCAGGGCTATGAGCCGAAGTGCTACGTCTGGACGAGCAGCGGCACGACCCACGGCACGATCAATATGCAGCAGGCGCTTCAGGAATCCTGCAACTACTATTTCTACGAGGTCGGGCGGCTGACGTACTACGCCTATGTGCAGCAGACGGGTCAGAACGCCATGGACATCGTTGCCAAGCAGCTCGGGCTTGGCGAGCACACGGGCGTGGAGCTGGTGGAATACGTCGGCACACGCGCCAACGCCGAGACGAAAGCCGCCCTCTACTCCGGCACGGATGCGGGCTGGTACGGCGCGGACGTCATTCAGGCGGCGATCGGTCAGTCCGACAACAAATTCACCCCCATGCAGCTTGTCTGCTACACCTCGGCGCTGGCAAACAAGGGCGTGCGCTATAACGCAACGTTCTTAAAGCGCGTGGTGTCGTGGGACTATCAGGAGCTGATCCGCTCCCACGAGCCGACGGTGGCAAGCCATTTGGAGATGTCGGACGAAGCGTTCGACTGCATCTCCACCGGTATGCAGCTCGCCGCCAGCAAGGGCACGGCGGCGCAGTATCTCGCCGATTACCCCATCAAGCTCGCCTGTAAGACCGGCACGGCGCAGTGGGGCAACGAATACGGCGGCTCGGACCATGCCTCGTTCGTGCTCTACGCCCCGGCGGACGATCCGCAGATCGCCATCGCCGTGTATGTGGAAAAGGGCGCGCAGGGCGGCAATCTGGCTAACGTCTGCATCCCCATTCTGAACGCATATTTCTCCTCCTCCAGCAAATACGAGACCGTGCTGCGTGAAAATACTGTCGGGTAACCTCGCGCGGCACACAGGGAGCTTTTTATGACTGATCTGTCCAAAATCCGCAATTTTTCCATCATCGCCCACATTGACCACGGCAAGTCCACGCTCGCCGACCGGCTGCTCGAAGCGTGCAACACGGTCGAAAAGCGCGAGATGGCGGAGCAGGTGCTCGACTCCATGGACTTGGAGCGCGAGCGCGGCATCACCATCAAGGCGCGCGCCGTGCGCCTTGCCTACCGCGCCGACGATGGGGGGGACTATGTCCTGAACCTCATCGACACGCCGGGTCATGTGGACTTTAACTACGAGGTCTCGCGGTCTCTGTCGGCGTGCGAGGGCGCGCTGCTGGTGGTGGACGCGTCGCAGGGCATCGAGGCGCAGACGCTGGCGAACACCTACCTCGCCATTGACAACGATCTGGAGGTCCTGCCGGTCATCAACAAGATCGACCTGCCCGCCGCGCGCCCCGAAGAGGTCAAGCACGAGATCGAGGACGTCATCGGGCTGCCCGCGCTGGACGCGCCCGAAATTTCCGCCAAAAACGGCGTCAACATCCACGCCGTGCTGGAGGACGTGGTCAAAAACGTCCCCGCGCCGAAGGGCGACCGCGACGCGCCGCTGCAATGCCTGATCTTTGACAGCCAGTATGATTCGTACCGCGGCGCGATCGTGTATCTGCGCGTCGTGAACGGCACAGTCACGCCCGGCATGGACATCAAAATGATGGCGACGGGCGCTGTTTACAAGGTCGTGGAGGTCGGTTACCTGCATCCGTTCGGGATGCGCCCGGCAGAGTCGCTCGGCGCGGGCGAGGTCGGGTATCTGACGGCGTCCATCAAGACCGTGTCCGACACGCGCGTGGGCGATACCGTCACCGGCGCGGAGCATCCGGCGGCGCAGCCGCTGCCGGGCTACAAGCAGGCGCAGCCGATGGTCTTTTCGGGCGTGTATCCCGCCGACGGGTCAAAATACGGCGACCTGCGCGACGCGCTGGAAAAGCTCAAGCTCAACGACGCGTCCATGAGCTACACGCAGGAAAACTCCATCGCGCTGGGCTTCGGCTTCCGCTGCGGCTTTTTGGGGCTTTTGCACATGGAGATCATTCTGGAGCGTCTGGAGCGCGAATATAATCTCGACCTCATCACCACCGCGCCGAACGTCGTGTATCAGATCACAAAGACCGACGGCTCGGAGCTGGAGGTCTACACGCCGCTCAATTACCCCGACCCGGCGGAGATCGCCGAGGCGCGCGAGCCGTTCGCCAAGGTCAACATCCTCACGCCGCCGGAGTATGTCGGCGCGATCATGGAGCTGTGCACGAACCGGCGCGGCGAGTACAAGGATATGACCTATCTCGACACCACGCGCGTGGAGCTGCACTATTCCATGCCGCTTAACGAGATCATCTATGACTTTTTTGACGCGCTCAAGAGCCGCACACGCGGCTACGGCTCGCTCGACTACGAGCTGGAGGGCTACCGGCCGAGTAAGCTCGTCAAGCTCGACATTCTCCTCAACGGTGAGATCGTGGACGCGCTAAGCTTTATCCTCTTTGCCGACAACGCCTACGCGCGCGCGCGAAGGATCTGCGAAAAGCTCAAGGAAAATATCCCCCGCCAGATGTTTGAGATCCCCGTGCAGGCGGCGATCGGCGGCAAGGTCATCGCCCGGGAGACCATCAAGGCGCTGCGCAAGGACGTGCTGGCAAAATGCTACGGCGGTGACATCACGCGTAAAAAGAAGCTGCTGGAAAAGCAGAAGGAGGGCAAAAAGCGGATGCGCACGTTCGGCACGGTGTCCGTGCCGTCGGAGGCATTCATGGCGGTGCTCAAGCTGGACGAATAAGCGCGCGCCCTTGCCTCCCCTTGGGAGGCCCAAGCCTTCCCACAGCAGGAAGACTTTGGGGCGCCCAACTTCTTCACTCTTCACTATTCACTTTAACTTCGCGCGCCCGGGGCGCGCCGGGAGGGTCTATGCCTAAGAAACAGACGCCTGAAAAAAAGAAAAAGCCGCTCGGCATTTATGTACACATCCCGTTCTGCCGCAGCAAGTGCGAATACTGCGATTTCTACTCCATCGGCGGAGCGCGCGATAAGGCGCTCATGGAGCGCTATCTCGACGCCATCCTCGCCCACATCCGCGAGACGGCGACCGGCGCGCCGGGGTATATCGTGGACACCGTCTACTTCGGCGGCGGTACGCCGTCGTTCTTCGGCGCGAGCGGTCTGGTACGCATCCTCTCGGAGCTGGACCGCCGGTTCGAGATCAGCCGCGACGCGGAGATCTCGCTGGAGGCGAATCCCGACTCCGTCACGCTCTCGCAGCTTGCGCGTCTGCGCCGCGCAGGCTTCAACCGCATCTCCATCGGCGTGCAGTCCGACCTCGACGAGCAGCTCAAGGCGTTGGGTCGTCCGCACACCTACAAGCAGGCGCAGCAGGCGGTGTCGCTGGCGCGGCGCGCCGGGTTTGCGAACGTGTCGGTCGATCTGATGTTCGGTCTGCCCAGCCAGAGCCGCGAGCAGTGGATGCAGACGCTGCGCCACGTCATCGACCTCAAGCCCGACCACATCTCGTGCTACGGTCTGAAGGTCGAGCCGAACACGCCGCTCTACGACTACAAGGACTGCGCGAACCTCCCCGACGACGACGCGCAGGCGGATATGTATTTCTACGCCGTGGAAACGCTGGAATCGTTCG
This sequence comes from Clostridiales bacterium, assembly GCA_022779365.1. Lineage (GTDB taxonomy): Bacteria > Bacillota > Clostridia > Oscillospirales > Oscillospiraceae > CAG-170. The sequence continues at coordinate 28,283 of JALFSI010000020.1, forward strand.
GCTACCGGCAGTACGAGATCTCCAATTTCGCGCGCGACGGCTACATCTGCCGCCACAATATGAAATACTGGGTGGGCGACGAGTACCTCGGCTTCGGTCCGTGCGCGGCGTCCGACTTTGCCGGCAAGCGCTTTACGGCGGCAGCCGACATCCAGCAGTACATCCGCGGCGTGCTGGCGCACGGGACGATCCTGTCCGAATGCGAGACCGTGCCGCTGCGCGAGCGTGCGGGCGAGTATCTGATGCTGCGCCTGCGCACGGTAGACGGCATCGAAAAGGGCGAATACACCCGCTCGTTCCTGCTGCCGTTCGAGCCGATCGAAAAGCTGCTGGAGGCATTCGCCAAGCAGGAGCTGGCGGTGCTCGAAAACGGGCGCTGGCACTTAACGCCCAAGGGCTTCATGCTCTCCAATTCCATCCTCGTCACGCTCTTTGAGGCGCAGCAGAAGTCCAGACCGCTTACGCAGAAGCGGTAAGCCCCTATATCTTGTCCGCGCGGCAAAATACCGCCACAAAATGCGGTAAAATGGAATTTTCGTAAAAAAACGTTTGACACATTGCGCAGGTATCTAGTATAATTGTATCTGTACGTTCCATGCGAACGTGCAAAAAGCGATTGCTGCGGCCGTAAACTGCGGCTGTTGAGCATAATTTTTCAGGAGGTGTCATCTATGTCTACGGTTCGTACCTACCAGCCCAAGAAGCGTCATCGCTCCAAAGTGCATGGCTTCCGCAAGAGAATGGCGACCGCGAACGGTCGTAAGGTCCTTGCCCGCCGCCGCGCAAAAGGCAGAGCAAAGCTCTCCGCGTGATCGCAGCCATGACCAACGCAAATAACACGCAGTAGGGGTGAATGGACTCAGTTCTGTTCGCCCCATCCGTTTATCAGGAATTTTTCGTGCAGCGAAGAGGCGCCCTATGCAGTTTTCCAGATCGCTCAAGCTCAATCATGTGTTCCGGCGGCTGTACCGCAAGGGCGGCAGCTATGCCGACCGCAATCTGGTGCTCTACTGCCGCAAAAACGGCAGCCGGGAAAATCGCATCGGGCTGACCGTGGGCGTCAAGCTCGGGCACGCCGTGGTGCGCAACCGCATCCGCCGCCGCCTGCGCGAAATTTATCGCCTGCACGAGGCGCAGTTCCTGCCGGGCTGGGACATCGTCGTGGTGGCGCGCGCGCGCGCTGTTGCGGCAAGCTACCAGCAGCTCGAGCGCTCCTATCTCGCGCTCGCCGCCGAGGCGGGCATTTTGCGGGAGGCGGAGGCGTGAAGGGCTTTCTGCTGCGTGCGATCCGCTTTTATCAGCGCCATATCTCCCCCGCGTTTCCGCGCCGCTGCCGGTTCTCCCCGACGTGCTCGCAGTATGCACTCGAGGCGATCGGCAAATACGGCGCGCTCAAGGGCGGATGGCTGGCGCTGCGGCGGTTTTTGCGGTGTCACCCCTTTTACAGGGGCGACTACTTTGACCCGGTGCCGTAGGGTAAGTCCGCGGTATCCCCAACAAAACGGAGGATCAACATGAAACGATTTCTAGCGCTGCTGCTGGCGGCGCTGTGCCTGCTCGCGTGCCTGTCCGGCTGCGTGGCGGGCGGCGCAGACCAGGCGGCAGAAACCGACTCGCAGCTCGCTCCCGAGCAGGCGGCGACCCAGGCGGCGGAGAGCACGCAGGACAAAATGAGCCTGTCCGACATCATCCGCGTCCCGTTCGGCTACCTCTTGGAGTGGCTGTATCAGTTCGCCAACAACTACGGCGTGGCGCTGATCCTGTTCTCGCTCATCATCAAGCTCATTCTGCTCCCCATGAGCATCAAGAGCAAAAAGAGCACGCTCAAAATGTCGCGCCTCGCGCCCATCGTCAAGGCGATGGAGTCGAAATACGGCGACGACAAGCAGAAATACCAGATGGCAGTCCAGCAGCTTTATAAAGAGGAGGGCGTCTCGATGGGCGGCGGCTGTCTGTGGTCGTTCATCCCGCTGCTCATTCTGCTGCCGCTGTACTACGTCATCCGTGAGCCGCTGACGTATATGCTGCACAATTCGCGCTCCGTCTCCGCCGCCATCGTCGCGTTCGTGCGCGCCAGCGGCGAGAATCTCGGTGCAAATACCTACTACGCCCAGCTCGCCGCGGCAGGCAAGCTCGGCGCGTATGTTGAGCCGCTGCGCGCCCTCGCTGTGACGGCGAACGCCAACCTCACCGCCATTGACTTCTCGTTCCTGGGGCTGGACCTCGCGGCGATCCCCACGTTCAAGATCTGGGAGGTGGCGAAGGAGGGCTGGTCGCAGATCGGTCTGTTCCTGCTGCCCATCGCGTCGGCAGGCTTCCAGATGCTGTCCATGCTCATCAGCCAGAAGATGAGCGGTCAGGTCGCCACGAATGCCGACGGCGAGCGTGACGAGGAGGCTGCCAAGCAGCAGGCCAAGACGAACATGACCATGATGCTCATGATGCCGCTCATGTCGCTGTGGATCGGCTATTCCATGCCCGCGGCGCTGTCGATCTACTGGATCGCGCAGGCGCTGTTCGGCACGGTGCAGGACTATTTCCTCACCATCCACTTCCGCAAGATCTACGACGCGGAGGACGCCGAGCGTCAGGAGCGCGCCGCGCTCAAGCGTGCCGAGGAGATCGAAAAGGAGCGCCAGCGCCAGCTTCGCCGCGAGCAGAACCCCGACGGCATCATGGATAACGTGAGCAAGAAGAAGCTGCGCCAGCAGGAAAAGGATGCCGCCGACCGCGCCGCGCGCGAGTACGAGGCAAAGAAGAATCCCGCGCCCGCGGCGCAGGACGAAAAGAAGCCCCTGTCCGGCGACGCCGCGCGCCCCTATGCCAAGGGCCGCGCCTACGATCCCACGCACTATGGCAAGAAGGCGGACGCGCAGAGCGCGGACGCATCGACCGAGGAGTAATAACATGGAAAAATTCATCACCGCTACCGGCAAAACGATCGATCTCGCCATTGCCGCCGCGCTCGAGCAGCTCGGCATGGATCGGGACAGCGTGTCGGTCGAAGTTCTGGAAAATCCCAGATCCGGCTTTTTGGGCATCGGCTCGACGCCCGCCAAGGTCAAGGTGACCTACGAGGTGCCGGATGAAAAGCCCGAAGCGCCCGCGCCCGCCCTGTCGTCCGCCTCGCGCTCCAAGCCGAAAAAGCCCGCCGCCCCCGCGCAGGAGGCGCAGGCAGCCGGACGCGTCATCGCGCCCGCCGCACCCCCGCAGCCCAAGCCCGCGCCGCGCGCCGAGCAGCCGCGCCGCGAGCGTTCGGAGCGTCCCGAGCGCCGCGAGCGTAATGACCGCCGGGAGCGTCCCGAGCGTGCACCGCGTGCTGAGCAGCCGCGCCTGGAGACCCCCGCAGTGCCCGCCGAGCCGAAGGTCTGCGCGCCCGCCGAGCCCGGCTCGATGGAGGAGAAGATCGAGCTGTTCATCAAGGGTCTGCTCGAGCACATGGATTCCGACGCCGTGCCGCACGCCTTTAAGAGCGGCGAGGGGTACAGCGTCGATCTCGTCGGCGCGAATCTGGGCGTGCTCATCGGCCGCCGCGGAGAGACGCTCGACGCCATCCAGCACCTGACGAACTACGCCGTCAACCGCGGCGCATCCAAGCGTGTGCGCATCAACGTGGACGCTGAGAACTACCGCCTCAAGCGTGAGGAATCGCTCCAGCGTCTGGCGGTCAAGGTCGCGGGCAAGGTCACGCGCTACCGCCGCAACATCACGCTCGAGCCGATGAACGCCTATGAGCGCCACGTCATCCACGCCGCGCTTCAGGATCATCCCGACGTGACCACGTTCTCCACCGGCACAGAGCCGAACCGCCGCATCGTCGTGGCGTACAGCAGAAATAAGCCCGCGAGAGAAGACGCGGAGTAAAAAGGATGCACCCCCTGAGAAATTCAGGGGGTGCGTTTTTTTGTACCAACCAAAGCCTCCCCTTGGTTTTTTGTAAACCCGCCGGTGCGCTCACTCCCCGGCGAAGGTCACCGACGCAAGCACCGCCTTTTTGCCGTCGGGTCTGCCGACCGCCAGCAGGGTGCGCTCCGCGGTCTGCCGGCGGTAGACGGTAAGCGCTTCGCCCTCCAGACAGGGCGCGCCGTAGTGCAGCTCAATGGAGCGGATCGCGCCGGAGGCGAGCTGCTTTGCCGAAAACTGACCCAGCAGCAGCCGCACATAGGCGACGTTATTCATATACCGCCCCATGTCAATATCCGTCGAACGGACGGTATACGTCTCGACCGCATCCTCGGGGGCAAAATCGTCGTGAAAGCGCTGCGGCTTTTCCTCGATCGCAGCCTGCTGCGGGAACGGGTAGTCCTGCGGGAAGCCGGACTGTCCAAACGGCACGACGCGCCCCGCCGCGCCGAGCACCGCCCACTGCGTCCTGCCCACGGCGACGAGCTTGTCGCCGCAGCGCAGCGTATAGCTGCGGAAGCAGCGCACGTCCTTTTCCGCGCACGCCTCCGCCCACGTCGAGGCGCGCACGGTCTGCATCAGGTACGCGCGGTCGTAAAAATCGACGCGGTTGTGCACCGTCAGCCAGAACGCGCCGCGCTTTGCCATCGCCGCGCCGCCCACGCCGAGCAGCTCGGCGTGCTGCGTGGCGATCGACTGGAGCATCGTAAATACGCCCAACGGCGAAAGCCCCGCGCACTCGTCGCAGCTTTCGGGCGTGACCACAAAGTCATGCGAAAAGACCGCCTCGCCGGTCGGAAACTGCTTTTCCATATCACACACCTCCAAAGCGCCTCCGCACTGCGGAGATCGCGCCCATTATAGCACGCGGCGCGGAAAAACGCAAAGTGCGCCGCCCGGCGGCGCGCAGGCGGGCGGGGCTTCCCAAACGCCTTACAGCATGGGTTGGGCGGGCGCTGCAAACGCAGCGCCCGCCCAGTCGCTAAGGGATATTGGGGGTCGAGAAGGAAATGGGGATCAATCGTAAACGAGCAGCGCGATCATCTCGTCGTCGATGTTGGACGCGTCATACCACTGCGCGCCGGTGTCAACGTCGGAGACAGCCTCGCCGTTGGCAGCCTTGACAGCCAGCTCAACAGCCTTGTAGCCGATCTGGTACGGATCCTGCGTGACAGAGCCGTAGAACCAGCCCTGACGGACGGCGTTCTTCTGTGCCGCGCCAGCGTCGAAGCCGGCAACGACCAGACCGTCGTACTTGCCGCCCTCAGCCAGATCCTCGCCGTCGGAGACAGCCGCCAGGAAGCCGGTGACAGCGCCCTCGTTGGAGCAGAAGATCGCAACGGGGTTCAGACCGAGCAGGGAGTTGGCAGCGGTCTGCACAGCAGTCGCCTCGGTGGTAGCGGAGATAGCGACCTCGATGATGATGGCGGGAGCATCGACCTTCTTTTCCCACTTGGCGTGACCTTCGATGGCGACCTTGCCGGGCTGATAGCTCTCGGCGATCTCGTACATCTTGTCAACGAAGCCGGTGGTACGGCCGGTGACGGAGGCGGAGACAGCGTCCTGCGACAGGCAGCCGATGATGACCGGCGCGTCGGAGGTAGCGTTCTTCATCGCGTTCATGACGGTCTCGTTCTCGCCGAACTTTTCAGCGGCGATCGCGGCAGCGTTCTCGTTGTTGGTGCAGGCGGTCGCCTTAACAGCGCCGGTGGTGTCGCCGGGCACGCCGGAGTCAAAGCCGATGACGGGGATGTTCTTTTCCGCGCACTCCTCGAGGATCTCGGTCACAGCCTCGGTGGACAGTGCCGCCAGAGCCAGAGCCTTGGGGTTCTTCGCCATTTCGTTCTTGACCATGTTGACCTGCGCGTCGATCTCGGTCTCGGAAGCCGGGCCGTCGAAGTAGATGTCTACATCATAGTCCTTCGCAGCGTCGGCAGAGCCCTTGGCAACTGCCTGCCAGAACTGGTGCTGGAAGCCCTTCGCCATGACGGGGATGTACAGGCGCTCGCCGGTCGTCTCGGCGGCGGGAGCTTCGTCAGCCGCGGGGGTCTCGGTGGCGGGCGTTTCAGCCGCCGGGGCGTCGGTGGCGGGGGTGTCGGTGGCAGGAGCGTCAGTCTTGCTGCCGGACGCACAGGCGACCAGAGCGAAGACCATCACGACCGCCAGAAGCAGAGCGATGATTTTCTTCATTTCATGTTCCTCCAAACATTATTTATTTGCGCACCGTCAGGCGGTGCTTTTTTATTAAACGCCCGAATGGCGCTCAATACAGAGTTAGGACTTCTTCACGCGATTGGCGGCGTTGGTACGGGCGATGTCGAGCAGGACCGCGCCGATGACGACCGCGCCGGTGAGGAACGTCTGCCACGGCGCCTGCAGACCGCAGGACGACAGACCGTTTTTCAGCACAGACATGATGAACACGCCGATGAGCGTGCCGACCATCGAGCCGGAGCCGCCGGACATGGACGTGCCGCCGATGATAACGCCGGTGATACCGTTCATTTCCTGACCTGCGCCCGTGCCCGGGGTGATGGTAGTGTAGGCGGCAGCGTAGAACAGACCCGACATACCGATGAAGAAGCCGGAGAGGGTGTAGACCGCGACCTTCCAGTTTTCGACCTTGATGCCGGACAGACGGGTGGCTTCCTCGTTCGAGCCGATGGCAAAGGCATAGCGCCCGAAGCGGGTCTTGTGCAAGATGAGCGCGGCGATGATGAAGAAGCCCGCCAGCCAGAACACGCCCACCGGGAAGCCCTTCACACCGAACAGCTCCGCGCGGATGAACACCTTTTTGAACCAGCCGCCGACCTCCGCCGTGGCGGTGGGCCAGGTCTGGGACTGCACCTTGGTGATGAGCGAGCCGAGACCGCCCGCCATCATCTGCGTGCCGAGCGTGGCGATGAACGGCGGCAGGCGGAGCTTTGCAACGAGGTTGCCGTTGATAAAGCCGAACACCACGCCGACCAGGATCGTGAGGACAACAGAGGCGATGAGCGGCCAGCCCTGCTTGAAGGTGTAGCCGCCGAGCAGTGCGGCGCACATCATGACCGTGCCGAGCGACAGGTCAATGCCGCCGGTGATGATGATGAACGTGACGCCGAACGCCATAAAGCCGATGTAGTAGCTGGACTCCAGAATGTTCTTGACCATGTCCAACGACAGGAAATTTGTGCCGAAGATCGAGAATACGATATACAGGATCACCAGCGCCAGCGGCGCGAGGAGCTTCTGCATATCCAGTTTTTTAGCTTGATTCTGCATGATTTTTACCCCACTTCTCTCTTAGTCGCATACATCATGATATTTTCCTGCGTCGCCTCGTCGATCATCAGCTCGCCGGTCTTGCGCCCCTCGCACATGACCACGATGCGGTCGGACATACGCAGCAGCTCCGGCAGCTCGGACGAGATCATAATGATCGCCTTGCCCTCGGCGGCGAGCTGGTTCATGAGCTTGTAGATTTCGCTCTTCGCGCCGACGTCGATGCCGCGCGTCGGCTCGTCAAAGATCAGCACATCGCAGTCGCGCAGCAGCCACTTGGCAAGCACGACCTTCTGCTGGTTGCCGCCGGACAGGCTGCGCACCAGCGTCTTGTGGCTGGGCGTTTTCGTGCGGATCTTTTCGATGTACTCGCGCGAGGCTTTTTCGATCTTGGCGTCGTTCACGAACGGACCGGCGGAGAACTGATCGAGCGAGGTGAGGACGGTATTGTCCGCCACGCTCAGCCCCAGGCACAAGCCGTAGCGCTTGCGGTCCTCGGACAGATAGCCGATACCCGCCGCCACAGCGTCGTGCGGATTGCGGATGTGTGCGACCTTGCCGTTTACCTTGATCGTGCCGCCGGTGCGGTGATCCGCGCCGCACAGAAGCCGCGCCGTTTCGGTGCGCCCCGCGCCCATGAGTCCCGCAAAGCCGAGGATCTCGCCCTTGTGGAGCTGGAAGGACACGTCCTTCACATCGTCAGACACCAGATGCTCCGCCTCGAGCACGACCGGCGCGTCGGGGGCGACATTGGAGTGCGTTTTCGGCTCTTCGTAAATGACGCGCCCGACCATCATCTGCACGACCTGATCGATCGTGGTTTCGGCGGTGTTCACCGTGCCGACATACTGCCCGTCACGCATGACGGTGATGCGGTCGGTGATCTGCTTGAGCTCATCCATGCGATGCGAGATGTACACGATACCGACGCCCGTTTCCTTAAGCCTGCGGATAAATGTGAACAGATCCTCGATCTCGCTCTCGGTGAGCGCCGCGGACGGCTCATCCATGATGAGCACCTTCGTACTATTAAAGGAGAGGGACTTCGCGATCTCCACCATCTGCTGCTTCGCGACCGTCAGGCGCTTGACCTGCGTTTTGGCGTCAATGTTCAGATGGAGAGATTTCAGCAGTTCGTCCGCCATGCGGTTCTGCTTTGCCTGGTCAAGGAAAACGCCCTTGGACGGCTCGCGCCCGATGAAGATGTTTTCCGCCACCGTGAGGTCCTGCATCAGGTTCAGCTCCTGGTGCACGATGCTCACGCCCTTTGCCTGCGCGTCGCGCGGGGAGTGGATCTCCACGGGCTTGCCGAACAGTTCGATCTCGCCCGCGTCCTTGGTGTAGACGCCGGTGAGAATTTTCATCAGCGTCGATTTGCCTGCGCCGTTTTCGCCGATCAGCGCCATGACCTCGCCGGCGCGGACCTCCAGCTGCGCATCGTCCAGCGCGTGCACGCCGGGGAAGTATTTTTGGATGCCGTGCATCCGCAGAATGATCTCGCCCATCCCAACATCACCTTTCTCGCTTTATCTGAAGCCGCGCGGCCGCGTTCCGGCAGGAAAACGATGCGCGCCGTCAAATTGCACAAACACGAAACGTTTCGTTGTTGCACTATCCCGAACAAGCCAAGCACGCGAACGGTTTCGCGCTATGTTCGCGTTAAAATTGCACAAAACAGATTTTGCGTTTCCCTTGTTTTTAATCACTATACTCAATTTTTTTCAAAAAATCAAGACATTTTTTAAATTTTTATGGTTGACACGCGAAAAAGTTTTTTGTACTATATGTACATACAGAGTGAAAGGGATACGGATAAGCTCGAATCGTTTCGTGTTTATCCGAAGGAAATCGGCATGGCAACCATCAAAGATGTCGCGCAGCGTGCGCAGGTCGCACCCTCTACGATCTCCAAATATATGAATGGCGGCAACGTCCGCCCGGAGCACGCCGAGGCCATCCGCGAGGCGATCGCGGAGCTGGGCTACCGGGTCAACCCCTATGCGCGCGGGCTCAAGACGCCGCACCCCCGCTCTATCGGCATCCTCACGCCGGATATGACCGCGCCGTTCTTCGGCACAGTCCTGTCGGCGTTCGATAGGGTCATGCGCGAGAACGGCTATCACACGCTCATCTCCTGCTACGGTGCGAACCACGGGCTGGAGCGCGATAATCTGCGCTTCTTATTAAATAATGGTATTGACGGGCTGCTGTACATCCCGGAGGACCTCTCCGCCGAGGAATATCAGGAGCTGACCGCCAACTGCGCCGTGCCCGTCGTGCAGGTGGACCGCATGATCCAGGGCGTGGAGACCGACACGGTGCTGGCAGACAACACCGGCTCGGTATACGACGCTGTCTGCCGCCTCATCGACCACGGGCATCGCCGCGTGGCGATCGTCGCCGGTCCGAAATCCGTTATGACCGCGAAGGAGCGTCTGGTCGGCTATCTGCGGGCGCTGAGCGACCGCGAATTTATCTACGACGACGCGCTTGTTATTTCAGGACCGAACGCGTTTGCCACCGGCTATCACGGCTTTGCGCAGCTCATGGCGCAAAACGATCCGCCCACGGCGATCTTCTCCACGAACTACGACATCACAATGGGGCTCATCACCGCCGCGCGCGAACGCGGCGTGAACATCGGCAAGGAGCTCGACCTGTTCGGCTTTGACTGCGTGGACACCTGCGCGATGCTCAATCCCCCGCTCGCCGTGGTGCAGCAGCCGGAGCAGCAGCTCGGGCAGCTCGCGGCGGAGTATCTGCTGGAGCGTCTTGCCGGCAGCAGCGAGCCTGCAAGATTGACGCGTTTACCTTGTATTGTCCACGAAAACCCCCGCGACAAATCCGTATAACCGGCGCACCCGCGCTGCTTATATCCATAAACGCATATTTTTATAATGAGCGCTGCTTCGGCAGCGGACAGGAGGAGTATTTATGGCAAAGAATCGTTATGTCGGTGAATATCCCGCGATCGGCATCCGCCCGATCATCGACGGCCGCCGCGGACCGATGCAGCTCCGCGAGAGCCTAGAGGGTCAGGTCATGGAGATGGCGCTGGCGGCAAAGAAGCTGTTTGAGGAGAATCTGCACTACTCGAACGGCGAGCCTGTGCGCGTCGTCGTTGCTGACAGCTCCATCGGGCGCGTACCCGAGGCGGTCGCCTGCGCGGAAAAGTTCCGCAAGGAGGGCGTCGCCATCACGCTGTCCGTCACGCCGTGCTGGTGCTACGGCTCGGAGACCATGGACATGGACCCCATGACCATCAAGGGCGTCTGGGGCTTTAACGGCACGGAGCGTCCGGGCGCGGTGTATCTTGCCTCCGTTCTGGCGACGCACGCGCAGAAGGGTCTGCCCGCGTTCGGCATCTACGGGCACGAAGTGCAGGACCGCGATCAGGTCACGACGATCCCCGACGATGTGAAGGAAAAGCTCCTGCGCTTCGGCAGAGCCGCTGTCGCCGCCGCCACGATGCGCGGCAAGAGCTATCTGCAGATCGGCTCGATGTGCATGGGCATCGGCGGCTCGATCATTGACCAGCAGTTCATGGAGGAATACCTCGGTCTGCGCGTGGAGTCCGTTGACGAGGTCGAGATCCTCCGCCGCATGGAGGAGGGCATCTACGACCACGAGGCGTATGAAAAGGCGCTGGCATGGACGAAGGCGCACTGCAAGGAGGGCCGCGACGACAACCCCGAATCGGTCGAGTTCCTCGGCGAACAGCGCCGCATCAGGTTCACAAAGGAAGAAAAGGAAAAGCAGTGGGAGTTCACCATCAAGATGTACTGCATCATCAAGGACCTGATGCAGGGCAACCCCAACCTCCCCGACGGCTTTGAAGAGGAAAAGGTCGGTCACAACGCCATCGCCGCCGGCTTCCAGGGGCAGCGTCAGTGGACGGATCACTGGCCCAACTGCGACTACCCGGAGGCAGTGCTGAACTCGTCCTTCGACTTCACCGGCGCGAAAGAGCCGATGGTATTCGCCACCGAAAACGACGTGCTCAACGGTCTGGGTATGCTCTTCATGGAGCTGCTGACGAACCGCGCGCAGATCTTTGCCGACGTGCGCACCTACTGGTCGCCCGAGGCGACGAAGCGCGTCACCGGCTATGACCTGGAAGGCAAAGCGGCGGAAAACGGCGGCATCATCCACCTGCTGAACTCCGGCGCGGCGTGCCTCGACGCGTGCGGCGAATGCACGGATGAGGACGGCAACGCCGTCATGAAGCAGTGGTGGGACGTCACCGAGGACGACATCAAGAAGATGACCGACGCCACCGTCTGGTGCGAGGCAGGCTTTGATAACTTCCGCGGCGGCGGCTTCTCCAGCCACTTTGTGACGCGCGCGGAAATGCCCGCCACCATGATCCGCCTGAATCTCGTCAAGGGTCTCGGCCCGGTCCTCCAGATCGCCGAGGGCTGGACGGTGAAGCTGCCCGACGAGGTCACCGATACGCTCATGGAGCGCACGAACCCCACCTGGCCGTGCACCTGGTTCACCCCGCGCTGCGACGGCGTTTCCGGCAGCGCCTTCCAGGACGCGTACACCGTCATGCAGAACTGGGGCGCGAACCACGGCGCGATCTCCTACGGTCACGTCGGCGCGGATCTCATTACGCTCTGCTCGATGCTGCGCATCCCGGTCTGTATGCACAACGTCGCGGACAAGGACGTGTTCCGCCCGGCGGCGTGGAACGCCTTCGGCATGGACAAGGAGGGGCAGGACTACCGCGCCTGCGCCGCCTACGGTCCGATGTACAAGAATATTCGCTAACCTCAAAAGCCTCCCCTTGGTGACCAAGGGGAGGCAATACGAAAAGGAGCATCATTATGTTAAAAAATATCCCCCCCATCCTCTCCCCGGAGCTGCTGAAGGTCCTGGCGGAAATGGGTCACGGCGACCGCATCTGCATCGGCGACGGCAATTTCCCCGGCGCGTCGATGGCAAAGCCGCATAACTGCGTCCTCGTCCGTGCCGACGGACACGGCGTGTGCGCCCTGCTGGACGCGATCCTGCAGGTCATCCCGCTGGATGAGTACGTCGAGCACCCTGTCCAGATCATGCAGGTCGCGGACAAGGACAAGGGCATGGAGGTGCCCATCTGGGACGAGTATAAAAAGATCGTCGCCAAATACGACGCCCGCGGCGAAAAAGCCTTCGACAGCGTCGAGCGCTTCGCGTTCTACGAGGAGGCGCGCAATACCTATTGCATCCTCCAAAGCGGTGAAACGGCGATCTACGCCAATATCATTTTGCAGAAGGGCGTCGTAAAATAAATGGAACCAAAAAGAAATGCCATCCGCTTGGATGGCATTTCTTTTTGGAGCAGGATACGGGAATCGAACCCGCCTCCTCGGCTTGGGAGGCATCGTTACGATTATTTCCTCATTGGCACAGGATCTTTGAAATCCCTTTATTTTCAAGCCTTTTTCAGATTTTCTGACTCTCGGCCTTTTGCGAATTTTCGCAAATTTTTGCTCGTTTTTCAAAAGAATAGCGTGACAATAGAGTGACATTTTCGTTGGCACACACCTCGTACCTCGGTACAATAGAGCCAAGAAAAGAGGTGTCTGTATGGAGCGCAGAAAAAAGGGCAGCGGGCGCATCACCTATGTAACGCATTATTATCTGCACCACAAGAACGATCCCGATTTTGACCTTGCCACCTTTTCAAAGAGTATCGCTCATTCCAGCATCCGAACGACAATGGAGATCTACGCGCATTTGGATATGACACAGAACCGGTATATTCCCCGCTCGATGGAGGATTTGAAGGAATTTTAAACAATTCGCTATAAAAATTGCCGCCTTTCTCTTGCAATTTTTGGGAAGTATAGTATACTGAACACGTCTATAAATGCTATCGGAAAACCCGGCGCAAGCCGGCGGCGCAAAGCTACAGGGACCCATTGGGTCAGCCAGCTGCAATCTGTCTGCGGGAAACCGCCGACTGATTTCCCGTGTTGGTATCGCAGCTTTGCGCCAGTATTGCATAGAGCATGGCCGCGACACGCTGCTGCGTGAGTGGGATGCCGCGAGGAACGGTGGTCTCACGCCGCAGCAGGTGACGTCCGGCAGCAGCCGGAGAGTCTGGTGGCTCTGCGAGAAGGGCCATGCGTGGCGGGCGGTCGTCAGCAGCCGCACGGGAAAGCAGCGCTGCGGCTGTCCGATCTGCGCGGGCAGACCATTGGACCGATGCACAGCAATTTTAAGTGAACCTCCGGCGGAGCCGGTGAAAATAAGTATCCCAACCGCGGGGAGCCGCGGAACATATATTTCTACAGGAGGAATCCTTATGAAACGCAGAGTTTTATCCACCATCATCGCGCTGCTTCTGGTCGCGGCGCTGCTGCCGATGTCGGTTTTGGCAGCGAGCTACACCGACACAGACGGCC
>JALFSI010000046.1:0-53763 GCA_022779365.1 Clostridiales bacterium
ATACAGGCTGCAAGTGTGGAATTTGTGTGCCAACGGCACACAAATTATGCGCGCAGCAGACTGCAAGCCCACTCAAACGAAAACCCAGCAAAGCGGTTTTCGTTTGAGAGCGTGTCAAAAATACTTTTTTGACACGCTCAACCGGGGCGTCACAAATGTGACGCCCCGGTTTTTATTGTAATTTTGCCGCGTTTGTGGTAAGCTGGCAGCAGAGATCAGGAAGGGGCGATGTGCCTTGAGACGGACGAAATTTTTCTGCTGGCTGCTGGCGCTGGCGATCGTGGTGCTTGCCGCGGGGTCGGTCTGTGCGGCGGAGGTCGCGCTGCCGCTGCGGCTGGACGCGAATACCTCGCAGAACGGCACGGGCTGGCGCTGGGACGCCGCCTCGCGGACGCTGACGCTGCAAAATACACAGCTTTTCGTGAGCGCCGGGACGGACGGCAGCGCGCGGACGGTGCACATCGCGTGCGACGCGACGATCGTGCTCTCCGGCAAAAATACCATCCGCGCCGGGGATGCTTCGGCGGACGGCGCGCAGAGCTGGGCGCTGGTCGTGGACGGCGCGTGCACCGTCACCGGCGACGGTGACCTGACGCTCATTTCCGGGCGGGCGACCGGCGAGGGCGGGCAGTCCGTCGCGCTGCTCGCCGCCGGGGCGCTCGACTTTGCCGGGACGGGCAGCATTCGCGCTTTTTCCGGCGCGGCGGACTATTCCTGCGCCGTGTCGGGGCTTTCGGACGTGACGTTCACATCCGGCTGCGTGAGCATGAACGGCGGGGATTTTGCGTGCGTCGCCGCAAATGACAGCACGATCGCGCTCCCCCCACGCGCGCAGGTCGTCGGCGCGGTCAGGACCGTGCCGCGGGCAGCACGGCGGAGCGGGCGGAGCACATTTTTTGTCTCCGGCGAGCCGGCAGCGCAGGTGCAGGTCGCCGCGCCCGGCGCGGTGAGCGGCGCGGGGCTGTTTTTTGAGGACGTCGGCGCGGACGACTGGTTCTGCGGCGATGTGGGCTACGTTTTGCAGGCGGGACTTATGTCGGGCACGGCGCGCACGCAGTTTTCACCCGACCGCACCACGACGCGCGGCATGATCGTGACGATCCTGTACCGTCTGGCGGGCGCGCCCGCCGTAAATACCGCCGCGCCGTATACGGACGTCGCCCCGGACAGCTATTGTGCCGACGCAGCGGCGTGGGCGGCGCAGACGGGCGTTGCCGCGGGCATCGGCGGCGAACGCTTTGCCCCGCAGAGGGGTATCACGCGCGCGGAGCTGGCGGCGATGCTCTGCCGCTTCGCCAAATGGCAGGGCGGCGTGGCAAATTCCGTGGCAAAAATCGCGGATGAGACCGCCTTTACCGACGCGGCGCAGATCCCCGGGTACGCTCGTGAAGCCGCCGCGTGGGCAGCGGAAAACGGACTTATCCGCGGCAGCGCGGGGCAGTTCCTGCCGAGCCAAAACGCCACCCGCGCCCAGACTGCCGCAATTTTACATCGCCTCAGTGAGCTCAAAACAGACAAATAAATCAAAAAAACCCGGAGAAATTCACAGAATTTCTCCGGGACATTTACTTCTTCACTATTCACTATTACTTATTACTTTCCAAAATCGGCGCTATCGTATTTAGTGAAGAGTGAATCGTGAAGAAGTAATCAATAAAATCGGCGACCTTCTTGCGAAGATCGCCGATTTTGGCAGGGGATGAGGGATTCGAACCCCCGCAAACGGAGTCAGAGTCCGGTGTGCTACCGTTACACAAATCCCCTAAAAAAGAACCGCGCCGAAGCGCAAGTATTATTATACTGATTTCGGGATAATTGTCAAGTTTAATTTCGCACTTTCTGCAAAAATTATTACGACAGCGATGCTCTGACGCACCGCAGACAAAATCGTCCTGCGGCGCTGCATTTTTACATGACCCGCGCCGCATATCCGCCGCGCGGGGCGGCAGACAGTTTTTGCAAAGGAAACGCAAGCGGATTTTACTAGTGCGAGCGCCGGTTCTTTTTCCGCCGTGCAGACATATTAACAGGGCGGCAATTTGGCGGCAAGGAGGAGCAGGCGATGAAACATCCAAATAAAACGCTGCGGCGCGTGCTGCTGGCGGCGGTGCTGGCGGTCAGCTTCTGCGTGCAGGCGCTCGCGCTGCCGGCGTATCTTATCCCGGGCGGCAACGCTGTGGGCGTGCGGCTCAACGCGCCGGGGCTGGTCATTACCGGGCTGGAGGACGGCGCGGCGGCGCAGGCGGCGGGGCTGCGCTGCGGCGATCTCATTACAAAATGCGCGGGCAGCCCCGTGCGCTCGGCGCAGGCGCTCTCGCAGCGGCTGCAAAGCGGCGAGGCGGTCGTTTTGCAGGTGCAGCGCGGCGGTCAGGCGGCGGAATTTCTGGTGCAGCCCGCGCGCAGCGGCACGCGCTGGTGTCTGGGCGCGCAGGTGCGCGACCATATCTCCGGCATCGGTACGGTCACGTTCTATGATCCCACGGACGGCACGTTCGGCGCGCTGGGGCACGGCGTGAGCGGCTTTACGGACGCGCGGCTGCTGCAGATCGCGTCCGGCAGCCTCATCGGCGCGAGCGTGGCGGATGTGCGCCGCGGCGCGGCAGGCGCGCCGGGCGAGCTGCATGGAACATTCGACCCCGGCAAGACGCTCGGCAGCGTGACGGCGAACACGCGCTGCGGGCTGTTCGGCACGGCGGCGGAGCTGCCGCAGCGCACGGCGCTGCCGGTGGCGGCGCAGGAGCAGGTGCATACCGGCGCGGCGACGATTTTGGCGAACGTGCAGGGCGAGGCGGTGGAGGAGTTCAGCATCCGCATCGAAAAGCTCTACCCCGGTGCGCAGAACGGGCGCGATCTGCTGCTGCGCATCGACGACGAGGCGCTGCTGGAGCAGACCGGCGGCATCGTGCAGGGCATGAGCGGCAGCCCGATCTTACAGGACGGGCGCATCGTCGGCGCGGTGACGCACGTCCTCGTCAGCGACCCCGAGCGCGGCTACGGCATTCTGATCGAAAATATGCTGAATGCGGCGGCATAAAAAGATGGGGAGCATCCGGTGGGACGCTCCTCATCTTTTTGTTGACAGCATAGCGGAATTTGCATATAATTATAATAGAAAACAGCTACAAGGAGGGCGCTGCCATGAATATTCGCGCGTCGGCTGCCATTCGGCAGAATTATAATGAGATCGCCCAGCTCTGCCGCAGTACGCAGGAGCCGGTCTACCTGACCAAAAACGGCGAGGGTGATCTGGTGGTCATGGACATTGAGAGCTTTACGCGCCGCGAAAAAATGCTCCAGCTCCGGGAGAACCTGCTCACGGTAGAAGAGGACCGCGCCATGGGGCGTACCGGCTGCGATGTGGATGCACTGGATGTGTATCTGGGCGGCGTGCTGGGCGAGGGCTGACGGATGCGGTATAAAGTCATCATCTCCGAGCGGGCAAAGGAGGCGCTGGGACTGCATCTGCGCTTTCTTGCGCAGGTGAGCCGCCCTGCGGCGGTGCAGCTCAAAAAGCGCCTGCTGGCGCAGCTTCGGTCGTTACAGGAAATGCCGCAGCGCTATCCGTTTTTTGTGAGCGATTACATCCCGGCGAACAAATACCACAAGTTGTATGTGGAAAACTGGTATCTCGTCCTGTATCAGATCCGCGACGATACAGTCTACGTTGACTGGATCATAGACTGCCGCCAGGACTACGGCTGGCTGCTCCAGACCTGAGCTGCGTTTGTGTCCGATCGGTTGACTTTTGCCGCAAAAAACGGTACTATACCACTGGAAACAAAGGGGGCGGGGAAATGGTTTATTATGTGAATGACTCACGCGACCCCTTTTACAATCAGGCGTTTGAGGAATACCTGTTCCGCAATGCGCCGGAGGGTGACGTGCTGCTGCTCTGGCGCAGCCGCCCGGCGGTGGTGTGCGGGAGCTATCAGAACCTCTTTGCCGAGGCACACCTGCCCACGGCGCGTGCGCGGGGCGTGGCGGTCGTCCGCCGGGAGACGGGCGGCGGCGCGGTGTATCACGACCTCGGAAACGTCAACTACACCCGCATCTGCCGCTGTGAGGATGGGCACGCCGACTACGAGCGTTTTATCCTGCCCGTGGTGGACGCGCTGCGGCGCATAGGCATAAACGCCCGGATGAACCGCACCTGCGACATCGCCATCGGCGACGAAAAAATTTCCGGCAGCGCGCAGAAGATCGCAAACGGACGCGTGCTGCACCACGGGACGCTGCTGTACTCAGCCGATCTCACGGCGCTGCGCGCACTTGCAAACGGCGCGCGCAGCCACTACAGCACGAAGGGCATCGCGTCCGTGCCGCAGCCGGTGACGAATATCTCCGCGCACTGGAACGCGGGGCTGCCGGTGGAGGCGTTCGAGCAGATGCTGCTGCGGGAACTTGCGGGAGGGGACGCGCAGCGTGCGGACTTGCCCGCCGAGGCGCTGGACGAGATCGCGCGGCTGGCGCGCGAAAAATACGCGAGTTGGCAGTGGACGTACGGCAAAACGCCCGCGTTTACATTTGAAAATAACGTCGCCTTTGCAGGCGCGCCCGTCACGGTGCGCTATGAGGCAAAGCACGGCGTGATCTTACAGATCACGTGGGAGGGCGCGCCGCCCGCGCTTCAGGAATTGGAGAAAAAACTCACCGGCTGTCCGCTCGACCCCGATGTGCTCGCGCCGCTGTGCCGCGCCGCGGGGGACGAGGGCTTCTGGAAGCTGCTGTTTTAGGAGGAAATACGATGAAAAACGAACTGAAAATGCCGAAGCTGCGCCCGGAGATGGAGCGCGGCGTGCTGTGCGCGTGGCTCAAGGAGCCGGGCGAGGCGTACCGCAAGGGCGAAGCGATCTTTGAGATCGAGACCGAAAAGGTCGTCAATCAGGTCGAGGCGGAGCAGGACGGCGTGATGGGTCGCCAGCTCGTGGAAGAGGGCGATGAGGTCGCCGTCGGCGCGCCGATCGCCGAGGTGGAGGACTGATGGCTGCATATCTGAAAAAACCGGACTGGCTCAGGGTGCAGTATAACCGCGAGGCGGTGGAGGAGGTCGCAAGGCTCATGAAGGACCTCAAGCTCAACACCGTCTGTAAGGAGGCAAACTGCCCCAATCTCGGCGAATGCTACAAAAAGCACACCGCCACGTTCATGGTCATGGGCAGCGCCTGCACACGCAACTGCCGCTTCTGCAACGTTTCGTGCGCAAAGCCGCAGCCGCTCGACCCGGACGAGCCGCGGCATCTTGCCGAGGTCGCGAAAAAGCTCGCCCTGCGGCACGTTGTGGTGACGCAGGTCACGCGCGACGATCTGCCCGACGGCGGCGCGGCGCACATGGCGGCGGTCGTGCGCGCGGTGCACGAGACCTGCCCCGGCACGACGGTGGAGGTGCTCATCTCCGACCTCAAGGGCAGCGAGGACGCGCTGCGCGTCGTTTTGGACGCAAAGCCCGAGGTACTCAATCACAATGTGGAGATGGTCTCGCGGCTGTATCACGATGTGCGCCCGCAGGCGCGCTATGAGCGCTCGCTCAAGGTCCTCTCCGACAGCAAAAAGTTTGCGCCCAATATCCTGACCAAGACCGGCTTTATGCTGGGGCTCGGCGAGACGGATGACGAGGTGTACGCGCTGATGGACGATATTCGCGCCACCGGCTGCGATATTCTCACCATTTCGCAGTATCTCCAGCCCTCGCCGCAGCACTGGGCGCTTCAGCGCTATGTAACGCCGGAGGAATTTGCGCGCTTTAAGGACATCGCCATGGAAAAGGGCTTTAAATTCGTCGCCAGCAGCCCGCTGGTGCGAAGCTCCTATCGCGCGGCGGAGGCGTTTGAGGCGGCGGAAGGACGCGTATGATCTACATCGAAACAGGCTCGGACAACGTCTATCATAATTTCGGTCTGGAGCTGTATTTTGCGGCGGAGAAAAAGCTCGATGAGCCGGTGCTGCTCTTCTGGCGCACCACGCCCACGCTCATGGTGGGTAAATATCAGAATACGCTTGAGGAGATCAACCAGTCCTACGCCGAGCAGCACGGCATCCAGGTGGTGCGGCGGCTGTCCGGCGGCGGGACGATCTATACCGATCCCGGCGGCTGGCAATTTACATTCATCGACTACAACGAGGACGCGCAGATCACGTTTACGCAGTACATCGCCCCGGTGGTGGATGCGCTGCGGGCGCTGGGCGTTCCGGCGGAATTTAACGGGCGGAACGATCTGGTGATCGGCGGGCGGAAATTTTCCGGCAACGCGCAGTACAAGCAGGGCGGCACGACGGTGCACCACGGCTCGCTGCTGTTTGACACCGACATCGCGCAGATGGTCGCGTCTACCACGGTCGATCCGTATAAAATTCTGTCGAAGAGTATCAAATCTGTGCGCGACCGCGTGACGAATATCTCCGAGCACCTGCCGCAGCCGATGGACACCGACGCCTTCAAGCAGCACATGGTGCGCTATCTCATGCGCGGCAGCGAGCGGGTCTATACGCCCACGGAGCAGGATCTTGTGCGCATCCGGCAGCTTGCGGCGGAGCGCTTTGACAACTGGCAGTGCAAATACGGCGCGAACCCCAAATTTGAGATCGTCAAAACGGGGCGCTTCGCGGGCGGCAAGATGGAGTTCCGGCTCACGGTCAAAAAAGGCATCATTCAGGACGCGGCGGTGAGCGGCGACTATTTCGCCGCCGAGCGGGCAGATCGCCTTGCCCAGTGCGTGATCGGCTGCGCGTATGAAAAGACCGCCGTGCTCTCTGCGCTGCAAAGAGCCGGCATGGACGGCGCGGTCTACGGCGTGAGCGCCGCGGAAATTGCTATGCTTATTACAGAGTAACAAAAAAGCGGCGTCGTTCGGACGTCGCTTTTTGCACAGGGAGGATATTATGACGCTTTTGGAGACCGTGCGGGCATTTACGCCCGGCTGCGAGCAGGAGGAAGCCGACCGGCGGCTGATGCTGGAGTATATGGAGCTGTTTCCGCAGCTTCTCACGCGCGAAAATGAGACGGCGCACTTTACCGCCTCCTGCTGGATCACCGCGCCCGACCAGTCGCGGGTGCTGATGGCGTATCACAATCAGTACGACTCGTGGGCGTGGCTCGGCGGGCACGCGGACGGCGAAAGCGACCTGCTTGCGGTTGCACTGCGCGAGGCGCGCGAGGAATCGGGGCTGCGCGAGGTGTCGGCGGTGACGGACAGCCCGGTATCGCTGGAGCTTTTGGCAGTGCAGCCGCACGAAAAGCGCGGAAAATTTGTCCCCGCGCATCTGCATCTGAATTTGACCTATCTGCTCGAAGCCGACCCCGCGCAGGCGCTGCGGTGTAAGCCGGATGAAAATTCCGGCGTGCGGTGGTTTTCTCCATGGGAGGCTCTGAGCGCGACGAACGAGGCGTGTATGCGCCCCATTTACCGCAAGCTCATCGACCGCGTGGCTCTCTACTACTGAATCCTATTTGTGATACTTGCTGCCCGCCTGAATTGCCTCGGCGCGGTAGAGCTGCTCCAGCGCCATGACGCGCGCGAGATGGTGCGGGAACGTCATCGGCGACATCGAAAGGCGGAGGTCCGCCTGCTTTTTGAAGCCCTCATCCAGCCCGAACGACGAGCCGATCACAAAGCAGGCACTGCCCTTGCCGCTCTCCTTTACACGCGCGAGCGTCCCGGCGAGCGCCTCGGACGAGAGGGGCTTGCCCTCAATGGCGAATGCGCACACCCAGCTCCCCTTGGGGATCTTGTGCCGGATGGCGTCCGCCTCGCGCGCGAGCGCCTGCGTGATCTGCGCCGGCGACGGCGCGTCGGGCAGCTTTTCCTCCGGCAGCTCCAAAAGCGTAAAATCGGCGTAGGCGCGCAGGCGCTTTTGATATTCCGCCGCGGCGTCCAGATAAAATTTTTCCTTGAGCCTGCCCACACAGAGGAGCGTGAGTGAAAACATGGCGTCGCCTCCGATCATTTCTGCACCCAGTTTACCGCAGGCGCTTGGGAAAAACAAGGCGCGGTTTGGGAAATATCGGCGATTTTTTGCCGAAATTTTTGATTCTGGCAGGCAAAGACAGTTGATTTTGCAGCGCGGGTGCGGTATCATACGGAGTATAAGCGCAGGTGCGCCCGCACTCTGCGGAGCAGAATACTTTGATTTGAAATGATGAGATCGAAGGAGTAATTGGAATGATCATTACGCAAAAAAAGCCCATTGAAGAGCTGATGGGGCTGGTCGGCGAGGCAAAGACCGTCGCCATCATCGGCTGCGGAAGCTGCGCCACGGCGTGCCACACCGGCGGTCAGCCCGAGATCGACGCGCTGACGAAAACGCTGGAGGCGGCGGGGAAAAAGGTCGTCGCTACCACCATCGCGGACTACTGCTGCATGAACCTCGGCGTCAAGGGCAAGATGAAGCCCCTGGTCGCGGCAAAGCCCGACTGCGTGATCTGCATGAGCTGCGGTGACGGCGTGCAGTGCGTCGCCAAAAACGCGCCCGGCATCCCCACCTATCCCGCCAACAACACCATGTTCCTCGGCGAGGCGGCGCGCTTCGGCGTGTGGGAGGAGGCGTGCCACTTCTGCGGCGACTGCGTCCTCGGTCAGACCGGCGGCATCTGCCCCATCACCCAGTGCGCCAAGAGCCTGGTGAACGGTCCGTGCGGCGGTCAGAAAAACGGCAAATGCGAGGTCGATTGCAACAACGACTGCGCGTGGATCAAGATCTACAAGCGCCTGCAGGAGATCGGTCAGCCCGAAAAGCTGGGCAAGACCCGTGAGGATAAGGGCTATCAGAACTTTACCTATCCCAAAACCATCAGCCTGAAGGGGGATAAAAAATGAGCATCCTGAAAGAAGCACTTGAGTCCGGCAAGTTCGGCGTCACCGCCGAGATGGCGCCCCCGAAGGGCTATGATTTTTCCGAGCAGATGGAAGCGGCGGAGCTTCTGAACGGCAAGGTCCACGGCGTGAACGTGACCGATATGCAGTCCGCCAGCCTCAAAGCCTCCAGCCTTGGTCTTTGCATCAAGCTGAAGCAGGCGGGTATTGAGCCCATCCTTCAGATGACCGGTCGTGACCGCAACCGTATGGCAATCATGGGCGATATTCTCTCCGCCGCCGCGTTCGGCATCGACACGATGCTCGCGCTCACCGGCGACCATCCCGTCGTGGGCGACTGCGGCGAAAGTAAGCCTGTCTATGACCTCGACTCCGTCGGCATCCTGAAAATGCTCACGAAGATGGAGCAGACGAACTGCGACTGCGGCGGCAACGAGATCGCCGGCGGCGCACCGAAGTTCTACAAGGGCGCGTCCGTCACGCCCGTGTACGACCCCATCGAGCTGCAGATCAACAAGCTGCGCCAGAAGGTCGAAAACGGCGCGATGTACATCCAGACCCAGGGCATTTTTGACCTGGACGTCTTTAAGCGCTTCCTCGAAAAGGTCGATGCCGCGGGCATCAAGACCCACATCATGGCGGGCATCATTCCGCTCAAGGCGGCGGGCATGGCGCGCTACATGAACGAGAACGTCCCCGGCATCGCCGTGCCGCAGGATATGATCGACAAGCTGGCGGCGGCTGCCGCCGAGGGCAAGGAAAAGGGCGTCAAGGGTCTGCCGATGCAGCTCGGTATCGAGATGGCGGCAGAGATGATCGCCAAGATCCAGGACGAAAAGCTCTGCGACGGCGTGCACATCATGGCGATCGGCGCGGAAAAGAACGTCCCCACCATCCTCGAAAAGGCGGGCGTCAAGATCTAAGCGCCCAAACGCAAGCGAATTGGCGGGACGCGGCGCAGCCGCGTCCCGCTTTGCCGTACAAAGGAGAGAACGATGGAGAAATTGTGTTTTGCAACGCCGGCGGCGTTTGATGCAGCGGCGGGGTTTGGGTGCGCGACACTCAGCCCGATCCAGAACGGCGCGGTGTGCGAGCGGGCGGCATATCCGCACGCACTCGATATGGAGTGCCTGACGGGCGGTTATGAGGCGTTGCTCGCTGCGGCGCGCGAGACCGTCACGCGGCGTGGGCAGCCGTTTGCGACCGTGGTCGTATTCGGCAACGCGGGAGGCGAGAATGACTTCCTGCGGCGCTTGCAGGGCGTTCTGCACTGCCCGATGGTGGGCGGCGGCGCGGCGTTTGATGCGCAGCACGGTCCGGCACTCATCCCCGGCGGCTCGCAGGCGGCGCTGGCGCTCATTTACGACGCGCGCTATACCTACCGCGTGCAGACAAAGTGCATCCACGAAACGCTCGTGGACGCCTGCCGTCTGGAGCTGGCGGACGCGCGGACCATCCGCACGATCAATGGCGCAGACGCGGCGCAGTACCTGCGCGAAAAGAAGCAGGCGCGCGGGCTTGCGGAGACGGATTTTGAGCACCTGACGCTCACCGACGCGCTCGGCGTGAACGCGCATCTGTCGCTGGACGGCGGAGTGGTCAAAAGCGGGCGCGACCTCGCGCCGGAGATGACGCTGCGCTATGTCGCGCCCGACGCGGCGTTCGACGCCATCCGCGCGTTCTACGACGACCCGGACGCCATCGTCTTTGGCTGCGCGGGTCTCGGCGGGCTGCTGGACCGTCCGCTGAACACGCCGTCGCTGGGGCTGTTCCTCTTCGGCGAGGTCTGCACCGTGGGCGACACCGCCGAGTTCGGCAACCTCATGCTCAGCAAGCTGCAAATTTTCCCGGTATAACGCGAAAAATCCCCCGGCGGATGCTTCATTCCGCCGGGGGCGTTTTTATGTCAGAGTTTGTTTCTCTTTGCGCCGCAAAACCGTGTAGGCGATCACGCACACGATGACCGACAGCAGCGAACCCGCCGCCGTAGCGAGCCCCATCGGCAGCAGCGTCGTGGGGAAGCGCGTGGAGGTGAAGATCGCGCCGGGGACGCGCACGAGCACGATGGCGATGACGTTGTGCAAGAACGACAGCCCGGATCTGCCGCACGCGCAGAAATAGCCGCTGAAGCTGAAGTGGATGCCGGCGAAGAAGCTGTCCCAGATATACCCGCGCAGATACTGCCCGCCCGCGTGGATGACGGCGGCATCGGGCGTGAACAGCCCCACGATGGGGTCGGCGATGAACTGGATGAGCACGCCGAGCGTCAGCCCGATGGCACTCACGAGCACGATGGCGTAGCGCAGCGTGAGCACCGCGCGGTCGCGCCGCCCCGCGCCGATATTCTGCGCGCCGAGCGCCGAGACCGACGAGAGCATGGACGACGGGATGAGGAACAGGAAGCCGATGACCTTTTCCACAATGCCCACGGCGGCGGCGTCGGTCAGTCCGCGGCGGTTGGCGATGATGGTAATGATGACGAACGAGACCTGGATGAAGCCGTCCTGAAGCGCTACTGGCACGCCGATGGAGAGAATTTTCTGCATGACCGGGCGGCAGGGCTTGAAGTCACGCTTCTCCAGCGGCAGCATATGCTTTTTGGCGATGACCACCAGCGAGACGATTACGCTGACCGCCTGCGCCAGCGTCGTCCCGAGCGCGGCGCCCGCGGGACCGAGCCGCATCGCGCCCATGAACAGATAGTCCAGCGCGATGTTCGCCGCGCAGGCGATGGCGATGAAATACATGGGGCTTTTGCTGTCACCCATGCCGCGGAAGATGGAGCTGAGGATGTTGTACGCCGTGATGAACGGGATGCCGATGAAGCAGATGGTGAGGTAGCGCACCGCGCCCTCCACGGCTTCGGCGGGCGTGGACATGACGGCGATGATTGGGCGCACGAGCAGCAGCAGCGCCGCCGTGAGCACGAGAGAGAGCACCATAAAGAGCGTGACGGTATTGCCCACATCCTGCGCCGCGCGTCTGCGGTCACCCGCGCCGACCGCCTGCCCGATGCTGACCGTCGTACCCATGGCGAGCCCCACGATCATGACGGTGAGCATATGCATCACCTGCGAGCCGATCGACACGGCAGTCGTGGCGGCAACGCCCTCATACTGCCCGATGATGAACAGGTCCGCCATGCCGTAGAGCGTTTGCAGGCAGAACGAGAGCAGATACGGCAGCGAGAACACAACGAGGTTTTTAAAAACACTGCCGGTGGTCAGATTTTTTTCCATACGGAACGCGTCCTTTCGCGGGAATATAACAGTATTATAAACGCCGCTCCGGGTGAGTCAAGGGAACGTTTGCGATTGCAAACGGACATAAAAAATCAGGCGGCAATTGCCGCCTGAAAATTCATTTTGCCGGAGGGTAGGGCGTTTTTACGTCCGTCAGACCGAGCAGATAATCGGTGCTGACACCGTGGAGCTGCGCCAGACGGATGAGCACGGGCGTGGGAATATCGACATCACCGCGCTCATAATTGCTGTAGATCCGCTGGCTGCAATGCAGCAGCGCCGCGATCTGCACCTGCGTCATATCGCGGTCCTCCCGCAGGTCTCGAATCCTTCTGTACATTGTCCCACCTCACGATCAGTATATCTCAGCGGGAAATTCGCTATTGCATTCTAGCGAGTAATTCGCTGGAATGGACGTGAGAAGGGAAGCCTATGCCGGATTACAAGAGCCTTTATATGCACATGGCGCACGCCAGCGAGGAGGCGATCCGCATTTTGATCGCGGCGCAGCGGGAATGCGAAGAGGAGGTTTTGAGTGCGCAGGACGAGCCGGAGCTGATCGTCCTGCCGGGGCAGGAAAAGGAAACATGAAAAAATCAGGCGGCAATTGCAGCCTGATTTTTTTCCGGGGTGCGCAGAAAAACGCCTTCCCCGTGTGGGGAAGGTGGCAGCCGAAGGCTGACGGATGAGGAAAAGACTGTACGTTTTGAGATATAGCGCCTTTGCAATCAACGACCAAATTTGCGTAGGGGAGGGGCTCTGCCCCTCCCGCGCAGGACG
The DNA here is from genome assembly GCA_022779365.1 of Clostridiales bacterium. GTDB lineage: Bacteria > Bacillota > Clostridia > Oscillospirales > Oscillospiraceae > CAG-170. The sequence goes on from JALFSI010000046.1 coordinate 12,830, forward strand.
CACCACCAAAAACGCACAACGAACGGCAGCCATGCAAAAATCTCCGTAGAGGTCGATGCCGCGCTCTCCCCGGCAGAACGCAATCGCAAAATTGCACAAACCATCGGCGAAACCGAAAAATGTTCTGTAGGGGCGGACGACCCTGTCCGCCCGTTGGGCACGACCAATTACGCCGCGACGTATCGTAAAAACGATCATGCCCCGTGCGGGGAGAGCGCGGCATCGCCCCCTACAAGCATTGTGCGGATTCGCATTGGTACGTTCGTGTTTGTTGGCGCGTGCCGCCGGGCGGACAGAGGCGTCCGCCCCTACGGGTGCGTGCGCGCGCATCGCGTCGCGCGATCGGAGCTTTTACGGCGCGCAGGGCGGCGTGACGTGCGTGCAGAGCACGTTTGCGCTGGAGCTTTTGTAAGCGTCAAACCTAAACGTGCTGCACTCCCACAGTTCGAATTCTCGACATCTGGGCTGAGTGGAAGATAATGTACAATAACTTGCGCAAATTGAAAACCGCACAAAAGAAGACATATGCAATGCGATCGCGCCGTTGTATGATCTTGGCGCGCTCAGTATCTATAAGCCCGAGGTCGGTTTTGCTGCCCCGCTCTCCACGCGAAGCCGATATGCCAGACAAGCCGTTTTGTTTGTAGAGCTCCGGCCGCAGCTCCGCGTGCGGGATGACGGAATCTGAAACGAATAAAAGGTTGTATAAAGACGACCTCCCGACTGTGGTTGGGAGGTCGTTTCATGCCATATAGTATCAGACGGGCGCGACGGCGTTTTTGAGGGGCAGGACGATCTGGAGGCAGAAGATGCCGTTTTGAGCTTTGAACTCGCAGAGACCGCCGGTGCGGGCGGCGATGGTCTGGATGCTCCGGCAGCCGTAGCCGTGTCCCTTGCGTGTGGTAACGGGGCTACCGTCCGGCGAGATGGTCAGCTCCCCGGCGTAGGGGTTTTTGACCTCGATGAGGAGCTTTCCCAGCCGGATGGCACAGTAAAGCGAGAGCGTGCGCTGCGCTTCCTCCAGCGCGGCGACGGCGTGCAGCGCATTTTCCAGCGCGTTTGACAGCACGGCGCACAGCTCCGCGTCCGAAATACCGAGCTCGCGCGGCAGCTTCGCGTCCACGTCCAACCGTGCGCCTGCGTGCTGCGCCTTTTCTGCGAACGACGAGCAGAGCAGATTCACCAGCTCATTTTCGCAATAGCGCCGGGGCGTGATGGTCTCAATATCGGACTGCACCTTGCGGATATACTGCGACGCCTGCTCCGGCTTTCCCGCTGTGATGAGCCCCTCGAGCATCGTCAGGTGGTGGCGCATATCGTGCTGATACACTGCCGTCTGCGTCTGCGCGCGGCGAAGCGTTTCCATCTGCGTCTGCGCCTGCGACCATTTGACTGCGAGCATGGAGCTTTGCAGCTCTGCCTGACGGCTGCGCTCCGCCTGCGCGTGGTAGGCGGTGAGGAACACCACATAAAACGTCACGAGCACCGCCGGGAGCGATTCGCTGATGGCGTCATTGGAATACAGGGCGTTTGAGTAGATGGTGGTGGCATAATCAAAAAAGTAATACGACACGGGCAGCGCACCAAACAGCCACAGCGCCGTTTTGGAGCACGTCATCGCCTCGTGCGCGGCGCGGACAAAATAGCGCCGCAGGATAAAAAACAGCGGGATGATGAGCAGGGTGTAGCAGATCTGCCCCGCGAGCTGTGAGTGCGTTGCCTCGGTGATGACCATACGCACCCAGTTCGGGAGCTCACAGCACAGGTACGCCGTGTATACGCTTACGAGCGCGACGCCGGGTGAGCGCCCAAGCGCGAAGATGAGCAGCAGGATCAGCGGCAGGTGTACGAGCACGGGATAGATCTTTTCCACAAGGTCCAGCCCGAACGCGGCGCGCAGCGGGATCTGAAGCGCCAGAAATACCGGGCACGCGAGCGCGATGACCCACTTCTGCCGCGTTGTTTTGCAGCCGCCGGAGATCTCAGCGCTGAGCAGAATACCGAAGATCAGCACACATCCGTAATTTACGGAGCTGAGAATGAACAGTATCATATTCATACCTCCCGCCGCGTGAACAGCAGCTCCATGTAATCCTTCTGAAGCTGCGGGTACAAAAGCCGCGACACTGGCAGGCTCTGCCCCGTAAACGTCTGCACCCCGGTGGGCGACAGCTCCCGAATTTGCAGCATATTGACGATATACGACCGATGGATGCGCATAAACTCCGGGCGGGCGAGCAGCTCCGGCTCATACTCACGCATCACGCCCGTGACCTCGCGCACCTGTCCGTTCGTCGTATTAAAATAAAGGTGTTTTCCGCTGACCTCCACATACGCCAGCTCCGAAAACGGCACGCGGATGAATGTGCCGCCGGATTTGAGCGTCAGCGCCTCCTGCGGCTTTTGCTCGCGCAGGTAGAGCCGGTCCAGCAGCGGGAAGAGCTTTTTTGCCGTGACGGGCTTGAGCAGGTATTCCAGCGCCTGCACGCCGTAGCTCTCATACGCAAAGCCGGGGGAGGAGGTGAGAAACACAATATCCGCCGCATTGTCAAAGGTGCGGATCTCCCGCGCCGCCGCCATGCCGCTCGTGCCGGGCATCATCACATCCAGAAGATACAGCGTAAAGCGCTCCTTCTGCGCCGCCTCCAGCAGCTCGCCGGCGTTGTGGAACAGCCGCAGGCGGATGACCGCGCGCTGCTGCTCCTGCCATGTGCGCAGAAGCGATTCGACCGCCGCCAGCTCCCCGAGCTGGTCGTCACACACCGCAATATTCATCGAAAAACGCCCCCTTTCGGCAAAGAACTCCTTCTCAAGCAGCATTCTATCATAAATCACGCTGCCTTTCCAGCGGGGTTTTGCATTTCATACCGCAAAACCCTACATTTCGTGCCGTCCGCCCCAAATCGCCGCGGCACAGTGCTATACTCATACCGTAAAGAATTTGGCAGCACCATCATCCGGCGAGAAGGGAGGCGCGGCAGATGCCAGAATGGCTCGGGTGGCTTGTGGCAGGGATCAGCACCGTGGGATTTATTTCTCTCTGGTTCTGGGAGGTTTGGCGCGTTCTGCGGAGCTTTCAGAGCACTGTGGAAAGCGCGGCGGGTCAGCTTGCCGCGTACCGCAAAAGGCTCGCGCAAGCCCAGCAGGACGCCGCGCTTCAGGAAGTCCTGCGGCGCAGCGAGAGCATCTACCAGCAGGCCGCCGAGCATTACAACACCGCGCTCAGCAAGCCCTGGGCTTACTTACCGGGGCGGCTGCTCGGCTTCCGAAGGGAGCCGGAGGACATCCCAATCCCGCCCGCGGCATAGCGCGGCGGAACGCAAAAAGAAAGGAAAAACAGGATGAAAAAAAGAATTTTGGCATTTTTACTGGCGCTGTGCATGATCGCGTCGATCGCGGCGTGCAGCGGCGCGGACGATATGGAAGAGCCGGACGTCGAGCCCGATGTTTCGGCGGACGAGACGGTCGAGCCGGCTGAGGAGGCGCCCGCAGAAAACGAGGGGAGCTGGTCGATCTACTGGTATCTGTGCGGCAGCGACCTGGAGTCCGGCGGCGGCTTTGCCACGGGCGACCTGAGCGAGCTGATGCAGGTGCAGCTGCCCGAGGATGTGAACGTGGTCATCGAGACCGGCGGCGCGTCCGAATGGCAGAACGAGGTGGTGGACGCCTCCAAGCTCCAGCGCTGGGTGTATAACAGCGAGGGCTTGCAGCTCATCGACGAGCAGCCGTCCGCCAGCATGGGGCAGGCGCAGACGCTCGCGGACTTCTTGCAGTTTGCCAAGACGAACTATCCCGCCGAAAAAACGGCGGTGCTGTTCTGGAATCACGGCGGCGGCTCGGTGTCCGGCGCGGCGTTTGACGAGCTGTATGAGCTGGATTCGCTGACGCTCGACGAGATGTACGCGGCGTTTTCCAGCGTGTGGACGCCGTCGGCGGACGAGCAGCCGCTGGAGCTGATCGGCTTTGACACCTGCCTGATGGCGACGGTGGACGTGGCGAACACGTTCTCGGACATTGCAAAATATCTGGTCGCGTCCGAGGAGACCGAGCCCGCGAACGGCTGGTACTACTCGCAGTGGGTCGGCGCGCTGGCGGAAGATCCGTCCATGGACGGCGCACAGCTCGGCACGATCATCTGCGACGCGTATATGGCGGGCTGCGAAGAGGTCGGCACGCAGGACAACACCACGCTGTCGGTGACGGATCTGTCGAAGGTCGGGGCGCTTCTCTCGGCGTATGAGACCTTTGGCGCGGAGGCGCTCAGCGCAGCGTGCACCGATCCGGCGTTCTTCTCGCAGTTTGCGCGCGTGGCGCAGCGCAGCGAAAATTACGGCGGCAACACCAAGGAGCAGGGCTACACCAACATGGTGGACCTCGGGCATATGGCGCGGCTGACGGTGGATACGCTGCCGTCGGCGCAGGCGGTGCTGGACGCGCTGGACGAGTGCGTGCTCTATCAGGTGAACGGGCAGTACCGCACCGAAGCGACGGGTCTTTCCTGCTACTATTCCTATAACGGCGACGTGAGCGACCTCAACGGCTTTATCGCTCTGGGCGCGAGCACGGCGTTCAAGTACTTCTATTCCTACGGGCTGACCGGCGAGCTGGACGAGAGCGGCATGGAATACATCGCCGGGATGGACTTTACGGAGCTTCCCGAGCGCAAGACGCTGAGCACCATGGGCTGGGACGGCAAGGCACTGGAGCTGAGCGACACCGGCAGCGCCGTGCTGACGCTCGGTCCTGACGCGGCGGATGTGCTGTCCACGATCGGCTTCTCACTGTACTATGTGGATGCCGAAAACGACCTCATGCTCCTGCTCGGCACGGACAACGACATGAACGCCGACTGGGAAAACGGTGTGTTCTCTGACAACTTCCGCGGCGTCTGGGGCGCGCTGGACGGCAGCCTCGCGTACATGGAGCTGAGCTATGAGGGCGAGGACTATAACCTCTACTCCGTGCCGATCCTCCTCAACGGCGAGGAATATAACCTCCAGATCGCCTATGACTTCTCGACCGAGACGTGGAACATTCTCGGCGCGCGGCAGGGCATCGACGACTCCGGCATGGCGGATAAGGAGCTGCGGCTCTTGCAGCCCGGCGACGAGGTCACGCTGGTGTGGTACATGAGCGACCTGTCCACTGACGCTGACCCCGAGGCGTACACCGCCGACACCATCGTCATCAGCGAGGATACGACGTTCGGCGAGGTGCAGCTTCCCGACGGGCAGTATGCGATGCTCTTTGAAATGTACGACGCCACCGGCGCGAGCGCGCTTTCCGATGTGGTCCTGTTCGACTGCGCGGACGGTGAGATTACGACCACCGTGTTCTAAATCTGTTGGCAATTAAATTTATATAAAGCCAAAAAGCAAGAAAAGGGAGAAACAAAATCATGAAAAAGAAACTGACCGCCATCCTGTCCATCATTCTGGTGCTGGGGCTGCTCGTCTGCCTGACCGGCTGCGGCGAGAATGAGAAGAAGCAGGAAGCCATCACCGAGTTCAACACCACCGCGGCTGCCTTCAACGAGGTCAAGGATATTGTCAACGCCAACGCTTCCGAGATCCCCGAGGACGTCATCGCTGACTGCCAGAGCATGGCGGAGCTGCTGAACCGCTATCAGGGCTTCCTTCAGGGCGACCAGGAGTTCAGCGACGAGGAGTACGACGGAATGATCGACTGGTTCCACACCGTGCAGGACTGGGTAGCTGAGACCGGCGATCAGCTCAAAGCCGCATTCGGTTAATTGAGCTAGAGCACCTGCGCAGGCGGGCGGACCAGATCGATCCGCCCGTCTGTTTTACCCCGCTGGGTGACCGATGATGGGATCGGCAAGAGTTATCGGCGATAACCGCAGACGATCTCATCATCGGCTGCCTAGAAAATGACGAAATCTGGGAGGGAACAGGCATGAAAAAACGGCTTCTGAGCATCCTGCTGATCGCCGCGATGCTGCTGACGATGCTGCCGGTGAGCGCACTGGCGCAGACGGCCACGGCGCAGACGGCGCAGGATACTAACCCGTTTACCGACGTAAAAAAGTCGGACTGGTACTATACCGCGGTGCAGTATGCCCGCGTGAACGGCTTCTTCGGCGGTGTGAGCAAGACGCTTTTCGCGCCGGGCGGCACGATGACCCGCGGGATGTTTGTGACCGTCCTCGGGCGTATGGCGGGCGTCGATCCCGCAAACTATACCGAAACGCCGGAATTTTCCGACGTGGCGGCGGACGCCTACTACGCGCCCTATGTGCAGTGGGCGGCGAAATACGGCATCACCAACGGAACGGGCGGCGGCAAGTTCGCGCCTGACCGGCTCATCTCCCGCGAGGAGATGGTGGTGTTCTTTGTGCGCTATCTGGAGCTGTTCGGCGTGGAGCTGGACACCGGCGCGGACATCACAACGACCCCTTCCGATCTGGAAGAGGTCTCTTCCTGGGCGCGCGAGGCGGTGCTGAAGCTCTGGAAAACAGGGCTGCTCAACGGCACAGGCGGGCGCTTTGACCCCAAGGGCGACGCCAGCCGCGCGCAGGCGGCGGCGCTTTGTATGCGCATGGACAAGAGCGTGGACACCTGGTATTCCGAGCCGGGCGTACCCTCCACGCGCGTGAGCATCGACCCGGCGGATGAGCTCGCAGGGGTCGAGGAGGTGAAGCGTCCCGCGTCCGGCGGCAGCTCCGGCGGCACGACAACGACGACCTATTATGCGGTGACGTTTGCGCTGGGCGATGGCATGGACGCCTCCGGCGTGACCCTGCCGAACACCAAGACGGTCGCCTCCGGCACGAAAATTTCCGCCCTGCCCACGCCGTATGTGACGAAGGGGCTGTTTGCGGGCTGGTATTATGACGCGGAGCTCACCGACCCGGCGGGCGGCAGCGAGCTTATCACGCGCGACCTTACGCTCTACGCACGGCTCGACCGCAGCGAAGAGGCGGTGCAGGTCACGCAGGTGGCGTCGGCGGAGTCGCCCAACAGCGTGACGGACAATGTCGCGGCGGTGGCTGTGGGCAGCTACTCGTTCGGCATCTCCGGCTATACGGGCGACTGCATCGAAGCGTTCGTCAACGTGACAGCGAACAACGCAGAATTTACCCGGACCTCCGACACGGATGTCCAGTACCGCTACACCGTTTCCGGCAGCACGGTCACGCCCGTTCTGGAAGAGGGGCAGACGTACCGTGTGGAGCTGGCGGAGGATTTTGAGGGCTGCTTTGTGATCGGCGGCGTGCCGCAGCCGCAGAGCGTGCGCGTGCTGTACATCATCACCGACAAGAGCGAGGTGGACGAGCTCCGGCTGGACACGGGTCTTAAATACATCGAAAAGAGCCAGGTCAGCGGGCTGGGCGCGCTGGACGGCCTGTTCAGCGCCGCGCTGTCGGCTGACGGCACAACCGCGAGCATCGAAAGGGTCGCGCAGAGCGGCACGTTTACATATGCCGGCGGCGGCATCGCCGTGGGCGATACGGTCGCGATCTACACCGGCACGCGCCCCGACCTGCGCACCGAAGCTGAGGACGACGCGATTGCCTATGTGGAAATTACGGGCATCGACGGCACGACGTACAGCTACCGCACCGCCGACGCGCAGGACGTCCTGTTTACGCCGGACGTTCTGCCGGTAAAGGCGGAGTACAAGGGCGAGGGCACGGCGAGCGTGCCGAAGTCCGAGCTGGATTTCACCGACGACAAATATGCGGCGATGGGTCTCAGCTCCCAGACGAGCATCGACGCGGGCGACTTCCTGCTGTTTTACAGCGGCACGTTCGGCGCGTCCGCCACGTCTGCGGGCTATGGCAAAATTACAAACGTCACGGTCGAGGGCGATGACTACGTCCTGACCTACGACAGCGCCACAGAGGACGAGGTCCTCGCGGCGATGGACGTGTTTACCACCCGCGAGGCGGATGTTCCTGAACTGACGCAGAGCCAGATCGCGGAGATGGAGGCCGACATGGTGCGGCAGGCGCGTGAGAGCGGCTTCGCGGAGGAGGCGGCGCAGTATCTGACCGATCTTGCGGTGCAGACCGACGGCTTCCAGAAGCTGAGCGACGACATGGGGCTGACCGTATACAGCGCGGCGTATGACGACGGCACGCTCGTGCAGCAGAGCGCGCCCGCGCTGCTGAGCGGCAGCAGCGCCGCCATTCTGGACAAGGACAACCTCAAGATCGAGGCGAAGATCAACGCCGGCTCGCTGACGCACTTTGACGGCAAATACGGTCTGCGCGCCGAGCTGACCCTGAGCTTTACAGTGGAGATCGAGCGCGACAGCGTGCCCGACGGCAAGCTCGTCATCGAGGTGCGTGCGACATTCGAGCAGGAGATCCTGCTCAGCGTCAACACTAGCGGCGGCGCGGTGTGGAAAAAGGCGTGGATCTTCCCGTATATCGCGGATTATCAGCTCAACGCCAACCTGGATCTTGGGCTTTACACGGGCATCGGCATCGTTGCCACCGCCCGTACCGAGAAAAACGAGGACGACTCCGACCCACTGGAGGGCTTTGAGGGCACTGCCATCGACCTCAGCAAGCAGATCCAGAAGCTGATGGAAGATAAAGAGCACTTCCTCGGCGAGGATATTGACATGAACACCGTCGGCGGCGGTCTGGCGGACAAGTACTCCGCCATGATGGAGGACGCCGAGGAGAACTGGATCGAGCTGTTCCGCAAGGAGATCTACTCCAAGGAAGGTCCTGTTGACAAGTTCCATATCCTTGTTTACGGCATCAGCGCCGACTTTGTGGTCAGCGTCAACCTGTACGTCACGCTCGGCATGAGCTTTGAGTATGAGGCTGCCAAGCGCTACACGTTCTCGCTCAAGCTCTTCAGCCGCTCGGTCACGAACGGCACGGCGGAGCTGGTGACGCCGCACTATAACTTTGACTTCTACGTCATGGGCACGATGGGCGTACGCGCCGGTGTGGAATTTGAGATCGGCATCGGACTGTTCTCCCTGAAGCTGGATTCCATCGGCATCACCGCCGAGGCGGGCGTGTATGCCCGGATGTGGGGCTATTTCTACTACCATCTGGAGTGGGAGAAGGGCAAGGGCAAGGAGTCGAGCGCGTCCGGCGCGATGTTCGTGGAGATCGGCGTGTACCTCAAGATCACGTTCAAGGCGCAGCTCTTCTCCAGCGACAAGCTGACCTATCAGCCGACACTCTACGAAAACGAGTGGCCGCTGTGGAGCGCGGGCGCGCAGAAAAACGTTTACGATTTTGCGTATGACGATGACGACGAGTCGCTGAATATCGAGATCATGGGCGTGCGCACGGCGGCGCTGCCCTCGTCGCTGTTCGACATGAACTACATGGACATGAAGACCGGCGAGGTCTATGGCAGCGACGCGGACGACGAGGACGAAAATCCCGCGCAGAACTACGATGACGCGACCGAGAGCCACTACACCGTCGAACTCAGCGACCCCGAGCACTTCGCCTACGACCCCGCGACGAACACCATCACGGTGCTCGCGGGTGCGAACTCCGTGGCGGAGAGCTGCGAGATGACCATCCGCTGGAAAAACGGCGCGCTGACGTTTACGTCCAAGCCCATCGAGCGGACGCTCACCATCGACTGGACCGACCCCGAAAATGTGCGCTACATCGCGTTCAACACGCAGGGCGGCAGCTTGGTCAGGATGCTGGCGCTGGCTGCGGACGCGCCGGTCGAAGTGCCGGAAGCTCCCGTCAAGACGGGCTATACCTTCGGCGGCTGGTATGCCGACGCAGCGTGCACAACACTCTTCGCCTTCCCCGAGATCATGCCGGATTACCCGGATAACGGCGCGGGCAAGGGCGTGACGGTCTATGCCAACTGGCTCCCGCGCAGCGACACGAGGTATACCGTGGAGCACTATCAGCAGAAGCTCAACGGCACCTATGCGCTGTACGAGACCGAGTATCTGGAGGGCACGACCGACGCGCTGACCAACGCGGCGGCGCGGAGCTACACCGGCTTCCAGAGCAAGAGCTTCAGCCAGAAGGCGATCACGCCGGACGGCAGCACCGTTGTGAAAATTTACTACGCACGCGAAAAGTATAACATCACCTTCCACCTCATGGATGGCGCGAGCGCGGACGAGAGCGTCGTGACCATCGGGCGCTACGGCGAGACGGTGTACGCGCCGAAATTTGCCCGCAGCGGCTATGAATTTAACGGCTACACCGGCGACGGCATCGAGAAAGACAACAACGGCAACTGGTGCGTGACGGTTCGCGGCGGCGCGAGCTACACCGCGCAGTGGCTGCCCAGCAGCGACATCGCCTACCGCGTGGAGCACTATGTCAAACGCGTCGGCGGCGAGGGCTACCTGCTGTATGACGGCGAGGGCGCGGTCGAGTACCGCTACGACGGCACGACCGAGCAGGAGATCACCGCGGCGGCGATTGCCGCCATCGTCAAGCTGGACGTGCCGGGTCTGCACTACGATCAGGCGGCGACCGAGGCGAAAAACGTCGGGCTCACCATCGGCGCGGACGGCAAGACCATCCTCAAGATTTACTACGACCGCGCGGGCTATACCGTCTCCTTCCGCGAGACGGACGGCACGCTGATCGACGAAAAGCCGTATGTCCACGGCGCAAAAGTCGCCGAGCCGAACGCGCCCGTGAAGCAGGGCTACACCTTTGCGGGCTGGTTTACGGACACCGCCTGCGAGAATGCGTACAACTTTAACACCAAGCTCACGGGCAGCCTGACGCTGTATGCCAAGTGGGTCGCGAGCAGCAACACCGCTTACACCGCGCGCTATTTCCTGCAAAACGCGGACGGCAGCTACCCCGAGCAGCCGCAGACCGAAGCGCTGCACGGCACGACCGGCGCGGCGGCGGAGCTGAACAAGACCTTTGAGGGCTACCATGTGGACACCGCGCATGAGGGCACGGTCAAATCCGGCACGATCGCGGCGGACGGCAGTCTGGTGCTGACAGCGTATTTCGCCCGCAACACCTATAAGGTCACATTCCAAAACGGCGGCGAGGCGGTCAGCGAGCAGACGCTCCGCTGGGGCGAGACGCTCACCGTGCCCACGCTGACAAAGGCTGGCTACGAACTGAGCTGGTCGCCCGCACTGCCGGACACACTGACCATGCCGCGGCAGGACGTTACCTATACGGCGGTCTGGACGGCGCAGAGCAATATCGGCTACGCGGTCGAGCACTATCAGCAGAACGTGACCGGCAGCGGCTACACTCTCGCGGACACCGACCATCTGACCGGCACGACCGACGCGGAGGTCACGGCGGCGGCGAAGGGCTATGAGCACTTCACCCTGAACGCGGAAAAATCCACGCCGACCGGCACGGTCAAGGCAGACGGCAGCCTGACGCTGCGGCTGTATTACGACCGCGACACGGTGGAGCTGACGCTTGTCCCGAACGGCGGCAGGCTGGACGGCAGCGCGGAGGCGGTCAACAAAACGCTCCGCTACGGCGCGCCGCTGGACGACATTACGCCGGTCTGGGATCACGACCACGCCTTTGCGGGCTGGTTCACCGACACGAGCTATTCCACGCAGGTCACGACCGCGCCTGCCGAAGCTGCGACGCTGTACGCCAAGTGGAGCTTCGGCACGGTCAACTACACCGTGGAGCACTATGTGATGGGCACGGACGGGCAGTACCCCGCGAGCGCCACCAAGCGCGATACCACAAAGAACGGCGTGGTGGACAGCACCGTCGTGCTGGAAACGCTGAAGGACACAGGGCTTGAGGTCGCAGACGGCATCGCCTATGCCTACGCGACTGTCGGCAGCGATCCCGAAGCTGCGACGGAAACGACCGTTGCGGGCGGCAAGGTCGTGAAGCTGTTCTACGCGCGCAGGAGCTTTGCCGTAACGCTTGAAGCAAACGGCGGCACGCTGGATGAAGCGAGCCGGACGCTCTATTACGGCGCGGCGCTCTCCGGCATCACGCCCACGCGCAAAAACTACACCTTTACCGGCTGGTATGACACTGCGGCGGCGAGCGGCGCGGCAGTCACGACCCTTCCGGCGGCGTCCGGCGAAGGGCAGACCTTCTACGCCGGGTGGAGCGCCAACGAGGTCGCGTTTACCGTGGAGCACTGGGTGCAGAACACAGACGGTTATGGATTCACCATGGTCCTGAGCGAGACAAAGCGCGAGCCAGTCGGCAAGCGCATTGGACCGAGCATTTATAAGAGCAGCAAGGTCGCGCGCGAGGACGGCGGCATCTACTATGCAAGCGCCTATGAAAAGGGACATTCAACGGCAGTCGGCGTGACGCTCGTGGAAGAGGGCATGACGCTGGAGCTGCATTACGGACGCAAGAAGAGCCAGCTCAAGTGGGTCTACGATCAGGGCGTCTCGCTCGGCGGTGCAACGGCGGGAGAGGTCTACTTTGAGGAGCCCATCACGCCGCTCCCGCTCAAACGAGAAGGCTACACCTACGTCTGGAAGCCGGAGGTCGCGGAGAAGGTCGGTCTGGAGGATCTGACCTACACCGCCGTGTGGACGCCGAACGCCTACACCGTCAGCTTCCATGCAAACGGCGGCGAGGGCGCGATGGACGCGCAGAGCCTGACCTATGACACGAGGGCCGCGCTGAGTGCCAACGCCTTTACCCGTGCGGGCTATACCTTTACCGGCTGGAACACGGCGGCAAACGGCAACGGCACGGCGTATACCGGCGGGCAGGCGGTCATGAACCTGACGGCGGTGAACGGCGGCACGGTCACGCTGTACGCGCAGTGGTCGCTTGACACCTACACCATCACCTACAAGAACGCGGACGGCAGCGCCATCACCAACTGGGCAGACGGCGTGACGCTCGTGGAGAGCTACAACGTGGAGGACAGCACCATCACGCTTCCGGGCGCGGACGCGCTCGTCGCGCCGACCGCCAAAATCTTCGGCGGCTGGTTTGAGACCGCCAACTGCACCGGCGAAGCCGTGACGAAAATCGAGGCGGGCAGCACGGGCAATAAGACGTTCTATGCCCTGTGGGAGAATGAGAAGAACGAGATCGTATATGTGGATGAAACGGGGCTGCTGAGCTCTGTGCCGGAGGCGACGCCGTATACGGCGGGCGAGACGAAGCTGGATGACAAATCCCGAGTCAGCGAGGGCGATACGAGCAATCTGTTCCTCTACTGGTACACCAGAGACGCAGACGGCACGCAAACGCCGGTGGCAACTGTGCCCGAAAATACAAAGGGCAGGTTTACGGTGTATGCCAAGGTCATCTCCAAAACGATCTCCACGGCGGATCAGCTCAAAGAACTGGCAATCGCATTTGGGTTCAGAGATAGTGCGCTGCGTTACTATGGCGAGGAGGACTGCATCTTCACGCTGGCAAATGATATTACGCTGAAGGATTGGGATACGCCCATCGGTCCCAGGGATACCACCACGACGTATTACCGATTCAAGGGCACCTTTGACGGCAACGACCATCGGATCACGCTGCAGGGAAGCTGCAAGCCTCTGTTTGGCGCGATCGGTCAATACGGAACGGTCAAGGATCTGATCATTGAGCTGGACGATGTCACAACAAATGTATGGTCGAGCAATATTAAAGAAGAGGCAGATAATCGGTACTGGGGCGCGGTCGCCGCAGTGAACATCGGCATTATCCGGGACTGCACGGTGACCGGGACGCTCACGGTGGCGGATGACAGCTGCACAAGCTACATCGGCGGCATTGTGGGCATAGAAAAGGGCGGCAATGACACGAGAGGGCTTATAGATTGCCAGGCCGGCATGAATGAGGCTGACCGCCTGACGATCACCGGCGGCGGAGCGAAGGACAGCATCGGCGGTCTGATCGGCGGGATGACCAATTGCTGGTATAACCCAAAGCTCCAGCTGCCGAATGCGAAGCACCACTATGTCACGGTGGACGTTGATGCCTGCAAGTATGCAGGCGGACTGGTCGGTTCTGTTCAGAGCGACAGCTGGCAGGCAATCATTACTATGTATGACGGCTCGCTGGACGTCCAGCTGAAAGGATATATCCTGAATGCAGGCGGTCTGGTCGGTTATGCCAGCACATATGCGAGAGTATATATGGAAAACGCCGCTCTGACCGTGGACATCAGGCTGGACGAGAGAGCACAAAACAATAATTATTACTATGCAGGCGGCGTGGTCGGCATGATGAATGGCGATGCGACTAACGTTGTTCAGAACAGCATCGGAGCAGTGGGCGGCTCGATCACGACCAAGATCACGGCAGCGTGGAAGGATCCTACGGATGGTGTCATGGATAATATGGCTCTGTATGCGGGCGGTCTGGCAGGTCGTATAAAAGAGTACACATCCGTCACGGTGGAGAATGGCTGCAAGGTCAGCGCCACGATCACGAACCAATGGTCCAATACGAGACTGAGGATCGCGTACGCCGGCGGCTTGGTCGGTCATTACTCCTGCTCTAAGGAAGGAACGCTCACGGTGACGGGCAGCAGCGTCACGAGCAACATTAACATTTATTCCGATGGCTATACAGTGTGCTACGCGGGCGGTTTGGTCGGCGTCTATGAACAGCTCGCACGGAGTGCGGTGACGCAAGTCCCGATCAAATTTGAAAACACAACGGTCAACTGTACCATCAAAATCATGAATGTTAGAGCAAAGAAAACAATCGATCTTGGCGGTCTGATCGGAAACGTGATCTCCTATAAGAATGTTGGGATCGAGATCACCGGCACAGGCAACACCCTGACGGGCAGCCTCGGGCTGAAAAATGGCGAAAATGGAAGCCTTACGCTGAACGGAAGCGAAACGGTCCATGCCGGAAAGCTGTTTGGCAGACTTCAGTATCAAATATCCAACGCAGCCTGGATAGTCGCTAGAATAAACGGGATAAACTTGGACAGCGATGAAAAACAGAAGGCGGAAATAGAAGGCAGCGGCTGGAGCACCAGTGATTTCAACGGTCCGCTGTATGTGTTCAGCAGTCAGGGAACTTTCAGCAGTAAACCCGGCTAAATTTCAGCCAAACGCAGCAGCGCCGGTTGGCGAGGGCGGACGCCCTTGTCAACCGGCGCGGTTTTGTATATAATACGGGGAGAATTTGCGGCGGAACGGGAGTATATGGTATGAAGCGCATTTGTATTGGCATTCTGGCGCATGTGGACGCGGGCAAGACCACGCTCTGCGAGGCGATGCTCTACCGCAGCGGCGCGCTGCGCACGCTCGGGCGTGTCGATCACGCAGACGCGTTTCTGGACACGCAGGCGCTGGAGCGCGAGCGGGGCATCACCATCTTTTCCAAGCAGGCGATCATGGCGCTGGACGGGACGGAGCTGGTGCTGCTCGACACGCCGGGGCACGTTGATTTTTCCAGCGAGATGGAGCGGACGCTTCAGGTGCTCGACTATGCCGTGCTGCTCATCAGCGGCACAGACGGCGTGCAGGGGCACACGCGCACGCTCTGGGGGCTGCTGCGGCGCTATCAGATCCCGACATTTCTGTTCGTGAACAAGATGGACCTGCCCGCGTGCGACCGCGCGGCGCTCCTGCGGGAGCTGCAGGGCGCGTTCGGCGAGGGGTGCGTCGATTTTTCGCAGCCGCGAGAGGCGCGCGACGAGGCGCTTGCCGTGCTGGACGACGCGCTGACGGAGCAGTATTTGCAGACCGGCGCGCTGGAGGATGGGCAGATCACGCAGCTCATCGCGCGGCGGCGCGCGTTCGCGTGCTATTTCGGCTCGGCGCTGAAGCTGGAGGGTGTGGACGAGCTTCTGCACGGTCTGCGTGACTTTACCCGCCAGCCGGAGCGCCCGGACGCGTTCGGCGCGCGGGTGTTCAAGATCTCGCGCGATGAAAAGGGCGCGCGCCTGACGCACATGAAGATCACCGGCGGCGCGCTGCGCGTCAAATCGCTGCTGCGCGGCGCGGACTGGGAGGAAAAATGCGACCAGCTTCGCATCTACTCCGGCGAAAAATATCAGCTTGCCGAGACGGTGCAGGCGGGCATGGTCTGTGCGGCGACGGGGCTTTCGCACACGCTTCCCGGCGACGGGCTGGGCTTTGAGGCGGGGCGGTCTGAGCCGGTTTTGCGCCCGGTGCTGGAATACCGCGTCACGCCGCAGGACGGCACGGACCTGCGCGAGGTCTACAGCCGCCTGCGCCAGCTTCAGGAGGAGGACCCGCAGCTCCAGTTGTCGTGGCAGAGCGCCACGCGCGAGGTGCGCGTGGGCCTCATGGGCGAGGTGCAGCGCGAGGTCCTGCAGCGCGTCATCCGCGACCGCTTTGGGATGGATGTGGCGTTTGACGAGGGCAAGATCGTGTATCTGGAGACCATCGAAAACAGCGTGGAGGGCGTGGGGCACTATGAACCGCTGCGGCACTATGCTGAGGTGCATCTGCTCTTAGAGCCCGGCGAGCCCGGCAGCGGGCTGATCTTTGACACGATGTGCAGCGAGGACGCGCTGTCCCGCAACTGGCAGCGGCTCGTGCTCACGCATCTCATGGAAAAGCAGCACCGCGGCGTGCTCCTCGGCGCGCCGCTCACGGATGTGCGCATCACGCTCGTCTCCGGGCGGGCGCACCAGAAGCACACGGAGGGCGGCGATTTCCGGCAGGCGACGTATCGCGCCGTGCGGCAGGGGCTGCGCAAGGCAAAGAGCGTGCTGCTTGAGCCGTGGTACGACTTCCGGCTGGAGCTGCCGCAGGCGCTCGCGGGACGGGCGATGTCTGACGTGGGGCAGATGGGCGGCGAGTGCGCGCCGCCCGAGACGCTCGGACAGGACGCGCTGCTCACCGGCAGCGCGCCGGTGGCGAAGCTGCGCGGCTATGCCCGCGAGGTCGCGGCGTATACGCGCGGCATGGGCAGGCTGACGCTCAGCGCGGGCGGCTATCGTCCGTGCCCGCAGCAAAGCGAGATCGTGCAGGCGTCGGGCTACGACCCGGAGCGCGATCTGGAAAACCCGACCGGCTCGGTGTTCTGCGAGCACGGCGCGGGCTTTGACGTGCGCTGGGACGAGGTGGACGCGCACGCGCATCTGCCGCTGCTGCGTCTGCGCGCGGACGCGGCGGACACGGCGGCAGCCCCGCAGAGCGTGGTGCGCGGCGGCGCGTCCGGCGGCACGGCGGGGCTGGATAAGGAGCTGCAATCCATTTTTGAGCGGACATACGGCGCGATCCGCCGCCGCGACATTTTGCCATTGCCGTCGCTTCGCGCCGAGGACAAGCAGCAGCTTCTCGCGCGGCTTGAGCCGGCGGAGGAATATGTGCTGGTGGACGGCTACAACATCCTGTTTGCGTGGGACGAGCTGAGCGCCATCGCGCGCGACAATCTCGACGCGGCGCGGCATATTCTCATGAATCTGCTGTGCAATTATCAGGCATATCGCGGCTGCGCGCTGATTTTGGTGTTTGACGCGTACAAAGTCCCGGAGGGGCTGGGCAGCGTGGAAAAGTACCACAATATCCACATCGTCTACACCAAACAGGCGGAGACGGCGGACCAGTACATCGAGCGCGTGACGTATGCGCTGGCAGGCAGACGCCGCCGCGTGCGCGTGGCGACGTCCGATAATCTGGAGCAGCTCATCATATTGGGACACGGCGCGGAGCGCGTCTCCGCCCAGAGCTTCCACGACGAGGTGCAGGCAGTGCAGGCGGAGATCAGCCGGCTCGTGCAGAGAAATAATCAGAAGAATGCAGAACTATAAAGATCGCCCGCGGTGCAAAAGCACCGCGGGCGATCTTTTTATTTTAGCAATACAGGTAGCTGTAATGGCTGCGGATGCGGAGGATGAGGGCTTCGATGTCCTTTTGCAGGTCGTTCGGCTGGGAGAGGTCGTAGTCCTTCACCTCGCCAAGACGCACGCGGACGTGATCGCCGCCGAGGAAGAGAACGCCGGCGTTGCTGCTGTCCGCCATATCCTCTGCGGTCTGGAAGAGCGTGAACTTGTCATGGCACGGCTCGGAGGCATAGGGGCAGAAGTGCGTGCAGTTGCCGCACTCGTTGCACATCTTGTCCACATGGACGATCTGCACACGCCCGTCTGCCAGCGTCACGGCGACGTTCGCGCGGTTCGGGCAGGAATCGACGCAGTTTTCGCAGACGGTGTTGCAGTCAAGGCAGCGAGCGCCTTCGCAGCGCGCGTCCTTCGCCATTTTCAGAACGCCCTTCTTCGACACGGCGCAGGCTCTGGCGGGGTAGGCTTCTGCGGGGATCTCGTAGCTGTGCGGCGCGCCGATGACGGCTTCCGCGAACGCGGCGGCGTCGGCAATGCCTTCGACCACGGTGGCAGGACCGCGATGCGCGTCGCCCGCGCACCAGACGTTCTCCACGTTCGTCTTGAACGCAGGACCTTTGCGCTCCATCTCTACGCCATTTGCAGCCATGAGGGCGGCATCGACCTTTTCGCCGACGGCGGAGAGGACGAGATCGCACGGGATCTCAAAGAACTCGCCCGTGCCGACCGGGGCGCGGCGGCCCGACGCGTCCGGCTCGCCGAGCTTCATCCTTTCAAGGCGCAGCCTGCCGTCCTTCTGCTCAACGGGAGCAGCCAGCTCGACCATATTCACGCCGTCCGCGATGGCGAGCGCCAGCTCGTGCTCATCGGCGGGCATTTCCTTTTTGGTGCGGCGGTAGACGATGGTGGAAGAGCACGCGCCCATGCGCTTTGCGACGCGCGCGGCGTCCATCGCGGTATTGCCCGCGCCCACGACCACAACGTGACCCGTGAGGCTCGGCTTGACCTGCGTTTTCATGTCCTTCATCCAGCCGATGACACCCTGCACATTGCCGGGAATATCGAGCTTGCCCGCCTGCCATGCGCCGGTGGCGAGGAGGATGTGGGTGTAGCCCTGCTTTTTGAGCTCGTCGATGGACGGGGCAGGCGCGCCGCATTTGACCTCGACGCCGTATTTTTCCATGAGCGCGACGTCCTTGTCGATCGCTTCGTCGGTGATGCGGAACGCGGGGATGACGTAGCGCGGCACGCCGCCGAGCTTCGCTTCGCGCTCAAAAATGGTGGTCTGGATACCGGCTCTGCCGAGGAAGTACGCCGCGGCAATGCCCGTCGGACCGCCGCCGATGATGGCAGCCTTCTTGCCCGCGACGACCTCCGGCTTGCGGATGGACGCCATCAGCGCGCCGTAGCCCTGTTCCGCCGCGACGAGCTTGGTGCTGCGGATCTGGACAGACTCTTCATAGAAGCTGCGGGAGCACTTGTTCTGGCAGCGGTGCGCGCAGATCGTGCCGGTGATGAACGGCAGCGCGTTCTTTTCGGTGATGAGCTTGAGAGCAGGACCATACAGCCCGCGGCGGCAGAGCTCGATGTACTCCGGAATATCCTGATGGATGGGGCAGCCGCCCTTACAGGGCGCGGTGAAGCAGTCGATGAGCGGCACAGCATCCGCAGACTTGCGCGCGGGCAGGGGCTTAATGGGCTTTAAGTGATGGAGGTCGGTATGCGACGCGGCGCTCAGCTCGGCGATGGCGGCGGTGTCCGTCCCGGCGAAGCGGGCGTAGGGCATATCCTCGACCTTTTCCACCATCTGCGCAAGGCGGTTGTATCCGCCGGGCTTGAGGATGGTCGTGGCGACGGTGATGGGCCAGATGCCCGCGGCAAAGAGCTTATCACAGTTGAAATATTCCGCGCCGCCGGCAAAGGAGATGCGCAGCTTGCCGCCGAACTGACGGGAGATGCGGCTGCACATCTCGATCGTCAGCGGGAAGAGGCTGCGGCCGGACATATACATTTCGCTTCCGGGCAGCTCGCCGCGCGTGGTGTCCACGGGGAAGGTGTTCGACAGCTTGAGACCAAATTCCAGCCCGCGGCTGTCCGCCAGCGCCTGCAAACGCTCGAACATCGGCACAGCATCCGCCCACTGGAGGTCTTCGTTAAAGTGGTGCTCGTCAAAGACGATATAGTCGTAGCCCATGGAGTCGAGAATGGTGCGGGCGGTCTTATAGCCGAGGATGGTGGGGTTGCACTTGACGAACGTGTGCAGACCCTTTTCCGTCAGCAGGTAGGACGCGATGCGCTCGATCTCCTGCGGCGGGCAGCCGTGCAGCGTGGAGACCGTGACGGAGCGCGAAACGCGCGGGGAGATGGACGCGATGAAGTCGGTTTCCTCCGGGAACAGCTCCGTGAGCACGGCGAGGCATTCCCGGAACTGCGCCGTTTTGGAGGCGTCCATCATGCCGTCAATATAGGTGTTGACCTTGTCGCCCTTGATGCCCTCGAGATCGTAGCCGACGGACATATTGAACACGAACCCGTCGGGGTCGCCCAGACCGTAGACCTTGGACAGGAGCTTCAGCGCGCACCAGGCTTTGATGTACTCATTCATCGCCTGCGGGATCTCCAGCTCGGTGGACCACTCCTGATTGTAGCCCTCGTCACTTGCCAGAATGCAGGGACGCGGCACGCACGCGGCAAGCTCCGCGCCGTCCATCTTCTGCACGGTCTTGACCTCAAAGAAGCGCGCGCCGGCAAAGTAGGACGCGATGATGTTCTGCGCAAGCTGGCTGTTGGGACCGGCTGCCGGACCGAACGGCGTTTCGATGCGCTCGCCGAAGATGGGCAGCGACTTGCCGCTGGCGCGATAGGCTTTATGAACGCCGAAGATGTCGCCCGTGGCGGCATATTCGGTCGTGATCCAATTCATCAGGGATCTGAACGGGATGGGATACATTTTTTCAGACATATTTGTTCCTCCTATGATCGGACGTTTACAAAGGCTTCCCCCTGGGGGGAAGCTGTCAGCCGAAGGCTGACTGATGAGGGGAAGGGTTCTTGTTTTTGAGATGTGACGCGTTTTTGAGCCAAACGTGACGACATCTCAGAATGTACAGCCCTTCTCCTCATCCGGCGCTTCGCGCCACCTTCCCCTCAAGGGGAAGGCTTATATGGTGCGTCTTAATATTCTCTATGGTTCAGGCTGCCCCAGAGCTTTTTGGCAGCTTCGAGGATGTGGGCGTTTTCGGCTTCCTCGTCGATGCCGACCAGCTCGCGGTCACGCATCAAGACCTTGCCGGCGGCGATGGTCGTCTGGCACTGGCGGCCCGTCATGCCGAAGATCATGTGCCCGTCGATGTTTTCATCACTGAACGGGGTGAACGGCTTGTAGTCCATCACGATGATGTCCGCCGCCGCGCCCGCCTTGAGAACGCCCAGCTCGTCCGGGAAGTATTTTGCGCCGATCATGGCGTTGTTCTTAAAGAGCATATCCGTCACCTCGCACCAGCCGACATTCGGCAGGCAGTTCTGGCTGCGCTGCGAGCACAGCGCGACCTTGAGGCTTTCAAGCATATCGTTGGTGTATGCGTCCGTGCCCATGCCGAGCAGGATGCCGCGCTTGTAGAGCTGGAGCACCGGGCAGATGCCGATGGCGTTGCCCATGTTGGATTCCGGGTTGTTTACGACCATCGTGCCGGTCTCCCGGATGATCTCCATCTCGGCGGTGTTCACATGGATGCAGTGTCCGAGGATGGTCTTATCGCCCAGAATGCCGTGATCCTGAAGCCGCTGCACCGGGCGGCGACCGTAGTTCTGGAGAGAGTCATACACATCGTTCATGCCCTCGGAGACGTGGATGTGATAGCCGGTACGCCCGTTGTTCGCGGCGACCATGCGGTCGAACGTCTTATCGGAGATGGTGAACAGCGCGTGACCGCCGAACATGGCGGCGAGCATCGGGTCGTTATGCTCCTTGCACCAGGTGATCCAGTCGGCGTTTTCCTTGATGGCTTCCAGGCACTTTTCCTCGCCGTCACGGTCGGAGACCTCATAGCACAGGCAGGAGCGGACACCGAATTTTTTGGCGCTTTCCGCGATCTGGAACAGCGAGCCGGGAATTTCACAGTAGGACGCGTGATGGTCAAAGATCGTGGTGACGCCCTGCTTGATGCAGTCGATGTACAGCGCGTCTGCGCTCGCGCGCGTGCCTTCCAGCGTCAGATGGCGGTCGATCGCCCACCACGTGCCGTCCAGCACCTCAAAGAAGTTCGTGGGGTTGTTGCCGGCGATCGACAGACCGCGCGCCAGCGCCGAATAGATGTGTGTGTGGGCGTTAATGAGCGCGGGCATGATGACGCCGCCCCTGGCGTCGATCTTTTCCGCCTGCGGATACTTTGCCGCCAGCGCCGCCGCGTCGCCGACCTCGATGATCTTCGTGCCCTCGAACACGACTGCGCCGTGCTCGTAATACCCCTTCGCAGCGGGGTCGCGCGTAATGAGTTTGCCATTGGTGAGAATGTACATTCCGTTTCCTCCTTTTTACGATCTACCACTCAGACCTGCGGGTAACAAAAAATGTTCCAGACCGTCTGGTCTGAAACACTCAAGCATCGCGCCGAGTGATAGTTGCAGCCCGTGTGCGAAACACTTCCTTACAGCTACCATCTTTGAATTTGAAGCAGCATCCGATAATCTGACGAGTCATATTATCTTCTGCTACTTCTATTATAGAAAAATCGGGCAAAGATTTGAAGCGGTATTTTTTACAAAAATGCGCGGTCAAAATTCAGCAAAATGTCAGAAAATCCAGCTTGCGGCGGGGCGGGTCTGCAAGCCCATTCAAACGAAAACCCAGCAAGACGGTTTTCGTTTGAGAGCGTGCCAAAAATACTTTTTTGACACGTTCAGCGTGTGGGCTGCCATTCGGCAGCCCACTTCTTTACATATTCAAATATTCCTTGCACTTTTTCTGTGCCTGTTCTGCAACAATCGGCTCGTCGATGCCGGTGAGGTGTCCGTCGCGGACGCAGATTTTGCCGTGCACGATGGTGTGATCGACCGCGCCGCGCACGCCGACCGTCGCCAGCACGGACTTCGGATCGTAGCACGCGCCCGTCAGCTCCAGACGGCGCGCGTCGATGAGGAACAGGTCGCAGCATTTGCCTACGGCGAGCTGTCCGATGTCGTCGCGCCCCAGCAGCCGCGCGCTGCCGCGCGTCGCCATCTTCAGCACGTCGTAGCCCGACGGCGCGTCGTGGCTTGCCGTGAGCCGGTGCAGCAAAAACGCCGTGCGCAGCTCCTCCATGAGGCTTGAGCCGTCGTTGGAGGCAGAGCCGTCCACGCCCAGACCCACCGGCACGCCGAGCTTCAGCATCTCCGGGATGCGCGCGACGCCCGAGGCGAGCTTCATATTGGAGATGGGGCAGTGGCACACGCCGGTCTGCGTCTCGGCGAGCAGGCGCAGCTCCTCGTCATTAAAATGGATACCGTGCGCGTACCATACGTCCGCGCCGACCCAGCCGAGCGTCTGCATGAACGCCAGCGGGCGCATCCCCTCGCGCGCGAGCATATAATTTTCCTCATCCTTCGTCTCGCACAGGTGCGTGTGCAGACGCACGCCGTACTGCCGCGCGAGGATGGCGCTCTGCCGCAGCAGTTCCGCCGAGACGGAAAACGGCGAGCAGGGCGCGAGCGCGACTCTCCGCATCGAGCCGAACGACGCGTCGTGATACCGCTCGATCAGCCGGCGGCTGTCCGCCATGATCTCATCGACCGTCTGCACGACGGAATCGGGCGGCAGCCCGCCGTCCTTGACCGACAGGTCCATCGACCCGCGCGAGCAGTGCATCCGAATGCCCAGCCGCTCCGCCGCCTCGAGCTGCGCGCCGATGAGGTCGCCGCTGCCGGCGGGGAAGACGTAGTGATGGTCGAAGCAGGTCGTGCAGCCGTGCTTCATCAGCTCACCCATGCCGGTGAGCGACGACAGGCGCACGACGTCCGTGTCAAGGTTTTTCCAGATCTCGTAGAGCGTTTTGAGCCAGTCGAACAGCTCCATATTCTGCACCTGCGGCAGGTTGCGCGAGAACTGCTGGTACAGGTGGTGGTGCGTGTTGATGAGCCCGGGGTAGCAGAGCATATGGCTGGCGTCGAGCACCTCGTCGGCGCGCACGTCCAGCGCGCTGCCGATGCGGCGGATGACGCCGTCCTCGCAGTAAATATCGGCGTGCTCCAGCACGCGGTCTAAGTCGTCACAGGTAACGAGGCTTTGAATGTTTCGGATCAGCAGGGACTTCATACCGCACCTCCGCAGCGTTCAGGATAGGCTTATTATACCGTGCCGCGCGCCGCGCCGCAAGGCGTTTTGCCTGCCGGACGGAAAATTTGCGTTTTTGGCATGAAAATTTGAAATTCCCCCTTGCATTTTTGCTGCGGGTGTGCTAGTATACTTGAGCGCGTTGAGCGCGGTACGCGCCGGTAGCTCAGTTGGATAGAGTGACTGGCTACGAACCAGTAGGTCGGGGGTTCGAGTCCCTTCCGGCGTACCAAAAAATGTCCGTTCCCGTGTGGGAACGGACATTTTTTACGTTAAGCCGGGACTCGAACAGGACGGCGGCGCGCACGCCGCAAAAAACAGTCCAGTGGACTGTTTTTTAGTCCGCGGACTCGTAGTCCCTTCCGGCGTACCACGTCGGAGCAAAGTTCGCTTTGCTCCGACGTCTTTTTATCCTTACGGACCAAAAGACGTCATCCGCCCGCTTCCTTGCTCCTCCTCTCAAAATCGTGACCGCTGACGCTGGGTCACGATTTTGTTTTTTGCGGGAACGGACATTTTTTACGTTAAGCCGGGACTCGAACAGGACGGCGGCGCGCACGCCGCACAGAGCAAACGCCCCCGGGCTGATTTTCAGCCCGGGGGTTCTTTTTAGATCGTAAAGCGCTGATTATACTCCTCGTAGTAGCGGGCGAAGGATGCAGAGCGCTTTTCTTTGAGGGTTTTCAGGTACTCGTGCGTGTCGAAGGAGTTGGACTCCAGCTCGATCATCGCCACGGCGATGTTGGAGCAGTGATCCGCCACGCGCTCGTAGTTCGTGAGCAGGTCGTTAAACACAAAGCCGAGCTTGATGGTACAAAGACCCTTTTGCAGGCGGTCCACATGGTGCAGCTTCAGCTCGTCGCAGAGGTTGTCGATGACCTCCTCCAGCGGCTCGACGCGGTCGGCAAGCTCCAGATCGCCGCTTACGAACGCGTCGATGCAGACGCGCACGATCTCTGTCAGCGCATCCTCCAAAACCTGCAGCTCGTTCGCCGCGGCAGCGGAGAATCCGATCTGCTTGCTGTGCATTTCCTTCGCCGCCTCACCGATGTTCAGGGCGTGGTCGGAAATGCGCTCAAAGTCGGAGATGGTGTGCAGGAATTTCGACACCTCGTCACTCTGCTTGGCGGTCATGTCACGACCCGTGATCTTCACGAGATACGAGCCGAGCATATCCTCGTACTGATCGACCTCGCCCTCAAGATTCACGATCTCATCAAAGCCGTCCTCCGAATACTCATGCAGCAGGTGGATGGCATCCATGAGGTTGCGCCGCGCCTCCTGCGCCATGGCGTTGATGGTGATGCGGCTCTGCTCGATGGCAAGCGCCGGGTGCTGGATGAAGCGCTCCTCCAGACGCTGCGCGGCGGCGACCGGCACGTCCGACGCTTTGTCCTTGACCAGCCAGTTGACGGTCTTTTCGATCACGTCGATAAACGGCAGGAAGATGAGCGTTTTGACAAGACGGAAGACGGTGTTCAGCAGCGCGATGCTGACCGAGGTCATGGTCGTGGACAGGAACGTAAAATCGCACAGCGCGTTTGCCGTGTAGAACACAGCTGCGCAGATGAGCACGCCCGCCGTTTCCACGACGGGGTAGACCATAGCGGCGCGCTTGCCATCGGTATTCGCGCCGACGGAGGACAGCAGCACCGGCACGGCAGCGCCGATGGCGACGCCCATGATGACCGGCAGCGCCACGGCAAAGCTGATGACGCCCGTGGACGCCAGCGCCTGCAAAATGCCGACGGCGGCGGAGGCGCTCTGCAAGATGGCGGTGAACACAAGCCCGAAGAGAATGCCGAGGAGGGGCTGCGAGAGCTGCACCATGAGGTTGAGGAAGAACGGGCTCGAGCGCAGCGGCGCGACCGCCTCGCTCATCGCGCTGATGCCGAACATCAAAACGGCAAAGCCCATGAGAATATCGCCGATGTGGATGCGCGTCTTATCCTTGGAGAGCATCCGCAGGCAGATGCCGACCACGGAGATGATGCCCGTGAGCGTGGCGGTGGAGAACAGCTCCAGCCAGCCGTTGCCGGAGAGCGTGGACAGACAGATGACCCAGCCCGTGACACTCGTGCCGACGATGGCGCCCATGACGATGCCGATCGACTGGCGCACCTGCATCATGCCGGAGTTGACGAAGCCGACGACCATGACGGACGTTGCCGACGACGACTGAATGACCGCCGTGACGCCCGTGCCGAGCAAAAAGCCCTTGAGCGGCGTGCTCGTCAGCTTATACAGCACGACCTCCAGCCGGTTGCCCGCGACCTTTTTCAGTCCGTCGCCCATCAGCGACATACCGAACAGGAACAGCGCCACGCCGGAGAGCAATGCGATGATGTTATTGACTCCCAAATCCAAAACCCCTTCTGTTTCTCGGGGGCGCGCAGCGCGCCGTCCCAGTGATATGCCCAAACAAACCTATTATATAGGATATATGCCCTCATTGCAAGACGCATTCGCACAATTTGGCGAATCCGGGAGAAGAAGCGCTTGGTGCGAGCGGATCGTGACGGGCTGACCCGTTACGGGATGGACAAATTCCAGCGCCACAGCGCAAAGCTGCTGCGAAAACAGTCCGCAGCGATCGGAAAATTCCTTGGCGGCGGGTGTTGTGTACTGCGGGTCGCCGAGGATGGGAAAGCCGGAGGCGAGGCAGTGCAGCCGGAGCTGGTGTGTGCGCCCGGTGACGGGGTGCAGGCGGAGCTTTGCGCAGCCGCCGCACCGCTCCAAAACGGCAAATTCGCTCACGGCGGGCTTGCCGTCCGGCGAAATTTCGCGCAGGAGGCTGCCGCCCGCGCAGCGCGCGATGGGAAGGTCGATGACGCCCGCGTCCTGATCCGGCGCGCCGAAAACGAGGGCTTCATAGGTCTTGCGGATGGCGTGCTCACGGTGCAGGCGGCAGAACAGCGCATGGACGTGCGCCGATTTTGCCAGCAGGACAATGCCCAGCGTGTCGCGGTCGAGCCGCGAGACGGGGTGGATGGCGCACGCCTGCCCGGTGCGCCCGTAGTAGTATAGCAGCCCGTTTGCGAGCGTCCCGGAATTTTTGCAGCGAGAGGGGTGCACCAGCATCCCGGCGGGCTTGTCGAGCGCGATGAGGTGTGCATCCTCATATAAAATATCCAGCGGCAGGTCCTCCGGCAAAAAGCCGTCCGCGTGCTCCAAAAGCTCCGCCGCGACCATATCGCCGGGCATGAGCCGCCGGTCGGTGTGCGCCGGTTCGCCGTTTACCAGCAGCGTTCCCTGCCACTTCAGGCGCTTGACCAGCGTGGAGGACACACCCATCTCCTGCCGAAGGAAGGTCAGCAGGGTGCAGGGGGCGCAGACGGTGGCGGAGAGATACATAAGGGTGCTCCTTTCAAAGGATAATGAATGATGAATAATTTGCCGTTTTCCCATAGCAGTGCCGACTTGCAGAACTTCCTTGGTTCTCCCTCTGGGAGAGCTGTCAGCGAAGCTGACTGAGAGGGTCGGCATGGTCGCTCTTGACCCTCTCCGTCCTTCGCTGCGCTCGGACACCTCCCCCAAAGGGGGAGGCAAGGGCGCGGTGCAAACGCGGCAGCGCGGTCGAAGCATCGGCAAGCGGGCGGGGCAAGCCCCGCTCCTACGTTACGACTAATCACGCACTTCTTCACGATTCCCTCAATAATAACCCACCTTCCCGCAAAAGGCAAGTCATCCCTCGGGCTGGAGCGGCGCCAGCACCTGGCGGAGGAAGATCGCGCCGATGGGAAACAGGATCATGCCCGCCACGCCGCACAGGCGGAAGCCGGTGTAGAGCGCCAGGAGCGTGATGAGCGGGCTGAGCCCGATCTGCCTGCCGAGCAGGCGCGGCTCGAGCGCCTGCCGCGTGAGCGCCGCCGCGCCGTAGAGCACCAGAAAGCCCACACCCCGGCGCGCCTCGCCGCGCGCAAAGCACAAAAGCCCCCACGGAATGAGCACCGTGCCCGTGCCGAACACCGGCAGCGCGTCGATCAGCGCGATCAGCACCGCCGCCAGCAGCGGGTAGTCCGCACCGAGCAGCAGCAGCCCCGCCGTGAGCACCAGAAACGTGATGCCCATGAGCTGGAGCTGCGCCCGCAGCCAGTGCCCGAGCGTCCGGCGCAGGTGCGAGACCATCGCGCCGCATTTTGCCCGCCACGCGGCGGGAATGCGTTTTTCATACGCCGCGCGCAGCGCGGGCAGCTCGCCGGAGGCGAAAAAGCCGGACAGCACCGACGTTATCACAAACAGCACGAGCCCCGGCGCGCGGGAAAGTAATCCCGACGCGAATGTAAACAGCCGTGCGTACAGTGTCGCGCCGAGCGTCCCGCCGCTTTCAAAAAGCTGGCGGATGCCGCTGCGCAGACCTGTGCCGATGCCGTCGGGCAGCTTTTCCGCCAGCGCATACAGCCGGTCCTGCAAGCGCGCGAGCGCCGGGGCGAGCTGCTGACAAAGTGACGGGATCTGCCGCAGAAAATCGGCCGCCTCGCGGCAGAACACCCGGCAGAGGAGGAACAGCGCCCCGCCCGCGAGCGCAAAGACCGCCAGCACGCACAAAAATGACGCCACGTGGCGCGGCAGCCGTTTTGCCGTCAGCGCGCGCACCGGGCGCTCGGCAAACGCTGCGGCGAGCAGCCCGATGAAAAACGGCGCGAACATCGGCAGAATGACCGCCGCGAACAGCCAAACGCCCGCTGCCGCGGCGAGCACGATGAGCGCCTTACGCAGGAAAATATGCCAGTCCAGCGCTTACACGCCTCCTTTCGCAGAAGTTATAAATAGCACTTGCATTTTGCAGACACTTGATGTATAGTTACCACAACACAAAAACATCTGACCACGCACCAAAGACAAATAGGAGGGATTTTGATGCAGAAGAGCCCGAAGTATTATATTGTGGAGGCGGCGGCGCTGCCGGAGATCTTCCATAAGGTCGCCGAAGCGAAGCGGATGCTGGAAACGGGCGAGACGGACAAGGTCAACGTCGCCACGAACCGCGTGGGCATCAGCCGCAGCGCGTTTTATAAGTATCGCGACGCCATCGCACCGTTCCAGAACATGATGGCGGGGCGCATCATCACCTTCCAGATGATGCTCAAGGACAAGGCGGGCGTTCTTTCGGCGATATTATCCATTTTTGCCAACTGCGGAGCAAATATACTGACCATCAACCAGTCGATCCCCACGGGCGGGCGCGCGATGGTGACGATCTCCGCCGAGACGGGCAACCTGAGCTGCCCGCTGGAGGAGCTGTCGTCAGAGCTGTCGGGCACGCCGGGCGTGGTGCGGGCTGAGGTCGTTGCGGGATAAGGAGGAAATTATGCACAGCTTTACTTACTGCGTTCCCACGCAGATCGTATTCGGCGGCGAGAGTGTTGAGAAACTGCCGGAGCTTCTGAAAGAGCGGAATATCATGCGCGTGCTGGTCGTTTGCGGCGGGCACAGCGCAAAAAAGAGCGGGCTTCTGGACCGTGTGGAGGGGCTGTTAAAGGCGGCGGAGGTCAAATTTGACGTCCTGTCCGGCGTGCAGCCGAACCCGCGCTTGTCTCTCGCCCGCGAGGGCGTAAAACGCGCGCTGGCGCTCTCCGCACAGCTCATTCTCGCGGTGGGCGGCGGCAGCGTGATCGACACCGCCAAGGCGGTGGCGCACGGCGCGGCGAACCCGGATGTGGACATCTGGGAGTTCTGGGCGAAGCGCGCGGAGCTGAGGCGCACCACGCCCGTCGGCGCGATCCTCACCATCCCGGCAGCGGGCAGCGAGACGAGCGATTCCGCCGTGCTGACGAACGACGAGCTGGGGCTCAAGCGCGGGCTCAACACGCCGCTCAACCGCCCGGCGTTCGCTATCCTTGACCCGGCGCTGGCGGCGACGCTGCCGGAGCATCAGGCGGCGTGCGGCGTGACGGATATTATGATGCACACGCTCGACCGCTATTTTAACCCCGTCTGCGACAACGAGATCACCGACGCCATCGCCGAGGCGCTGCTGCGCGTGGTCGTCAAAAACGGCGCGCCGGTCGTGCGCGACCGCAGCGACCTGCACGCGATGAGCGAGATCATGTGGTGCGGCAGTTTGTCGCACAACGGGCTGACCGGGCTCGGCGGCAACAAGGATTTTGCTGTGCACCAGCTTGGGCACGCGGTGAGCGAAAAGTTCGACATCTACCACGGCGACAGCCTCTCCTGCGTCTGGGGGAGCTGGGCACGGTATGTGTGCCCCGCGAATCCCGCGCGCTTTGCGCAGTATGCCCG
The DNA here is from genome assembly GCA_022779365.1 of Clostridiales bacterium. Taxonomy (GTDB): domain Bacteria; phylum Bacillota; class Clostridia; order Oscillospirales; family Oscillospiraceae; genus CAG-170. The sequence continues at coordinate 43,052 of JALFSI010000046.1, forward strand.
CAATGTCTGGGGCGTACAGGCGGCGGACGATGAAGCTGCGGCGCAGCAGGGCATCGAACAGACCGAGGCGTATTTTGCGTCCCTCGGAATGCCTGTCAGCCTTGGGCAGGCGCGCTGCGGCGTGCAGGACGAGGCGGGGCTTCAGGAGCTTGCCGCGCGGTGCAGCTTCCAGAAAACGCGCGCCATCGGCACATTCCGCAAGCTGGACTTTGACGATATGCTGAAGATCTACCACATGGCGAACAAGGAGTAAAGAAACATGAAAATAGCAATTGCCGGCTACGGCACGGTCGGCGGCGGCGTGGCGCGTATTTTGGAGAAAAACGCGCAGACCATCGCCCGCCGCGCGGGGCAGCCGCTGGAGCTGGGTGCGATTTTAGTGCGCCGGGACTTCCCCGGTGACCCGTTTGAGAGCCACATGGTGCGGGATTTTTCCGCCGTTGAACAGGACGACGCGACGCAGCTCGTGGTGGAGACCATCGGCGGCTGCGGCGTCGCGCTGGACATCTGCACCCGCGCGCTGCGGCGCGGCAAGCACGTCGTGACCGCCAACAAGCAGCTCGTCGCCGAGCACGGCGCGGAGCTCATCGCGCTTGCGCAGCGCCACGGCTGTCAGTTTCTGTTTGAGGCGTCGGTCGGCGGCGGCATCCCGGTGCTCCATCCGCTCAACGAATGTCTGGACGCGAACATCGTGAACGACGTGACGGGCATCCTCAACGGCACAACGAATTATATCCTCACGCAGATGCTCGAAAACGGCGCGGAGTACGCTGACGCGCTCGCGCAGGCGCAGCGACTCGGCTATGCCGAGGCAGACCCCACCGCCGACGTGGAGGGCATCGACGCCGGACGCAAGGCGTGCATTCTGGCGGACATCGCCTACGGGCGGCAGATCCCGCCGGAGCGGGTGTCCATGCGCGGCATCTCCGGCATCACGGCGCTCGACGCGCGCTTTGCCGCGGCGGCGGGCATGAAGATCAAGCTCCTCGGGCGTGCCATCCGCGCTCCCGGCGGGGCGTATGTGTACGTCTGTCCTCATTTTATTCCGCAGACGCAGATGCTTGCCTGCGTGGGCGATGTTTTTAACGCCGTGTCCGTCAGCGCGAGCGAGGTCGGAAATGTTGTGTTCTACGGTCCGGGCGCGGGGCGCTTCCCCACGGCGAGCGCCGTGGTCGGTGACATCATCGACATCGCGCGCCATCCCGACCGTCCGCAGCCCTTCCACTGGGAGCCCGACGGCGCGGCGGCGCTGCTGGACGCGGACGATCATCCCGCCCGCTTCTTCCTCCGCTCCCACGCCTCGCGCGAAGCGCTGGAGCAGACGCTCGGCAAGATCGACTGGCTGCCGGAGCAGGAGGGCGTACAGGGCGGCATCACCGCCGAAACGACCCGCCGCGCGCTGGAGGCGTCCGGCGCGGCGCTGGACGCGGTCTATCCCATCTTTGAAGTTTAATGTTCCAGGAGGAATACCATGGCACTTATCGTACAGAAATTCGGCGGCAGCTCCGTGGCGGATGCCGAGCGCATCTTCCGCGTGGCAAAGATCATCACCGATACCTATCAGGCGGGCAATCAGGTCTGCGTCGTGCTCTCGGCGCAGGGCGATACCACCGATGATCTCATTGAAAAAGCACAGGAGATCAACCCCGACGCTTCCCGGCGCGAGATGGATATGCTCCTTGCGTGCGGCGAGCAGATGTCCATCGCGCTCATGGCGATGGCGATCGAAAAGCTCGGCTTCCCGGTCGTGTCGCTGTGCGGCTGGCAGGTCGGCATGAACACCGACACGAACCATTCCGGCGCGCGCATCAAAAAGGTCGAGTGCGACCGTGTGCGCGACGAGCTGGACCAGAAGCGCATCGTGCTGGTCGCTGGCTTTCAGGGCGTTGACCGCCACGGCGACGTGACCACGCTCGGACGCGGCGGCTCGGACACCACGGCGGTGGCGTTGGCGGTGGCGCTGGGCGCGGACCTGTGCCAAATTTATACCGATGTGGACGGCGTATACACCTGCGACCCGCGCGTCGTGCCCGAGGCGCATAAGCTCGACGAGATCACCTATGACGAAATGCTGGAGCTGGCGTCCATGGGCGCGCAGGTGCTGCATAACCGCTCGGTCGAGCTGGCCAAAAGCTATAATGTCCGGCTGGAGGTGCTCTCCAGCTTTACCGGCAATCCCGGTACTATCGTGAAGGAGGCTGCAAAGAAAGTGGAAAAAACCTATATTACCGGCATCGCGCAGGATAAAAAGATCGCCCGCTTCGCCCTCGTCGGGCTGGAGGATGTGCCGGGCGTTGCGTATAAGCTGTTCAGCGTGCTCGCCAAGGGCAAGATCAATGTCGATATGATTATCCAGTCGTTGGGTCGGGACGAGATGAAGGACATCGTCTTCACCGTTGCGGAAAAGGACGTCATGGACTGCGCCAAGCTGCTCGACGCGAACAAGGACACGCTGAATTTTGACCACATGGACATCAACACCGGCGTTGCGAAGGTCTCCATCGTCGGCGCGGGAATGCTGGAAAACGTCGGTATTGCCGCCAAAATGTTCGAGGCGCTCTATCAGCAGCATATCAACATCCATATGATCTCGACCAGCGAGGTCAAAATTTCAGTGCTCATTGATAAAGACGATTCCGACAGAGCGGTCCGCGTGCTGCATAATCAGTTTTTTCAGTAAGATAATGTAGAAAAAGGAGGGGCATTGCCCCTCCTTTTTTCGCGTTGCAGCGCGCTGCTGTTTTTCTGAGGCGGCAGCGATTCGCAGAAGTTCCTTGGCTCTCCCTTTGGGAGAGGCAAGGGTGCAATGCAAGTGCGGCGGGTTTGCGCAAGTCTAAGGGGAGGCTTGGGCGCGGGCAAAACGCGCAACATCTCAGAACGTACCACCCTTCTCCTCATCCGTCAGCCTTCGGCTGCCACCTTCCCCACATGGGGAAGGCTTTTTCTTTCCTGTTCTCATCTCCCTCTTATCGGCATACCCTTTTGCGAGGGGGTCTTACGATGAAAAAGCGCTACATTCTTGCGTTCTTTTTAGCCGCGGTTGCGGGGACTTTGCTGCATTTTTTGTACGACTGGCTGCCTGTGCCGCTGGTGGGGCTGTTCGCACCGGTGAACGAGAGCGTTTGGGAGCATCTCAAGCTCCTGTTCTGGAACGTGCTCGCGGCGGGATTTGTTCTCTGCCGGAAAAAGCCGGATGCGCAGCGGGCGTGGTCAGGGTTTCTCGCGGCGCTGCTGCTGATGCCGCTGGGGCTGCTGGGCATTTACTATTTGCTCGCGGCGGGCTTCGGCGTGACGGCGCTGTGGATCGATCTGACGCTTTACTATCTGACGCTCGCGGGCGGGTTTACGCTGGCGTATTCGATGGAGAAAAGCGGGAAATGGAGTTTCCTTTCGGGTGTGATGGTGCTGCTGGTGGGGCTTTACGGCGCGGCCCTCATCCTCTTTACGCTCGCGCCGCCGGAGCTGCCCATTTTTCTGCCGCCGGGCGCGTAAAAAATCCAAAAAAGCAGTTGACAAGCGGCGGTTTCGTCACTATAATGGGCAGAGACAACAAAGAAGGAGCTTCATGCACCCTCACCTCCAGCAATCGCGCGAAGAGGTCCATAGTTCTTTTGACGGAATTATGTGCGGGTGCTTTGCGGCATCCGCACTTTGCATTTGGAGGTGCTTTACCATCGGGAAATTAGATCATCAGATCAACGAGGAGATCCGCGACAAGGAGCTTCGCGTGATCGGGGACAATGGCGAGCAGCTCGGGATCATGTCGTCCGCGCAGGCGCTCGCGCTGGCGGAGGAGAAGGAACTCGATCTGGTCAAGATCGCGCCGCAGGCAACGCCGCCCGTGTGCAAGATCATGGACTACGGCAAATTCCGCTTCGAGCAGCTCAAGCGCGAAAAGGAAGCCCGCAAAAATCAGCGTGTGGTCGAGATCAAGGAGATCCGTATGTCTCCCAGCATTGACACCAACGACCTGAACACCAAGATCAAAAACGCCATGAAGTTCCTGAAAGATGGCAACCGAGTGAAAGTCACCGTCCGATTCCGCGGCCGCGAAATGGCGCACACCTCGCTGGGCGAGGTCCTGCTGAAGAAATTCGGCGAGGATTGCGCGGAGGTCGCCGCGGTCGAAAAAGGCGCAAAACTGGAGGGACGCAATATGTCCATGTTCCTCAGTCCCAAATCCACGAAATAAGAAGCAAGTAAACATTCGGAAGGAGAAACCACCATGCCCAAGCTGAAATCCCATAGCGGCGCGAAAAAGAGATTTAATCTGACCAAGACTGGCAAGGTCAAGAGAGCGCACGCCTTCAAGAGCCATATCCTCACCAAGAAGACGACCAAGCGTACCCGCAACCTGCGCAAGAACGGCTACGCCGACGTCACTGTGGAAGATATTGTCAAGAAAATGATCCCGTATAAATAATCGGGTTCGACGACACATAGGAGGATTTAATAATGGCTAGAGTAAAAGGCGCAATGATGACGCGCAAAAGAAGAAATAAAGTCCTGAAGCTGGCGAAGTCCTACTGGGGCTCCAAGTCCCGCCACTTCAAAATGGCAAAGCAGGCGGTCTATAAGTCCGGCGTATATGCCTATGTTGGCCGTAAGCTGAAAAAACGTGAGTTCCGCACCCTGTGGATCACCCGTATCTCCGCAGCGGTCGCTCCGTTTGACATCAACTACTCCCGCTTCATGAACGGTCTGAAGAAGGCCGGCATCGAGATGAACCGCAAGGCTCTGTCCGAGCTTGCCATCTCCGATCCCGAAGCGTTCGCCGTCCTCGTGGACACCGCGAAGAAGGCTCTGTAAAAAAGCTCAAAAAACGCCGCCCAACCGGGCGGCGTTTTTTTGCGTAGAAAGCCTTGCCTAAAAAGCCTCGCAGAGTTTTGCGCCGGCAGGCGCAAAAGAAAAACCGTAAGCAAGTGACCAGCTTGCTTACGGCCTTCTCAAAAAATATATGAGGGGAAAATGAAAAAGTGCATATCGCTTCTTGCAGTATTATAATATCAGGGGGTTATTAAATAAATTAGAGGGTAGTTATTAAATCTTTTTTAAGTTCGATGAAATTTTTTCGCGCCCCGCAGAATTTACAAAAATGTCACATCTGGACGCGCCTGACCCATTGACAAAAAATGAAAACGGGAGTATCCTGTGGACAAATGGATTAGCACTCTACAAGCGAGAGTGCTAAATGAAGGAGGCGCTTTTATGAACGCTCAAAAATATACGCAAAAATCGCTTGGCGCGGTGCAGGCCGCGCAGGCGCTGACGATTGAAAACCAGAACCAGCAGATCGAGCAGGTGCATCTGCTTGCCGCGCTGCTGCGGCAGGACGGCGGGCTTGTGCCGCAGCTCCTGCGCAAGATGGGCGTAACGGTGGAGAGCCTGGACGCTGCCGTGCAGCAGCAGCTCGACAAGCTCCCGCGCGTGACCGGCTCGGGGCGCGAGGCGGATAAATATTACGTCGCACGCGCCGTGGATGCGTGCCTGACCCGTGCGGAGGGCATGGCGGACGAGATGCACGACGATTATGTTTCCGTCGAGCATCTGCTGCTGGCGCTCCTTGAAACGGCGGACGCGACACTGAAAAAACTGTTTTCCGACTATCGCATCACGAAGGAAGCCTGCTTGCAGGCGCTGCAAAGCGTGCGCGGCAATCAGCGCGTGACGACCGATTCGCCGGAGGACACCTATGAGGCGCTGGAAAAGTACGGCACGGACCTCGTCGCCCGCGCCCGCGCGCAGAAAATGGACCCCGTCATCGGGCGTGACGAGGAGATCCGAAACGTCATCCGCATCCTGTCGCGCAAAACGAAAAACAACCCCGTGCTCATCGGTGAGCCTGGCGTCGGCAAAACGGCGATCGCCGAGGGGCTGGCGCAGCGGATCGTTGCGGGCGACGTGCCCGAAAGCCTGAAGGACAAGACCATTTTCTCGCTGGATATGGGCGCGCTCATCGCGGGCGCAAAGTACCGCGGCGAGTTTGAGGAGCGGCTGAAGGCTGTGCTGTCCGAGGTCAAAAAGTCCGAAGGGCGCATCATCCTGTTCATCGACGAGCTGCATACCATCGTGGGCGCGGGTAAGACCGAGGGCTCGATGGACGCGGGTAACCTCTTAAAGCCGATGCTCGCGCGCGGCGAGCTGCACTGCATCGGCGCGACCACGCTGGACGAATACCGGCAGTATATCGAAAAAGACCCGGCGCTCGAGCGCCGCTTCCAGACCGTGCTCGTGCAGGAGCCGACGGTGGAGGATACCATCGCCATTTTGCGTGGTCTGAAAGAACGCTACGAGGTGTTCCACGGCGTGGAGATCACCGACCCCGCCATCGTCGCCGCCGCGACGCTCTCGAACCGCTACATCACCGACCGCTTCCTGCCGGATAAGGCGATCGACCTCATCGACGAGGCGTGCGCCATGATCCGCACGGAGATGGGCTCGATGCCCACGGAGATGGACGTGGTAGACCGCAAGATCATCCAGCTCGAAATGGAGGAAGCCGCTCTCAAGGATGAGGAGGACGAGCTGTCCAAGGCGCGCCTTGCCGAGCTGCGCAAGGAGCTTGCCGAGCAGCGCGATGCGTTCGCGTCCATGAAGGCAAAGTGGGAGAACGAAAAGAATGCCATCGGGCGCGTCCAGCAGCTCCGCGAAAAGATCGAAACCATCAACCGCGAAATTGAAGCCGCCATCCAGAGCGGCGAAAACGAAAAGGCAGGCAAGCTCAAATACCGCGACCTGCCGGAGGCACAGAAGCAGCTTGCCGAAGAAGAACAGAAGTCTGGCAAGAGCCGTGAGAGCAGCCTCCTGCGCACGAAGGTCACAGACGAGGAGATCGCCAAGATCATCGAGCGCTGGACGGGCATCCCGACCAGCCGCCTGATGGAGACCGAGCGCGAAAAGCTGCTGCATCTGGAGGATATTCTCCATAAGCGCGTTGTCGGGCAGGACGAAGCCGTCCGCTCGGTGGCGAACGCCATCCTGCGCTCGCGCGCGGGCATCCAAGACCCAAACCGTCCGCTCGGCTCGTTCCTGTTCCTGGGACCCACGGGCGTGGGCAAAACGGAGCTTGCCAAGGCGCTGGCGGCGAGCCTGTTTGACGATGAAAAGAATCTGGTGCGCATCGATATGTCGGAGTACATGGAGAAATTCTCCGTGTCGCGTTTGATTGGTGCGCCTCCCGGATACGTCGGCTATGAGGAGGGCGGTCAGCTCACCGAAGCCGTCCGCCGCCGCCCGTACAGCGTCGTGCTGTTCGACGAGGTGGAAAAGGCGCACCCGGATGTCTTTAACATTCTGCTTCAGGTGCTCGACGACGGGCGCATCACCGACTCGCAGGGCAGAACGGTGGACTTTAAGAACACCATCCTCATCCTCACCTCCAACCTCGGCAGCCAGTTCCTGCTGGACGGCATCGGCGAGGACGGCGAAATTAGTACCGAGGCGCGCGAGCAGGTGCAGGCGCTGCTGCGCCGCACGTTCCGCCCGGAGTTCCTGAACCGTCTGGACGAGATCGTGTTCTACAAGCCGCTGACGCGAGACAATATCACCGCCATCATCGACCTGCAAATTGACGCGCTCAACCGCCGCCTTGCGGACAAGCAGATCACCTGCCGTCTGACGGAGGCCGCCAAGCAGTATATCATCGACGCCGCCTACGACCCGCAGTTCGGCGCGCGTCCGCTGCGCCGCTATGTGCAGCACACCGTGGAAACGCTGCTGGCGCGCCGCCTGCTGGAGGGCAGCATCCTGCCCGGGCAGACGCTGGCCGTGGATGTGGAGAACGGCGAGCTCGTCATCCGCGCGGAGAAAGCATAATTTTGCGGAGACCTGATTTTTCGGGTCTCCGCATTTTTTTGCGCCGGTTTGCCGTCGGTGTGGTATCCTGTAGACAGTACAGAAGCGGCAGGGAAGCCACACGGAAGGGGGGACAAGACGGTGGCAAAGGAAAAACGGGAAAACCGATTTGAAAAGACCTTCCTCCAGTCCGATTCGCTCACGGGCGGGATGGAAATTTGGGTGGATACGCAGACGGGCGTGAACTATCTCTATCGCTGGAGCGGCTGCTCCGGCGGTATGACGCCGCTGCTGGACCGCGACGGCAAGCCGGTCGTCACGACGGTACAGCGCTGAACGCAAAAAAGACCGCTGAGACTGCAAATCGCAGCGTCAGCGGTCTTTTTTGATTATTTTTTGACGGTCTCGGCGACGGCGGCTTCGATGTCGCCCACCATGTACAAAGAGCCGTATGCCAGCACCACGCCGTCCGCGCCTGCCTGTCGGATCGCCTCGCGCACGCCAGCGTCCACGCTGCTGCACGCCGTGACAGGCTTTCCGAACTGCGCCAGATACTCTGCCAGCGCCTGCGCGTCCAGCGCGCGGGGATTGGGCGGCGTAACGGTCACGAACCGCGCGGCAAACTGCGCAATGTCGGAGTACATACAGTGGTAGTCCTTGTCCGCCAGCACGCCCGTGAGCACAGTCAGCGGCTGCCCGGCGAGATACTGCCGGATGTTCTGCCCAAGCGCCTCGATGCACTGCGGGTTGTGCCCGCCGTCCACGATGAAGAGCGGGTCTTTGCGCAGCAGCTCAAAGCGACCCGGCCAGCGCACGGTCGCCAGCCCCTCGCGGATGTTTTCATCCGAGATCGTCCAGCCGCGCGCCTTCAGCACGTCCGCCGCTGTGAGCACCACCGCCGCGTTGCGAAGCTGGTGCGCGCCGAGCAGCGGAAGCCTCAGCGCCGTAAAGCGCCCATAGTCGAATACCTGCCCCGTGAGATCATGCTTGAGAAGGTGAATGGCGTCAAAATCCGCTTTGTAGAGCTCAGAGCCGGTGGCGCGGCACTTTTCCTCAAACACCGCCTCCACGGACGGTGCGGCACGGTAGATGACCGCCGGGCAGCCGGGCTTAATGATGCCTGCCTTCGCGCTTGCGATCTTCTCCAGCGTGTCGCCCAGCACCTCGGTGTGGTCAAGCCCGATGTTGCAGATCACGGAGACCTCGGGGGCTTCGATCACGTTCGTCGAGTCCAGCTCGCCGCCCATGCCGACCTCCATTACCACGATCTGGCAGCCGCGCCGGACGAAATACTCCATCGCGATGCACGTCACCAGCTCAAATTCGGTGGGCGACTCCGTCATGGACTCCGCCAGCGGGCGGATGTACTCGGTGATGGCGCACAGCTCGTCATCCGAGATCATTTCGCCGTCCACCTGCATCCGCTCATGGAACTTAATGATGTACGGCGAGGTGTAAAGCCCCGTCACGAAGCCTGCCTGCCGGAGAATGGAGGCGAGCATCGCCGCGGTCGAGCCCTTGCCGTTCGTCCCGGCGACGTGGACAAAGCGGAGCTTTTTTTCGGGATTTCCCATCTTGCCCAGCAGCTCACGCGTGCGCGAGAGCCCGGGAATGCTGCCCTTCCAGCAGGCGGAATGGATATACGAAAGCGCTTCGGAAACGTTCATAAGATTTTGACTTCTTTCTGTGATGTCATTTATCCCAGAGCTTCGTGGCGGTAAAGACGTGCGCACGGTCCAGCAGCCACACCGCCAGCACGTCCAGCACGAACGTCACGGCGAACTGAATGCTGCGCGAGGCGAGCTTTGTGAGGAAAAACGCCTCGAACGCATCGCCGCCGTACACGAATGCGAGCGACCAGCTCTGGTAGAGGATCGAACCGAGCACCACGGCGGGTAAAAATGCCAGCGCGATGCGCGGGATGGTGATTTTTTTACGGAGCATCGGCGCAAACAGCCCCGCGCACAGACCGTAGAGAATGGGCGGCACGCAGAACAGCGGGTTGTAGCCGTAGCCGGAGAACAGGCAGCCGACAAAATCCGCCACAAAGCCGACCAGCGCGCCCGGCAGCGGTCCGAACAGCATCCCGGCGATGAAGATGGGGATGGCTTCGAGCGAGAAGCGGGTGGTCTCATTGGGCATGGGGATGACGAGCCGCGCCAGCACGACGGATACAGCCGCCAGCAGCGCGCACACAGCCAGCGTGCGAACGGGGAATGCGGGGCGGCGGACCGCCGCGCCGGTAGTCATTTTGGACATAAAAATAGCCTCCTGAAAATTCATAGGAGGAGGTTGGGTGACTGTTTACTTTTTCACAAGCAGTACAATTTCCTGTTTGCTCAAGCGGATGCGAAATGACACCGCGGGAACGCTCCCTTCGCCCGGTGGCAACCTCCCATCCAGCCGGTACTTGACGCGTCATTTCTACTCATGCAACTGTCGGGTACGCATGGAATTGTTAAATTGACAGACTCACATCTTTCTGTCCTTCGGGAACGCTCCTTCGTGTCTATTGTATTGGATTTTTCAAAAATAGCAAGAGGCAATTTGCAAAAAGCGAAAAAATTTACTGCGCGCAGATGAGGAACACGATCCCCGCAGGCGAATGACGTTCCTTTGCTCCACAGAAATAACCGCTGGATCGATCGTCTGCGGTTATCGGCGGATCTTTTGTCCCAACTGTGCAGTTTGAAGAACTTGAAAGACATCCAGTTTTCCTGCGTTTTTCAAGCTTTCATTTGTGCCAAAATCTCTCGCCGATCACTCTTGCCGATTGAATCAGCGGTTACAAGCGCCGGAGCTTATACTAGAATCTGTTAAAAAGCTTGAAGAGCTTTTTATAGCGCCAACGGCGCGTCAGATTCTGCATGAGACGGCGCAGCGTGCATTCGCACGATGCGAGTGTGCGTAGCACACGG
>JALFSI010000049.1:0-19616 GCA_022779365.1 Clostridiales bacterium
ATACAGGCTGCAAGTGTGGAATTTGTGTGCCAACGGCACACAAATTATGCGCGCAGCAGACTGCAAGCCCACTCAAACGAAAACCCAGCAAAGCGGTTTTCGTTTGAGAGCGTGTCAAAAATACTTTTTTGACACGCTCAAAACGCGGGCTTCCCGGCTGGAAGCCCGCGTTTTGGAGCTTATTCGTGCTCGGCGTTGCTGACGATGGCGAAGTACGCCGACGACGTGGCGCGGTAGATGATGGCGTAGATGACGGCGAAGAATACGAACGAGAGCGCCGTGACGCTTGCAAACAGGGTGACATTTTGCAGCCCGAAGAGCGTGAGCACCTTGCGCACCATCGGGAAGGCGAACACGAGGTGCACGCCCGCCAGCCCCAGCGGCAGGAAAAAGACCGTGAGGAGCTGCGAATCAATGCTGCGGCGAATTTCGCGGCGCGTCATGCCGATGCTCTGCATGATGGCAAAGCGCGCCTGATCCTCGTAGCCCTCGGAGACCTGCTTGTAGTAGATGATGAGCACCGCCGCGAACGTGAACACAACGCTCAAAAGCGCACCGAGGAAGAAGAGGCTGCCAAATGTGGCGAAAAAGTCGTCTTTGTTCGACGCGCGGCTCTGCACATCGTAGCCGTAGGCTTTGCCGTCGTTTGAGTTTTCAAAAAGCGTGTCGCGCAGCCCGCCGTCACGATCCAGCAGCGCGATCTGACCGTCCTCGGAAAGCCCGGTGTCAAACTGGTAGACCCAGCGCGTGGACAGAAGTGGCTTGCCGCTGTCGTCCTGCAAGGCGTAGAGCGGTGCGAGCGCCGCCTGCGGATCGTCTACGACCAGCATCAGCGTGGGCACGCTCTCCATGCTCGACGGGCTGAAGGGAAAGTCCGCCGGGGCGATGTGCTCGGCAATGCGGAAGGTGCAGACGGTCTCAAAGCGGATCGTATCGCTGCGGTAAGTCGTATGGTGTGCGCAGAGCAGCACCTCACCGTTCCCCAGCACTCGGTTTTCGCCGGTGGCGGCGTTGTAGTCAGACAGCGGGATCAATTCAAAGCCGCACAGCGAACCGCTCGTGACATAGCCCGCGACGAGCTGTGCGTCCTCGCCGCGAAGATTGCCATATACGCGCGCGCAGCGGTAGTCGAGCGCGTCCTGCGGTGTGACGCCGTTTTCCTGCAGCATCTCATCCAGCGCCTTGCGCACCTGGGGGACGCTGTCGTCCGTGAGCTGCCGCGGCTCGCGCAGCCAGAGCGTGATGTCCTCCTCGCGCGGGTAGCGGGTCTTGAGGGCGTCGTCCGCACCGAAATACAGGCTCGCCGTGGAGCTGAGCATGACGAGCACCATCGTCGCCAGAATGCAGATCGAGGCAAGCCCCGCGCCGTTGCGCTTCATGCGGTAGGTCATGGACGAGACGGAGACGAAATGGTCCGCGCGGTAATAATACCGCCGATTTTTTTGCAGCGCGCGGCACAGTACGACCGAGCCGCTGATGAGCAGCAGGAACGTTGCGAAAATGACCAGCAGCACCGCGATGAAGAACCAGAACAGCGCGCTCACGGGATCGGCGACTGTGACGGCAACGTAATACGCCGCACCCAGCAGCAGAACGCCGAGCACGCCCAGAAGCCAGTTTGCCTTGGGCGGCTTTTCGCCCGCGCTCTCGCTGCGCAGCAGCGCGATCGCCGAGGAAAAGCGTACCTGCCGCAGCGCGTTCAGAAACAGCAGCACGAAAATGACGGCAAACACGACCGCCGTGCGCGCGAGCGCCGGGACGCTGACGGAGAACGCGAACGTTACGCCGCTTTGCAGGAGCTTCAGCAGCGCCAGCTCCACGAGCTTGGAAAGCAGCACGCCCAGCGCCAGCCCCGCCGCCAGCGCGATGAGGGCGGTGATGAGCGTCTCCCAGAACAAAATTACGCCGATGTGGCGCTTTTCCATGCCGAGAATATTATAAAGCCCAAATTCCTTTTTGCGCCGCCGGATGAGAAACGCGTTGGTGTAAAACAGGAAAATGCAGGAGAACACCGCAATGACCCAGCTGCCGAACTCCATCGCCATGCACGCCGTGTAGCCGCCGCGCGCGGAATAGACGAGCGGGCTTTGCGAGAGGAACGTGATGATGTAGAGCATGGCGACCATACCGATGCAGGCGAGGATGTAGGGCGTGTAGAGACGCTTATTTTTGCGGATGCCGTCCATCGCCAGCTTTGGGAAAAATTCCAGCTTCATGCCCGTTCACCGCCTGTTGTCAGCATAGTCAGCGTTTCGGCGATCTTCTGGTAGAACTGCTCGTTCGTCGCCTCGCCGCGGTAGAGCTGGTGGAACACCTCGCCGTCTTTGATGAACAGCACGCGCCCGGCGGTGCTCGCCGCCTTCACAGAATGCGTCACCATGAGGATGGTCTGCCCCTGCGCGTTCAGCTCGCCGAAAAGACGCAGCAGCTCGTCCGTCGCGTGCGAGTCGAGCGCGCCCGTCGGCTCGTCCGCCAGCAGGAGCTTCGGCTGCGTGATGATCGCCCGGGCGACCGCTGCGCGCTGCTTCTGCCCGCCGGAGACCTCGTAGGGGTACTTTTTGAGCAGGTCCGCAATGCCGAGCTGCCCGGCGATGGTGCGCAGGCGCTGGTTCATCTCCAGATACGGCATCCCCGCCAGCACGAGCGGCAGGTAGATGTTGTCCTCCAGCGTGAAAGTGTCAAGCAAATTGAACTCCTGAAATACGAACCCCAGATGCTCGCGCCGGAACGCGCTGGCGGCGGCGTCGCCGACCGCGGCGAGGTCCTGCCCGTCCAGCACGACGCTGCCTGCCGTGGGGCGGTCGAGCGCGGCGAGGATGTTCAGGAGCGTCGTCTTGCCTGAGCCGGATTCGCCCATAATGGCGACGTATTCGCCCGGTTCGACCGCAAAATTCACATTTTTGAGCGCTTCGACCTTGCTGCTGCCGAGGCGGCTGGAATAGACCTTTTTGAGTCCTTTGACTTCCAAAATCACGATAATAGCCTCCTTTGCCCAGGAGTTTGAGCCCGGGCGCTTTGTACGGCAATATTATACCGGGGGCGGAGACTGCGCGCCATGCGATCGGCTTACAGTTTTCGCCCCCGGTCTTACAATTTTGTCACTCCGCGCGCCCCGGTGCGTCCGGCAGCGTGAGGAATACCGTTGTGCCCGCGCCGAGCGTCGATCCCGCGCGGATGGCGATGTTCAGCGCACCGCAGATGCGGCGGCAGAGGTACAGCCCCAGTCCGCTCGCGTTTTGCTCCGCGCGCCCGGCGGCGCCGGTGAAGCCCTTTTCAAAAATGCGCGGCAGATCCTCCGGCGCGATGCCGATGCCGGTGTCGGCGATGCACAGCGTGCGCCCGTTTTGCAAGTAGATGCGGATCGACCCCGCACGGGTATATTTGAGCGCGTTGGAAAGAAGCTGCTCCAGCACGAACGTGAGCCATTTTTCATCCGTCACAACGGTGAGCTCGACCGGCTCATATTCCAGCCGCAGCTTTCGCAGGATGAACTCGCCCGAAAAGCGCCGCACCGCCTGCCGGATGATGGGGTCGAGCGGCTGCGTGCGGAAGGCGTAGTCCGTCTCGTCCGAGTCCAGCCGCAGATACGTCATTGCCATCTGCACATACTGCTCGATGCGCAGCAGCTCCGACGAGATGCTGCGCGCCAGCGGCTGATCCTCGCACTGAAGCGTCAGGCGCATGGCGGCGATGGGCGTTTTGATCTGGTGCGCCCAGACGGTGTAGTAGTCGATCATCTGGCTGTAACGCGTCTGCGCCGCCGCGCGCTCTTCGGCAAACTGCCGCCGCAGCGCCTGCATGAGCGCCTGATAGCACGCCTCCTCCGGCGTCCCGATCGGGGGCAGGGTAGCGGGCTGCGCCGCGTCTGCGTTCTGCGGCAGCGTGAGCAGGCGGCATTTTTTGCGCACGCGCAAATAGTCCAGCACGCAGAACACCGCGCCGAGCGCCGCACACAGCGCCGCCGGATACCACACCGCCCGCAGCGGCAGCCCGAAGAGGTAGAACGACGCCGCAAAGATCAGCACGCACAGCGCGCCGCAGAGCAAAGCGCGCGAGCGCGCGCGGAGATACGCAAAAAACTCCTTCATACGCGCCCCTCACCCGATGAGATAGCCCGCGCCGATGCGTGTGGTGATAAAATCGTGCAGCCCTGCCGCGTCCAGCTTTTTGCGCAGCCTGCCGATGTTGACGTTCAGCGTGTTCTCGTCCACGAACGCGTCTGTCTGCCAGAGCTGCTCCATGAGCTTTTCACGGCTGACGACCGTACCCTTGCCGCGCAGGAGGCACAGCAGGATGCGGTATTCATTTTTTGTCAGCGGGACGGTCTTGCCGCCGTATGTGAGCGCCTGCTCGCCCGTATGCAGCAGCGCTCCGCGGTGCTCCAGCACCGGCGCGCTGGCGGCAAAATCATACGCCCGGCGCAAAAGCGCCTGCACCTTTGCCATCAAAACGTCCAGATCGAAGGGCTTGGCGATAAAATCGTCCGCGCCCATGTTCATCGCCATCACGATGTTGAGGTTATCCGCCGCCGAGGAGAGAAACAGGATCGGCACATTCGACACGCGGCGAATTTCGCTGCACCAGTGGTAGCCGTTAAAAAACGGCAGAGAAATATCCAGCAGGACGATGTGCGGCTGCACGGCGGCGAACGACGCCATCACGTCGTGCAGATCCTCCGCCTGCGTGACCTCCAAGTCCCACGACCCCGCCGCGCGGCGGATCGCCTCGGCAATGCCGGCGTCGTCCTCAACGATGAGTGCACGGTACATAAAATCCCTCCCTTGCTGACCCCTATTCTATAAAACCGCGCGCCTACTGTCAATGCAGCGGGACAAATCGGCAAATTTGTCCATGTACATTCCCGGAATATTCTGCTATACTGGTTCTACATATAATGAAGGAGGGGAATTATGCAGCATCCGTTCATTCTTTCGTGCGGCTCGACCATTGACGTGCCGTATTCCTACGCGCAGGAGCGCGATCTGTCTGTGATCTTCTATACCTACCGCATCGGCGAGCAGGAGTATGTGGATGATATGGGGCGCGACCCCGAGGCGCTGCCGCGGTTCTATGAGCTTATCAAGGAACAAATGCCGCAGACCTCGCAGATAAATGTCTATGCCTACACCGAGTATTTTGATAAGCTCCTGCAAAAGGGCGACGTGCTGCATATCGCGTTCGGCTCGGGGATGTCCAGCTCCGTGCAGAATGCCATGATCGCCGCCGACAGCCTGCGCGAAAAGCATCCCGACCGCAAGCTCGTGGTGGTCGACTCGCTGTGCAGCTCGTCCGGCTACGGTCTGCTGGTGGACGGCGCCGCCGACCTGCGCGACGCGGGGAAGTCTTTGGATGAGGTCGCGCAGTGGGTGCTGGAAAACCGCAACAGAGTGCACCACCAGTTCTATTCTACTGATCTTAAATATTTCCGCCGCGGCGGGCGCGTGTCTGGTCCGGCGGCGACTATCGGCGCGATCCTCAACATCTGCCCGATCATGCGCCTCAACAACGAGGGCAGGATCATCGCGTATGACAAGGTGCGCGGACGCCAGAACGCCATCCGCCGCACGCTCGACACCATGGAACAGCACGCGCAGGGCGGAAGGGACTACGACCAGAAGTGCTGGATCTGCCACTCCAACAGCCTTGCCGACGCTGCGGCAACGCAGGCTGCCATCCGCGAGCGCTTTCCGAGGGTGAAGGAGCTGCGTATCTGCGACATCGGCACGATCATCGGCTCGCACACAGGTCCGGGCACGGTGGCGGTGTTCTTCTTCGGCGACGAACGCACGGCGGAGAACCCGAAATAACCTAAAAGCAACAAACCCGGCGGCGCTGAACAGCGCCGCCGGGCTTTAGCTTTATTGGATGTGAACGTGATTATTGATGTGGTCGATGCAGTAGCAGTAGTAGCCATTGCACTTGGAGCAGTAGCGGAACTCCAGATTCGGGTATTCGGTGTCCGTCCTGCCGCAGACGGTGCATTTGTGACGGTACGGGCGCTCGCCGGTGCGGCTCTGATAGCCGCTTGCCCAGCCTGCCGTGGGCTTGGGGCGCGGCTTGTGCGGGGCGTGCGTGCGCCACGACGGGGGGAAGAGCACCGAGATGCCGCTGCCGAAAAACAGGAAGTAGTTTGCCAGCGGTACGAGCGGCATGAGCCACGCGAAGGACAAAAAGCCGAAGGAGAGCAGATAGCGCACCACGTTCAGCGCCGTCAGCGCGAGATACACAAGCGCCATGTACTTGAACTTGATGGGGATGAAGAACATCAGCAGTACCCGCGCCTCCGGCGCAATGGTCGCCACGGCGAGGAACAGACTGAGGTTCAGCGCCCCGGCGCTTGCGCCGTAGCCGAATACGAGCGCCGCGAGGTCGGTCATCAGCACGCCCGTGAGATAGTAGAGGTTAAAGCGCAGCGTGCCCCAGGTGTCCTCCAGCATCCTGCCGAACTGCGCGTAGCAGAGCATCGCCACGAGCGCGAGGAACATAAAATAGCCCGACCCGCTCTCCGCCAGATCTGTGAGCACATAAGTAAACAGCCGCCAGACCTGCCCGTGCAAGATCGCGCTGCGGGAGAAGCACAGGTAGGAATAGACCACATGACTGGGGTCGATCCGGGTGAGCACATACACGGCAAGGTTGCCGATGGCGAGCACCAGCATGAGGTTGCGGATGCCGCTCGTGCGGTGCGTGAGGCAAAAGCGGTCAAAACGCCGCCTGAGATCTTTCATAGCTTTATCTCATCTCCTTATTGTGTGTTATTCTACAGACCCGGAGCGGGAAAATCTTCAATAAACTATGAACACTTTCAGTATAGCCAAAAAGTTTGCGCGCAAATCGGCGAACGGTGTTGACAAACGCGAAAAATTGCATATAATAATTCATGCTAACTGAATAGCCTTATCAAGAGTGGTGGAGGGAACGGCCCGATGAAGCCCGGCAACCTGCAATGCAAGGTGCCAAATCCGGCGAAGTGATCGAAAGATGAGGGAATGGATCTTGAACGCTTTGCCGCCGGCAAAGCGTTTTTTCATACCCTACGCGAAAGGAGTATTTTTATGAACAAGGAACGCAGAATTTTTACCTCGGAATCCGTGACGGAGGGGCATCCTGATAAAGTGTGCGACCAGATCTCCGACGGCGTGCTGGACGCCATTTTGGAAAAAGACCCGATGGCGCGCGTGGCGTGCGAGTGCGCCACCACAACGGGGCTGGTGCTCGTGATGGGTGAGATCACAACAAACTGCTATGTGGACATCGCGAGCATCGCCCGCAAGACCATTGAGGACATCGGCTACAACAACGCCGAATGCGGCTTTGACGGGCGGAGCTGCGCTGTGCTCACCGCCATCGACAAGCAGTCGGAGGACATCGCCATGGGCGTTGACAGCTCGTATGACGACGCGGCGCAGACCGGCGCGGGCGATCAGGGCATGATGTTCGGCTATGCCTGCCGCGAAACGAAGGAGCTTATGCCCGCGCCCATCTCCTACGCGCACAACCTCACGCGCGCACTGAGCCGCTGCCGCCGCGAGGGCACGCTCGGCTGGCTGAGACCCGACGGAAAGAGCCAGGTGTCGGTGGAGTACGCGCCCGACGGGTCGGTCGCGCGGATCGACACCGTGGTCGTCTCCACGCAGCACGCGCCGGATGTGTCGATCGAAGAGCTGCGCGAGGGCGTTGTGGAAGAGGTCATCAAGCCCAATCTCCCCACGCGCCTGCTGGACGCAGACACGAGGTTTCTTGTGAACCCCACGGGGCGGTTCGTCATCGGCGGACCTGTGGGCGATTCGGGACTCACGGGACGTAAGATCATCGTGGACACCTACGGCGGCTATGCTGCGCACGGCGGCGGCGCGTTCTCCGGCAAAGACCCGACGAAGGTCGATCGCAGCGCGGCGTATATGGCGCGATACATCGCCAAGAACATCGTCGCCGCGGGTCTGGCGGACAAGTGCCAGATCGAGCTGGCTTACGCCATCGGCGTGGCGCAGCCGGTATCTGTTCTGGTGGAGTCCTTCGGCACGGGAAGGCTTCCCGACGCCGAGCTGGGGCTGCTGGTGCGCAAGTGCTTTGACCTGCGCCCGGCGGAGATCATCCGCAAGCTGGACCTGCGCCGCCCGATCTACCGTCAGGTCGCAGCGTTCGGTCATTTTGGTCGTACCGAGCTCGATCTGCCGTGGGAAAAGACCGACAGCACCGAGCTGCTGCTCAAAAACGCGTAAACCGCAGAGCCGGAGGGGACACGCTCCCTTCCGGCTTTTCCTGCACATTTTTTGGACATTCGACGGTAAATGACCCTTGTCAGATCAGGAAAAATGCGGTATCCTATGCGTGAATTTGGCAGCTTGAGACTGCAAGGAGGGGAAATGCCTGTGAGCACGCAAACGGAGCAGAAGCCGTCATTTATGCTCAAGCTCTCCACGTTTATTGTGGATAAGCGTAATCTGGTGTTTTTGATCGTCATCATCGCACTCATTTTTTCGTATTTTGCCAGCAGCTGGGTCACGGTCGAGGACGACCTGACCACCTATCTGCCGGCGGACTCGGAGACGCGGCGGGGTCTGGACGTGATGGAGGATCAGTTCACGACCTACGGTACGGCGGACGTGATGGTCGCAAACATCACCTATCCCGAAGCCGAGGCGCTGAGCGACCGGCTCGCGGACATCGACGGCGTGCAGAGTGTGTCGTTTGATGATACCTCCGACCACTACGCCGATGCGTCGGCGCTGTTTTCGGTGACGTTTGACTACGACGAAAAAGATGACCGCTGCCTGGATTCGTTGGCAGAGGTCAAGGAAACGCTGGACGGGCGCGATGTGTATGTGTCCACCGAGCTGGGCAACGCCAAAAAGGAGACCATCGAGCGCGAGGTCAACGTCATTATGATCTACGTCGCTGTGATCGTGGTGACGGTGCTGCTGCTGACGTCGCAGACCTACGGCGAAGTGCCGGTTCTGTTAATTACGTTCGTGACGGCTATGATCCTCAACAAGGGCTGCAACTTCCTGCTCGGCACGATCTCATTCGTGTCAAACTCCGTGACGAGCATTTTGCAGCTTGCACTGAGTTTGGACTACGCCGTCATTCTGTGCAACCGTTTTAAGGAGGAACACCAGCTCCTGCCCGTGCGCGAGGCGGCGATCGTGGCGCTGAGCAAAGCCATCCCTGAGATCGGCGCAAGCTCGCTGACCACGGTGGGCGGTCTGGCGGCGATGCTGTTCATGCAGTTTAAGATCGGACCGGATATGGGCATCTGTCTCATCAAGGCGATCGTGTTCGCGCTGCTGTCGGTGTTCGTGCTGATGCCGGGGCTGCTCGTGCTGTTTGGACCGCTCATCGACAAGACGCGGCACAAGGATTTTGTGCCGAAGATCCCGTTTGTGGGCAAGATCGACTACGCCACGCGCTTTATCGTGCCGGTGGTGTTTGTAGTGGTGGCGGTGCTGGGGCTGCATTTTTCCAACAACTGCCCCTACGCCTACGGCTACAGCACGCTGGAAACGCCCAAGCTCAACGAAACGCAGATCGCGCAGAACATGGTGGAGGACCACTTTGGCTCATCCAACATGGTGGCGCTGGTCGTGCCGGCGGGCGATTATGAGACCGAGGCGCGGCTGCTGTCGGACCTCGAGGGTTATGAACAGGTCGATCACACGATGGGGCTTGCCAATGTGGAGGCGATGGACGGCTATATGCTTGCCGACAAGCTGACGCCGCGGCAGTTCGCGGAGCTGGCGGGGCTTGACTACGAGGCGGCGCAGCTCGTGTATGCCGCCTATGCCGCGAGCCAGGAGGAATACGGGCAGGTGCTGGGCAATCTCGCTACCTACCGCGTGCCGCTCATTGATATGTTCCTGTACGTCTGCGATAAGATCGACGAGGGGCTTGTGACGCTTGACGACGAGCAGACCGAAACGCTCAACGACGCCGCCAAGCAGATGCGCAGCGCGCAGGCGCAGCTCTGCGGCACGGAGTATGACCGTATGCTGGTGTATCTCGCGCTGCCAGTGAGCGGCGACGAGACGTATCAGTTTACCGATGAGATTCGGGAGCTTGCACAGTCGTACTATCCCGACGGGCAGGTGCTGGTGTGCGGCGAATCGACGAATGAATATGATTTTGAAAAATCTTTCTCGCGCGACAATACGGTCGTGAGTGTGGTGTCCATTCTGATCGTTCTGGTGGTGCTGCTGTTCACGTTCAAGTCCGCGGGGATGCCGATCCTGCTCATTATGGTCATTCAGGGCAGTATCTGGATCAACTTTTCCATGCCGGCCATCACGGGGACGGGGCTGTTCTTCATGAGCTATCTGGTGGTCAGCTCGATCCAGATGGGCGCGAATATCGACTATGCCATCGTCATTGCCAGCCGCTATCAGGAGCTCAAGCAGGAGATGCCGCACAAGCAGGCGATGATCGAAACACTGAACTTCGCGTTCCCCACCATCATCACCTCCGGCACGATCCTGGCGACCGCCGGTATCCTCATCGGGCAGATGACGTCCGAGGCGACGATCGTCGGCATCGGGCAGAGCCTGGGGCGCGGCACGATTTTGTCGATGTTCCTCGTTTTGTTCGTGCTGCCGCAAATTTTGCTCATCGGCGGCGATATTGTGGATAAAACGTCGTTCAGTATGCCCAAGGCGGCGCTGCGGCGCAAGGAAGCCAGCGGGCGCGTGTATGTGGACGGGCTCGTCAGCGGAGAGATCCACGGCACGGTCAGCGGCATCATGCGCGCGAACGTGGACGGCACGGTCGATCTGCGTGTGATCTCCGGCAATGTGGAGCAAGTGCGTGCCAAGCTGCCCGCGGGCGAGGGCTCGCCCGGAGACAGTTCCGATGAAAACAAAGAAGGGGAGGGAAGCGGTGATGAAAATGCGTAATATCACCCGGCGCGCCGGGGCGGTCATGCTGATGCTGGCGCTGCTTCTGACCCTGTGCCCGGCAGGGCTTGCGGCGGAGCGCGAGGTGCGCATCGGAAGCGCCGAGGAGCTTGTAAAATTTGCGGAAAAATGCGCGTCTGACAGCTATTCGAGCGGGCTGACGGCAGTCTTGACGGACAATATTGACCTGGACGGCGCGGCGGTGTACATCCCCATCTTTTTGGGTACGTTTGACGGAAACGGGCACACCATCCGCAATCTGGAGCTGACGTCAGGCGAGTCACGGCTTGCCCTGTTCGGCAGGCTGGAGCGCGGCGGCACGGTGAAAAATCTGCGCGTGGAGGGCACGATCACGCCGTCCGGCTCGCAGAGCACCGTGGGCGGCATCGTGGCAGAAAACTACGGGCGCATCGACACCTGTGTCTTTGCCGGGACGGTCATCGCCTCGGAGCAGGTCGGCGGCATCGCAGCGCTGAATGAGGCCGGCGGCATCATTACGGCGTGCCGCGTGGCGGGCGTTATTCAGGGCAAGCGCTACACCGGCGGCATCGTGGGCAAAAGCGCGGGCAGCGTGGTGCGCTGCACGAACCTTGCCGCGGTAAACACGAGCGTGACCGATGAAGAGCTTGACATCGAAGAGCTGGGTAACCTTGACAGCACAGTCTATGATCTTCTCAAAAACCGCAGCATCGACAACGAGACCGGCACGCTGACCGACACCGGCGGCATCGCGGGGCATTCGACCGGTGTGCTGCAAAGCTGCGAAAATAACGGCTCGGTCGGTTATCCGCACGTCGGCTACAACGTCGGCGGTATCGCGGGGCGGCAGAGCGGGTATATCAGTAACTGCAAAAACCGCGGCAATATTCAAGGGCGCAAGGATGTGGGCGGTCTGGTCGGTCAGATGGCGCCGGACATTACGCTGCAAGCCTCCGGCGACTCTCTGGAGGAATTGCAGGATGAGCTGAACACGCTCCATTCCATGCTCAGCCGCACGATGGACGACGCGCAGACGGTCTCCGACGATGTGTCCGCGCAGCTCTCACAGGTGACGAATTACACCGATTCGGCGCGCACGCACGCGGGCGACCTGGTCGATCAGGTACAGGAATTTACCGATGCAAATATTGAGGCGGTGAACGATGTTTCGCTGCTGGCGGAGCGATATGTTGCCAAGGGCAGCGTGGTGCTGGACGATCTGACGGATGCGTCGTCCGCGATGGCGGACGCGATGCACGAGATGGAGGACATTCCAGCGCTCATGCAGAGCGTCACGGAGCTGAACGACACGCTGCTGCGGCAGCTCCGCGATTTTGCCGATAAGACGCAGGCGGCGGCGGAGGCGATGCAGCGCGGCGCGGAGGCAATGGACGAGGCGTTCGGAGTCATTGCGGGTTGGAATCCCGACCTGCCGGATACGTCGCAGCTTCAGGATGACTTGCGGATGCTCATCGACGCGGCGCAGGACCTGAGTGAGATCGCGGCGCAGGCGCTGGACGAGTATAACCAGACCGGCACGGTGAGCGCGGAGACACGCGAGGCGCTGCGGCTGGCATTGCAGCAGACGCTGGAAGCAAATGCTGCTGTACTCGATGATCTGAACGAGCTGCTGAAAAATACGGATTTCGGTGGACTTCTGGACGAGGCGCTGGAGGTCCTGCGGGAGTTCTCCGGCTATATGCGCGACGCGATGCGCGAATTTTCGGACGCGGCGCGGCAGCTTTCCGGCGCAATGGACGATCTTTCGGACGCACTGGACACGCTGCGCGGGATGGGCGGCTATCTGGATGAGCTCTTCGGCGACGTGGCGAACGCCATGCCGGCGCTGCTGCGTGCCGCCGACAGCCTGACGCAGGCGTTCCGCGACGGCGCGCAGTGGGCGCGCGACCTCGGGAGCGAAGAGCCGATCACATTTACCTCGCTTGGCTCAGAGTTTTCTGACAGCGCCGATGCGCTCAACGCCGCGCTCGGCAGCGTGAGCTCGGAGCTTGGCGGGCTGAACGACACGCTCGACGCCTCCAACTCCGTGCTGCTGTCGGATATGCGGCAGATCAACAATCAGGCGAACAAGGTGATGAACCTGTTCTTCAACATCCTCAACGACACGCAGAACGCGGACTATACGGACATCTACGAGGACGTGTCCGATCAGAGCCTGCAAAGCGCCGTGGAGGGCAAGGTGCAGGAGAGCACGAACAGCGGCAGCGTGTCCGCCGACCGCAACGTGGGCGGGCTCGTCGGCGCAATGGCGATCGAATATGACCTTGACCCGGAGGACGATCTGACGTCCGACAAGACGAGCGGGCTGCGGCGCTATACCTATCAGACGCGCGCGGTGCTGCTGAACTGCACGAACACCGGCACAGTCGAGGCAAAGCGGAGCTGCGCGGGCAGCGTGACGGGACGCATGGATCTCGGCACGATCTCCGGCTGCGGCGGCTTTGGCGACGTGACGAGCGAGTCGGGCGACTATGTGGGCGGCGTGTGCGGCTTCTCGCTGTCGTCCATTCAGGACAGCTACGCGAAGTGCACGCTCTCTGGCGGCAAATACGTCGGCGGCATCGCGGGCTCTGGCAGCCGCGTGTCGAGCTGCGTGTCCATGGTGGCGCTGGCGGACTGCGACCAGTTTACCGGCGCGATCGCGGGCGAAATTACGGATGACTATCAGAATAACCGCTTCGTCTCAGACACGCTGGCGGGCGTGGACCGCATCAGCCTGTCCGGAAAGGCGGAAAAGATCGGCTACTCGCAGATGCTGCGTATCGAGGGCATCCCGAAGCAGATGAAGACACTGACGCTGCGCTTTGTCGCCGACGATGTGACGCTGGCGAGCTATCCGATCGAATACGGCGCGTCGTTCCCGATGGGCAGCGCGCCGGACATCCCGCAGCAGGAGGGAAAGTACGCCGTCTGGGATCACGAGACGCTGGACGATCTGCATTTTGACACGGTGGTCACGGCGGTGTATACGACGTATGTGACGACGCTCGACTCTCCCGCGCAGCGAGATAGCGGCAAGGCGGTGTTCCTGTCGGAGGGACTGTTTGACGATGGTGCGCAGCTCACGGCGGAGCAGATCACGCTCCCGGAGGGCGAGCTGCCGCGGCTGTCGGAGGATTTCTGGACCGCGGTGCGGCAGGCGCTCGGTGCGCAGACCGTGCGCTACGGAACGGTGCTGGAGCAGTGGCAGGTCACCATCCCCGATGACGGGCAGATGGAGCATCTGGTGCATTATCTGCCCCCGGAGGACGGGCGCGGCGAGCTGGTCGTGTATGTGAAGGACGCGGACGGCTGGACGATGCACGAGTGCGGCGATTTCGGCAGCTACGCGACGCTGACGCTGCCCGCCGGGCAGACGCAGATCGTACTGGCGCGCCTGCGCGCCGTGTGGTGGGTCTGGCTTATCCCGGCAGGACTGGCGGTGCTGGTGCTCGTATGCGTCCTGCTGGCGGTGCACAAAAAGCACAAAAAGGCAAAGGAGCAGGCGAAGGGCAAACAAGCGCCTGTGGAAACGTAAAATGGCGGCGGCTCTGCAAAAGCAGAGCCGCCGCTGTCATTTATATCACGCTGGGGCGGCAAGGAGAGGCTGAAGCTGCCTGCCGTCCAGGGCGGCGCGGATGGTCTCCGGCAGGCGGGTGAAATCGGCGACGACGGAGCGCGGTTTTTTTATCGCGTTATCCTGCCGCATAGGCACGAAGAAATAGTGCCCGCGCGCGAGGAGCTTTCCGATATTTTCGGCATTGCCCGCCAGCGCGTCGTTGGTGGAGACGGCGATGACGATCGGGCGCTCGTTGCGCAGGTGCGCCTTGGCGGCGAGGGTCACAGGCGTGTCGGCAATGCCGTTTGCGAGTTTTGCCAGCGTATTGCCCGTGCACGGCGCGATGACGAGGACGTCCAGCAGCTTCTTCGGTCCGATCGGCTCTGCCTGCGCGATGGTGTGGATGACCGGCTGACCGCAGGCTGCTTCCAGCCGCGCACGGAAATCCTCCGCTGTGCCGAAACGGGTGTCGGTTTCGTAACTAATGGTTGACATAATTGGAATGATCTTCGGAAATTCCGCGCGCATTGCCTCCAACTGCGTGAGCACGGCGTCAAAGGTGCAAAAAGAGCCGCACATGGCGAATCCAAGCGTCAATTGTTCGTTCATACAGCCTCCTGTTCCGCGAGCGTTCGCAGGATCATGGTTTTGAGCGCCTCCGCTGCCGTTTTGGGCGCGCATTTTCCGGGCAGACCGAGCGCGTGGATGTAATGGAGCTCCGGCGGCGCGTCCACCGCCAGTCCGCCGCTGCCGGACGCGAGGTCGATGAGCAGGCAGTCCGGGCGCAGCGTGCGCAGGTGCTCATCGCGCAGGATGGGCGCGGGGACGGTGTTGAAAATGCAGTCATACTGCGCAAGATCGTGCAGGTAGCTGCCGGTGCGGTCGGCGCGCAGACCGGCGCTTTCGATGGCGGCGCGGTCGGCGGGCTTGCGCGCGCTGACGGTGACGTGGGCGTGCAGCGCGTGCAGGCGGGCGCTGAGCGCCTTTCCGATGCGCCCATAGCCGACGACGAGGCAGCGGCTGCCGCAGAGCGTGACGGGCAGCTCGCGCATGGCAATCTCGAGCGCACCCTCGGCGCTGGGCACGGCGTTTTCGATGGTGAGCGCTTCATCGTCCAGATAGTCGAAAACGCGCAGCCCGTGTGCCTCCAGCGCCGCACGCACGCGCGAAAGCCCGCCGCCAAAGATCACAGCGCCCGCCGGTACGCTCTGCGTGATGGCGTCGAGACTAATTCCGTCGCTGCGCTGCGAGCGGACGCGCCCGTCCTGCGTCAGCGCCGGCATGGGCAGCGCCGCCGCCTGTGCGCCGTCCAGCGCGCCATACAGCCCACCGGGTTCATCGTCCATGCCGGGGACTTCCGCGCAGCGGACGCGAAGACCGCTGCGCAGCAGCGCCTGCGCCAGCCACATTTGCCGCGCGTCGCCGCCGATGACAGCGATTCGTTCGATCATAAGCATCCCTTCTTTCCGCCCCATACTATGCCGAGCGATCTGAACTTGCGAAAAAATCCCCCGCCGGAGCACGGCGGGGAAGAGAAATCTGCACGTTCTATATCGCGTCTCAGCCGATGAACCACTGCGTCCAGTAGCCGCCGTTTGCCGCATATCCGACGCCCGTCTGTGTGAAGGACGCGGAGAGAATATTTGCGCGGTGCGACGGGGAGTTCATCCACGCGCTGACCACGGCGGCGGGGGAGTCATAGCCCATGGCGATGTTTTCTCCGGCGTATGTATACGATACGCCGAATGACCGCATCATGGCAAACGGCGAGCCGTAGGTCGGACTTTCGTGCGAAAAATAGCCGCCCGCGCGCAGATCGTCTGATTTGACGCGCGCATAGCTGCACAGGTCGCTGTTCAGCGTGAGCGCGGGGAGCGAATACTGCGCACGCTCGGCGTTTACGAGCGAGACGACCTGCCGCTCATAGCCGGAGACATCCGCCGCCCGCGCGGCGGTGCTCACGCCGGTGAGAAGTGCCAGTGCAAGCAGAAGTGTACTAAGGCAGCACCGCGCAATTGCGCCGACGCGCTTCGGCGGATCTTTTTCACCAATTCTGCGGTTTGAAAAGCTTGAAATACATGCAGTATTCCCGCGCTTTTCAAACCTTGACCTGGCGAAAAATTTCTCGCCGAATCTGCTTGTCAAATTGTGCGGTGTTGCCCAAAGTTTTCGTTTCATGGTAGGACCTCCTTCTGCTTCGTTTTAATGCAAACGCTGGCAAAATACAAGCTGTAAATCCTGCCGGGACAGGAAGTTTTCGACAAATGCGTGCAACTCTTTTCGCGCGCGCTTGTGTTTTGATGCGCGGCTGTGCTATACTGTTTACAGAAAACAAGAAGCGGAGGCGGAATGATGGAAGAAGCACGCGGGTTTATTCGGGATATGCTCGATGTAAAAATGCTGATCCTGTTCGTGATGGCGGAGGCGAAATATGCCATGACGATGCAGGCGATCTACGAGGCAACGTTTCAGGACGATAAGCTGAGCTATTTTGATATTGCGATCGCCGTCCCGCAGATGGTCGAGACCGGGCATTTGCAGGAGGTCGAGCATGGAAAGTTCCGGCTGACGGCGCTTGGACGCGACGCAGAGGAAAACACCTGGGATGGCATCCCCAAGCCGGTGCTGGACCGCGCGCGTGCCGCCGTGATCCGCTTTAATCGGAAAACGCGCCGCGAGCAGATGATCCACGCCGATTACAGCCGCCGCGAGGGCGAGCGTGAGGAATACGCCGTCCGGCTGGACCTCGGCGACGAAATCGGCGAGCTGATGCATCTGGAGCTGACCGCCGGGAGTGAACAGCAGGCGGAGCAGCTGAAAAAAGCGTTTGAGGAGGGGGCGGAGCTGCTGTACCGCAACATCATGGAGCAGCTTTCCGTGCGTAAAGAGAATGCGGACGTATAAAAACGCAGCGCCGGTCTTGCGGGCGCATCTGGAACGGTTGGGCATGACGGCGGTGGAATTTTCCGACGCGACTGGCATCGACGCCGGGACGCTGCGCGATCTGCTGCAAGCCAGAAAACAGAACATCAGCACGCGCAATCTCATGGTCATGGCGCGCTCGTTCGGCATGGGAATGCAGGAGTTGATGGACGAAATGGCGTAGCGCTGTGCGGCGGTTTGGCAATATCACCCTGCCAGCATCTTCCTGCCAACAAGTTTTTATTGCAATTTGCACAAAATGTGGTATACTAATGTCAGGGATACCCCAATCGGTCTCCCAGCACAAAAGTGTCAGAACGAAAGGAGCGGCTATTTATGAGGTTTCAGTATTCGGAAAAGAAGGTCAGTCTGCCGGAAAACGTTCACAAGTACGCAGAAAAGAAAATTATGAAGCTCGAACGGTTCTTCGGGGATGACGCCGACGCTCTCGTCACTTTTAGCGTTGAGAAAAACCGCAACCAGGCAGAGATCACCGTCCATGCGGCAAACACCTATTTCCGCGCAAGTGAAAGCACGTCCGATATGTTCGCGTCCATCGACGCGGCGGTCGCCACCATCGAGCGGCAGATCCGCAAGAACAAGACGCGCCTTGCCCGCCGCCTGCGGCAGGATGCGTTCGTGCGCACGCCGGAGGTCACGTCGTTTGCCCCCGATGAGCCGGAAGAGGGCGCGTTTGAGATCGTGCGGCAGAAGAATTTCCATATGCTGCCCATGACGCGCGACGAGGCGATCTTGCAGATGAACCTGCTGGAGCATACGTTCTTTGCCTTCCGTGACGAGGACAAGGACGGCGCGTTTGCGGTCGTTTATAAGCGCACCGACGGCGGCTATGGCTTGCTGGAGGATGCCGACTGAGTTTTTCGGCAGCGCCATGTTGCCGTAACATACCATATTTGACAGAGCTATGCAGAGCGCCTTCGGGCGCTCTGTGTTTTTCTGCCGGAAAATGTATAGAATGTGATGAAAAACGCATTGCAAATCAGGATGGATGCCGGTATACTGAGCGTGAGATCCGAGAAAAACTGCGGAGGGAATTGCATCATGCAACAGAAAAACGGAAAATGGACGGACCGGCTGCTCATTGCAGCGCTGGCGGTGCTGCTGGCACTGGCGTATTCTCTGTTTGTGTTTCCAAATTCCTTTGCGCCGACCGGCATCAACGGCATCATGACCATGATCCAGTATTTATTCCACATTGATCTGGGCTATCTGTCGCTGCTGGGCAACCTGCCGCTTCTGATCGTATTCTGGAAGCGCGTGGGGAGCGAGTTTTCCGGCAAGACGCTGGTGTTTGTCGTCACATTCTCGGTGGCGAACCTGCTGATGCGCCATTTCGGCGTGGAACGCTTCGGCTATCACACTGAAAACGGCACGTCCCTTATCCTCGGACCGATCGTCGCGGGGCTGGTCAGCGGGTTTGCTTACGGCGTGACGCTTTCGCATGGCGGCTCGACGGGCGGACTGGATATGCTGGCGGCGGCGGTGCGGAAACGCCATCCGGAGATGGACCTTGTGTGGGTCATCTTCTGCCTGAATGCGAGCGTGGCGGTCATCTCGTTTTTCGTGTACGGCTATAAGTTTGAGCCGGTCATCATGTGCCTCATCTACTGCTACGTCAGCTCGCAGGTCAGCGGGCATATGCTGCGCGGTCTTAAAAAGGCGCTGAAGTTTGAGGTCGTGACAGAAGAGATTGAGGCGCTCTCGCAGGCGCTTATCGCGCAGATGCACCACGGCGTGACGGTCGTCCCGGCGGAGGGGATGTACTCCCACCAGGAGAAGAAGCTGCTCATCTGCCTGGTGAACCCGCGACAGATCGTGCAGTTTCAGGATCTTTTGCGGCAGTTTCCAGGCTCTTTTGCCTACGTTTCCGAGGTTACGGAAACAATGGGGAACTTTAAGCACATCGCGCCGGAAAATTTGCAAAAAAGCGCAAATAGGTGTTGACATTTTCGACCGTTTCTGTTAGAATGTCTCTTGCGTTGACGGGGAGCTGTCACCGCGGCGAACATTGTCAAAAATACTTCTTGCGGTTGCAAAAAAGTGCTTGACAAAAGAGAGCCGCTGCGATATAATCAGCAAGCTCGCTTCAATGAGCACGCCACCACCGTGGCGAGTGTACCTTGTAAATTAAACAACGAGAAACATGACAAACACCTTGGACGATTTGATTTAATTAAGTTGTTCATAGAATGTCTGAGATGAGATTCTTTGAATAGCCAACGAAAAATTCTTGAGTGAAGCTAAGGCGA
>JALFSI010000022.1:0-30321 GCA_022779365.1 Clostridiales bacterium
TTAAAAAGCTTGAAGAGCTTTTTATAGCGCCAACGGCGCGTCAGATTCTGCATGAGACGGCGCAGCGTGCATTCGCACGATGCGAGTGTGCGTAGCACACGGGATTCTTGATTCAATATTTTAATCAAGAATCAGTATGAGAGGAGGCGCTGCGATGAAGCGGCTCGCGCAAAAACTGCAAGACCGCCGCGGCGCGTCCATGCTCATGGCGCTGCTGCTGTTTCTGGTTGCGGCGATGGTCAGTGCCGTCATCATCGCGGCGGCGGTCTCCGCGCGCTCGCGCGTGGCATCTGACCGCGCACAGCAGCAGACGTATCTCACGGTGTCCTCCGCGGCAGAGCTTTTGCGCGGCAGCATCGAGGGCGGCAGCGGCGATTTCCAGACCCGCGAGGTGACGCTGTACTACGATAGAAGCAAGCAGCACGTCTACAGACCCGTCTCCAACACGCGGACGGACGCGACCGGCGACTTCGCCTTTTTGATGAACAACGCCATCAAACAGCTTTTGCTCACGCCCGACCTCGTTTACCGACGCGCGTTCACGATCAAGGCCAGGCAGGCGGAGGTGTACGAGGACGTTTCGTGCGAGCTGACCCTCTCCTGCCGACCTGAGAGCGAGGACACCACGGCGTATGCGCTCACCGTCTGGTTCACGGGCGGGACTAGCGAGCATCCGTGCCGGATGCGCCTGACGATGAACGGCACGCAGACATATTCCTCGCTCATGACCAGCTACTACGAGGGAAGTCAGGAGTATTTTCAGGAGGTCGTGACGAGCAGCTTCATCTGGTCGGACGCGGTGCTCGCGCGGGAGGACGGCGTATGAAAAAACTGCGGATGAGCCGCGGCGAGACGCTGATCGAAACGCTCGCGGCGCTTTTGATCGCGGTACTGGTGCTGCTGTTTCTGGCGAGTGCCATCGTCGGCGCGGCGCGGCTGAACGCCGCGATCCAAAAAACGGACGTGTCGTTCCACTACACCGGCGCAGTCCTTCAGCCCGATCCCGTGGAGCTGGAGATCAGCGACGGCTTTACGACTGAGACCGTGACGGCAGACGAATATGTCGATCCGAACGGCTATCACTACTACACGAAACCCTGACAGGAGGTGCGCGGCATGAAACGACGGGCAAACGGCGGCTTTACGCTGGTGGAGCTTTTGTGCGCCATCATCGTTTTGCTTCTGCTCGCGGCGCTGCTGACGCTCGGCGTGCGTACCGCCGTGACGGCGTTCGGGCGCTCCATGGCAGCGTCCGAGGCGCAGACGCTCCTCTCCACGCTCCGCACCGGCGTCAGCGACGAGCTGCGCTATTCCGGGACGGTCAGGCTCGCGGCGGACGGCACGCCCGCCGGCTTCTTCAGCCGGAGCTATGGCGAGGCGGCGTACAGCGGCTTTTCCAGCGACGAGCGCGGGCACGTCCTGCTCGGCGTAGAAAAGCTCCTCCCCGACCGCTCCTACCCCCACGGTCTGCGCGCCGAGGTAAAGCTGACCGCCTACGACGCCGCGACGGGCACATTTACCGTCCAGATCACCGTCTACACCGCGAGCGCCCCCAACCTCGCCCAAACCGAGTTTGAAACCAAACAGCTAAACCCCGCCGCCATCCTGACGGAATAAAAACTCCCGCCGCCCAACGGGCGGCGGGAGTTTTTAGGTAAGAGGGAAGCGTCAGTTGACAAGGGCACGCGCCCTTGCCTCTCCCTTTGGGAGAGGTGTCCGAGCGCAGCGAGGACGGAGAGGGTAAATAATGAAGACCCTCTCAGTCGCCTTCGGCGACAGCTCTCCCAGAGGGAGAGCCAAGGGACTTGTGCAAACCACAACTGCCGTAAAGGAAACGGCGGGCGGGGCAAGCCCCGCCCCTACGTTACGACGAAAACTTTATTCCCCGCAAAAGCTCTTGCAGAACATCCGCAGCGTGCACTTCTCGCACTGCGGCTTTCTTGCCGTGCAGACCGCCCTGCCGTGGAGGACGATGCGGTGGCAGAAGTCGGACGATTCCTCCGGCGGGAGGATGGCACGAAGCTGGCGCTCCACCTTTTCCGGCTCTTTGCCTTCGGACAGACCGAGCTTTCCGCAGATGCGGATGCAGTGCGTGTCGCACACGACCGAGCCGGGTACGGCGTAGAGATCGCCCAGCAGGAGATTTGCCGTTTTGCGCCCCACGCCCGGCAGGCGCAGCAGCGCGTCCATGCTGTTTGGCACGCGCCCGCCGTACTCATCGCGCAGCATCCGGCAGGCAGCCACAATATCGTGCGCCTTCTGGCGGAAAAAGCCGCAGGTGCGCACAAATTCCTCGACCTCCGAAACGTCCGCGTCCGCGAACGCATCCAGCGTCGGGAAATGCGCAAACAGCGCGGGCGTGACGAGATTCACGCGTGCGTCGGTGCACTGCGCCGACAGGCGCACGGCGATCATCAGCTCATAATCCTTTTCATATTCCAGCGCGCAGCGCGGGTCGGGATACGCCTGCTTCAGCGCCTCCACAACGCCCTGCACGCGCTCGGAGATGTCCATAAAACCGCCTCGTTTCGACTATTTTCTACAGCATAGCACACTTTTGCCCCGCGGGCAAGCGCCGCGCAAAACAGCTGAAAAACGGTCGAGCGAACGCCGCCGCGCGGGCTGGAATTGCGACCGCTTTTTTAACCCCTGCGGCGTATACTTTGTCCTGCGAGACGAAAGGGGGTGCGGGCATGACGGTGTACGCCGAGCGCGTGTTCGCGCTCAACGCGGGGCTGAATTTTCTGCTGCTGCTCGGCAGCGCGCGGCTGGCAGGCGCGCCTGCGCCCGTGCGGCGGATGCTGCCCGCGGCGGCGCTGGGCGGCGTGTACGCCGTGGCTGCGCTCGTGCCCGCGCTCGGCTTTTTGCAGACGGCGGGGATGAAGGCGGTCACGGCGGCGGTCATGCTGCTGCTCGCCTTCGGTGCGGAACGGCGGACGCTGCGGCTGGGGCTTTTGTTTCTGGCACTGGCGGCGGCGTTCGCGGGGCTGGTGCTGCTGTGCACGCAGGTGTTCCGCACGGGACTGGTGCTCGTCGGCGGCAGCGCGTATTATCCTGTGAGCTTTTTCGGGCTCGTGCTCGTCGCGGCGGCGGCGTATCTCACGGTGCGGCTCGTCTTTTCGCGGCTGTTTCAGCACGGCGGGCGGCAGATCGTGCCGCTGACGGTGCGCCTCGGCGCACGCGAAGTGCCCATCCGCGCCCTGCGCGACACGGGCAACACGCTCTGCGACCCTATCACGGGCGAGGCTGCGCTGGTCATCGACGCGCAGACGGCGGCGCAGTTACTTCCGCAGGCGGAACTCACGGCGGAAACGCTCAGCGCGCCCGCGCAGCTTCTGCCGGAGCTGGCGCGGCAGTACCCGGCACTGCGCTTCCGGCTGATCCCGTACCGCGCCGTGGGCACGCGCGCGGGGCTGCTGCTCGCGGCGCGCTGCGAGGTCGTGGAGCGATCGGGGCGCGCGCGGCGCGCGCTGGCGGCGTTTTCTCCCACGCCGGTCTCGGACGGCGGAAACTATCAAGCACTGACAGGAGCGTGAAAGGATGAACGATACGATTCGGAGGCTGCTGCGGCTGCTGGGCTTTTTGCAGCCGGCAAAGGTCATGTACATCGGGGGCAGCGACGTTCTGCCGCCGCCGCTGCGCGCACAGGAGGAGCAGCAGATGCTCGCGCGGCTGGCAGATGGTGACGAGGACGCGCGTCAGACGCTCATCGAGCGCAATCTGCGGCTGGTCGTGTACATCGCGCGGCGGTTTGAAAACACGGGCATCAACATCGAGGACCTCATCTCCATCGGCACGATCGGGCTCATCAAGGCGGTGGGCACATTCCGCGCCGATAAAAATATCAAGCTGGCGACGTATTCCTCGCGCTGCATCGAGAATGAGATTTTGATGCACATCCGCAAGATCTCGGGGCAGAAAACGGAGGTGTCGCTCGACGAGCCGATCAACACCGACTGGGACGGCAACGAGCTGCTGCTCTCGGACGTGCTGGGCACGGACAGCGATACGGTCATGCGCCCGATGGAGGACGACGTGGACAAACAGCTCCTGCGCGACGCGCTCTCGCGCCTGCCGGAGCGCGAACAACAGATCGTGACGATGCGCTTCGGGCTCGGCGGGCGAAAGGAAAAGACACAGAAGGAGGTCGCGGAGCTGATGGGCATCTCACAGTCGTATATTTCGCGGCTGGAAAAGCGCATCATGCTGCGCCTGCGCCGCGAGATCTCGCGGCAGATATGCACTTGAATTTTTCCGCCGGATGCTGTATACTAGGTAGCGGCGATGCCGGTGTGATGGAATTGGTAGACGTAGTGGACTCAAAATCCACCGCCAGCGATGGCGTACCGGTTCGAGTCCGGTCACCGGCACCACTCAGAAATGACCTTTGTATGTCAGGCAGCCGCGCAGGGCGCGCCCGCCTCGACAGCAAAGGTCTTTCTTCGTTCAAGCCCGCAATCGCTTCGCTGGATTGCGGGCTTGGTTTTTGCCTCTCTGCAAAGTCCGCTTTGCTCCGACGTTCTTTTATTCCTGCGGAACAAAAGAACGTCATCCGCACGCTCCCTTGCTCCTCCTCCCAAAATCGCAATCGCTGACGCTGGATTGCGATTTTGTTTTTTCTGGTTTGGCAGTTGGTGCATAGTGTGTATATGAAGCAAAATTGGCAACCTTCGACAGAAGGCTGCCGATTTACTTATTCACTATTCACTAAAAACGGCACAGCCGATTTTGAAAAGTAACAGGTAATAGTGAATCGTGAAGAAGTGATGTGCCGCTGACGCGGCGTTTTTTTATAAAACCGCCCGGCGCAACTGCGTGTTGCTTGTTTCGCGGCGCGGGGTGTGGTAAACTTTGCATGAGGAGTTGATGGACATGGAAACGAAGGATATTTTGCTCAAGCTCAGAACCCAGAAGGGGCTTTCGCAGGAGGAGGTCGCCGAGCGCGTCTTTGTGACGCGGCAGGCGGTCTCGCGCTGGGAGACCGGCGAAACGACGCCGAATACCGAGACGCTGAAGCTGCTCTCGCAGCTTTTTGACGTTTCGATCAACACACTGCTGGGCACGCCGCGCCAGCTCATCTGTCAGTGCTGCGGGATGCCGTTGGAGGATGCCATCCTCAGCCGCGAGCCGGACGGCTCACTCAACGAGGACTACTGCCAGTGGTGCTACGCGGGTGGTACGTTCCAATACACCAGCATGGAGCAGCTCATCGACTTCTGCGTGGAGCATATGTCGAGCGAAGCGTGGACCCGAGAGCAGGTCCGCGCGCACATGGAAGCCGTTGTGCCGGGGCTGAAGCACTGGCAGAAATAACGCAGAAAACAGCCCCCGGCGATGCGCCTGCACCGCCGGGGGCTTCTCTATTCATTCTCTACGAAAAATCGGATCTTCAGCAGGAGTTTTTGGAAAAGCAGCCATTTGACAAACAAATTTCGCAGCGTTATAATCCTGCCAGAATAGCGTCAGCTGACGCTGCGAAAAGGAGTTCCGTATGAAACGCAAAGCCTTCCTCGCCGCTTTTCCGCATACCATCCCGATCCTGACGGGCTTTTGCTTTTTGGGGCTGACCTACGGTGTGTATATGCGCGCGGCGGGGTTCAGCTTCTGGTATCCGCTGCTCATCAGCCTCATCGTGTTCGGCGGCAGTCTGCAATTTGTGATCGTGAGTATGCTGCTGTCGCCCTATGCGCCGGTGCAGACGTTTTTGATGGCGCTGATGGTGCAGGCGCGGCACTTGTTTTACGGCATTGCGATGCTGGATAAATACAAGGGCACGGGCTGGAAGAAGCCGTACCTCATCTTCGCGATGTGCGATGAGACGTTCAGCGTCAACTGCGCCGCCGAAGTGCCGCCGGATGTGGACCGCGGCTGGTTTTACTTTTTCGTCAGCCTGCTCGACCGCTTTTACTGGGTCGCCGCCTCGACGCTCGGAGGGCTTCTCGGCAGCGTCCTGCATTTTAACACCGAGGGGCTGGATTTTGTGATGACGGCGATGTTCGTCGTGATCCTGACCGAGCAGTGGCTCAAGGAAAAAACGCCGGTCAGCGAGTGGATCGGACTGGCGGCAGGTGTCGTGTGCCTGCTGATCTTCGGCGCGGATCATTTCCTGATCCCGACGATGGTCTGCGTTCTTGCGGCGCTGACACTGCTGCGCCGCCCGCTGGAACATAATTTTGCCAAGGAGGAGACGCTATGATGACGCTGCCGCAGCAGATCGTGACCATCGCCCTGTGCGCGCTGGCGACGATGGCGACGCGCTTTCTGCCGTTTCTGATCTTCGGCGGCAAAAAGCCGACGCCGCGCTATATTCAGTACCTCGGCAAGGCGCTGCCCGGCGCGATCTTTGCGATGCTGGTGGTGTATTGCCTGCGCAATGTCACACCTCTCACGGGCAGCCACGCCCTGCCGGAGCTGATCGCCATCGCCGTGACGGTCGGCTTGCACCTCTGGAAGCGCCAGACCCTCCTCTCCATCGCCGGAGGGACGGTCGTCTATATGCTGCTGGTGCAGCTTGTGTTCTGAAAAAATGACCGCCGCGAGCATTGCTCGCGGCGGTTTTTGCGTGTTTGTGCCATCAGCGGGATAATTTATAGAGCATATACTGGTTCAGGCTGACACCTTCGACCTTCGCTGCGTCCTTCAGCGCGCGGTGCAGGCTGCGCGGAATGCGCAGAACGAGCCGCCCGCTGTAGCCGTCCAGCTCATCCCGGAGCTGCTCGAGCGATACGGCAGAGCCGTCGTCCATCGCCTCAGCGGCGGCGAGTGACGCGACTTCTTCCTCGGTGAGATGCTCCGGCGCTCTGGACTGGATGACCGCGAAGCGCTTTTCGATCTCCACGGGGGTCAATTCGGATTTCATACTGTCACTCCTCAATATTTGATGTTCGTGCGGGTGTTGATCTCAATCACAGTGATGACGATCTGCCCGCGTATCCAGTCGAATACAATGCGGTAGTGGTCGATCTTATACCGATACCGGGAAGCATATCCGGCAAGCGGCACGATATTCCCCTCCAACCGGGAAAGCTGCTCCAGCGCGCGATAGAGCTTTTGCCGCGTTTTGGCGTCCACGCTGCGCAGATATTTCTGCGGCTGCTTTTTCAGGATCAGCTCCAAGTCGATCACACTCCTATGGTAGAATAGTATCACATATAGTATTATATGTCAAGCCTGTGACAAAGCGAAAAGCACCCGTATTCGGGTGCTTTTGTGTTTAATGATCCGATTTGAGCCCCGCGCCGCACATGGTGATGAGGGTGTCGGGGGTCTCGCCGTGCAAGCGGCAGTATTCCTGATATGCGGCATAGTTGGCGGCGGTGGTGTGCTCGCAGTAGATGCCCTTGCGCGCCAGCTCCGCGCGGGCGGCGAGAATTTTGTCCTCCGGCGCGTGGACGAACGCGATGTTATACTTTTTGCTCAGCGCCAGGATCTCTTCGCCGCGCATGGGCTTGCCGATGGAGATGCCCTCGGCGATGGTCGGCGTGGGGCAGACGTCCGCCGGGGTATCCGCGCCGGACTGCGCCGCGCGCAGCAGCGGGTCGCAGTGCTCGCTTTGCAGCGCGATGATCTGCGGCATACGCTCGATGCAGCCGCTGCGCAGCAGATGCTCCAGCGCGTAGATCGCGCCGAGGAAGAGCGTGCCGTTGCCCACAGGGATGACCAGATGCGCCGGGATGCGCCCGAGCTGCTCGTAGACCTCGTAGATGTACGTTTTCGTGCCCTCGTAGAAGAAGGGGTTGTAGACGTGGTTGGCGTAATACGCGCCGTCGTGCTCGACCTTGGCGCGGCAGACCTCGGCGCAGTGGTCGCGGCTGCCGGGGACAACGGTGCAGGTCGCGCCGTGGGCGCGGATCATGTCGATCTTTTTGGGACTCGTCCCCTCCGGGACAAAAATTTCGCAGCCGATGCCCGCGCGGGCGCAGTAGGCGGCGACGCTGTTGCCGGCGTTGCCGCTGCTGTCCTGCACGACCGACTCCACACCGATCGCCTTGCAGTGCGCGATGAGCACCGCCGCACCGCGGTCTTTAAACGACAGCGTCGGCATATAGTAGTCCATTTTCAGCAGCACGTCATCGTCCAGCGGCACGACCGGTGTCATGCCCTCGCCGAGCGTCACGCCGCGCCAGCTCTCATCGTCCAGCGCGAGGAATTTGCGGTAGCGGAATAAGCTCCACTGCGACCTGTCCACCTCGTCCAGCGAGAACACAGGCGGCTCAAACGCTAAATCCCACAGCCCGCCGCAGTCACAGTGGGCGCGCCGGGTCGTGACCGGCTCTTTGTGTCCGCATTTTGTACAGATAAACTGCATCGTCAGTCCCTCCTAACGTAATATTCAGCCGCGCTTGCCGCGCACTTCGTCCAGATAGCTGTAGATGGTCACGCGGTTCACGCCCAGCTTTTCCGCCGCGCGGTCCACGCTGCCCTTCATCAGGAAAATGCCCTTCGCGTCCATGAATCGTATCTTTTCCAGCCGGTCCTCGCGCGTCATGGCGTGCGCGTCCGCGCCCGCGAGAATTTTGTCCATCAGATTTTCGATCATCACCGCGACGTTCTCCGGCTCGCGCGGCGGCTGCTCGTCGGGTGCAGCGTCATCCGGCGCGGGGAGGAGCGATTGCAGATACTCGATCTGCCGCGTCAGGCGCGTGGTGTCGAGATTGATGCACATCGCACCCTCCAGACGCCCGTCCGCGCCCTGAATGAGCACGGTGGACGAGCGGATGCGCTTGCCGTTCGGCGCGGTGAAGTAGTAGTTCGCCACAAAATTTTCGCGCAACTGGTCCGACAAAATGACCTGCCGCACGAGCTGGTCAAAGCTGTCGCCGACCTTGCGCCCCGTCACCGCGCCGTTTGCGACGTACACAACGGAATGCTCCGGGTCGTCCAGATCGTGCAGAACGACTTCGCAGTCCGCCCCAAACGTGCGCACCAGCATCTCGGCGACGGAAATATAAGGTGTCAAAATCGCTTTCATAGCTGCCCCCTTCCACGGATGCAATAGTTTTTTATCGTTTGTATAATTTATTATACGCAAAGAACGGAAAATGTCAAGGGGCTTCATAGAATTTTTTATATATCGGGAGCAGTGCGTTTTGCCGACCTCTTGGATGGTCGTAAAACAGTAAATGGAGCGTATCGGTGTCGATACGCTCCATTTTTCATACTGATTCTTGATTAAATTATTGAATCAAAAACAGGATTACTCGTGCTCGACCCAATCCAAACTCCGCCCGACTGCTTTATGCCAGCCGCGGGCGAGGGTGAGGCGCTTGTCCTCCGCCATGGAGGGGTGGAACGCCGTGTCGCAGCGCCAGAGCCTGCGCAGCTCGTCCGTATCGCGCCACACGCCCACGGCGAGACCCGCCAGATACGCCGCGCCGAGCGCCGTCGTCTCCCGGATGACCGGGCGCAGCACGGGCTTTGCCAGCATATCCGCCTGGAACTGCATGAGGAAGCCGTCGCGGCTCGCGCCGCCGTCCACCTTCAGCTCGCGCAGCGATCTGCCGCAGTCGCGCTCCATCGCATCGACCAAGTCCATCGACTGATAGGCAATGGACTCCTGCGCGGCG
Source organism: Clostridiales bacterium (assembly GCA_022779365.1). Lineage (GTDB taxonomy): Bacteria > Bacillota > Clostridia > Oscillospirales > Oscillospiraceae > CAG-170. The sequence continues at coordinate 9,567 of JALFSI010000022.1, forward strand.
CGGATGATATGCTCCGGCCTTGTGCCGCGCGTGATACCCACCATCGTGCCGCGCGCGTACATATCCCAGTGCGGCGCGCCCAGCCCCGTGAACGCCGGGACGAGGTACACCCCGCCCGTATCGGGCACTTTGGACGCGAAATATTCCGCGTCGCGCGCCTCGCGGATGAAGCGCAGCTCATCGCGCAGCCACTGGATGACCGCCCCGGCGACGAATACCGAGCCCTCCAGCGCGTACTGCACCTGCCCATTCAAGCCCACGGCGATGGTCGTGACCAGACCGTGGCGGCTGGAGATCGCCTGCGTGCCGGTGTTCATGAGCAAAAAGCAGCCCGTGCCGTAGGTGTTTTTCGCCTCGCCCGCCGAAAAGCAGCCCTGCCCGAACAGCGCCGCCTGCTGGTCGCCCGCGATGCCCGCGATGGGGATCTGCGCGCCGCGCACGTTGCAGCTTCCGTAGATATGCGAGCTGTCGCACACCTGCGGCAGCATGACGGCGGGGATGTCCAGCTCGTGAAGCAGCCGCTCGTCCCAGCAAAGGTCGTGGATGTTATAGAGCATCGTGCGCGAGGCGTTCGTGTAGTCCGTGACGTGTGCCTGCCCGTCAGTCAGCTTCCACACGAGCCACGAATCGACCGTGCCGAACAGCAGCTCGCCGCGCTCCGCCCGCGCCCGCGCGCCGGGGACGTTGTCGAGCAGCCATTTGATCTTGGTCGCGGAAAAATACGCGTCGGGCACGAGCCCGGTCGTCTGCCGGATGTGATCGGTCAGCCCGCGCGCGGTCAGCTCATCGCAGATCTCCGCCGTGCGGCGGCACTGCCAGACGATGGCGTTGTAGATGGGCTTGCCGGTCGTTTTGTCCCAGACAACGGTCGTTTCGCGCTGGTTCGTGATGCCGATGGCGGCGACGTCGTGCGTGTCAATATCGGCGCGGGTGATGACCTCCATCATCACCGCCCAGACGGTGGAGTAGATCTCCATCGGGTCGTGCTCCACCCAGCCGGACTGCGGGTAGTACTGCGTCAGCTCCTTCTGCGCGGAGCTGACGATGTTCTGATTTTCGTCAAACAAAATGGCACGGCTGCTGGTCGTGCCCTGATCGAGCGCAAGCAGATAACGGGGCATATCGGTCCTCCATAAAGTACGGCGGAAACCGCAAGTTGCGGTTTCCGCCGGTTGATGATACGTTGCTTAGAAGAGATTTTTCTCCGTGTCGGTGTAGAAGAAGTGCATCAGCTCCGGGCGGAAGGTGTACTTGATCGTCTTGTGACCACCGTGAACGGCGTCGAGCTCGACGTCGGTCGTCGGAACGACGATGACGACATCCTGATCGCCGGAACGGACGTGCAGATGCAGCTCGCTGCCCATCAGCTCGGACACATCGACCGTGGCGTCGATGCCTTCGTCAGCCAGATGGATGTGCACCGGGCGCACGCCGACGATCACGGACGTGGGAACATCCGTCCTGTTCTTGAGCGCCTGCTGCTTCTCCTCCGGCAGCTCCACGTCGTGACCAAGGATGGTGGCGACGTACTTGTCGCCCTTCTTCGTGAGCGAAGCGTTAAAGAAGTTCATCTGCGGCGTGCCGATAAAGCCCGCGACAAACAGGTTCGCCGGGTGGTTAAAGACCTCCTGCGGCGTGCCGATCTGCTGGATGAAGCCGTCGCGCATGATGACGATGCGGTCGCCCAGCGTCATTGCCTCCACCTGATCGTGGGTGACGTAGACGAACGTGGTGTCGATCTTCTCGCGCAGCTTGATGATCTCCGCGCGCATCTGGTTGCGGAGCTTGGCGTCGAGGTTGGACAGCGGCTCGTCCATCAGGAACACCTTGGGGTTTCGCACGATGGCGCGGCCGATGGCGACACGCTGCCGCTGACCGCCGGACAGAGCCTTGGGTTTGCGGTTCAGATACTGGGTAATATCCAGAATTTCGGCGGCCTCGCGGACCTTGCGGTCGATCTCCGCCTTGGGCGTTTTCTTGAGCTTGAGCGAGAACGCCATGTTATCATAAACGGTCATGTGGGGGTACAGCGCGTAGTTCTGGAAGACCATGGCGATGTCGCGATCCTTCGGCGCGACGTCGTTCATGCGCTTGTCGCCGATGTACAGGTCGCCCTCGGTGATCTCCTCGAGACCCGCGATCATGCGCAGGGTGGTGGATTTGCCGCAGCCGGACGGACCGACGAGCACGATAAATTCCTTATCGGCGATCTCCAGGTTAAACTCCTGCACGGCGACGACGCCCTGATCGGTGATCTGAAGGTTTGCCTTCTTTTCAGTCGGGGCTTCGTCCTCACCCTTTTTCTTCTTCTTTTTCTTCTCTTCCCCACTGACGAACGGGTAGATCTTCTTTACATTTTTCAGTACGACTTTTGCCATAATTCTCGACCCTGACCGCGCTGCCTCTGCAATGCGCGCCCTCACGACCACCGGGCTTGGCGGACGCATTACGGTATGTCTCCACAATACCGCACCGCGAGTCCCGCGGATGTTGACTGACCTCCTTTTTATTTTCCATCCTGCGGCGTATAGTGGATCGCGGCAGGCGGATGAAGATACCTTATTATAGCATAGAATCGGCGGCGCTTGCTTTGTGATAACTGCCTAAATTGCATGGGAAAAGTTGTGAAAGACGCACAAAAACCGCCCGTTTACTTTTGCGGGTGAACCTGATACAATACTCCCAGAAGCAGCCGGGAGGTGCGGGATGAAAAACACGAGCCTTTGCTACATCGAGCGGGACGGGCAGTATCTGATGCTGCACCGCATCAAAAAGGCGCACGACGAAAACCGCGATAAGTGGATCGGCATCGGCGGCAAATTTGAGCCCGGCGAGAGCCCGGAGGACTGCGTGCTGCGCGAGGTGCGCGAGGAGACGGGGCTGCGGCTGACGCAGGTTCGCTACTGCGGCATCATCACGTTCGTCTCCGACCGCTGGCAGACGGAGTATATGCACCTGTTCCACGCCACGGGCTTTACCGGCACGCTGCGCGAGTGCGACGAGGGGCAGCTCGAATGGATTGAAAAGGACCGGCTGCTGGCGCTGCCGCAATGGGCGGGCGACCGCATTTTCCTCGACCTGATGCAGAAAAACGTCCCGTTTTTCTCGCTCAAGCTGCGCTATGAGGGTGAGACGCTGGCGGAAGCGGTCTTAAACGGCACACCGCTGGCGCTATAAAAAGCTCTTCAAGCTTTTTAACAGATTCTAGTATGAAACGGCACGCCGCTGGCGATATAAAAACAGCGCAGCTAAAAAGCTGCGCCGTCAAATGACCGTATTCAGGGCATTTCCGCGATGTCGCAGATGATGTCCACGCACTTGTCCACGCCGATCAGACCGCTGTTGAGGCACAGATGATAGTTCTCCGCGTCGCCCCAGTTCTGGTTGGTGTAGTGCTTGTAGTAGACCTTGCGCTTGCTGTCCTTTTCCTGCAGCCGCTTTTTGAGCGGCTGGTTCGTCTCACCGTAGCGCTCGAGCACGCGCGCGGCGCGGTGCTCATAATCGGCATGGATGAAAATATCCAGCACATCGGGACGCCCGCGCAGAATATAGTCGGCGCAGCGCCCAACGATCACGCACGGACCCTGATCCGCGAGGTCGCGGATGACGTTGGTCTGGCAGACGTAGAGCTTGTCGGAGACCGACATCGTGTCGATCAGCCCCATCGGGTGCGACGACACGGCGATGTTAAACAGAAAACTGCTGGTCACAGAGGCATATTCGCCGATCTCTTCGATGAACTCGTGCGAAAAACCGCTTTCCTTTGCGACCCTGTCCACCAGCTCTTTGTCGTAGTACGGGATGCCGAGCCGCTTGGCGACTTCTTTACCGATCGTCCGTCCGCCGCTGCCGAACTGGCGGCTGATGGTGATGACTTTATTTGTCATAGGAACGCCTCCCATTCATAATCTTCAGGTACATTATAACAAAGTTGCCGCCCGGGGGCAATAAGAATTTTAGGGCTTCACCGCGCAATTCGGCAAGCAGATTCGGCGAGAGATTTTTCGTCAAGGCAAGGTTTGGAAAACGCAGGAATACTTTGTGTATTTCGCGTTTTTCAAACCGCCGCATTGGCGGAAAATAACCGCCGAAGCGCGCCGACGCAATTGTGCGGTGATGCCTTTCAAGGAGGAAATGATTATGCGAATGGAACGGACCGTTGTGGAGATCGACGGCGATTACGCCGTCCTGCGCGGAGACAGCGGCGAAGAGAGCCGCACGGCGCTGGCGCTGCTGCCGGACGGGCTGCATGAGGGAATGCGGCTGATTTTTGAGAATTTTGAGTGGCGCGCGGCGGATTAGTCGCTGATGCGCGTAAAGCGCGGCTGCGTTTTGCCGTCCCGTTCGACGCTCTCGCACCACATCCGCGCCGGGCGCACCCAGATACCGCGCTCGCCGTACAGCGCCTGATACACGACCATCGGCTCAAGCGTCTCCGAGTGTGCAGCCGTGCACAAAACGCGGTATTCGTTTCCCTTAAAGTGCCGCCAGACGCCGGGTTTGATGTTGTATTCCATAGTATCACCTATTATAAAATTCATTTTTTGGAGGTATTTTTTATGATCCGACACGTTGTGGCATGGAAATTCCAGCCGGGAACAGAAGCACAGATGCACGAATTTCTGAACGCGCTGCGCGCGCTCGATGGGGTCATCCCGGAGCTCAAGGCGATGCAGGTCGGCGTAGACTGCGCCGGCGGCGGCAACTTTGACGCCTGCCTGATCGCGGATTTTGACGATCTGGCGGCGCTGGACCGCTACAAGAACGACCCGCGCCACGTCGCGGCATCCGGGCTGTGCAAGTCCATCCGCGAAACGCGCATCGCGGTGGATTTTGAGATTTGAGCGCTTCTCACAAAAGGAATCCGACCTGCGGCGAACGCCGCAGGTCGGTTTTTTGTTCTATCGTTCCTCTCGGAAGTAGGCAAGACCCAGCGACTGAGGCGGCTGGTCCTCGCGCTTTTTGCGCAGCGACACCACGATCAGCACGACCAGCGTCACGACGTAGGGCAGCATCTTGTACAGCTCCTTGATGGCAAGGTTCGTGCCGGTGGGGATGAAGATGTACAGGATATAGCAGCCGCCGAAGAGGATGGAGGCGAGCACGCTGACATTCGGACGCCAGATCGTGAAGATGACTAGCGCGATGGCGAGCCAGCCGCGGTCGCCGAAGGCGTTGTTCGACCACACGCCGCAGGCGTAGTCCATGACGTAGTACAGACCGCCAAGCCCGGCGATCATGCTGCCGATGCAGGTGGCAAGGTACTTGTACTTCGTGATGTTGATGCCGGCAGCGTCCGCCGTGGCGGCATTTTCGCCGACCGCGCGCAGATACAGACCCGAACGGGTGTGCTTGAGGAAGTAGGAGGCGAGCAGCGCGATGATGATCGCGAGGTACGCCAAAAAGCCGTAGGACAGGAAGATCTGCCCGAACCAGCCGAGATTCGCGGCGAACGGCAGGGACTTACTGAAGTATGCGCTCGTTGCGGACAGGGCGATGGACGGCACTTCACTGCCGGATAGCTTGATAAGCGAGCCGCCGAAGAAGTTGCCGACGCCCACGCCGAACGTGGTGAGCGCAAGACCGGTAACGTTCTGGTTGGCACGCAGCGTGACCGTGAGCAGGCAGTACAGAAGACCCATGATGAGCGAACCTGCCAGCGAGCACAGCAGCGGGATGCCGATGGCGAGCCATGCGCTCATTTCGGCGGCGGGGACGGCCTGTTCATAGAAGAACGCGCCGATAACGCCGCAGATGCCGCCGACATACATGACGCCCGGAATGCCCAGATTCAGGTTGCCGGACTTTTCGGTCAGGATCTCGCCGGTGCTGCCATAGAGCAGCGGGATACCCTGCATGACCGCGCGGGGAAGAAACGAAGCAAAATCAAACATGGCTCACACCTCCTTTTTGCTGCCGCGCAGGCTGATCTTATAGGTCAGGAAGAACTCGCAGCCGATGATGAAGAACAGGATGATGCCGGTGAGAATATCGGCAAAGGAATGGTTGAGATAGAACTGGCTGGAAATTTCGCTCGCGCCGCGGTTGAGCACGACCAGCAGCAGGCTGGTGAACACCATGGCGAGGGGGTTGAACTTTGCCAGCCACGAGACCATAACGGCGGTGAAGCCGCGCCCATCGACGATGGTGGTGGTGAGCGTATGGTCGATCCCGGCAGTGAGCAGTAGACCCATCAGACCGCAGACCGCGCCGGAGAGTATCATGGTGCGGATGATGACGCGATCGACCTTGATGCCCGCGTAGCTCGCGGTGCGCTGGCTCTCGCCGACGACGGCGATCTCATAGCCGTGCTTGCTGTAGCGCAGGTAGATGTACATGAGGATCGTCATCACGGCGACGACCAAAATCGCCAGCAGGTATTTCTGCCCGCCGATGCTCGGCAGCCAGCCCGCTTCGGTGTTCTGGTTGATGATGCCGATCTTGCCGGCGCCCTTCGGCACCTCCCAAACGATGATGAAGAATGCCGCGAGCTGCGTGGCGATGTAGTTCATCATCAGGGTGAACAGCGTTTCGTTCGTATTCCACTTTGCCTTGAAGAAGGCGGGCAAGAAGCCCCACAGCGCGCCTGCGGCGACTGCCGCGAGGAGCATGACCAGAACGAGCAGCCCCTGCGGGAGCTTATCGCCCAGACAGATCATGCAGGCGGTGGTAGCGAGGCAGCCGATGAGCACCTGACCCTCCGCGCCAATGTTCCAGAAGCGCATCTTAAATGCGGGCGTGACTGCCAGCGAGATGCCGAGCAGCACTGCAAGGTTCTGCGCCGTGACCCACGTTTTACGGGGCGTACCGAATGCGCCGTTTATGATCGTGCCATAAATTTTGATGGGGTTTTCGCCGGTCAGGAGCGTGGTGACGATGGCGCACACGATCAGCGCCAGCACGATGGCGACCACGCGGTAGCCGATGGCCTTGTACAGCGGCAGCGCGTCGCGCTTGGAAATATGGAACAGGGACTGCTTACGCATGAGCCTCACCTCCTACCTGAGTCATGAGCGTGCCGATCTGGCGCTTGTCGGTGGTGCGTGCATCCACTTCGCCGGAGACCTCGCCGCCGCACAGAACGACGATGCGGTCACACAGCTCCAGCAGCACGTCCAGATCCTCGCCGACGTACACAACGGCGACGCCCTTCATTTTCTGCTCGGTGAGCAGGTTGTAGATGGTGTACGAGGTGTTGATGTCCAGCCCGCGCACGGCGTAGGCAGTCATCAGCACGGCGGGCGCCTGCGCGATCTCACGACCGACCAGCACCTTCTGCACGTTGCCGCCGGACATCCGGCGCACCGGGAAGCTCGTGCTCGGCGTGACGACGTCCAGCTCCTGCCAGATGCGGTTCGCCAGCTCTTCGGGGTTCTTGCGGTCGACGAAAATACTCGCGCCCTTGCGCCACGAGCGCAGCATCATGTTGCCCGTCATGCCCATCGAGCCGACCAGACCCATGCCCAGACGGTCCTCGGGGACGAACGACATGGCGATGCCGCTCTTGCGGATGTCCATCGGGTCAAGCCCGACGAGCTGCTTTTCCTGACTACCGTCGGGCGGGAAGTAGCGCACCGAGCCGGAGGTGATGGGGTACAGTCCCGCGATCGACTCCAGCAGCTCGCGCTGCCCGCTGCCCGCGATGCCCGCGATGCCGAGCACCTCACCGGCGTTGATGGTGAAGCTGACGTTATTGAGCCGCGTGACGCCCAGCTCGTCCTGCACGGTCAGCCCTTCGATGACCAGACGCGGCGTGACGTTGACGGGGTCGGGACGATCGATGTTCAGCTTGACGGCGTGACCGACCATCATATCGGTCAGCGACTGCTGGTCAGCGTCCTTCGTGGCGACGTCGCCGATGTACTCGCCCTTGCGCAGCACCGCCACGCGGTCGGACACGGAGAGCACCTCATGCAGCTTGTGGGTGATGATGATGAGCGACTTGCCGTCCGCTTTCATGTTGCGCATGATCTGGAACAGCTTGTCGGTCTCCTGCGGGGTGAGCACGGCGGTGGGCTCATCGAGAATGAGGATGTCCGCGCCGCGGTAGAGGACCTTGACGATCTCGACCGTCTGCTTCTGCGAGACGGACATATCGTAGATCTTCTGGTTGGGGTCGATGTCAAAGCCATAACGGTCGCAGATCTCCTGGACCTTTTTGGACGCGGCGGCAAGATCGAGCCGCCCCGGCTCGTCCAGACCCAGCACGATATTTTCCGTTGCGGTGAACAGATCGACCAGCTTGAAGTGCTGGTGGATCATGCCGATGCCGTGCGCGAAGGCGTCCTTCGGCGAGGCGATGGTCACAGGCTCGCCGTGGATGTAGATCTGCCCCTCGTCAGGGAAGTAGATGCCGGAGAGCATATTCATCAGCGTTGTTTTTCCGCTGCCGTTTTCACCGAGCAGGGACAAGATCTCGCCCGTGTAAAGGTCAAGGTCGATGTGGCTGTTTGCCACGACCTTGCCAAAACGCTTGGTGATATTCTCCATTTTGACTGCGCATTCAGTTGCCAAGGCGGTCATCCTTTCTTCGTGGGAGAAAAGCCCCTCCCAGTCTTGGATTTATGAAGGTATTTTATCACAGAAAATTGCGGTTGTAAATCATATTCAACAAAATTTTTTGCCTATCCAAAATTTTTTTGCATATTTCGCCGGAGACCGTTCCGCATAGTAGAACCATCTCCAAAAAATGAAAAAAGATCGGACCGCCGTAAAGGCGGTCCGATCCGGGGATAGCAATTAGAACGCGGTATCGAGCTGCGTGATGCCGTCGATCGCGAGCTGGAAGTACGGAGCGGAGCGGAAGGCGGACTCGGCGAAGTAGCCGTCCACGATCGCCTCGGTATCCGGCGTGTAGTTGGCGTCGGTATCGACGTCCGCCATGGAGGTGGTCAGGGTCTCGCCGCCCACAGTGAAGGTGGAGCAGTCAAAGACGTGGCGCGTGCCGGCCTCAAGCTCCGCCTTGGCAGCCTCAACAGCCTCGGCAGTGCCCGGAGCGACAACAGCGTCGTTCAGCTCGGTCAGGACGACGGAGCCGGTCGCCAGCGTGCCGGTCCAGTCGGCGTCGATGGGCTCACCGTTCATGCAGGCGGTGATGGCGTACTTGTAGTACGGAGCCCAGTCGATGCGGGAGGAGACGAGGTAGGTGTTGGGAGCGGCGGACATGGTCGAGCCGTTGTAGGAGACGTTGGGAACACCGGCGGTCTCGCAGGCGGTCGGAGCGCCCATGGAGTCAGCGTGCTGGCTGATGAGCTTGCAGCCGTTGTTGATGAGCTTCTGAGCGCCTTCCTTTTCAGCGGTCTCGTCGTACCACGAGCCGGTGAAGGTGACTTCCATGGTCGCGGTCGGGCAGACCGAGCGAGCGCCAAGGAAGAAGGAGGTGTAGCCGGAGATAACTTCCGCGTAGGTGAACGCGCCGACATAGCCGATCTTGGCTTCGTCCGCGGTGAACTCACCGTTCTCGATCATCTGGTTCAGCTTCATACCGGCAACGATACCGGCGAGGTAACGGCCTTCATAGATGGAAGCAAACGCGTTGTGGTAGTTGGCAAGACCCTCGGTGTGCGCCTTCGTGCCGGTGGAGTGGCAGAACTGCACGTCGGGGAATTCCTTCGCGGCCTGGATCATGTAGTCCTCATGACCGAAGGAGTCGGCAAAGATGATGTTGCAGCCGGCATCAGCAAGCTCAGCAGCCTTGTCGTAGCACTCCTGACCTTCGGGAACGTTGGTGACCAGCGTGTACTCAACGCCCAGAGCCTCGGCGGCTTCCTTCGCAGCGTTGATGAAGTTGAGGTCGTAGGTGGAGTTTTCGTCGTGCAGGGTGATGAAGCCGACCTTGAAGTCCGCAGGGACCTCGTCAGCGGCGGGCGCCTCGTCAGCGGCAGGGGTCTCGGCGGCGGGAGCGTCGTCGGCCGCAGCGGGCGTTTCCGTCGCGGGGGCTTCGGTAGCCGGGGTCTTGCTGCCGGATGCACAGGCGACCAGAGCAAAGACCATCACGACCGCAAGAAGCAGAGCAAGCATCTTTTTCATTTCAGTTCCTCCTAAAAATTTTTGGTCACTACCTGACAAATGTTTTTGCGGCGCATTTGCGCCGCAGGAATTTGTCAACGAACCGATGACACAAGCATACTAGATTTTTGGCGGTTTTGCAATATTTTTTTTGCAAAAACATGGCACTGAGCCGGAAAAAATTAGACAAAGTTCACAGAAAAACTAAAAAATTTTTAGGGTTTTTGCCGACTTGACGCTTTCCACAAAATGCGGAACGGGATTTCGTAAAGTTTGACGATGCCGAATACTGGCATTTCGCACAAAAATATGATATGATAACTAAACATGCTTGGGCATATGCGTCAAATGTGGGCGCAGCGCCCGAAACAGAGAGGAAATCAGCATGGGTAACGAAGCCTACATTATAAAAGGACATCTGTGTTACAGCCGCGACGCGGATACGATCGAGATCGTGGAGGATGGCAGTCTCGTTGTGGAAAACGGCGTCTGCCGCGGCGTTTTTGAGACCGTGCCGGCGCGCTACGCGCAGCTCCCGATGCATGATTACGGAGACCGGCTCATCGTGCCGGGCATGACCGACCTGCACGTCCACGCGCCGCAGTTCTCCTTCCGCGGGCTGGGGATGGATCTGGAGCTGCTGGAATGGCTCAACACCTATACCTTCCCGGAGGAGTCGAAATACCGCGAGCTGTCGTATGCCGAGCGCGCCTACGGCTCGTTCGCGAACCACCTGCTGCACAGCACGACCACGCGCGCGTGTATTTTTGCCACCATCCACGTCCCGGCGACGCTGCTGCTCATGCGCAGGCTCGACGCGCTGGGGCTGTGCACCTACGTCGGCAAGGTCAATATGAACCGCAACAGCCCCGACTATCTGCGTGAAATATCCACGCGGCAGGCGATCCGCGACACCGAGCTTTGGCTGTCGCAGCTTGGGGAGCTGGAGCACACGCGCCCGATCCTCACGCCGCGCTTTATCCCGTCCTGTACGGATGATTTAATGTATGCGCTGCACGACCTGCGCGAGAAATACAGCCTGCCGGTGCAGAGCCACCTGTCGGAAAATCTCGGCGAGATCGACTGGGTGCGCGAGCTGTGCCCGCGGTCGAAGTTCTACGGGCAGGCGTATGACCAGTTCGGGCTGTTCGGCGGCGACCACAAGTGCATCATGGCGCACTGCGTCCACTCGGACGAGCGCGAGCAGGAGCTGATGCTCAAAAACGGTGTGTTCATCGCACACTCGCCGGAGTCGAATATGAACCTTGCCTCCGGCGTCGCGCCGGTGAGCCAATTTCTGGAGCGCGGGCTGCGCGTGGGTCTTGCCACGGACATTGCGGGCGGCAGCCATGAGAGTATCCTGCGCGCGATGATGCACGCTATTCAGGCATCCAAGCTGCGCTGGCGGCTGCTCGACCAGACGGTAAAGCCCTTGTCGTTCGAGCGGGCGTTCTACCTCGCCACAATGGGCGGCGGCGCGTTCTTCGGCAGCGTCGGCACATTCCGCGAGGGCTGGGCGGCGGACGCGGTAGTGCTCGACGACACAAATCTCGACCACCCGCAGGACCTGCCTGTCCGCGCAAGGCTTGAGCGCATGACGTATCTGGCAGATGAACGCAATATCGCCGCAAAATACGTCGAAGGACGCAAAATATTATAATAGTAAGAAAACCGGGAAGGGAAAATGCCCTTCCCGGTTTTTTCTCACAAAAACGGTTCTTTGCCCGATCTGTGCACGCACACCTCGTCGATAACGGCGTTGGTGCGGTGCGTGAGGAGAAAGACGGCGATGTCCGCGATGTCCTCGGGCTGGATCATGCCCTCGCCGGTGAGGTCGGGGCGGGAGATCTTCACCATGTCGGTGAACACGCCGCCGGGGCTGATGAGGTGCACGCGCACGCCGTTTTTATATTCCTCCGCCGCCAGCGCCTTCGTAAAGCCCGCCAGCGCGTGCTTGGATGCGGAGTAGGCACTTTGCAGCGCATAGCCCTTGTGGGCATTGACGGACGCGATGCTCAGGATCGTCCCCGCGTCCGACTGCCGCAGGTGCGGCAGTGCGAGCTGGCACAGCGCAAACGGCGCGCGGGCATTGAGGCGCATGATCTGATCGTACTGCGCGAGCGTCGTCTCGCCGAACGGCGCGGAGAGCGCCATGCCGGCATTGTTGATGAGAATATCCAGCCGCCCGAAGTGCGAGAGCGTCTGCTCAACGCTTTCCGCCAGATACGCGTCGTTCGTCAGGTCGCCGGGCAGCAGCAGCACATCCGCCGCCGGTGCGTCCGGCAGGACTGCCGCGAGCTTTGAGGCGTTTCTTCCCAAAAGCGCCAGCCGCGCGCCCTCCCGCGCCAGCGCCCGCGCGAGGGCAGAGCCGATGCCGCCGCTCGCGCCGGTGATGAGCGCGACCCTGCCGCGCAGAGCCTGCGCGCTCATTTCAGAAAGCTTTCTACGGGCGCGAGGTCGAGCTGGTCGCACGTCTTGAGGAACGCGTACAGCTCCTGCGTGATCTGCCGCACGCCGCCCACGCTGTCGGATTCGATGTTCAGCGGGATGACCGGGTCGTGCAGCGACAAACGCAGTAAGAACCAGCCGTCGCCGTGCGCCTTGTCGAGGCTCACGCGGATGCCCTCGTGATTGTCGGGCGCGATGGTCCAGCCCTCCTGTGCGGCGGAATACGCCGTCAGGCGGTCGATGACGTCCTGCCCATAGGCGCGGAAATCCTCGGCGAGGATGTTCATGCGGAACTCATGGCTCTCGGCGGGCTCGGCGAGGTCGGCGATGAGGGACTCGAGCGTGTAGCCCTCCTTTTTGCCGCGCGCCAGCTCAATGAGCAGACGGGTGACGAGATACGCGCCGTCGTCGAGGAAATAATTCTCCTTCAGCGCGCCGTGCCCGGAGGTCTCCATGGCGAGCTGGCTGTCATGCCCCTCGGCATTCAGGCGCAGCGACTCATTGATGACGTTGCGGTAGCCGCGCTTGAAGCGGTGATGCACGCCGCCGTGCTTTTTGATGAACGCGGCAAGCCCTGTGGAGGTGATGGAGTCGGTGACGATGGTCGTGCCCGGATGCTCGCGCAGCAAAATTGCCGACAGCATGGCGATGATGCGGTTGCGGTTGAGCTCCGACCCGTCGGAGAGCACCGCGCCCGCGCGGTCCACGTCCGTGTCAAAGATGATGCCGAGATCGGCGTGCGCTTCGCGCACGGCGTCCATGATGGACTGCATCGCCTGCTCGTTTTCGGGGTTCGGGATGTGGTTGGGGAAGCTGCCGTCGGGGTCAAGGTAGCGGCTGCCGTCGGTGTTCGCGCCGAGGGGCTTCAAAACCTTGTCCACATAGAAGCCGCCCGCGCCGTTGCCGGCGTCCACCACGATGCGGAAGCCCGCCAGCGGCGTTTCGCTTCCCGCCGCGTCGCGCACCTTTTTGCACAGCAGCGCCGCGTATGCGTCCATAAATTCGCCCGTTTCCACGCTGCCGGGGGCGCTGCCGGTGTGCTCGTCCGACCCGGCGTATTTCAGGATCGCGGCGATGTCCTGCTTTTCAAGACCCCCGTTTTTCGTAAAGAATTTGAAGCCGTTGCGGTTAAAGGGCAGGTGGCTGGCGGTGATCATCACCGACGCGTCATAGGCGTAGCCCTCCGTGACGGTGCACATGAACATCGCCGGCGTGGACGCCATGCCAAGATCGGTCACCGCGAGCCCCTCCCGCGCCATCGCCTCACAGATCCACGCGCAGAGCTGCGCACCCGAAAGACGCGAATCGCGCCCGACCGCCACGCGGCGCGCCGACGCATCGCGCGCCTTCAGCCACAGGGCAAAGCCCCTGCCGATGTCGCGGCACGCCTGCTCGGTCAGGTTGATGTGCTGACCCTCGATGCCCTCCAGCGCGACGCCGCGGATGTCGCTGCCGTTTTGCAGTTTGGAATAGTCCATGATCGTCTCCTCCGTCCATATTTTTCAGTTAGCCACATCATACCACATGAATCAAACAAAAGCAACAGAAAACCGCCCTTCTCCCACAAGAGAAGGGCGGTCGATCTCGGCATTATTTCGGCAGATAGCCGAGCTCCTGTAAATACGCGACGGTGCGCACTGCGTCAGAGCTGAGATTGTAATAATAGGATCGCTTGCCGCCGTCCGGGCTCAGCAGCAAAAAACTGACGGAGGTCTGCTGCAGGCGCTCCTCCTCCGGCATATACGCCGGTTCGCTCGTCTCGGTGGTCGGCTCGGCGCTGCTCTCCGGGTAGTCGTAGACGCCGTCCGCTGCGCCGAATGCGCCGTCCAGCAGATCGGGCAGGATGCAGTCGTTATACAGCGCCGCCGCCTCGCGCGAGCTGAGCGTCAGACTGCTGTAACGCCAGTCGCCGAGCTGCTCGTCGTAGACGATCGGACCGTCGAGCGTGCAGTCGAGAACGCTCTGCTCCGTGAGCGCGAAGCCCGGCGCGTACATCGCAAGCCGCACGCTCTGCGTGTGCACGAGCGCATTGGCGCGGTTGTAGGCGCTGTCGGGATCGGCGGCGGTGGAGGCGCTGCACAGGAACGTGTAGGTCCGGGCGAACGTGCTGCCGTCCTTCAGCGTGTAGCGGATGCAGATGTCGCTGTTCCACCACGCGTTATCGGTGTCCGCGGGCGTGAGAGCTTCCCGCGCGCCGCGCGTGTCCACAAAATACTGATGCAGCGCGATGGTCTGCGCGATGGCATCGGGGTCGGTGATGGGAGCGCTGTCGCCCTGATAGCGCCCGATCTCCACGGACGCGACCTCGCTCGCCTCCGGCACGCGGCTGGCGTAGCCCATAAGATCCAGCCGCACCGCGCCCAGCGCCAGCGTCACCAGCGCGCAGCAGATCACAAGCCCCCTCCAGCTCTTTTTCAGCACGCGCGCCGATTTTTGCAGCAGCATCTGCGCGGTCAGGTATCCGATGAGCGTGCCCGTCAGCATGGAAAGAAGCGTCGGCAAAAAGTTCGTCTCAAGCTGCCCGTCTGTAATGAGCGAGACGATGACCACGCCGATCACGAGCGCGCAGCCAAACGTGAACGCGTACAGGAACACCGGGCGCAGCCAGCGCACCGCGATCACATCGCCGCTGCGCTCCATCTCGCGCTTTTTGTAAAGCACCAGCGCCAGCGCGCCGAACAGCACGCCCACGGCGGCAAGGATGAGCAGATACGCCCAGCCCTCCAGGCAGTAGCCGGTGAGGTCGTACCCGTCGTCAAACTGCGGGACGACCATGCCGTTGCTCAACAGAAACCACGCCGGAGCGAACGGCGACAGATGGACGCCGCTGACGTTCGGCATCCCGTAGACAAACGCCTGCAAAACGGTGCGGATCATCAGCTCTACCACGGGGATGGCGAAATTCAGGATGAAGTAGACGATGGGCATCATGATGGCGTTGCCCACGATCATGCAGCACAGCACCGCAAAGTTATAGAAAAACAGGAAGCTGAGCACATTCTCGCTGAACACCTGCGCGCACGCGCCGAGCTGCGGCGCGCCCACCATCGCCGAGGCGGCGAACGTGACGGCGGAGATGAGCAGCATCGGCACGATGTGGATCGTCAGCCCCGCGAGATAGTGCGTTGCGAACATCGCCTCTCGCCGGACGGGCAGCGCGGCGTAAAAATTCGCGCTTTTGCCCGTGAACAGGTAGTAAAACGCGAGCCACGCCGCCGCCAGACCGTAGATCGACGAGCCGACCGAGGCAAGCATATGCCCCACAGAGAGGATCTGGTACTGGACGTCGATGGAAAACTCCTGCTGACGCCTGAGATGATCCGCGAAATTTGACAGCGGCAGCGGCAGCGCCACCAGCAGGATCAGCAGAAACAAGCTCCACAGCGGCGCGCCGCGGCGCACATCGCGCCGGAAAATGGCGCGGTCAAAGCACGATGTTTTTGATGTCATAGTCCACACCTCCCAGTTCGTAGATGAAAATTTCCTCCAGCGACAGCGGCAGCAGGTCGCACAGCAGCGGCTGGCACTGCGCAAGCTTTTCCGCCACCTCATGCTGCTCGCCGCGCACGATGAGCGTCTGGATGCGCCCGACGGTCTGCTCGTGCAGGATATTTAAGCCCGCCGGCAGCGGATGCTCGGTCACGAGCTGGACCTTTACGATATTCTCCTGAAGCGCGTCGAGCGAGCGCTCGAGGAGCATTTTGCCCTTGTGCATGATGCCCACATGGTCGCACACGTCCTCCAACTCCCGTAGGTTGTGCGACGAGACCAGCACCGTCATCCCGCGCTCGGCGACGTCCTCCATAAGCAGGCTCCACACCTGCCGCCGCATCACGGGGTCGAGCCCGTCCACAGGCTCGTCCAGCAGCAGATAGTCCGGGCAGCAGCTCATCGCCAGCCAGAACGCCGCCTGCTTCTGCATACCCTTGGAAAAGCGGCGGATGGGGCGCTTTTCATCCAGCGCGAACACCTCGCCGAGCTGCTTGTAGCGCGTTTCATCAAAGCGGGGATATACGCTTTTATACAGCCGCATCAGATCGCGCACGCCGTCGCCGCCCTGACAGAACAGCTCGTCGGGGATCCACGCAAGGCGGCGCTTGACGGCGAGGTTCTCATATACCGGCAGCCCGCCGATCGTCACGCTCCCGGAGGTAGGGCGCAAAACGCCCGCCAGATGCCGGATGAGCGTTGTTTTGCCCGCGCCGTTCGGTCCGACCAGCCCGTAGACCGATCCCTGCGGGACGTGCAGGCAAAGCCCGTCCAAAGCCAGAAAGCCGTCAAACGATTTCGTCAAATTCTGTACATCGATCATGTTCTCACTCCTTTTTCCGCTGCTTCTCCAGCATACATTCGTCCAGCAGTGCGTGCATGGCGCTCATTTGCATTCCCGCCGCCGCGAGCTGCTCCGCCGCCTGCCGAAAACCCGCGATGGCGCTTTGCAGCGCCGCCGCGTCCGCCTGCGGCTGCTCGGCGGCAAACGACCCCTTGCCCGCGATGGACAGGATCGTCCCCTCCGCCTCCAGCTCACGGTAGGCGCGCTGGATGGTGTTTGGATTGATGGCAAGCTCTGCGGCAAGCTCGCGCACGCTCGGCAGCCTTGTGCCCGCCGCGAGCGCGCCGGTGAGGATGAGCTTGCGCAGACCGTCCTTCACCTGCGTGTAGATCGGGCGGGCGTCCCGATAGTTGATCGAGATCATACGGCGTGACCTCCTTCCAAAACTGTACTAGCCGTAGTAGTACAGTTAGTATAGCGGTGCACGCCCGCTTTGTCAAGCCCCCGCCGGTTTTTGACAGAAAAAACGAAAAAAATTGCAAAAATGCCGAAAAAAGATTTTCAAATTCGTTTACATAACGTTTACAAAACGATATTTTTGCCGGTAAAATGGCGCGAAAACCGCAAATTTCGAAACATACGGCCTGCAAAATGGAGCGTTTCTGGAGAAAAACACCGCAAACGGGCGCGATAATGCGGAATATTGCCGAAAATGCTGGAAATCCCGAAAAAGTTGGTGTATAATGGCGCTATCTGGTTACATTGGGAGCGCAGCTATGAAAAACAGATCCAAACAGCGGCGAGACCCCCGTGCTGAGCGGTACAGGCAGAAAAAGCGCGCGGATTTTCTCAAATATCTGCGGCAGAATACCTGGCTGCTGCTGGTGGCGGTGCTGGTCCTCATCGCGCTGGTGCTGTTCATCTGCGTTTTGGCAGGCAGCAGCCCGGACGTGGTGCAGCCGCCGAAGCAGCAGAGCGCCGGGCGCTATACCGCCGCGTATGTCCGCGCCGACACGCCGCAGGTGGCGTACTATACTGAAAATATGGAGCAGGCGGGCACGGTCGCCCGCGGCACGAAGCTCACCTATCAGCCGCAGGATGCGAAGGAGCTGGACGGCGTGACGTATTACGCCGCCTACCTTGACGGGCTGCAATACGGCTACATCTGCGCCGATAACCTCACGCAGGATGAGGGCAATGTCGTCGCGGAGCAGACCATCTATGTCCGCACGCCGCAGAACCTCCGCCTCACCGCCGACGGCACGCAGCTCGGCACGCTGGTCGAGCAGGGGACGGAGCTGAGCGTCGTGGGCTATGACTCCATGCAAAACGGCGTGGTGCATATGTATGAGGTGCGCGTGGGCGGCGAGACGGGCTATATCAGCGGCGCCTACACCGCCAGCACGCTCGAAGCCGCCACGGAAATTTACGACCGCTTCGGCGTTTACACCGTGCACGCCGCGCGCGAGGATCGCTACGGCGGCGGCGACGCAGGCAGCCTCGACTACTATCCCCGCGCCAAGGGGGATTTTGAGGACAACGTCATGCCAAGCGAGGTCCGTGCGCTGTATATGACCTGCGATGCCGACGTGATCGCGCAGGTGGACGATTTTATCGCCTACGCCGATTCCACCGGCATCAACGCCTTTGTCGTTAACGTCATCGACGGCACGTCCGTCGGCTACCCGTGCGAGGCGTACAAGACCTATTCGCCCACGGCGAACAGCTTTGCCAACAACACACTGGAGGAATACCGCGCCGCCATCCAGAAAATTCGCGACGCGGGCTATTATGTGATCGGGCGCATCACGGTTTTTAACGACTCGTTCTTCGTCACCGACCACCCCGAATACGCCATCAGTGACCGCAGCGGCGACCCGCTGTATGTCGCCGGCAGCTACTGGCCCAGCGCCTTCTGCCGCTATGTGTGGGAGTATAAGGTGGAGCTGGCGCGCGAGGCGGTGGAGCTGATGGGCTTCAACGAGATCCAGTTCGACTACGTCCGCTTCCCGGACGGCACACACCGCTACGAGGAGAGCGGCAACATCGACTTCCACAACGCATACGGCGAGACGAAGGCGCAGGCGATCCAGCGGTTTTTGATGTACGCCTGCGACGAGCTGCACGATCTGGGCGTTTACGTCGGCGCGGACGTGTTCGGCGAGACGAACGGGACGTATGTCACGTCCTACGGGCAGTATTGGGCGGCGATCAGCAACGTCGTGGACGTCATCAGCGGGATGCCGTACCCCGATCATTTCTCGCAGAACGGCAGCTACCGCCCGTGGGAGCACCCGTATGAGACGCTGCTGGACTGGGCGCAGTCGGCGGCAAAGCGGCAGGCGGAAACGCCCACGCCCGCCATCGCGCGCACCTGGATCCAGGGGCACGACGCCATCCGTCCGCCGTATAACACCTACGGCGCGGACGAGATCGCCGGGCAGATCCGCGGTCTGGAGGAGGGCGGACTGGACGGCGGCTTTATGGTCTGGCACGCGGCGTGCAGCCTGCAAAAGCTCGAAACGTTCAAGCCCGCGTTTGACGTACCGGGCGCAGCAGAAGAATAAATGACCGCAGGCGTCCACAGCGTGGACGCCTGCGCGTGCCGAACGAGGAGGCTATTATGAAGGATTATGTGCAGCTTGCAAGGACGCTCGGCTTTACGGACGCGGCGCTGATGGACACGGCGGAGCTTGTGATCGTGCCGGAATACCGGCAGTTCTGCGAGGAAAATCTCTGCGGCAATTATAACGTCCTGCCGGTCTGCCCGCCGATGAGCGGGACGGTGGAGGAGATGACGCAGAACGTCCGCCGCCATAAAACGGCGCTGGTGCTCACCATCGTCTCCACGCCCAAGGACGTGACGGACCGCGCCGAGCAGAAGGCGGCAAAGCGCCATCAAAACGAGCTGACCGATCAGCTCATGGAGCAGATGCGCGCCGACGGCGTGGAGGACCTGCTGATGATGGGCGCCGGACCGTGGAAGACCGCGTCGTGTATGTCCGCCTATTGCGTCAACGCCCAGATGATGGCGGATACAGTCCACATGAAATGCTGGGAAAACGACGGGAAATTTCGGTTTTTCTCGCTGATTTTGTTCTGAAAACAGCGAATATTGCCAACAAAAAGTCCCTTGAAACGGCTGTTTCAAGGGACTTCTTATTTTCACAAATTTCAGCCCAGGTATTTGTCCATCGCCTGTTTGGCGGCGGTGAGGATGTCGGCGAGGACCTGCGTCTGCGCCGGGGTGCAGCGGCTGAGGACGTCCGCGATCTGCTGCGTGCCGATCGCTTTGCCCGATGCGGGCGCGTCATACAGCAGCTCGTCGGCGCGCACATCCAGCGCCGCTGCGATGTCAGCGAACACCTGCAAACTCAGCTTGGTATTGCCGGTCTCGATGTGGCTCATGTGCGTCGTGGAGATGCCCACCCGTTCCGCGAGTGCGTCCTGCGACAGCCCCAGCGCCTTGCGATATTTCCGAATCCGCTGCCCGATCTGATAATAATCCATACAAAACCGCCCATGTAATTGAATCATACTTGAATTGTATAGAATATTATGGTACGATTGAATAAATTGTATAGACTAAAATATGCCTATATAATTAAAATTAAAGAAATGAGCGGAATGGATGGACTGGATAGAACGGAAGCCGCTGCCCGCGGCGATGAACATGATCTACTCGGACTATTGCGCGGTCGCGCGCGAGTACGGCGTGGATCGCCCGGACTATTACGCAAAGATGGCAAAGGCATTCTTGATGGATCGCGACGGCGGCGGCGCGGAGAAGAAAATCGCGGCGTATTATCGGTGCGTGGCAAAAGGCTGAACGCCGGACGGTACTAACGCGTTACTACCAAATCAAAAATACCAGAAAATGAAAAGCCCTGAAACCGTTGGCTTAACAGTGATAAGGAAGTAATTCTAATTTTTACTGTTGGCTGACAGATTCGGGTGTGCAGGGCAACCGTAAGGCTGCAAAAGCTGTCTGTTTCCAACAGAAACAGACAGCTTTTGATTTGCGTT
>JALFSI010000002.1:0-21593 GCA_022779365.1 Clostridiales bacterium
AAAAGCTTGAAGAGCTTTTTATAGCGCCAACGGCGCGTCAGATTCTGCATGAGACGGCGCAGCGTGCATTCGCACGATGCGAGTGTGCGTAGCACACGGGATTCTTGATTAAATATTTTAATCAAGAATCAGTATAAAAAGGAGGGCGCAAAATGCACATCAATGTAGAGGCGTTTTTGAGCACGCTGCCCATCATGGGCAAGGGCATGGCGGGCATTTTCATCGTCACGGCGACGATCGTCGTGTGTATGCTCGTGCTGCGAAAACTCGGCAGCAACGATTAGACGTCAAAGAAGCCCGGCAGTTCACAATGAACTGCCGGGGGTTTTTATGCGTTTTTACGATTTTACTCTTCCGCTTCGTCCGCGGGCGGCGTATCTGCGCTGCTCGGCGCGTCGGTGATGGTGGGGATGAACGCACGGGCGATCCTGCCCTTGCCGCGGCGCTTGATGTAGAAATAGCCGATCACGCTGAACACCACCGCGCCGATGAAATTGACGAACAGGTCCTCCATTGTGTCGTAAAGCCCGATGTCGAGGTAGCCGCCCAGCCCCAGCTCCTGCCCGTTTACGACGACCGACTCGATGCCGCTGATCGTGACGGGGATATTCTTGTTCGTGGGGTCGAGCATGACAGACGTAACACTGTGCACCACGGTATCCTTCTGCATATCCCAGTGCAGCAGGCGGTCCGCGCCAAACTCAAAAAACTCCCACAACACACCCACCGTCATCGAAAAGCAGAACGCCACCAGCGCCACATACACCGGCGAGAGCGTAAATTTGATGTGGCTGTTGCGATTGAGGATGTCGATGAGTGCAAAGCCCGTCGCCGCGCAGAGAAAGCCCGTCGTCGTGTGGAGCATCGTGTCCCAGTACGGGAAGGTGATGAAGTAGCAGTTCAGCTCGCCGAGGATCTCCGCCGCAAAAATAAACAGCAGGATGATGATCTCCAGCGTAGACGGCAGCTCGATGCCGAAGTTCTGCTGGATAAAAAACGGCAGCATATACAGCACCAGCACCAGCAGGCAGATGAACGCGCTCTCATACTCCTTGCGGAGGATCGACGAAACAAGCGTCGCCACCACGATCAGCCGCAGCACCAGATACACCGCGAACACCGCCGGGCGGCGGCGGGCAGCCTCCCGGATCTGCGGCAGCCGCGCCTCGCGGGATCTCTTTTTCTTCATACAAGTGCTCCTTTCCGGCGATCGCCGACCTCTATTCAGCATGAGCCGCAGGCGGCAAAAGCATACGCCCTGCGGCACGGCAGTTTTTTCTATTTTTCTTCTTCCACGTCGGCTATTTTGGCATTTTTGCGGTCCACCGCCTCGCGCACGAGCGTATAGAGCACCGAGCACGTCGGCACGCTCGCTACCATCCCGGCAACGCCGCCTATGCCGCCGCCGACCGTGACCGCGATGAGCACCCACAGCCCCGGCAGTCCCACGGATCTTCCGACCACGCGGGGGTAGATGAGGTTGTTGTCGATCTGCTGGAGGACGACGATGAACACCACGAACCAGACCGCCTGCAAGGGCGAGACAAACAGGATCAGGAACGCGCCCAGCGCCGTACCGAGCAGCGAGCCGAACATCGGAATGAGCGCCGTAAACGCGATGAGCACGCTGATGGGCGCGGCATACGGCATTTTCAGCACGCTCATACCGCAAAAGCACAGCGCGCCGAGGATGCTTGCGTCGAGCATCTGCCCGGAGACAAAGCGGGAGAACGTCTGGTTGACGAGCGCCAGCAGGCGCTGTAAGCGCGCAAACGCCCGCTCCGGCAGCAGCGCGCACAGAATTTTTCTGCCCTGCGCGCCCAGATGTTCTTTATCCGCCAGAATATACACCGCCGCAGTCAGCGCCACGAGGCTGTTCACCAGCGCCGACACGACCGAGCTCGTCGCCGAAACGGTCGCACTCACCAGCGCGCCGCCCTGCTTCATCAAAAACGCCGCCGCCTTGGAGATCAGCCCGTCAAGCTGCTCCGACAGCGTGGGCAGGTCGATCCCCTGCTCCGCCAGCCAAGCGTCCGCCGCCGCGAGCCACGCGCGGGCTTTTTCCGCCGCCTGCGGGATGTAGCTCACGAGCGTACGCATCGTGCGCAGCAGCTCCGGCAGGATGATGAGGATGACCAGCGCCACCACGCCCAGCGTAACGAGCACGCTCACAAGCAGGCACACGGCACGCCTTGCCTTGACCTTGGGCGCAAACAGCCTGTCCCACAGGCGCTCGAGCGGCTTTAGCAGCTCGTTCATCACGAACGCCAGCACACAACCGAGGAAAACCGGCGAAAACGCCGCGCGGATGGCGGACCAGAGCGTCAGCGCGCGTTCGGTGTTAAAGCAGACGAATGCGAGCAGCGACGCAAAAATGACCAGCAGGAACAAATTGCGCCTGCCCCGGCTCGTGCCCTTCATGCTGCCGCCCCCTTCGCGCCCGATTTGGTTGCGTCAGTTGACAAGGGCACACGCGGTTTTTCGCAGGGCAAAACAACGCCTGGCTGCGTTATCCTCGTTGGTGGGCGACAGCCCACCTGCCTCGTCTGCCTTGCCAGCCGCCGTTTATCCTCCGCGAAAAACTCCGAAGGACTTGCCGGCACCGCTGGGACGTTGCCTGCAAGGCAGAGGACGCAGGCTTGCTGGCGCAAGTCAAGGACGATAACGCCGCAGGCGGCGTTCCAGCCGCGCCCGCAAGCGCGCGTGCTCTTGTCAACTGACGCTTTTATTGTAGCAGAAACAAAACCGGCTTGCAAGCCGCGCCGCAAGCCGGTCGAAAAATTATAGAAGCGCGTTTAGAATCGCACATAAGATCATGCCCGCCGTCAGCGGCAGCAGCGCCGCCAACAGCATCCATTTCGCGCTGCCCGTCTCGCGCCGGATGGTGAGCAGCGTCGTGCTGCATGGGCAGTGGAGCACGAAAAATACCATCGTGCAGAGCGTCTGACGTGCCGTCCAGCCACAGGCGGCAAGCGCCGCCGTGACCGGCGCGTCGCCTGTGAGCGCGCAGCCGCCCGTCAGGATCATCGCGCACAGCGGCAGCACCAGCTCGTTGGCAGGCAGCGCCAGAAGAAACGCCAGAAGCATCGCGCCATTCATGCCCAAAAATGCGCCCACGGGATCAAGAAACGCCGCTGCTGTGCTGGTCAGCGGCACGCCGCCGGGTCGAATGTTCGCAAGACACCAGATGAGCAGCCCCGCCGGAGCGGCGACGGCGAGCGCGCGCAGCAGAACGTGCAGCGTCCGATCCAGCAGCGACCGCAGCAGTACCTGCCCGACCTTCGGCATCCGAAACGGCGGCAGCTCAAGGGCAAACGCGCTCGGCACGCCGCGCAGCGCCGTCCGGCTGAGAAGCCGCGATGCAAGCAGGCTCATTCCCACACCAAGCGCCACCGCCCCCGTCAGGATCGCCGCTGCCAGCGCGCCGCTTTCCCCTGCGAGCATGCATGCGAGCGCGATGAGTGCCGGAAAGCGCCCGTTGCAGGGCACAAAGCTGTTGGTCAGGATACCGATGAGCCGCTCGCGCGGCGAGTCGATGATACGGCAGCCCGCCACGCCCGCCGCATTGCAGCCAAAGCCCATGCACGTCGTAAGCGCCTGCTTGCCGCACGCGCCGCAGCACTGAAAGCAGCGATCGGTCAAAAACGCCAGCCGCGGCAGGTAGCCCACGTCCTCCAAAAGCGTGAAGAGCGGAAAGAAAATAGCGACCGGCGGCAGCATCACCGCCACCACCTGCCCGACCGTACCGAACACGCCGTCCACCAGCGCGCCGGTGAGCCACTCCGGCAGCCCGCACGCCACCGCTGCCCGCCGCAGCGCCGCGCCCAGCGCGGTAAACGCGCGCTGCAAAAGCTGTGACGGGACATTCGCGCCTCGGATCGTCAGCCACAGCACGCCGAACAGCATCGCCGCCAGCGCCAGCCATCCGACCCGACCCGTGAGCACCCGATCCGCCCGCCGCTGCCGCGTCTCAGCGGCGCTCGGCGTGGACATCGTCACCGTGTCCGCAAGCTGCGCCGCGCGTGTGACCTGGCGGCAGATCGTGCATTCGTCCACCCCGTCGTCCGGCAGCGTTCCTCCATGCGGCAGTGACTCTTCGCCCTCGATCACGCCGCGCACGCGCGCCTTGAGCGTATCCAGCCCCTCCGCGCGCCCCGCCGCCATCGGCACGACCGGCACGCCGAGCAGCCGCTCGAGCCGCTCACAGTCGATCCGCAGCCCGCGCTTTCGTGCCTCATCCATCAGATTGATGCACAAAACGACCTCACGGCACACGGTCAGCACCTGTAACGCCAGCGTCAGGCTGCGTGCAAGGCACGTTGCGTCGCACACCACGATCACGCAGTCCGCGTGCCCGGTGCGCAGGTAGTCCGTCGCCACGTGCTCCTCCTCAGAGCGGCTGTGCAGCGAATACGTCCCCGGCAGGTCGGCGACCACATAGCCGCAGCCATCATATACAAAGCGCCCCTGCGCCAGCGCGACCGTTTTGCCCGCCCAGTTGCCGGTGTGCTGCCGCAGCCCTGTAAGCGCATTAAACAGCGTGCTTTTGCCGACATTCGGGTTGCCGACGAGCGCCAGAACGCGGTCATTCGGGTCGAGCTTTTTTGCGCGCGGCAGCGCGTCCGGCGTCCTCACCGGCATACGCTGACCTCCACGCGTGCCGCGTCGCACTGCCGCAGCGCGAGCACCGCGCCGCGCACGAGATACGCGGCGGGGCTGCCCGTTGGCGCGCGCAGCACGCACTCCGCCCGCGTCCCCGGCACAAGCCCCAGCTCCAAAAGCCGCCTGCGCATTGCGCCGTCCAGCCCCAGCGTGCATATCACGCCGCCCTCACCGACCGCAAGCTGCCCCAACGTCCGCACCTGTTCCATAAACGTCCACTCCCCGCAGCAATTTCTACGACCAGAATATGAGCATTCGCGCAGTTTCGTGACACGGCGGTAGTATATTCTGTGCGCATTCCCCTACGCATATGTTAGGGGAGGGAATCTGCCCTGTCCTCCGTTTCTTTTGAGGCAGCGCCGATTTGCACAAGCGCCTTGGCTCTCCCTCTGGGAGAGCTGTCAGCGAAGCTGACTGAGAGGGTCGTCGGTCAGTCATTGCTTACCCTCTCCGTCCTCGCTGTGCTCGGACACCTCTCCCAAAGGGAGAGGCAAGGGTGCATGCAAATACTGTTTCTGCTACGCGTAATGATTCATGATTCACGATTCATCATTCATGAACGAACCAGCGCCCCAAGGCGGCTGCCTCGGGGCGCTGGTGCTTACTTTATGCTCTTCCCATTGCCTTCAGCTCGCGGGCGATGGCAGTTACGGCGGTCTGCACGTTTTCGCGGCTTGTGGCGAGGTTCAAGCGGACCATCGTCTGTCCGCTTTTGCCGAACCAGCGCCCGTAATCCACCGCCAGACGGCAGCGGTGCTGGAAAAAGTCCTCCAGCTCCGCCGGGGCGAGGTACGCGCCGAGGTCGATCCACATAAGGTATGTGCCCTGCAATTCCGACACCACTGCCTGCGGAAGCTGCCCGGTAAGGGCGTCGCGCGCAAAGGTATAATTCTCCCAAACGGTCTGCTTCAGCTCGTCAAACCATGCCGCGCCGCCGCGATACGCTGCCTCGGCGGCGACGTAGCCGAACATACTGCCGTTCGTCATGGCGAGCGTCTTTTGCAGCGCGTCGAACTGCTGCCGCAGCCCTTCGTCGGGGATAATGACGAACGCATTCTGACAGCCGGCGAGATTAAAGGTCTTGCTCGGCGCCATGAGCGTGACGAGGATGTCGTCATAGCTGCCCACGGTCGCGGCGCAGTGGTGCGTATACGGCTCGAACACGAAGTCGTTGTGGATCTCGTCGGCGATGACCTTCACGTCGTGCGCCTTGCAGATGTCCAGCATCCGCCGCAGCTCCTCGCTCATCCACACGCGTCCGACCGGGTTATGCGGCGAGCAGAGGATGAACGCGCGAACGTCGTTTTCCACAATATCGCGCTCGAATTTCTCAAAATCGACCGAATACGCGCCGCCGTCGTTCACAAGATCGCACTCGATGAGCCGCCGGTCGTTGTTTCGCACGGCGTTTGCAAACGGATAATACACCGGCGAGAGAATGATGACGGCGTCCTGCACCTCGGTGAGCATCTGCACGAGCAGATTCAGCCCCGTCACCACGCCCGGTGTAAAGCGCAGCCACTTGCGGTCCACAGCGTAGCCGTGACGCTCCCACTGCCAGTCCGCAAATGCGGTGTAGTAGCCCTCGGGCGGGATATTGTAGCCGAACACGCCCTCGTCCACCAGCCGCGCCAGCGCCTGACGCACGCACGGGGCAGTCTTGAAGTCCATATCCGCGACCCACATTCCGAGCAGCCCGTTCTCGCCGAACGTCTTTTCCTGCCCGTCCCATTTTTCGCTGCCCGTGCCGCGGCGATCCACATATTCCAGCATTTTGCTCCCTCCTGTTTAAGAGATACAGACAGAGCGGCCCGAAAAGCCGCTCTGCTGTGTATATTATTGAAGTGAGAATTACTTCAGGCTCTCCGCAACGGCGACAGCCACTGCCACAGTCGCGCCGACCATGGGGTTGTTGCCCATGCCGAGGAAGCCCATCATCTCGACGTGCGCCGGGACGGAGGACGAGCCTGCGAACTGCGCGTCGGAATGCATACGACCCATGGTGTCGGTCATGCCGTAGGAGGCAGGACCAGCCGCCATGTTGTCCGGGTGCAGGGTACGACCCGTGCCGCCGCCGGAGGCGACGGAGAAGTACTTCTTGCCCATCTGGACGCACTCTTTCTTATAAGTGCCGGCGACCGGGTGCTGGAAGCGGGTGGGGTTGGTGGAGTTGCCGGTGATGGAAACGTCCACGCCCTCCTTGTGCATGATGGCGACGCCTTCACGCACATCGTCCGCGCCGTAGCAGCGCACGTTCGCGCGCTCACCCTCGGAGTAGCGGATCTCGCGGACGATCTTCAGCTCGCCCGTGTAGTAGTCGAACTGCGTCTGCACATAGGTAAAGCCGTTGATGCGGGAGATGATCTGCGCCGCGTCCTTGCCAAGACCGTTCAGGATCACGCGCAGCGGGGTCTTGCGCGCCTTGTTGGCGTTGCGGACGATGCCGATCGCGCCTTCCGCGGCGGCAAAGGACTCGTGACCTGCCAGGAAGCAGAAGCACTGCGACTCCTCGCTCAGCAGCATCGCGCCGAGGTTGCCGTGACCCAGACCGACCTTGCGGTCGTCAGCGACAGAGCCGTCGATGCAGAATGCCTGCAAGCCTTCGCCGATGACGCTGGCGGCCTCCGCCGCGCTTTTCACGCCGCGCTTGATCGCGAGCGCCGCGCCGACGGTGTACGCCCAGCAGGCGTTTTCAAAGCAGATGGGCTGGATGCCCTTGACGATCTCATACGGATCAAAGCCCTTTGCCTGGCAGATCTCGCGGCACTGCTCCACGGAGTCGATGCCGTTCTGCTTGAGGACGCCATTGATCTTGTCGATTCTTCTTTCGTAACTTTCAAACAGAGCCATTGTCGTACCCTCCCTCTTTACTCTTTGCGCGGGTCAATGTACTTGGCAGCGTTTTCAAACTGACCGTAGTGACCCGTCGCCTTCTTCAGCGCCTCAGCGGGCTCGCTGCCCGCCTTGATGAAGTCCATCATCTTGCCGAAATTGATGAACTCATAGCCGACGATCTCGTCGTCCTTGTTGAGCGCGATGCGGGAGCAGTAGCCCTCCGCCATCTCCAGATAGCGCGGACCTTTGGACTTGGTGGCAAACATCGTGCCGACCTGGCTTCTCAGACCCTTGCCGAGGTCTTCCATCGAAGCGCCGACGGCGAGACCGCCCTCGGAGAACGCGGACTGGCTGCGGCCGTAGACGATCTGCAAAAACAGCTCGCGCATGGCGGTGTTGATGGCGTCACAGACGAGGTCAGTGTTGAGCGCCTCCAGAATGGTCTTGCCGATGAGGATCTCAGACGCCATAGCGGCGGAATGGGTCATGCCGGAGCAGCCGATCGTTTCGACCAGAGCCTCTTCGATGACACCGTCCTTGATATTGAGGGACAGCTTGCAGGCGCCCTGCTGCGGCGCGCACCAGCCCACGCCGTGCGTAAAGCCGGAAATATCCTTGATCTCTTTTGCCTGAACCCACTTGCCCTCTTCGGGAATGGGTGCCGGACCGTGATATGCGCCCTTGGCGACCGGACACATATGCTGAACTTCCGCAGTGTAAATCATAAAGGTTTCATCCTTTCTCAGAGAATATTCAGCCGCCGTGCCGCTCAAGCACATAGTGACCGATATTATATGTGAATTATACCCCAAACCTGACAGGAAAGTCAAGGCAAAGCCAAAAAACTGCAAGATAAAAGGTCCGCGGCAAGCGCCGCGGACCTCAGTCTGTCGAAAAAGCCTCGCAGAGTTTTGCGCCCGCAGGCGCAAAATAGAATTTAAATCAATTTTGACGGCGACATGCGCGTCGGCAAAAATACTTTACGCTCTGCAAGTGTGGAAATTTTGCGCCCTGCGCAAAATTTATGCGCGCGGCAGAGTGCCAGCCTGTTCAAACGAAAACCCAGCGAAGCGGTTTTCGTTTGAAAGCGTGTCAAAAATACTTTTTTGACACGCTCAGGTCCGCGGCAAGCGCCGCGGACCTGAACGTTTTCGGTTTATGCCGTGTGCGCCACGGGATAGGGCTGCTGCGTCTTGGGCAGATACGCCTCCAGCGTATCCCGGATCTCGTTTCCGAGCGCGGTGGAGCGGCAGTGCGCCACATAGTCCGCCGGGAGCGTTTCGAGGATGTCCAGCCGAACATACGTCCTGCGCAGCGGGAAGTTGCGGCTGATGCCCTCCACGCCCTGGATCGCCGCGACGACCACTGGAACGTGCGCCTGCTGCGCGATCTTCAGAACACCGCTGTGGAACGGCAGCAGCTCACCCGTGCGGCTGCGCGTGCCCTCCGGGTACACGCCCACGGACACCTGATCGTCCTCCATCAGCCGCGCCGCGGCGTGGATGGTGGTGATGGCGTTGCGGGGATTTTCGCGGTCGATGGGCAAAAAGCAGCAGCGCCGCAGGATGCGCCCGACAAGCGGGATCTTGAAATTTTCCGGCTTGGAGATGAACGCCAGCTTGTATTTCTGCATAACCGCAAGCTGGACGATGGGGTCATAGTTGGAGCGGTGATTGCCTACGAGCAGGAAGCGACCGTCCTGCGGCAGCTTCTCCAGCCCCGTCACCTCGACGTGCACGCGCCCGAAGAATACCAGCATCCGCACTGTAACATCCAGCAAAAAGCGGCAAAACGCACTAGGGCGCTCATAGGTTTTACGCGGGTCGGCAGACAGCGCCGCCGCGACCAGCAGCAGCAAATAGACCCCAACGACCCCAAGCAGCCCATATCCGACATACGCGAGCACCATGACAGCTTCTCCTCCAATATAGCGAGCCAAGCGGCAGACTTCGACGATTTTTTATAGTCTACCGCAGAAAAAGAAACTGAAACGAAACTCACACTTGCTTTAGAGGCTTTCGGGGTGGCGTGCCGGCAATTTTACAGTAAATTGTGTGTAATCCTGCACGCTCTGCACGCTGACGCTGCCGCCGTGAAGCTCCGTGACCGACTTGACGATGGCAAGCCCGATGCCGTTGCCGTGCGCGGCGTGCGACTCGTCCGCCTGATAGAATTTTCCGAAAATGTGCCCGAGCTTGTCGGGCGGGATGGTGCTGCCGGTGTTGCCGATCATCACCGCGAGCAGCCCGCCCTCCGCGCGCACGGCGACATCCAGCCGCGCGCCCACCGGGGCGAATTTCACGGCGTTGTCCAGCAGATTCACCCACACCTGCCGCAGCAGTTCCTCGTTGCCGTCCAGAAAATATTCGCCCATGTCGATGTTCAGCTCCAGCGCCTTTTCCGACCATTTGCGCTCGAGCAGCAGCACGCAGTTGCGAAGCTGCTCAGAGAGGTTAAAGCGCGTCACATCCGTCAGGATCGCCTGATTTTCGACCTTGGTCATATTGAGCACGTTCGTCGCCATTTCGGCAAGGCGCAGCGACTCGTCCTCGATGATGTCCAGGTACTCCGCCCGCTCCTGCGCCGTCAGATCGTCCCGGCGCAGCAGGCGCGCAAAGCCCGCGATGGACACGATGGGCGTTTTGAACTCGTGCGAAAAATTATTGATAAAGTCCGAACGCAGAATTTGCGTCCCCTCCAGCTCCGACGCCATCTTGTTGAAGCTGTCGGTCAGCTCCACCACGGTCGGGTGGCGGGCAAAGATCGTGCCGAAGCGGATGCGCGTCTGAAAATCACCCGCCGCCAGACGGTTCATGGCGTTGATGATGCTGTTGATGGGGCGCAGCAGCACGCGCACGATGGCAAACGTCACCACGCCGCCCACGCACACGCTCAAAAGTACCATCAGACCGATGATGGCATACAGCTCGCCGCGATCCCACGCCGCGCGGTTGAGAAAGCCCATGCGCACCAGCAGCAGCAAAAAGCAGCCGCTGAGCAGCACCACGGCAAGCAAAATCGCAAACACCGCGCCGCCGGAGAGCAGCGTGAGCGCGATGCGGTTCTTTCGCTCTTCATATTCCCGCTGATTCATACGTTTTTCACCGCCTTATAGCCGAGCCCGCGCACGGAAACGATCTCAAATTCGCCCCAGCCCTCAAAATGCCGCCGCAGCCGCCCGATGTGTACCGTCACGGTCTCCCACCCGCTGTCGGACTCCGCGCCCCAGATCTCGTCCATGAGCTGGATGCGGGTAAAAATTTTTCCTGGGTATGACAGCAGCTTATACAGCAGCAGAAATTCCTTCTGCGGCAGTGTGACCGTCTCACCCGGGCGGCTGACGGTGAGCGAGTCATAGTCCAGCGTCACATCACCGAGCTGGATGCGCCGCTCGCTCACGATGCGCGCCCGGCGCAGCAGCGCGCGGATACGCAGCAGCATCTCCTCCGTGTCCACGGGCTTGGTCATAAAATCGTCCGTCCCGGCGAGAAAGCCCTTCTTACGATCCTCCGGGAGCTGCTTTGCCGACACCATCAGGACCGGCAGGTCGCTTTGCGCCGCGCGCAGAGCGCTGCAAAAGGCGTAGCCGTCCATATTCGGCATCATCACGTCCAGCACGACCAGATCGATGTGCTCCCGGTCCATCGCCGCGAGCGCCGCTATGCCGTCCTCCGCCGTGGTGACGGTGCAGCCGTCCGCCTCCAGCACCGCCCGCATCAGCCGCCGGGTGTTTTTGTCGTCATCCACGACCAGAATGTGAAACATCGCGCAGTCCCTCCGTGCATTCGTTGCTGTCATTTTAACAGATTTTTCGCAAAAAAGAAACCGGGCGGCTGCAAATTGCAGCCGCCCGGTGGTTCGCTTGCGATCAGATGATGTCGTGAATGCTGGAAGCCTTGACCTCGTCGGCTGCTGCCAGCAGCTCCTTGAGACTCTTGCCTGCGAGGATCTGCTCATACATGGCGAGGATCATACCCGCGAGCTTACTATCCGCCTTGAGCTCGGACACCTCAGCGAGAACCTTCTTCGCCGCGTCCATGCCCTGCTCCATGCCTTCGGCTTCGTCGATGTAGCGCTTTAAGCCCGCCGCTGCGCCGAGCGCGATATACGCGGGCGTGACGCCCTGCTCCAGCGCCAGCGTCGCCGAGCCGATCAGACGGTCTGCCGGGGAGAGCTTGCGTCCCGGGTCGCCGCCGACGCGCTTGCAGGTATCCTTCAGCGCGGCGTTGGTGAAGCGGTGCAGCAGGTCGGTGATGTGCAGGAGAATGCCGTCGAGCGCGACGTCATACTTCTTGTGCAGCGCCATGGCGCTCTCGATCATCGCGTTCTGCACAACGATGCGCACCTCGGGCACGTCGATGGACTGATAGATGTACTCCAGTCCCAGCAGGTCGCCCAGATACGCGCAGGTAGCGTGACCCATATTGTGGATGTAGAGCTTGCGCTTGATGTAGAAATCAAACGGTGCGAACGGCACCATGTTCTTGATCTCGGGAATTTCGCCCTTGAACGCCGCCTTGTCGGTGGGCAGGAAGCCGTAGCGCTCCACGCATACGCGCATCGGGTCGCCGTCCTTCATCTCGTCGGTCTGCACGGGCACCATGCGCCCGATCGACGCCTCGACCAGACCCACGCGCTCGTCAAAGAGCTTGCATTCTTCCTCGGTGAGCTGCTCCTTGAGCATCTTTTCGACGATCAGGTTCGCATCCATCAGGTTTTCGCAGATGATGATGTTCAGGGGCTTGTCGGTGCGCGCCCAGCGCTTGCGCAGACCCGCCACGATGTTGCCGATGATAAACTTGAGGATACGCGCGCCGACTGCCGTTGCCATAATGTCGCAGTTGGCGATGACCTCGGACGCAGCCTCGGCGTCGTTGCCGTTCACGGCGGTGACATTGCGGATGATGACGTCCTCATGTCCGGCGCTGGAGACATAGCGCACGGGATACTCGTGCTTTTCACGCAGCGCGTTCACCACCGGCTCTGCCACGTCGATAAACGTGACCTCGTAGCCGGACTGGCTCAGAAGTGCGCCGATAAACCCGCGGCCGATGTTGCCGCCGCCATACATGACTGCCTGTTTCATGATTCTCAATCCTCCGCCTTAGTCTGCTTTATAAAGATCGTACAGTTTCATGACTTCTTCCGCCGTCTTCACGCCGTCGGACGCGCTGACCTCGCTCAAGGACGCCGCCGCGGCGCACGCGCCGATGCGCAGCGCCTCGGGCAGGCTCTTGCCGGTCTCCGCCGCGTACAGAACGCCCGCACAGAACGCGTCGCCCGCGCCGACCGTGCCCTTGATGTAGCCCTTGGGCAGCTTCAGGCTCTTCGCCTCATAATAGTTGCCGTCCTGATCCATGCCGCAGCCGATCTCCGGGCAGTGGATGACCGCCCAGGTAGAAACGCCCAGCTCACGCATTTTGGTGAGTGCCTGCTTCATGTTTTCCACGTGCAGCACGCCGCTCTCGTCGCGCAGCATCACGCCTGTGGTCTGCTGGGCTTCCAGCTCGTTGATGACGCAGTAGTCGGTGTAGCGCAGCGCGGGGCTGACGAGGCGCTTAAAGCGGTCGCCGGACTCGGACACGACGTCGATGGACGTTTTCATGCCCGCCTTCTGTGCGCGGTGCAGCAGACGCGCCATCTTCGTGCCATATTCGCTGTCCTCCTGATCGAGGGCAGGCAGCAGCAGGATGTAGCCGATGTGGAAAATGTCCACGTCGAGCTTGTCCCAGTCGATGTTATCCTCGCCGTAGTAGGCGTTTGCGCCCGCGTGCTGGAAGAACGTGCGCTCCTTCGTCTGGTTGTTGCTCATGACGGCGGTGAACGACGTGCGCCCGTTGCGCTGGACCATCGACAGGTCGATGTTGGGATATTTGCCGAGCTCCTTGAGCATAAAGTCGCCCTCGGCGTCGTGCCCTGCAAAGCCGGACGCGACCAGATGCATCGACGGATCGAGGCGTGCAAGATCGGAGATCGTGTTGCACACCGAGCCGCCGGTGGAGTTCTGGATGCCCTCGGTGATGTGGGTCAGTTCATTCTGCTTGGGCCAGGTCTCGATCGGATATGTAATATCCACGAGCATATTACCGGCACAGCAAATGCCTTTTTTCATTTGGTATTCCTCCTGTTTGTGTTGTGTTGCTTTGTTTTCTCTACAACTGTATCACGGTGCGGGGCAGATGTCTAGTCTGATTTTTCCACGCGCCAGATTTCTTCGTGAATTGTTTCGTCTCCGGGCGCAAGCTCGGTCATTTCACCGAGCGTTTCCATCTCCAGAATGTTGCGATCCATATACAGCTCGATGTTGCTGCCGAGATCGGCGCAGCGCTCGATCGGGTGCGGCGCGATGGAAATTTCAAAGCGCTGCCCGAGATTGTGCCGGATGATGCGCGCGTCCGTGCAGTAAAGACCGAGCTTGAGATAGCCGTCCCGCGGCAGATGCTCCGCCGTCAGCGCGTCGGCGGTAAAATGCAGGCGCTCGTCGGCAAGGCTCGTCTCACCCCAGAGCGCGATGGTGCGCTGCGGGTTATAGCCGTTCTCCTGCCCGGCAAACGGGATCGTCACCGTGCCGCCGCCCGCGGTGGTGGATACGCCCCACGCCGCCGTGCGCACCGGCGCGTCCGCGCAGTTCTTAAGGCAATGCTGCACGCACACTGCACCGTCCGGGCGGAAGGCGATGCGGATGGTCTTTTCCTCCCGCAGCCACGGATCGACCTTCTGGCGCAGCTCCGCGCCGTCCTCCGTGATGGTATATGCGACCGGCTCGCGGTCGGGGTAGTAGCTTTTGTCGCTTTCCGGCGCGGACCAGAAGCGGTGACCGCCGAAAATGCGCCAGCCTCGCGGATCTGTCAGCCCGTCCGAGCAGTCGTCCGGCTGGCGGTACAGCAGATTCGGCATCCCGCAGCACGACAGATGCACGATGCGCAGCCCGAAGTCCAGCGCCGCGCCGACCTCCGTCCTGCCGTCGCTCAAAAACAGAACGCGCCCGAAGCTCTCGTCCATTCGGATCTCGTGATTCATGGTCCTTCCTCTCGTTTCCCTCCGTCATGCGGAGTAAAATGGGGGTACTTTCGTTTATGGGATGAGCCTGCGCCCGATGGCACGCTCATAATTCTCGCTCAGGATCAGGCGCTTGACGCCGTCGTCCAGATCGCTGCACAGCACGCGTCCGACCATGATGCGCGGGTCGTTGAACGTCTGATCCGTGCCGAACACAAAGCGCTCGATGGGTGCTTCCTTGACCAGCTCCTCCAGCCAGATCTGTGTGTAAAGCGAGCCGTTGATGTCCAGATAGACCTTGGGGAAGCGGTTTGCCAGCCGCAGCGAGTCCTGCACGCCCTGATACGTCCCGCCCATGTGACAGAGCTGGAGCTTCAGCTCCGGGTAGCGCTCCAGGACCGGCTCAAAATCCGCGGGCGGATTGGCAGGCTCGGTCTGCCAGGTGTGGCAGGCAACGAGAAGGTCATGCTCGATGCAGTATTCATACAGCCGGTCATAGTCGTGCGTGGAGATATACGTCTGCGTATCGCGCGGGTGTATCTTCACGCCGACAAGTCCCGTGTCATGGCGGTACTTTTCAAGCTGCGCGATACATACGTCATGGTAGTGCGGGTCGTAAAAGATCGAGGCGAACACATAGCCGGGATAGAGCCTTGTAAACTCCATCATGCGCTCGTTGCCGTCCTGCACGTTGCCATACAGCGCGCCAAGCCCGCTCGCGACCACTGCGCCGATGCCGATCTTGCGGCTCAGGCGCAGGCTCTCGGTCACCGGGAGCGTGCAGGTGTATGCGCCCGCCTGCTCGCCGTCGCCCAGATGGGCGTGCGCGTCCACGATGCGCAGTCCCTCCGGGATCACGCCGTTCATAACACTCTCTTTGATCGTCATACGCCGCGCTCCTCCACCAGTCGTTCAAAATTCCCGTGCGCGATGAGCTCCTTTTCCTCCTGCGACAGCTCGCAGTACAGCAGCTGGAACAGCTTATCATACGGCTCTTTTTCCGGCATATAGCTGCCGAACAGGAACTTGTCCGCGCCAAGGATCTTTGTCATGTTCTCGATCCCGTAATACTCGATGGTGTTGCAGGTGTCAAAATATACCTCGGGATAATACTGCGCAAAGCGGACATATTGGCGGTTGAGCCACTGGTCCGTATTTGTGATGATGAGGCGGAGCTGCGGATACGCCTCCTTGACCGCCGCCGCGTCGCGCAGGTCAAGCTCCTGAAGCGACACCAGCAGCGGCGTGCGGCTTTCCGTCAGCACATCCAGCATCCAGTCGTACATCCACACATGCAGCGGCGCGGCGTAGGTTTTCGGATGGATACGGAACAGCGCGTGCTCGTCGCGGATGGCGCGGATCATCCCCTCGCGGGTGAACGTCTCCTCGGCGTAGCACGGCGGCATCAGGCGGTAGACGGGATACTCCGTTCCGCCGGACTGCGCCGCATAGCGGCGCGTGCGCTCGTTCGCATCCGCGCCCTTGTCGTAGTTGTAGATGGCACGGGCGACGATCTGATTGCGCTCCGCCAGCGCCGCGACCTCATCATGCAGGCACGCATATTGCAGCGGACGCCGCTGCACATAAAAGCCGCAATTGATGTCCTTAAAAATCATAGCTTCCTCCGTTTTTCCGGGAAACCGTCCGCCGCCGCGCGCCGGACGCCGGGTCAGTATGGTCGTGTAGCTGGGATGTTTTGAGATAGATACGAAAAGCGGGCGGCAGGCACGACCCTGCCCCCCGCTATGCTGGGTCACAGTTTTTCGGCTTGCAGGTGCATAACACCCGTTAACACAAAGCGCTCCGCCGCCTTGTAAAGGCGTTCGAGCGTGTCCAGATTCCGCATGGTGTCGGAAAGCCCGATGGGAAGCGGCTCTCCGTATAGGATCGCGCGGCTCATCGCCTCCGCCTCCAGCCGGTAGCACGCGCTGCCAGGGACGGAGATCCGCTCCGTCCGGTCGCCGATCGTCAGCAGCAGCTCGCCCGCGCCCGGCTCAAAAAGCATCGGCACGCAGAGCGTCCCGCGCTCGCCGACGAGCACCATGCGCTGCTCCTGCTGGGCGTTGAACCAGCTGTGGAGCGTGCCGAGCGTACCGCCGTCGTAGCGCAGCCAGCACGCCGCGTTCCAGTCCACACCTCCGCGGCAGCCGAGCGAGCCGCCCGCCTGTAAAAGCCGCTCGCCCTGCGCCGTCATCACGGCGTTCATACAATCGACCACATAGCAGCCGACGTCGTATAAACAGCCGCCGCCAAGCTCCGCGTCCTCCCGTGCGGGACTTTTCCATGTCAGCGGATACCCGTGCGTGCCCTGCATACTGCGGATACGCCCAAGGACACCGCTCTCAACGATCTGCATCATTCTGCGGAATTTTTCGCCGCAGCGGTACATGAACGCCTCCATCAGAAGCACGCCGTTTTCCTCCGCCGCGCGGCGCATGGCATCGCCGTCGGAGACCGTGCAGCCCATGGGCTTTTCACACAGGACGTGCTTGCCGTGCCGCATGGCGCGGATCGCCCACTGCGCGTGCAGCGCGTTTGGGACAGGCACATAGACCGCGTCGATCTCCGCATCCTCCAGCAGCGCCTCATAGCTGCTGTAATGGCGGCACTCCGGCGCAAACGACGCCGGAAACGCCGTGCGCGAGGCGACCGCCGTCACGCGGCAAAGCTCTGAGCCGCACAGCTCCGGGATCATAAAATCCCGCGCGATCATCGCGTTTCCGAGCACGCCCCAACGGACGCACCGCTTGCTCATGCCCGCAGCGCGGCATACGCCGCGTCCACCTGCGCGCAGATATGGTCGAGCGCGGCGGTAAAGTAGCGCTCGCCCGCCTCCACGGTCGCGTCGCGCGGGTCAAAGCGCACGCACCGATCCGGCGTGGGCTTGCCCTCAAACACGCAGTCGTCGGCAATGCCCCAGTCGGTGTACGGCAGCTTCACGTCGCGCGGCGGGAACTGGGAGAGATCGACGTTTTCGTCGTCCAGATACCGCATGAGCGACGTCTCGACCTCGCAGGCGTGCCCAAAATCGAGCGTCTCGCCCGCGCGCGCAACGTTGGGGAACGCAACGATGACCTTTGACGGTGTCTCATTGGAAAACTCGATCGTCAGACGGTCAAGCTGCTCACGCTGCCCCCACGCACCGTGCCCGTTCACGATCACGATGAGCTTGTACGCCTGCTGCACGAGCAGGCGCAGATGCTCCCGCACCGTGACCGCGAACAGATCCTCGCGCGCGTAATAGCTTTTTACGGAGTTTTTCGGAACGTCCATGCCGACCACATACATCGACTCGGCGTCTGCAAAGCCCTTGTCCTTCAGGATCTGCGCCGGGCGCTCGCGCTCCGTTCCGAGGAACAGCGTCGGCATGACCACGCCGCCAGTGCGCAGCGCCGCGCGGCGCGCAAGCTCCTGCGCCATGAGGGGGTCTGTGCCGAACGGCATGGCAGGACCGTGCCACTCCAGCGGTCCGAGCGGCAGATAGACGATCGGGCAGCGGGCGCGCTCCGCCAGGATCTCCCCCGGACGCAGACGCTCTAACTGTACGGTACGCATAGGCGTTTTTCCTCCGATTGTGTTAGATCAGTGCAGACTCTTCCTTGCGCGACCAGTCGCCGACGCTGATGTAGCCGGCGGGCAGCGCCTTGGGCGTTTCAAAGGTGGACTCAAGCTGATACACCGTGCCGTTTTCGGCGCTGAGCATAATGCCGTGCATCATCTCGAACACATGATACGCCATTTCCTTGCTGGCGCGGTGGTCACGACCGGCGGCGATAGACCACGCCATCTCCGTCGCGCCCAGACCGCGGGAGTTTTCCTTGTAGCCGTGCGTGAACGGGAACTCGACCGGCTCACTCAGCGGCTTTTGCAGATACACCGGCGCGCCGAACTGGTTCGGGTCGCCCATGGTCAGGATGCCTTCCGTGCCGTAGATCTTCAGGCAGGTCTCCTCGTCCTCGATGCAGTCAGAGTTCATGTGCAGCGTGCCCAGAACGCCGTTTGCATACTGCATGGCGGCAGTGATGACGTTGGGAACCTCCACGTCGTATTCCTTCTCAAAGCCGGGCGCGCCGATGCGCGTGTTGACGCGGTGCGGCTCGTTCGTGGAGGTGAACGCCGCCACGGACTTGACCGGTCCGAGGATGGCGGCAAGCGCCGTGAGGTAATAGCCGCCCATGTCAAATCCGATGCCCGCGCCCTTCTTGGCAAGATGGGTCAGGAACTCGGCATAGATGCCGTAATCGCGGGAAACGGAGGCGCGGCAGCTCAGGGGCTTGCCGATCAGACCCTTTTCCACGATGTACTTTGCCGTCTGCACCGACGCGCCGAGGAACGTATCAGGTGCGACGCCCAGATGCAGCCCCTTGGCATTCGCCAGCTCGACGAGCTCCTTGCCCTGCCACAGATCGACGGCGATCATCTTTTCCGAGAAAACGTGCTTGCCAGCCAGCAGTGCCTGCTTGATGATGGGATAGTGCGCGGCAGGCGTGGTCAGGCAGATCACCATCTCGATCTCGGGATCGGCGCAGATCTCATCCAGACTCATCGCCCGGACGCCGAACTTCTCCGCGCTGGCGTTCATGCGATCGACCATCAAGTCGCTGCACGCGACGAGATCGATGGCAGTGAACTTGCCGGAGGTGAGGTTGGTCATGTAAATGTCGCTGATCGAACCGCAGCCAACGACAGCCGCTTTGATCTTCCGCATAGCGTTCCCTCCGCCTTACAGGCTCTCGATGATGGCGCGGATGTTCTTGGCGACCTGCGCGATCTCCGCGTCGGTGGAGTTGATGTTGATGCCCGTGCCCGAGCCGAGGCCCTTGTCCACAACGCCCACGGAGATGTTGACGGCGCGCAGCAGGATGTCGTCGGTCTGCGGCAGCATATGCTTGGCATAGTGCGCGTCGCAGTTGTGGAACGGATGGTTGTCGGTCCAGGTCTTCTTTTCAAGGATCTGCTCCATGTTGTTGTAAACGTGCCAGCCGGAGTTTGCGATAGGGGCAGTGCCTGCCTTCTCGCAGAACTTCGCAGCCATTTCCTGCGTATCGAACAGCAGCGTCAGCAGCGTCGCGCACTCGCCGGTGTCGTTGATCCTGCGGAAACTGAGACCGTCAATGCCCTGAAGCTGATCCTTGAGCGCCTTCTTCTTGGCGCGCAGCGTTTCAAGAATGCCGTCGAGCTTTCTGCCCTGTGCCAGCGCGACCGCGCCCGCCAGCTCGTTCATACGCATATTCATGCCGACCATCGAACGGTTGCCGACCTCAACGCCCATGCGGGAGGGCTTATGACCCTGATCGTGGAAGCCGAAGGCGCGCTCGTAGAGATTGTCGTCAGACGTGCCGACAAAGCCGCCGTCGCCGGTGGTGATGGTCTTAAAGACGTTCAGAGAGTATGCGCCCATGTCGCCGATCGTACCGACGCGCTTGCCCTTGTAGCTCGCGCCGACTGCCTGGCAGCAGTCCTCGATGACGTACAGATCGTGCTTCTTGGCGATCGCCATGATCGCGTCCATGTCGCAGGGGTTGCCGAGCATATGGACCGGCATGATCGCCTTGGTCTTGGGGGTGATGAGCGCTTCGATCTTGGTGGGGTCGATCGTCAGAGAATCATCGACCTCCGCGAGGATCGGGGTCGCGTTCATCATGGCGATGGTTGCGATGGAAGCGATGAAGGTATAGCCGGGGACGATGACCTCATCGCCCATGCCGATACCCAGCGCCGCCAGGCAGCACATCAAGGAGCCCGTGCCGGAGCTGGTCGCCACAACGTGCTTATGCCCCAGACGCTCTGCCATTTCCTTTTCAAACGTTGCCACCTTCGCCTGGAAGCCGTCAACGCCCGGCGTGCCGTAGCGGAACAGGTTGCCGCTTTCGATCACGTCCATGAGTTCTTTCTTTTCTTCCGCTCCGAATACATAAGAGCCAGGTCCGCCTGCCATAATAAAATACCTCCCAGATTATTTTGCATTTTTTGGATGCGCGCAGCACACCCAATTCTACCCTCTGATATTACCAGACTTCCCGGAAAACGCAACGATTTTTGCGCGTTCTCCGAGGTACGAAACTTGTCTTAAATAGTTTAGTGAAGCCTTACGGCAGTACGCGCTCGGTGAAGCGGGTCCTGTGACCGTCCAGCGCGCGTACAAAGCCCTCGGCATACTTGCAGCCCGCCTGCATCCCGCGGAACTCCGAGGTGATGCGCACCGTATCGAAGAAGCGCTCCTCGTCGCCGCCGAACTGTGCATAGTTATCCGCCATCCACGCCTTCTGGCTCTCCATGCAGCCGAGCATTTTCATCTTCGTCTCATAGAAATCGGTGATGTCCACATAATCCGTCGGGATAAAGCCCATAGACGCTGCCGGCTCAAAATACCAGATGGAGGGGATCACGTCATACGGCGGCTCTTCCGTTTTGAGGTGGGCAATGGGGATCATCACGGCGATGTCGTTGATGATCTTGCTGGTGAGCATATGATCGGGGTTATAGTCGTGCGGGTTGTGGGTGAAGATGACGTCCGCCTTGCAGTGCCGGACGAGGTTGATGAACTTCAGGCGTGTTTCGCGGTCAATTTCAAAGAACATCTCATCGTCATAGTCCAGGCAGATGTACTCCGCGCCGATGATCGCGGCGGAATTGGCAGCCTCCTGCTTGCGGATACGACCGATCTCCTCCATCGTGTGGCGGGCGGAGCCGATGTTTCCGTTCGTGGCGGTGGCGATAAAGACCTTGTGCCCCTGCGCGGCGTATTTTGCCAGCGTACCGGCGCACATGGTCTCGACATCGTCGGGATGAGCTCCAACTGCAAGAATATTCATACTTAAAGCATCCTTTCGTTTGAAATGGCGGGTCCGGGGCGCGTCCGCGCCCCGCCCACACCAAATATGTCATGTTTTCACGCGATGGGAAATAGGCAATTTTTCATTTTGATAGGCATTTCTTGCA
Organism: Clostridiales bacterium; assembly: GCA_022779365.1. Classification (GTDB taxonomy): domain Bacteria; phylum Bacillota; class Clostridia; order Oscillospirales; family Oscillospiraceae; genus CAG-170. Next base: position 21,439 of record JALFSI010000002.1, read on the forward strand.
CTTGCGTGGCTCTCATACTAGAATCTGTTAAAAAGCTTGAAGAGCTTTTTATAGCGCCAACGGCGCGTCAGATTCTGCATGAGACGGCGCAGCGTGCATTCGCACGATGCGAGTGTGCGTAGCACACGGGATTCTTGATTAAATATTTTAATCAA
>JALFSI010000009.1:0-17677 GCA_022779365.1 Clostridiales bacterium
TGATTAAAATATTGAATCAAGAATCCCGTGTGCTACGCACACTCGCATCGTGCGAATGCACGCTGCGCCGTCTCATGCAGAATCTGACGCGCCGTTGGCGCTATAAAAAGCTCTTCAAGCTTTTTAACAGATTCTAGTATCAAAAATCAAAGTTCTGCGTCCGGCTCATCCTCCGGCGCGTCTGTGTCGTCCGGCACATCGTCCGCCGTATCCGCAGGAAGCGCTTCCAGCGTCAGCGGCTCGTAAATCGCGTCCGGGATGTCCCAGCGGCGCGCGCCGGTCTCGTCCTCCGTCAGCGTGACCGTACCGCCGTAGGGTGCGTGCTTGGTAAAGAGGATATCGCCGTCCTCGTCGGCAAAGTCTACGGCGTACTGCGTCAGTTTGGGCGTGATGCCCAGCTCGAACGTGTAGCGCACGCCGTCCCGCTCCAGCACAAGCCGCAGCGTGACCGGGTCTGTCTGCGCCGTTTCCAGTGTGATGGCGCGCGCGTCATAGTCGCCCGTGCTCATGACCTCATCGGAGAGCGTCAGGCGGTATTCCCTGCCCTCGGTGAAGCCGTCCCCGCCCACGGTCAGCGCCGCGCCGCCGCGCGTGATGGTCGCGGACGCAAGCGTGAAGTCGGAGAGGTCGGTGTAGGCGCGCGTGGCGTAGAGATACAGTCCGTCCACAGCCGGTCCGTCCGCCGCGTCGCGGTCGAGATAGCCGCTCGTCCCCGCCGGGACGGTGTACGGCAAGCGAATTTGGCGGTTCGAGATGCCGTCGGTCACGCCGAGCACGTCGTTCGGATAGACCGTGGCGCTGAGGTTGACCCTCTGCGTGATACTGAGGATCTGTCCGTCCGCGCCCGTATGCGGGTACAGGCAGGTGATGGCGATGCTTGCCTCGCCGGCGGAGAAGCCGGTCAGCGGGAGGGTAAAGACGCCGCGATCCGCGTCGTAGACGATGTCGCTCGTGCGGCACTCCACCACGTCCTGCTCCGCGCCGCCGTGGTCGAGCCGGACGCTCCATTGCAGCAGCCCGGCGGCTGCCTGCGTGAGCGCCGCACCGCTCGAATGGCACACAGTGAGCGTCAGCTCCGTCTGCTCGCCCACATACAGCTCCGGCGCTTCCGGCGAAGCGGTGAGCAGCAGGTCCGCCGTGACCGTGATGCGCAGGCGCGCGGTGCTCTCGCCGATCTTCGCCTCGGCGATCACATCGCCGGGGGCGCTGCCGGTAAAGGTGACGGTAAAGCATCCGTTCTCTGCGTCAAACGCGGAAATTTGCGCAGCGCTCGCCGCGCCCGCGCGGTCAGCTCCTCGCCGTCCCCGGTCAGGATCGTGATGGTGGGCGTTTCGCCGCCGCCGATGCCTGTGAGGTACAGGCGCACGTCCAGCCGCGCCTCGCCGGTCTCGTCGTCCACATCCAGCAGGTCGAGCGCAGCGGAGGTCTGCTCCCAGTAGAGGTCCGGCTTCGGCCACGCGCCGTAGTGGACGTTGACCGTGCCGCCGAAAATTAAATCTTCCTGCGTGAGCACCGTGGGGAAGGGATAGTTCAGCCCATCCAGCGCGCGGTCGTTGCCGGGGTGGGTGTATTTGCCGTCGATGGCGATGCCCAATTCGTGCACGGTGACGGTCGAGAACACGCCGCCGTTTGCCGTGAGCTTACTCAGCATCTCGTCGCCCATCTCGCTGTAGGTGAGATAGGGCGTTCTTTCGTTATAGAGCATGATCTGGCGCTCACCGCTCCAGCGGTCGAGCACGTTGAGGTTCTGACCGCCCTGCCAGCTCTGCTGGTTCTGGTATTCGCGGTAATCGTCCGCGTTTTCCGCCGTGGCGCGCAGCGCGTAGCAGTTGCGCAGCTCCGCAGCGGATTTTTTGATGGTGGTGAAGGTCTGCTGCATCTCGCCGTTGGAGGCGATGGACTGCGAGCTGGCGACGAGATTGCTGCCGCGCCTCGGCACATCCACAAAGCAGTAGCAGTTCGTGACCACAAGGGGATTTGTCACTTCGCCGAGGATCTGCTTGATCGTGCCATCGGTACGCAGCACGATGCCGCCCGTGATGCCGCCGACCCAGATGCTGGTGGAATTACCATAGCCCTGATGCGCAAACGGTGTGGTGCTCACGATCGAGCCGCCTGCATAGCAGCTATCTATGGACGCGCGGCACGCGCCCGCGATGCCGCCCACGCGCAGGTTGAGCCACTTGTAGTTATAGCCGATGTCGATGATGATGTCGTTGACCGCCGTGCAGCCGGAGATGTTCATATTCGTCGCGCCGACAAGACCGCCCACGCAGCCGCCGCCCCAGCCGGTCTGATGGTCGCTGTTGGCGACGCTCAAGGAATAGCCCTTGCCGCGGTGGTCGTAGATCGTATAGCCGGAGACAGTGCAGTTCGTGATGCTTGCCAGTGCATCCTCGTCGCGGCTGGCGGCAAAGCCGACCAGACCGCCCACGCAGTACCAGTTTTTTCCGCCCGGCTCGTTTTCGATGACGCTGCTGCGTTCGGAGTAGAGGACGATGTTCTGAAGCTTTGCGCCCGCCGTGATGCCGAACAGACCGACGCACTGCATCGCGCTGTGGATCTCAATGTTCCTGATGGCATACGACTGTCCGTCGTAGCTCTCGGCAAAGAATGCCGTATACGGGTTCGATACGGCGCTGTCCAGCGACTTGGCAATGTCATAGAGGCTTCCGATGGGCGTAAAATTGCGCACCGTATTGCCGTTTTCCAGATACGAGTCCACGTCGTGGCTCTGCTCCCAGTAAAGTCCCCTGCTGAGCGGCGCGGCGGTGTTTTCGTCGGTGTAGATGAGGTACGGATACTGCCGGATCGTCCAGCGGTCGGTCTCGCTCGTGGTATTATCCGCCGAGATGGAATAGTCTGCCGTGCGCTCTGCCCAGTTCCAGTTGATGTACTGAAGCTGCGCCGCCGAGCGGATCTGATAGGGGTTGTCTTTCGTGCCGGGCGCTTCGGTGCGCACCGCGCCGGTCAGGTCCTGTACCTCGCCCGCGAGCGAGATCGCGCGCAGCGCCATGCTGTCGGCAAAGAAGGGGCTGACCTCGTAGGTGTACTCCGCCGCCGTCCCGTAGCGCAGCGTCCAGGTGCTGTTCTGTACGTCGCTGTTCAGATACAGTTCGCCCGTCTGATACGCGACGAACGTATAGCCCGGCATCTGGCGTGCCAGCTCCTGCTCCGCCGCGCTCACGCGCGCGCCGGTCACGCAGTCGGTCGCCGAAAATTCCGGCAGGACCGCCGCGTCTGTCTCGTAGAAATAGCCGTAGCCGTAGCGCGTGACCGCGCCGCCGTCGTCATGCTCGCGGCAGAGGGAATTGCCGCTGCTGAGAAGGTCATTTTCCTTGGATGAAATTTCCGTGCCCTGGCTCGTGCCGACATAGCTGAAGTGGTAGCCGCTGTTGCTGCCGCCCGCTTCATACTCCCAGTAGAATACGCCGAGCGTGCCGATGTCCGCCTGCACGGGCCAGCTGCCGTAGTGCGCCGTCTGACCGGCGGCGTTCGTGACGACTGCCGGGAAGGGATAGCTCTCGTTCATAGCCGCGCCGGAGGCGTCATAGGTCGCGTTCGCGGCGGAAAAATCGCGGAGCGTCAGCGTTTGCAGCGCCTCGCCGCGCACGCCCCTGCCCGCTGCGAGCGAGGCGTAGGCGTTATTGGAGGCGTTGAAGGCGTAGAGCGCGCCGTCGTAGGTATACGTTCCGCCGTCGAGATAGCAGCACTGCACCGCCGCGCCGCCCTTGCGCGCGAAGCCGTAAATTTCGGATGTGCCCGCCGCCGTGAGCGCCACGGCGCTGTAGCACCGGCGCAGCGCACCGCCGGAATTGTCCGATGCGAAGCCCGCCACGCGCACGGTGCTGCGCTTGGCGTCGCGCACGCTGATGCGCCCGAGGGCGTAGCTGCCGGTGATCGTGCCGGCGTTTGCACCGGCAAAGCCGCCTGCGTAGGCGCTTGCGCTCGTCGCGGTGAGCTGCATGGAAGCGCTGTCCGCCATGCTGCCCGCCGCCGTGCCGTCATTCGTGCCGATCAGCCCGCCGAGATACACTCTGGCGGAATTATAGGTACGGAACGTCACGGTGTAGCCTGCGGCGGCGCAGTTGCGGATGCTGCCGCTGTTATAGCCCGCGAGCGCGCCCATATGGATCGTCCGCCCGCTGCCGGATACGACGTTTTCGCCCGCGTGTCCGGCGTAGATGAGCTGCGCGCCGCCGCCGAGCAGGATCACGTTCTGCACCGTGCCGCGCGGGGCGATCGTGCCGAACAGCCCGACGCGCGCGGCGTCCGTGCGCAGCGACACGCCGCGCACGCTGTGCCCGCCGCCGTCATAGGTCGCGGTAAAGCCCGCAGCGGAGGTGATGGGCTGCTGCTGTGAGATCGCGCCGTGCGTGGTAAACTTGCTCCAGCGGTAGGTCGTATAGTCCACATCCAGCCACTGCCGGTAGGCGCTGGCGGTGGTGGTGGGGGCGTAGTTGGGGTAGAACCGGCTGAGGGCGTAGAGCTGCCGCGCCGTGCGGATATTCACCGTTTCGGGTGCGGCGGGCTTTGTCTCCGCCGCCGCGGCGCTCTCGGCAAAGTGGGGGTTATAGTAATAGCGCTTGCCGCCCACGGTGAGCTGCTGATAAAACGCCGTTGTGCCGGACGCGTCCACATAGTCGGTGTCGGTGATCTCGGCGGGCAGGGGCAGGAGGTAATAGATCTGGTCGCGCACGACCACCGGGATACGGCGCTCCGATGTGAGCGTATACGACTGCCCGCCCGCATAGGTCAGCTCGAGCGTAAGCGCCTCGCCGGGGTCGTGCCCGAAGGCGATGGCGTAGCCGTCGCCCACCGCCACGCAGTCCGAGCGCAGGGTATAGGCGTTCGCGCCGCTGAAGGCGTACACATCCTGCCCGTTTTCGCGGTAGACCTCGTAATAGACCAGCGTGCCGGACTCAAACTCCGCCTGCCAGTCGCCGTAGTGATTGAGGGCGGCAAGGCGTGGATAGGAATAGTCCGCCAGGCCCTGCGCCATGAGGTTATAGGGGTTGCTCGCGCCGCCGGTCTGGGCGGTGAAGGCGTCCGACAGATGCGCCGCCGCGAAGCCCTCGTCTGTCAGCTCGGCGTAGGTCGCGTACTGCGCGCCCGCAAGCGGCGCGGAGGGGTCGTCGTCGCGCGTGAGGTAGTAGACATTTTGAAGCGTCCCCTCACAGCCTGCCGCCGTGGAATAGCCGCGCGCGCCGGTTAGTAGCGTCAGGTCGCAGACGCTGTAGCCGTTCTCCGCCGACGAAAGCGTCCCCGGCACGAGTCCGCCCGCCGCGACGGTCGCGGTCTGGTAGCCCGCGGCGTAGAAATTTTTGAGTGCGGGCGCACCTGCCCCGCCGCCGACGAGACCGCCGGTGGTGGGCGCGGTGAGGTAGCAGTCGGCGTAGATCGTGTCGAGTTCCGCCGGTCCTCCCGCCGTGCCGATGAGACCGCCCGCGGTATTCTCCGCGCGCAGGACTGTCGCCGCCATGGAGGTCTTGATGGTCGTTTTCGCAGTCGAGGTCGCGCCGATGAACCCGCCGGCGGTTTTGCCGGTGAGCCACGCTGCGGCGTCCGCCGAGGCGTCCACGGTCGTGATGCCGTCAAGATCGCCGTGCCGCGCGCTTAAATACACGCGGCAGTTTTCGACCGTCAGCTCGCCGGTCGTCTCGCCCGCGAGCGCGCCGACCTGGCTGCCGCCGTCGATGCGCGCGCCGGTGAGGGTCACGTTGCGGATGGCGCTGCCGGAGAACGTGCCGAACAGCCCCGCGGGCGCATCGCCGCAGTCCGCGGTGTGCAGCGCGTGGATGGTGGTGTACAGCTCGGTGTCCTCCACGGTGTAGTGACCGTCGTAGCTGATGAGATTTGGGTTCGTGATGGGTGTGAATGGGCGGTCATGGTAGACCGTGTACCAGTCGGTATCGTCACCCGCGTCGTCCCGGAAGGAAATGTCGCTGACCTGCACGGCGCGCGTGATGGTCGGCGCGATGCCGGACGCAGCGTCCAGATTTTGCAGATGGCGGCCGCTGCGGATGAGCGCGGTGTCCGCCGCCTGACCGGGCGTGTAGTAAAACAGCCCGTTTGTCCTGCGCGAGGCGCTCGCCTGGTCGATGAGCGGGTCGCTGCAAGTGACTGTGAGCTTCACGGTCAGCTCCGCGCCGTTATCCAGCCGGTTTTCCGTCTGCGCGGCAAAGCGCGTCTCATCCGATTTTAAGCTGTCGAGCACCCATTTGTAGCGGTACGTCTGGCTGTTGACCGCCTCGATGTCGGAGGACTGCACGGTGCGGGTGTACGTTTTGCTGCCGGTAGTCAGCGTGATGGTGAAGGTGAGGGGGCTGCCGGGGTTGTTGCAGTAAAAATACGCCGTCAGCTCCTCGCTGTTTTCGATGGTGATGTCGGGGCGGAGCGTATTCGTATCCTCGGTGTTCACGCGGTCACCGCCGTAGTAGCCCACGCGCGCGCCCTGCCGCCTGCGCACCGAGAGCACGCGCAGCGCGTCGATCTTCAGCCCGTCATCGGGCAGCTCGTCCGTGGGACTATAGAAAACGCCGTAGACGCTGCCGCTGGCGGGGTCAAATTCGATGCGCCAGCTGCCGCTCCAAAGCTCGGCGTCCACCGCCGATTCCGGCAGGATCGCCGCTGCCGCCGCCCCGGCGGTCATTTTCTCCTGCGAGCGGACATAGCAAAGCACGCCGTCCGACGCTTCGTCCGCGTCGCACGGCGTATACCCCAGCTCCGCAACGCCGTTTTCGCTGTCGGCACTGTACTGATAGCTTCCGGCAAAGCCCGCCGCGCGCAGCTCCGCCATGCGGTTCTGCGCGGCGGTGTAGATGAGCTCCGCCTTGCTGTCTAGCTCCTTCTGCCGCAGGTTGCGGCGCACAACGGTCAGCGATGTGACCGCCACCGCAGACAGCAGCGCCAGCACGGCGACCACGACCACCACCTCGGTCAGCGTAAAGCCGCCGCGGGCGCGGGAATATGCACTTTTGCGTTCTGAGTGCTTCATAGATCCCTGTTTTTTGCTCTGATTTATCCGTTTTTCAGCTCATAGAAGGTCACGCTGCACGTCACCTGCACGCCCTTGTCCGAATCCTCCGGCAGGCTGACGGAGAGGTCGGAAATTTGATTCACGTTCGCGCTGTCATGCAGCGCCGTGAGGATGCCGCGCGCGGCGGCGTAATTTTTCGCGGAAAATTGCAGACTCAGCGGGCGGCGGACGATATAGCCGCCGTCCAGCATATCCACCGTGCCGAAATTGAGCGTATACTCCGTCGATGCCGCAAGAATGTGGTTCAGCTCCACCAGCAGCCCTTCGGCGTTGTCATACGCCGGGAGCGGCACTGCCTCGCCGCTTTCATGGATGACCTCCAGCTCCTGCTCCATCTGCCGGAGCTGCACGAGCTGCGCGGTGCCCTGCAGCATCGCGTCCTGCTCCGATGAAGCAAGCTGCGTGTAATTGTCAATGCTCTCGTTGATCGGCTCGAGCAGCAGCTTAAAATAGCCCACGCCGATCAGCAGCAGCGCCAGAATGACGAGCAGGACCTTTTCGCGGGTCGAAAATGCACGATTCATCCTTCACCCTCCCCGGCGCTTTGCAGCACGACCGTCACGGAAAATTCCAGCAGCCCGTCCTCGTCCGCCGTGGACGCGAGGTTCAGCGACGCACCGGCAACGATCGGCTGCCGCTGCACGCTCTCGAGCATCGCGGATACCTCCGCAAGGCTCATGCCCGCCATGTGCACAACGAGCGTGTTCTGCTGCGCAGCAAGCGAGCGCACCTCGCCGCGCGCCATCAGCTCCTGCTCCACAAGCGCCAGCACGTCCATGCGGTCCACATCCACAAAGCCGCCGTTTTCCTCGGTCATCCAGCTGCGCGAATACGTTCTGTACTCCTGCTCCACGGCGTCGTAATTCTCCAGCGCATTCTGCATTTCGACATACTGCGCGTGGACGCTCCGATACTGCTGCTCCGCCGCGCGCTGCCGCGCGAGCTGGTCGAGCACGGCGAATTTTGCCACCGCCAGCGCCAGCACCGCGATGAGCACGACGCCCAGCACGAGTGTCACGGCGCTGCGCGTGCGCGGCGGGCGCTTGGCAAGGTTCACGCTGCGCTTTGTGGGGCAGCGCACCGCCCTTTGCGCGGGGGCGGATCTTGTGATCTGGTTCATTTCCGCTCCTCCCCGTTTTGCAGCGCGCAGCCGACTGCCTTTGCGAATACCCACGCCGACTCCCGCACGCCGCCGGGCAGCTCCCGCACGGGTGCGATGGGCAGATTTACCATCTGCACGATGGCGTCCACCAGCGGCTCGATCGCCGCGCCGCCGCCGCACAGGTATGCCTGCGTGATGGTCTCGTCGCGGTGGTTGTAGTTATAAAAGTTCACGGCCTTGGTGATCTCCGCCGCCATCCGCCCGTACAGCTCCGCCGCAGCCGGGTCGTGCACGGCGTTTTCGTAGTCGCCCAGCAGATATTCCTGCGCCAGATGCTCGTCCACGCCCCGCGCCTGCGCCAGCGCGCGCACCACGTCGCCGATGCCCAGCTCCGCCACGCGCTGCGCGGTAAATTCCCCGCGCCGCAGCACATATACGCGGATCGCGCCGTGTCCGAGGTCGATGATGCAGCAGGTGTCCGGCGCGTCGGCGGCGCGCACGAGCGCGGCATAGGCGCTTGCCGCCGGCATGGCGAACTTCAGCCGGAGGCCCGCGCGGTGCAGCATGGCGCGGTAGCGCTCAATGGTAGACCGCAGCGCCGCGCAGGCAAACAGCCGCATCTGGCGCACCGTGCCGCTCTCATCGCGCACCAGCTCCTGCACGGAGTAGTCGAACACATACTGCCCCTTTTCCTCGCGCAGGTAGTCCTTAAACTCAAACGGCAGATTGTAGGCAAGCTGCGCGTCGGTCATCGGCGGCAGCTCGCACAGGCGCGTAAACACCGCAGACCCCGGCAGCGCGATCGCCGCCGCGCCGCGCGGAATGCCGTTTTCCTTTGCCGTCTGTTTGAGAAAGTCCGCCATGGCGTCCATGGCGCGAATTTCGCCGTTTTCCACCAGCCCGTCCGGCAGCGGCGCGGCGACGGCTTTTTTAACGCTTTTCCCGGTGTACCAGACGAGCTTCGCCTGATACTGCCCGATGTCCAGCGCGATCAGATTTCCAGCCATACTGACCTCCGACTAAAACAGGGATACATACGCCGCGATGACCGCATCGCCGGCGAGCATTGTGATGATGCCCGCCGCGCAGATGGACGGTCCCCACGGAAGAATTTTTGCGTTTTCCTGCTGCGCGCGGCGCTTTTGCGTTGCAAGCCCGAACACGATGCCGAACACGCACGCCAGCAGCAGGCAGAGAAGATTTTTTGCCCAGCCGAGCCAGAGCCCCGTCACAAACAGCAGCTTTAAGTCGCCGCCGCCCATGGCTTCGATCTTTCTCAGCTTTTCATACAGCAGCACGAATGCCAAAAGACCGTCGCCCACGGCAAAGCCGCCCAGCAGCGCGTCCGGCAGTGTCACGCGCCAGTCCTCAAAAAAGAACCACACGACGCGCAGCCCGATCCCCGCCAGCACAAAACGGTCGGGGATGATATATCCCTCCAAATCCGCGAACGCACCGGCGAGCAGAACGCACGCCAGTGCCAACGCTCCGAGGGCTTGGAGCGATATATCGAATTTTAACACAATGAGCACGAACACCGCGCCCGTGACGGCCTCCGCCCACACATGGCGCGCGGATAATTTTGCCCCGCAGTGGCGGCAGCGCCCGCGGTGCGCCAAAAAGCTCACGATGGGCACAAGGTCGCGCGCCGTGAGCACATGACCGCACACATCACAGTGCGACCGCCCGCGCAGCACGCTCTCGCCGTGGACGATGCGCCACGCCATGCAGTTCAGAAAGCTCCCCATACACGCGCCAAGGAGGAATGCGACTGAGCAGAAATAGACCGTAAAGCCGGGCGTTATGTACAGCATTCGCGCACTCCTTTCGCAATGATCGGACCGCAGGGGGCGCAACCCTCCGCCTCCGCGTCCCGTTCAGGTGTTTTGTATGGGTTGACCTGAGTTGGGTTAATTATTTAACGCTGATTTCGATCTTGTTGTTATCGTAGCTGTAGGTGTAGAGGACCTTGTTGCCCTTTGCCCATGTGCCAGCGTCACCGACCGTAACGCCGCCAACAGTGGCTGCCGTTTTGTTGGTCGCCTTGCACTCATACGCACCCGTCGGAGCTGTTGCATCTGCGCTGTCAACCTTAGAAACATTGCCGTCTGCAAGCAGATAGTAGTAAGCCTTTTCACCAGTAGCCTGCTCAACGTCAAAATCGCTGGTCAGGACAGTCGCCAGCGTGCTGGCATAGCCCGCGCGGATGTTGGCTTCGTCAGTGGCGATACGAGCCTTGTTCAGGGAGGCGTTGAAGGTGGGGATGGCGATGGCAACGAGGACGGCGATGATCGCGACAACGATCAGCATCTCCATCAGGGTGAAGCCTTTTTTATTCTTTTTCAGCAGCTTGGAAATCATGGTTCTTTCTCCTTTGTGTAATTTGTGTAAGGATATCTATGCAGCCGTCCGTGGGTTGCACCGGGCGGGAGACAACATAAAATAATAGGGAATCGCGAAGAATGAATAGGTTTGCGGCATCCAAAGGCTTCCCTTGGTGACCAAGGGAAGCTGTCGCCGAAGGCGACTGAAGGGATCAGAACGTTGCAAATTTGCAGAGCGCCCTCCCGCGGCGGTGCGGCAGAACGTACACCTTCTCATCCCTTCCGTCACGGCTTCGCCGTGCCACCGTCTCGCTGCGGCTCGGTCACGGCGTGGGTCTGACAGCCCACCGGGCTGTCATGGGGCACCACGCCGCCGCTTCGCTACCTTGGTCACCAAGGGGAGGCTTGGGTGCGGTGCAAACGCGCAATAGCTCAGAACGTACAGCGCTTCTCCTCATCCGGCGCTTCGCGCCACCTTCCCCTCAAGGGGAAGGCTTTTTTCTTTTCTGCCCGGGAGGGCTCACGCAATACTCCCATACATCGTAAACATCGGCAGGTACACTGCCAGCAGCAGGATGACCGTAATGACCGCCAGGGCGATGGTGATGGCGGGTTCTAACAGCGACAGCAGGCGCTGCGTCTTGACCGACACCTCGTTGTCAAAATACTCGGCGATGACGTTCAGCGTCTGCTCCATGCTGCCGGCGCGCTCGCCCACACCCGTCATTTCGGTGAGCATCTGCGGGAAAACGCGCTCCTTTTCCATGCAGGCGGCGACGCCGCGCCCCTGCTCCACGCCGCTTTTCACGCGGCGCACCGCCTCGGACACGGCGGCGTTGGAGATCACGCCCGCCGTCACGTCCAGCGCCTTCACGATGGGCAGCCCCGCCGTGAGCATGGTGGACATGGTGGAGGCGAACTGCGCACTTGCGCGCATTTGATGCAGCCCCCGCAGCGGCGAGCGCTTCAGCTTGCCCTCCGCGAGAAACAGCCGCCCCTGCGGTGTGCGGCGCAGGATCATCTTGCCGATCCAGAGCCCCAGCACGATGAGCACCAGCCCCCACCAGTAGTTCGTAAAGAAATTGGAAAACGCGATGAGACCCTTTGTAATGCCGGGCAGCTCCGTGCCCAGCTCCTCAAAGGTTTTTGTGAACATCGGCACGGCAACGGTCATGATGACCAGAAACACGATCGCCGCCACCACCAGCACCAGCGCCGGATACGTCAGGGCGCTGGCGAGCTTGGCTTTCGTTTTCGCGGATCTGTCGTAATAGGTATGCAGGCGCTCAAAGCACAGCTCCAGCGTGCCGGACTGCTCGCCGGCACGCACGGTCTCCAGAAACGTGACGGGCAGACCCCGCACGTTATTTTCAAAGCTCTGTGCCAGCGAATAGCCGCCGGACACGTCCTGCGCGACCTTGGTAAGCCCCCGCCGCAGCTCCTTGGTGCGCGTCTGCGCCGCGACCATCTCCACGCAGCGCACGATGGGCAGTCCCGAGGTCAGGATGATGGAAAATTGCGAGCAGATGACCGCCAGCTCTTTTTCTTTAATTTTATAGCCGCCGAGGACGGGATTTTTCTCCCGCGTCTCCGGCACAGGCTCGATCTTTGTGATGATGGCGCAGGTGCTGCGGAGCTGGGTCGCCGCCTCGTACTCGTTGTAGGCGTGAATGACGCCCGTGACCCGTACGCCGTCGGGCGAAACGCCCTTATACCGATATGTCGTCAAACGGTTCGCCCTTCCTTCATCTGCAAATTACCAGCGCTGCTGGCTGCCAAAGCTCTCACGGTCGCGGCAGTAGGCGCGCGCGGTCTCCTCTGTGATCGCCCCGGCGCGCACCAGCTCGTGGAGCGCATTGTCCATCGTGATGCTGCCGCCCTGCGCGTTCATGGTGATAAAGCTCTCGATCTGCGGGGTCTTTCCCTCGCGGATGAGGTTGCGGATGGCGCTGTTCACCACCATCACCTCGCACGCCGCCACGCGCCCCTGCCCGCTCTTATGCGGCAGGAGCTGCTGCGAGAGCACGGCGCGCAGCGTGGTGGAGATCTGCAGCCGTGCCTGCCGCTGCCGCCCCTCGGGGAAGACGCTGAGCATACGGTCGATGGAGTCCGCCGCCGAATTGGTGTGGAGCGTGGCAAAGACGAGATGCCCCGTCTCCGCAGCGGTGAGCGCTGTTTCGATGGTATCGAGATCGCGCAGCTCGCCAATCAAGATCACGTCCGGGTCTTCGCGCAAGACGGCGCGCAGACCGCTGGCGTAGCTGCGGGTATCCGTGCCGATCTGCCGCTGGTTCACGATGCAGCGGTCGGGGGTGTAGACATATTCGATTGGGTCTTCGAGCGTGATGATATGCTCCGGGCGGGTGTGGTTGATGCGGTCGAGCAGTGCCGCGAGCGTGGTGGATTTACCAGAGCCCGTCTCGCCCGTGACCAGCACGATGCCGCTGCGGTATTCGGCAAATTCCTGCACTACCGGCGGCAGCCCCAGCGATTCCAGCGCGGGGATGCCGTCCGCCAGCAGGCGAACAGCGGCGGACACCGCGTCCTGCTGGCAAAACAGGTTCACACGCACGCGCACGCCGCATTCAAAGCCGCACGACAGGTCGCGCTCGCCGATCTCGCGCAGCGCCTCATATTCCTCGCCCGCGAGCTGCTGCGCGTACTGCTCGCACTGCGCGCGCGTGAGCGGTTCATCGGTCAGGCGCTCCACGCGCCCGTCCACGCGGCACAAAAACGGCAGCCCGCACACCATATGCACATCCGAGGCGCGGCGCTCGTGCGCCAGCGCGATGAGTTCGTTCCAACTAAGCATAGCCGCTCCTTCAGTAACCGTTGATTCAATCGACAAGCGTCACCGGCGGTTACTCTACTCTGCCGCCGAGTTGATGGCGCGCGCCGCCTCCGCCGCGCTCACCTCGCCGCGCAGGACAAGCTCCCGGCAGCGCCCGCGCAGCGTTTCAAAATTCGTCTGCCGCGCGGCGGCATACAGCTCGTCATAGCGCGCGCCCTCGGCGATCATACGCCGCAGGCGCGCGTCCACAGTCAGAATTTCAAACACGGCGCGGCGTCCGCTCGTGCCGGTGTGATAGCATTCCTCGCAGCCTGCGCCGCGGTAAAACTCCACGTCCGCGTCCTCCGGCAGCCCCAGAAGCTCCAGCTCATCCGCCTCCGGGCGGTAGGCGGTCTTGCAGTGCGGGCAGATGCGCCGCACGAGCCGCTGCGAAATGACGCCGCGCAGCGCGTTTGCGATCAGATACGGCTCAACACCAATATCCAGCAGGCGGTCCACCGCCGCCACCGCGTCGTTCGTGTGGAGCGTGGAGAGGACAAGATGCCCCGTGATGGCGGCGCGGATGGCGATCGCGCCCGTCTCGCCGTCCCGAATTTCGCCCACGGCGATGATGTCGGGGTCCTGACGCAGGATCGCGCGCAGACCGGCGGCAAACGTCATGCCGGTCTTTTCGTTGATCTGGCACTGGTTCACGCCCGGGATGTCATACTCCACCGGGTCTTCCAGCGACATGATGTTCGTCTGCTCGGAGCACAGCTCCTTGAGCATGGCGCACAGCGTGGTGGATTTGCCTGAGCCGGTCGGACCGACCAGCAGGATCACGCCGCTGGTGTTTTTCAGCAGCGCGCTATATTTTGTAAGATCGTCGCCCTCCAGACCGATGGTGCGGCTGGTGATGTGCTGCTGCGACTTATCGAGCAGCCGCAGCACGAGCTTTTCGCCGTAGACCGTGGGCATGGACGAGATACGCAGGTCGATCTCCCGCCCCTTGACGCGCACCATCGCGCGCCCGTCCTGCGGGATCTTGCGCTCGGCGATGTTCATGCCGCCCATGACCTTGAGGCGGGAAATGACTGTCGCCTGCAAATTCGTCGGAACGGTCAGCACGCGGCGCAGAAGCCCGTCCACGCGCATCCGCACGACCAGCTCGTCCGCCTGCGGCTCTAAGTGAATATCGCTTGCGCGCTCGTGCACGGCGCGCTCGATGACGGAGTTTACAAAGCGGATGGTCGGCGCGGCGTCCGCGCCGGTATCGGCGGTATGCGCCATCTGCGCGGGGACAATATCGCCGGACGTTTCGCCCGCCTCGCGCTTCATCTCCTCCATAGCGCGGACCGTGCCCTCGCTGCCGTACAGCGTGGCGATCGCCTGCTCCACGGCTTTGCGCGTGGCGATCATCGGCACGACCTGCTTATGGCTGACGGCTTTCAGCTCTTCCTGCGCGAGGAAGTTCAGCGGGTCGCTCATAGCGACGAACAGCTCGTCGCGGACGAGCTTGACCGGCACGACCGAATACTTTTTTGCGACGGCGCGCGGGACGTATTTTGTCAGCTCCACGGGGATGGACACAGCGGTCAGATCGACAAAATCCACGCCGAGCTGCATTTGCAGCGCGTCGATGAGCTGCCGCTCGGTGATCGTGCCGTTTTCGATGAGCACGTCGCCCAGACGCTCGCCGGTCTGCTTTTGCAGGGTCAGCGCGTCGTCAAGCTGCTGCCTCGTGATCGTCCCGGCGGCGATCAGCAGATCGCCCAACCGCATATATGCCATATCGCCGCCTCCAATATAATTCCTAAGTATGACATGCGCCCCTATATATACCATATTCAAAACGATTTTTCAACAATAATTCGTCTTTTTAAGTAAAAAATTCATAATTTGTACTTATATTTCCCAAAAAGTTGTATTTCCTGTACGTTTTGAACAAAAAGCGCCGCACGAAAATCGTTTCGTGCGGCGTTTTTTACGGGAATATATTCTTCAATCTGGCATCATCGCCGCAGGCGCAGGCTGCGGCGATTGCGCACCGCCGGTACGCAAAATTTTTTCCAATTCTTCGGGTGGGAGCGGGCGGGAAAAATAGTAGCCCTGCATCGCATCGCAGCCGAGCGCCGTCAGCTCCCGCGCCTGCTGCGCCGTTTCCACGCCCTCGGCGATCACACACATATCCAGCCGGTGTGCCATATCCACAATGCTCTGCACGATCTGCCGTCCGCGTGCCTCCTCCCCGCCGGAGAGGAACTTCATGTCCAGCTTCAAAACGTCGATGCGGATGTCCTTGAGCATATTCAGCGACGAATAGCCCGTGCCGAAATCGTCCATCTCCACGGTAAAGCCCGCCGCGCGCAGGCGCGCGACCATGGCGGCAAGCTGCTCAGGGCGGTCGGTGTAGGCGCTCTCGGTGATCTCCAGCCGGAGCTGGTCGGGTTCAAGACCGTATTTTGCGACGAGCGCGGTAAACTGCTCCGGCAGGTCGCCGTTTTGCAGATCCATGCGCGAGACATTGACCGACGCCGGCAGGTACAGCCCCTCGGCGTTCCACCTCTGAAGCCGGCGGCAGGTGTGCTCCCAGACGTATTGATCCACGCGCGTGATGAGGTTGCTGTACTCCAGCAGCGGGATAAATTCACCGGGCGGGATCATCCCCTTTTCGGGATGCTGCCAGCGCACGAGCGCCTCCGCGCCCGCAAGCTGCCCGCCTGCGTCATACTGCGGCTGAAACCAGACGCAAAGCTGCTCCTCCTCCAGCGCGCGCTCCACATCGTCCAGCAGCTCGCGCGCCTGATGCGCGCGGTCGGACATCCCCTGCGTATAATATGCCACATACTGCGTGCGGTTGCCCTTGATCGTCTGCAGCGCCAGCAGCGCCCTGTAGCTGGCAAGATATATGTCGGTGTCCGGCTCGCACAGATCGTATACGCCCACATGCAGCAGCACCGTGTAGGGATAGCCGCGGTAACGCGCCTGAAACAGCTCCGCCGCCCGCTTCGGGTCGATGCTTCCATCGCCGCAGAAGCGCACGAACTGGTCGGCGTTCAGATGTCCGGCAAAGCTGTCGTCGGTGTTGTGCCCGTGCAGGAACAGCCCGAAATCGTGCAGCAGCTTGTTCGCTCTGGCAAAGCCCGCAGTGGTGTTGATGAATTTGAAGCCGTCAAAATCATACCGCAGTATGGTAAACGGCCGCCCCGGGTGCTCCGCGAGCCACTGCTCCGCCCGCGCATAAAAGCCGTCGGCGTTCAAAAGCCCCGTCCGTGCGTCCGTCCGGCTGGCGACGACCTGTGTCACATCCTCCGAGCACATCAGAATGCACTCGCGCCGCTCCGACAGCCACGAAAAGCGCAGGTTGATATGCCGCTCCCCGCCGGGCGTGTCCTCGCGCGTGCGCAGCGGCACGTCGTAGAAGTCGTTTGCATTCAATTCGCACAGCAGAACGTTCATCCGCGTCGTCTTCAGCAGGTCGCGGTACTCCGCCTCGTGCATGACGGCGCACAGTTGCTGCATGAATTTTGTCTCATAATCCTGCACGACCAGCCTGCCGTCGTCCTGATCGGAAGAGCGAGGCAGCAGTGTGCCGCGGCGGTAGCTCGTCGCCACGCCGGAGCGCACGTCGATGAGCGCCACGCGGGTAAAGGCGGTGTGCAGGACCTTTTCGGCGATCTGCTCCATGCGGCGCTTATAGTCGTTGTCGATGGCGTAGGCAACGACCTCTACGTCATCCGTCTGCGGGTTTCGCAGCACGTCGGCGCAGATATGCCGCCAGACATAGCCCTTTTCTGGTACATAGAGCAGAAAATCATCCTCGACCGTGCTCACGCCCTCGTCCAGCAGGCGCAGCACGTTCTCCGGCGACATCTGCCGCATATAGCGCGGCACATCATCGGGGTGCAGCAGCGCGCACATACCCCTTGTAAAGTCATCGACCGTACCGCCCGCCGCGCCAAGCAGCGGGCCGCTGCCGGTGCAGGTGTTTTTCGTCAGGTTCAGCTCATACGTCGCCACGACGCCCTCGTGCTCCTGTACGCGGGCGCTTTGCAGCGCGTGATACTGTGCCAGCCGCTCCTTGTCTGCCTGCTCCCGCCGCCGCTCCTCGCGCAGCGCGACCCGCTGATGCCACAGAGCCGCCAACGTGCAGAGGATCAGAACCGCGAGGATCAGGATCGCCAGCTTATCGCCTTTTGTATGCTGCACGGCAGTCGGGGAGATCAGCAGAGTATGCAGGATCGGTCGTAACACAGGCATTCCTCCATCTTGTGGGCGCAAAAATGCCCCTGATGCTCTTGATACTAGAATCTGTTAAAAAGCTTGAAGAGCTTTTTATAGCGCCAACGGCGCGTCAGATTCTGCATGAGACGGCGCAGCGTGCATTCGCACGATGCGAGTGTGCGTAGCACACGGGATTCTTGATTAAATATTTTAATCAA
>JALFSI010000016.1:0-10523 GCA_022779365.1 Clostridiales bacterium
CTGTATGCGCTTATGCTGGACAGAGCCAGCATTTCAAAGGTTAACGGATTCATAGAGGCAGACGGCACGATCCGTCTCTACTTCACCGTAGAACAGGCACAGAAGAAACTGCATCGAAGTCGGCAGTGTGTTACACGCATATTCCGAGAATTGGAATATAGCGGATTGATCTGCCGAAAGAAACAGGGCCTTGGAAAGCCAGCGCTGATCACGCTCAATTATCCGTCAAATGCAAAGCTGATCCGCCCGAAGGAGGCGGGCGAAAATCTGTCAGGATAAAGGTTGAAAATCGGATGTTTTATGCTCCACAAGAGACGCAAACGCTGAGGGGCATATCTTTACTCATCCGCGCCATAAAAACGCACCTGTGCGCCGTGAAGGGAGGAACAGAATGAAGAAAAAGAACTGCTATGATGTGAATGATGTTAACTCCGCTGAGATTCCAGAGTTTGTATATGAGTCTCTGGCAAGGAGTCTGCTGCCGGTGATTCAGAAGTATTATGAAGGCGATGAGGGCAAGCGGGCATTTGCCGAATGGAAAGAGAAAAAAGAAGCTGCGGCGAAAGATTCTACATAAACGAACCGGGAAGATTGCCATGTTCGGCAGTCCTCCCGGTTTTGCGTTTACCAATCTTCAATTTCCTCGATATAAACAATAAATCCGAACCCATCTCCGATTGGATAAAGGTTCGGATTATATTGTTTTGGTGGAGATAAGCGGGATCGAACCGCTGACCTCATGACTGCCAGTCATGCGCTCTCCCAGCTGAGCTATACCCCCATCGGCGAGGGTTATTATATCAGGTCTGCGGCGCAAATGCAAGCATTTTCTTGCATTTCCCGAAAAAATTCCACAAATGCACCCGCTCTGCCGGGGGCTGTGCCCCGGCGGAACGGGTTTTGGTGGTCAAAACGGTTGGCGCGGGTGCGCTCTGAGCGCTTCAGCGCTTGAATATCAGGTGGAAATTATAGATCATACTCATCACATAATAGCGCGGCATGACCTGATCCGCCGAACGGAACACCGAATCCAGCTCGCCGTCGAGCCTTGCGATGGAGTTTTCAAAGCACCAGACGAGCGCCGCCGTCTCGGATGCGCTCAGTGCCGGGTAGCGCGCCTGCCAGTCGCGTACGGTCTGCTCCTCAACGCTCACGTCAATGCCCAGCATCGCCGCATAGCGCCGCAGCGTGACCGCCGCGTCCTTGCGCAGAAGCGGCGTGAAGGCGTCCATCAGCCAAATGCGGTCGCTGATGAGCCCATGATCCTGTGCCCAGCGGACAGCGTCCTGATACTCGCCGGTCATGGTGCGGGTGCTGCTGCCCACGAAGAACAGCGGCGCGCCGGACACGTCCGGGCGGTCCTGAATGCGGTAGAGCGTTTCAAGCAGCTCGGCATACGGGCAATCGATGTCAAAGCCGAACACTGTGTCCGAAAATGCGTCCATATAGCCGTTCTGACAGTAATAGTCCAGCATTCCAAGCGAAAACGTTTCTGGAATGTCGGTATACGGGTATTCCTGAAGCGTATTGTCCGCGTTGCGCACGCCGAGGATGGCGTGGGCGTAGTAGTCGTTGTCCAAAATCTGCTTGGACACCTGCATGGCGCGGGCGATCTGGGCGGAGATCTCTTCGACGCGGGCGCTCACATCGTCCGTGCCGCCGTCGGTGCGTTTGAGCGTGCCGGTGGAGGCGTCGAAGGCAAAATCGGGCGTGATGAAGCTCTGATCGGACAGGACGGCGTAGTCATTCGCCTCCGGCGAGAGAATATCCCGCCCCGCGAGCAGGCGCGAGTCATACGGCAGACCAAAGAGATTCAGGAGCGTGGGCAGGATGTCCACGGTGCTGCAATAGGTATCGACCTCGACGTGCAGCCCCGGCACATAGCAGAGGAAGCTGTTGCGGTATTTTTCGAAGGTCGTATCCACGCTGTGCCCGGCAAGCTCGTTATACTGCTGCTCGTTGAGTCCATACGGATAGTGGTCGTTCGTGAGGACGATGACGGTCTTATCCGCGACGCCCGCGTCCTCCAGCGCTTGCAGCAGGAACTCCAGACCGCGCTCGAGCTCCTGATTGCAGGCGATGTACGCCTTGACGGGGTCGGAATACGGCAGACCGTCGGTGACGGCGCGGTTTTTGGCGCTCATGGGATTGTCCCAGTTATACTGATAGTGCCCGCTGAACGTCATATAATACGCGCAGAAGGGCGTCTCCGCCTGCACATAGTCCGCGACGGACTGCTGCATCATCTCGAGATCCGACGAGGGCCAGCTCAGCGCGATGTCCAGCCCGTCGGTGGCGGATTTGAAGGTGTAGCCGATGTTGGGGTGCGTGACATTGCGGGAGTAATATTCGCCGGTATAGTTGTGGTAGGCATAGGTCAGCGCGCCGCGCTCTTTCATTTCGTTTCCGAGGCAGAACGGCAGATAATTTTTCTGCGAGGCGTAGAAGCTGGCGGTGGACTTGCTGCGCGTGAGGTCGGGGAACAGCCCCGTCGCCATGGTATATTCGCCGTTGGTGGTGTTGCTGCCGAACGAGCCGTAATAGTTGTTAAAGATGAAGCCGTTCGTGGCGAGCTTATAGAGCGCGGGCGTGCGCTGCTCGTCGATCAGCAGGTCGGAAAACGACTCGGCGCAGATCGTGATGAGGTTATAGTCCTTGAGAAGCCCGGTGTACTCGTTTTTGGACGTCGGCACGGCGGCGGCAAAATATTCATCCAGCTTCCGCAGCGCGTCATCCCCGGTCTCCTGCGCGAGCTTGTCAAAGTCGATGTCGTAGATATTATACTCTGCCGGGTCGTACTGTCCGTCCGCCGCGCCCTCCTGTGCAAGCAGCTCCGTCTCCCCCGCCGGCTGCGCGCCGAGGAGCAGGAACTTGCACTCCTGCCGCGTAGTGGAGAGCAGACCGATATTTTTGATGCTGATCTCCGTCGCCGTGCCGGCGTCGGTGTAGAGCTTGTACGCCGAGAACATCCCGGCGGCGCTGACGCGCATGATGCCCACCGCGCCGAAATGCAGCGCCAGCATCAAGACCGCCGCGCAGACGGGAAACCTCCACGCCCGGCGCTGTAAGCGCAGCCAGCCGCGGCACACCGCCACGATCATCGCCGGCAGCGGCAGCAGCAGCACCAGCACAGGCACGATCGCCTGCCAGATGCCGTAGAGCATCTGCTGATGGAAATTGGCGATGGCGGTCGTGCCGAACGAGACCTGCCAGACGGACATAAATTCGCCGAAAATCGAATTATAGACGAACTGGATCTCAAAATACAGCACGAAAATACCCGTCAGCGCGCACAAAACGATGCCGCCCGCCCGTTTGGGCAGCAGCGACACGAGCGCGAACAGGGCAAAGCCCGCTGCCAGCGCAAACAGCAGCGGGTAGACGATGCGCGCCGACACGCCGCGGTACACGAACAGGTGCAGTGCCAGCTCCAGATACACCGGCAGCAGCAGGCACGCGGCAAGCGACGGCAGGATGGACTTGTCAAAACGCAGTTGCTTCATAGCTCTATGATCCCTCGATTCGTGCGTATTTTACACGAATTTTACACACTTTGCAACACGGTCGCCGTTTTTTTCCGGCGCGGACGTGAAGAAATTTACAAATTCCCCGCCGCGTGCTATACTGGATGCAAAGACACACGCAAAATTGATATAGAATGGAGCGTATTACTATGAAGCGACTGTTCAAGGGCGGCACGATCGTGGGCGCGGGCGCGTCGCAGCAGGCGGATCTTCTCGTCTGCAACGACAAGATCGTGCTCATCGGCAAGGACCTTGCGTCCAGCGACGCGGAGGTCGTGGACGTGCGCGGTAAGCTGCTCTTCCCCGGCTTTATCGACGCGCACACCCATTTTGATCTGGACGTCTGCAATACCACCACGGCGGACGATTTTGAAAAAGGCTCTGCCGCGGCGGTCTGCGGCGGCACGACGATGGTCATCGACTTTGCCTGCCCGAACAAGGGCGAAACGCTCGGCTACGGGCTGTCGCTCTGGCACAAGAAATCGGGTGGCAGAACGAGCTGTGACTACGGCTTCCACATGACCATCGACGACTGGAACGAGGGCATCCGCGCGGAAATCCCGCAGATGTTTGAGGCGGGCATTTCGTCCTTTAAGATGTACATGACCTATCCCGCGATGATGATCGGCGATCAGGACCTGTTCTCGGCGCTGCTGGAGCTGAAAAAATACGGCGGCATCGCGGGCGTACACTGCGAAAACGCGGGCGTGATCGACGCGCTCATCGCGCAGCATAAGGCGGACGGCAGGCTCGCGCCCGCCTCGCACCCCGAATGCCGCCCGAACCCGCTGGAGGCGGAGGCGGTGGCGCATCTGCTGCGTATCGCCGAGGTCGCGGACGTGCCGGTGGTGATCGTGCATCTGAGCACGCGCGAGGCGCTGCACGAGGTGTTTGCCGCGCGCGAGCGCGGGCAGAGGGTGTATGTGGAGACGTGCCCGCACTATCTGATCCTGGACGACAGCCGCTACCGGCAGGACGAGTTTGACGCCGCGGCGGGCTATATCTGCGCGCCGCCGCTGCGCACGAAGCCTGACCAGGACGCGCTGTGGAAAGCGCTGGCAAACGGCACGGTGCAGACCGTGTCCACCGACCATTGCAGCTTCACCCGCGAGCAGAAGCGCGCGGGGCGGGACGATTTTACGAAGATCCCCGGCGGGCTGCCGGGCGTGGAGAGCCGCGGGCTGCTGCTGTATACCTACGGCGTGGCGGCGGGGCGCATCACGAAGGAGCAGATGTGCGCGCTGCTGGCGGAAAATCCCGCGCGGCTGTACGGCGCGTATCCGCGCAAGGGCGTGCTGGCGGTGGGCAGCGACGCCGACATCGTCGTGCTCGACCCGAACGCCGAGGGCGTATTCTCGGCGGCGCAGGAGCATTCGGCGGCGGGCTATACGCCCTATGAGGGCATGGCGCGACGGGGCGCGATCGAGCGGGTGTATCTGCGCGGGCAGCTCGTCGTGAAGGACGGGGAATTGGTCGCGAAAAACGCCGGGCAGTACATCGCACGCGGCGTTGGCGCGCTGTAAGGAGGGCTGCACATGGACTATCGTGAGCTTCCCCCGGAGCTGCGCCCGCTGTCGGCGTGGGCATATTTCGGGTATGAGCTTCTGTATGCCGTGCCGCTGGTCGGCTGGATCTTCCTCATCTGCCACGCCATCGGCGCGCGGAACGTGAATAAGCGCAGCTTTGCACGCAGCTTTTTCTGCGTGTACGTCATCGTTGCGGTGCTGGCGCTGATTTTGGCACTCAGCGGCGCGGGCGCGGCGCTGTTTGCGCCCCGCGGCGGGGGATATATGTGATACGCAGACAGGAGGGGTTTACCCCTCCTGTTTGGCGTTTCATGAATGATGAATGACGAAAAATGAGGAATGAATAATTTTGCGTAGGGGCGGGGCTTGCCCTGCCCGGCAGAATGCAATCACGAATTGGAATGCACCCATGCGGAACGGGACGCGCCAAAGCCTCCCCTTGGTGACCAAGGTAGCGAAGCGGCGGCGTGGTGCCCCATGACAGCCCGGTGGGCTGTCAGACCCACGCCGTGACCGAGCCGCAGCGAGACGGTGGCACGGCGTAGCCGTGACAGAAGGGATGAGAAGTTGTACGTTTTGCCGCACCGCGGGGTGGCGCTCTGCAAACCTGCAACGTTCTGATCTCATCAGTCGCCTTCGGCGACAGCTTCCCTTGATCACCAAGGGAAGCCTTGGACGTTTGCAAACCCGCCGGTGCGCTGTGCGCCCTTGCCTCCCCCTTTGGGGGAAGTGTCCGAGCGCAGCGAAGGACGGAGAGGGTAAACAAGGAAGACCCTCTCAGTCGCCTGCGGCGACAGCTCTCCCAGAGGGAGAGCCAAGAAGGGGTGCAAAAGCTCCCGGTTTCCGTTTGGAAACCGGGAGCTTGCTTGCTTTTTTACTCTGCGACGTAGGGCAGCAGGGCGATGTGGCGGGCGCGCTTGATGGCGACCGTCAGCTGGCGCTGATGCGCGGCGCAGGTGCCGGTCGTGCGGCGGGGCAGGATCTTGCCGCGCTCGGACGTGTATCGCTTCAGCTTTGCGGTATCTTTGAAATCAATGTGCTCGACCTTATCCACGCAGAAGGCGCAAACCTTCTTACGGCGGCGGGGACGGGCACGGTCAGTAGCCATAGCCATTGAGAAACCTCCTTACAGTATTTGTGGAAAAACTCTCAGAACGGAAGCTCGGGATCGTTGTCGTCGAGCATCGCAAAATCGGACGCGCCGCCGTTTGCGGGCGCGGCGTAGGATGCCGGCGCGGGCGCTGCGGCATAGCTGGGGATGGACTGATCGAAGCCGCCGGGGGCAGCCCCGTCGCGCTTGGAATCGCCGAAGTAGACGTCGTTTGCCACGACCTCCGCGCTGCGGCGCTTGTTGCCGTCCTTGTCCTGCCAGTTGCGGATCTGCAATCTGCCGGACACCACTGCCATGCGGCCCTTGGTGAAGTACTTGCTGACAAACTCAGCCGTGCTGCGCCATGCCACGATGTCAACAAAATCCGTTTCCCGTTCTGCGCCCTGAGCCGCGTAATCGCGGTCCACGGCGAGGGTGAAGGATGCGACCGCGATGCCGCTGCCGGTCCGGCGCAGCTCGGGGTCACGGGTCAGACGTCCCATGAGAACGATATGGTTCAGCATGAAACCGCCCCCTTACTCTTCGACCGCCACGATGATGGAACGCAGGATCCCATCCGTGATCTTAAAGACACGGTCGAGCTCAGCCGGCATCTCCGGCCTGGTCTCGCAGGTCATGTAGACATAGTAGCCGTCGTTCAGGTCGTTGATCGGGTATGCCAGGCGGCGATTACCCCACTCTTCAACACTGGACACCGAGCCATACGTCTCCGTCAGACCCTTGAATTTTTCCACGAGAGCCGCGATACCCTCTTCACCCTGCGCGGGGTCGATGATATAGAGGATCTCATACTTTGCGGAAAGCTTTGCCATGATGTTGCACCTCCTTCTGGACTGATGACCGCCGTTCTCGACGGCGGTAAGGATTATCTGCACTGCATACTGCGGCAGACTAGAAAATTATAGATGCTTTTTCGCCATTTGTCAACCAGAAAATTGTATTGACGCGCGTGTTATACTTAGAATACAGAAACGGAGGGAATTTTTATGATCGAATTTCATGCGCCGACCGTGGCGGACGCGGCATGGGTACAGCCCATTCTGCACCGCTGCGCCTATCCGGGCGCGGACTACACCTTTTATAATATGTACTTCTGGGAGGGCTACTACGGGGCTCTGGCGGAGGTAGACGGCTTTGTGACGCAGGCGCTGGCGCATTCGGGGCAGCTCATCTGCCTGTATCCGGCGGGGCAGGGCGACGTGATGGGCGTCATTGAAAAGCTCCACGACACAGCGCGGGCGCACAGGCTGCGGCTTTCCCTGCGCGGCGTGACGGATGAGACCCGCGAAGTGCTGGAGCGCTCCGCGCCGGGGCGGTTCACATTTACGGAGTACCGCGATTCGTTCGACTATATCTACACCGTGGAGGAGCTGTGCGAGCTGCACGGCAAGAAATTGCAGGCAAAGCGCAACCATATCAATCGCTTTTTGCAGGAGCACGACGACTGGCACACCGAGCGCGTGACGCCGGAAAATCTGCCGCTGTGCGGCAAAATGGCGCGGCTCTGGTACGCGCAGCACCCGGCAGGGCGCGAGATCGACAACGAAAAGATCGCCCTGCGCCGCGCGATGGAGCATTTTGAGGCGCTTTCCCTGGACGGGCTGCTGCTGTTCGTCGGAGATACCGTCGCGGCATTTTCCATCGGCGGGCGGATGCACGAACATTATTACGACGTGATGTTCGAGAAGGCGTTCCCGGACATCGACGGCGCGTACCCGCTCATCAACCGCGAATTTTCGCGCATGGTGGCGGACAAATACCCCGCCGTGCGCTGGCTCAACCGCGAGGACGACATGGGCGAGGAGGGTCTGCGCCGCGCGAAGGAGTCGTATCAGCCGACGCTGCTGCTGCGCAAATACATCGCCGAATGGCAGGAGGACGGCGTATGAGATGCACCCGCGCAGGCGATGCTGACCGCGCGGCGCTGCGCGCGCTGTGGAAGCAGGCGTTCGGCGACGACGACGAGACGATCGACGCGTTTTTTGACACGCTGTTCCCGCTCTGCGACGCGTTTGCCGCCCGCGAGGGGGGCGCGCTGTGCGCGATGCTGTTCTGCCTGCCGCAGACGCTCGTGCGGGACGGGCGCGAGGAACGGGCGGCGTATATCTACGCTGTTGCGACCGACGAGCGCTGGCGGCATCGCGGCGCGTGCCGGGGGCTTCTGCAATACGCCGAAAAAAAGCTCAAGAGCCGGGGCGTGGTGCTGCTGATGCTCGCGGCGCTCACGCCGGAGCTGGGCGCGATGTACGAAAAGCTGGGCTTTGCGGGCGCGAGCACAACATTCTCACCGCAGAGGCTGCCCGCGCCGCAGGGTCGGGCGGAGGTCGTGAGCGCGGTGGGCTACGCCGGGCTGCGGGAGACGCTGCTGGGCGAGGCTACGCACATCCGCTACGACAAGCCCACGCTGGAATACGCGGGGCGGGAGGATACGTTTTATCTGCTCGACGCGCCGGGGGGGCTCGGCTGCGCGGCGGTACGGAGGCTTCCTGACGGGCGGCTGCGCGCCGACGAGCTGCTGCCGGACGCACGGGCGCTGCCCGCGCTGGCGGCGGCGCTGGGCGAGGTGGAAATCTGGCTTCCCGAGGCGGGCTTCTACACCCGCTGGCTGGACGGAACGCGCGGGGCGGTGTACGCCGCATTTGCGCTGGATTGAGGGAGCTATATGGTAGGGGAGGGGGATACAACCCCCTCCCCGTTTTTTGCGCAGTGCCGCTTCGCGCAAGTCCCTTGGCTCTCCCTCTGGGAGAGCTGTCAGCGAAGCTGACTGAGAGGGCGACCCTCTCCGTCCTCGCTGCGCTCGGACACCTCTCCCAAAGGGAGAGGCAAGGGCGCGCACCGCACCGGCGGATTTGCAAAAGTCCACGGCTTCCCCTCGGGGGGTCGATTCCCCCTATCAGGGGGAAATGCCCCGAAGGGGCAAAGGGGGTAGGGATAGCTGTCGCCATAGGCGACTGATGAGGGGAAGACTTGCAGTTTTTGAGCTGCATCGCGTTTTTGAGTCGAAACGTGGCAACATCTCAAAACATACCACCCTTCTCCTCATCTGGCGCTTCGCGCCACCTCCCCTTGGTCACCAAGGGGAGGCTTTTGTGTGTGCAAATTCCCCGGAAAACTGTCAAAGTTTCAGGTTTGCAAAAAAATATTGTTTCCGCAAAAAATGTGGTGGAAATTGTGACAGAAGCATGGTATACTGGTATTTGGTGAGAGATGGCTTTCACTTTTTGAACGTACAAATTTTTTAGAAAGAGGTAACCATATATGTCCGAACTGAATCTTGAAAAGTATGGCATCTCCGGCACGACCGAGATCGTCCACAACCCCTCCTACGAGGCGCTTTTCGCCGAAGAGACCAAGCCGGGTCTGGAAGGCTATGAAAAGGGTCAGGTCAGCGAGCTGGGCGCTGTCAACGTGATGACCGGCATCTACACCGGCCGCTCCCCCAAAGACAAGTATATCGTCATGGACGACAACTCCAAGGACACCGTTTGGTGGACCTCCGAGGCGTACAAGAACGACAACCACCCCATGAGCGAGTCCACCTGGAAGAGCGTCAAGGAGCTGGCTGTGAAGGAGCTGTGCAGCAAGCGCCTGTTCGTCGTGGACGCGTTCTGCGGCGCGAACAAGGACACCCGCATGGCGATCCGCTTCATCATGGAGGTCGCATGGCAGGCACACTTCGTCACCAATATGTTCATCCAGCCGACCGAGGAAGAGCTGAAGAGCTTTGAGCCGGACTTCGTCGTGTACAACGCCTCCAAGGCAAAGGTCGAGAACTACAAGGAGCTGGGGCTCAACTCCGAGACCTGCGTCGCCTTCAACATCTCCTCCCGGGAGCAGGTCATCATCAACACCTGGTACGGCGGCGAAATGAAGAAGGGAATGTTCTCGATTATGAACTACTTCAATCCGTTGCGCGGCATCGCCTCCATGCACTGCTCGGCCAACACCGACAAGAACGGCCAGAATACGGCCATCTTCTTCGGTCTGTCCGGCACCGGCAAGACCACGCTTTCGGCCGATCCGAAGCGTCTTTTGATCGGTGACGACGAACACGGCTGGGATGACGAAGGCGTCTTTAACTACGAAGGCGGTTGCTATGCGAAGGTCATTGACCTTAACAAAGATGCGGAAGCCGACATTTACAACGCCATTCGCCGCGATGCTCTCCTTGAGAACGTTATCGTCAAGGAAGACGGAACGCCCGATTTTCACGATCGTAGCGCCACGGAAAACACCCGCGTTTCCTACCCGATTTACCACATCAATAACATTGTCAAACCGATTAGCAAGGGCCCGCACGCCAAGCAGGTCATCTTCCTGACAGCCGATGCCTACGGTGTGTTGCCCCCGGTTTCAATCCTC